>JBFWVD010000133.1:0-10036 GCA_050246915.1 Acidimicrobiia bacterium | reverse complement strand
AAGGTCGCTACGGCCTGAACTACCTCGATCCCTTTGATGGCGTAGACGACGGTCCCGTTGCGAGGAGTGCCTTGCCCATCAACCAGCGTGAACCTTCCGCATGTCACGGCTTCGTGGGGCAGTCCCGATGTGATCGTTCCAACGACCTCGCCGAGATCATCGGGCGTGGGCAGCCGGTCGGAAAAGGTCCTCCAGTACGTCACGCCCCTGACTCGGAGCTGTTCCATCGGCACCGATTCACACGGCTGGACTACGGAAGAGTTCACCGGCGATGCCGACCTGCGCGCTTCGTCAGCCGAACTCGAACCCTGGCCTGACGAGCACGCACACATGACCAATGTCGCCGCCAGACCGGCTGTGGCGAACGGGCGCTGGCGCACAACAAGCAGCTTGCCGAATGCCACGCCCGATATCGAGCGGGCGGCGAATATCGGCAGTTCTTCGCTACTGACCGCCGGATCTCGGCGGTGCGAGCCATGACCGATCATGCCCGTCGGACAACGCCAGTAGGGGCTGCCACGAGTCCGAGCCCGACAACCAATGCGGGGATATTCAACGGCCACGCAAAGACGGTCGGGGTGACCACCGAAACCATCAACAGCACACCCGCCCACCGGTCTTGGCTCATTCGTAGCGCGAAAGCGGCTGCAGTCGCGGCGAGCGGACCGAGCAAGCACGCTCCGGCAAACAACCAACGAGCATCGGGGTTCACCGACGAAAAGGCCGTGAGTCCAACGGCAAAGCCCAAGGCGGCCCAGACGAGTGATGCAATCTCAAGAGTTCGCCGCCCGACCATCCGAACCTCCCGAAGGACAGCGCCGTCCACGTCCATCGTCGCATCACGTTCCCCGAACATCAACGTGCCGAACGGCAGCTCGGAGCGGTCAGTGGTGTTCGGTGGCCGACTCCGTTGCGTCGGGGCAAGGGTTGGTCCACGCGGGGGTCCAGGACAGGCGAATCTCCATTGAATGTCCCGGATAGTGGCGCCAATTGAGATTGACGCACTTCACCAGTTGACCATCCTTGGTGACGACAGCCCATTCGGTCCGGATGTTCGTCGATATGTTCTCTCCTGCGGTCTCCCCGACATCGATCTTGTCCTTGTAGTAGGGGTTTCGCACTTCTCGCTGTGGTTACTTCTGCAGAGTTCCAGGACGACCGGTTCACCCAGGTCGTTTCGGAAGTGAACCGCGAAGGTGTCCGCCTCGTCTCTCGGGCTGGCGATCAGAATGCCCGACATCGCCAGGGCCAGCGTGACGAGCCCACCGATCATGATCCAGTCCCGGCGGCGCACCCGCGTTTTGGTCTTCAGCAAGTGCCCGCCCACAGCTTCAGGTTGACCTGTTACGACCACGGCGTCCAGTGCGTTTGGATCGGAGCGTTGGCCGGCTCTCAGTTGTGGTCGCCCATGTAGACCCAGCCCGATGCCTCCCGAACGATCCGATTCCACATCGGATGCGATGGTGTCGTGTCAGTGACCACGACCGCGTGATCATCGTCTTCGTAGATGATCTCAACGACGAACACCTCGACAGTCGGGTACATCGCCCACTCAGCGAGTGCCGCCTCTTCCGATGACGGGTAGGCCGACGACATCCCGACATGCTTGCCGCGTCGGCAAAGCACGTCCACAACCCGTGAGCGCGTAGTGCCCGATGAGGCTCCTCATGTCCACCACTCCGAACGGCAGATAGGTCGCGTGCTTATGGGATGGTTCAGTCCCAGGAGCCGACCTCGCCGAATGTGAACATGCAGCCCGTCGTGATCGACCCGTCGAGGTCAACGATTGTGGTGGCGCCGTCGACGAAGGTGACGGTGACCGAGTCGACGGTGCGGGCCGGTGGGGTGGGCTCACACAATGTGTCTGATGCGATCGTGAGCGGCAGTTCGACGCGGTCCGACGGCACCACCTGAGGGGACGCTGGCTTGGCAGCGAACGATTCGATCCCACCAGGTTTGGCCTCGACGGTCGTTCCGTCGCTGGTGTGGCCGGTCACCGACGTGACTTTGGGTAGGTCGCAGGTCTCAACGCCGGTGTTGGTGAACCCGATGACGATCGCCTCCCGACCGCCGCCACCGTCGTGGTTGACGACGCTCGCGTACCAGTGACACATTCCACCGGTCGACACCGCAGCTTCGAGAGGTGTCTGTCCCAGTTGGCTGAACGAGAACCCGCACGCCAGGTCGATGGTCGTCGCGGCGCTCACCGAATGGCCGTCGGACAACTCGATGTCGACCGATGTCGATTCGAGAGGCTCCTCGCCGCAGGAGAACGAATCCGTGCTGTTGATTGCCGACAACAGGCGATCGCCTGAAGCAACGCGATCGCTGGACCGATGCATTTGCTCGCCGGCGTCGGTCCCAGTGTGGACGGCGCCGTGTTGATCGACGGCGCTGGCGGCGACGATCTCGGGTCGGTCGCAGGTAACAGTGCTGGTGTTCGTCAACGCTATGTAGACGGCCACATGGCCCATCGCGCCGTCGACCGAGTCGATCGCCGCTGACCACGAACAAGTCGAAACGTCTGCCGTGACGGTGGTCGACGCCGGAGTCACGACCGCAACGGTCGTGGACGGCTCGTCGACGACGGTGGTCGTGTCGAGCGGATCAGTCGACTGTGGGCGGGACTGTGCGCCACACCCGGTTGCAACAATCGCACATACGAACGCTCCAAGAACCGTTGCCCTCATCGTCGCCCTCTCCACCCGGCAGCCGGCCAACGACCCTGCCACGCGCAACACTGACCGCTCACGTACATCTTGTCGAGGACGAGCCGAACAGCAGCTCGGGGTGGCAGGTCGGACTGTTCCTGGAGAGCTCTCATGTCCGGCTGGAGCTGCGCACGGGCATCGGCCAAGTGTCGATTCAGACTGCGTGGATGGAGTGGAGGACACCGCGGGCCACTGAGGGGTCTGTACCGGCACCGAGGGTGATCCAGGTCTTCCCGCTCGAGCCGTTGATGATCAGGTCGAGGGGTGCGCCTTCCAGGACGCGGCCCGCGCTGGCAGTGGTGCTCACGACGGCGATCTTGAGGCCGTCGACGTTGCCGTTGATCACGTTGTGGAAGTTGTCTGCTTTGTCGGACACTGGTCGGGCCCAGACACCGTCACCGGGACGGAGATCTGTCTCGATCAGGGGGCACGATTGCACCGTGACGAGTTGGGGGTAGCGCTCGCCGATTGCGAGCACGGGAACTGGAAAGACGCGGGGACCGCATTCGCCGGGGTCAAGTGTGGTGGGGTCCGGAACGAGGTCGCGCCACGAGGCAGGTACCTTGAATGCGATGCCGTTGTAGGTCACGGTCCGCCACGTCGATGTGTCGGCGGTCGGTCCGGTTTGCAGGATGCGTCGCGCCCCGGAGTCGGTGAACGTCGCCAGGACCTTGGTCGCGTCGGGCCCGGCGACGGTGAGGTCGTATCCGCTGTCGAATCGGTAGGTGGGCGTGCAGTTGGCCGCGTCACACTGGATCAGGGTTGCTGTGAGCGTTCCGACCGTGACTGGGGTACCACCAGCGGGGTGGCCGGTGGCGGGGGTGATGGTGACAATGGATTCGGGGTGTGGCGCTGGTGGGTCGCAAGAACCGCCGCTTGGGATGGCAACGACAACGAGACCTGGAGCGTCTCGCACGCAGTCGGGATTGATTCCGGCTTTCCAGTCGGTAGGTACGGCGAATCGGATGTCGCCGACGTCTTGGAGCTTCCAGCCTTCAGGTAGGGCTGGAGTCGGGGATTCGGTACCGAACCGGTCCAGCCAGGACCACGGATCAGTCGAGGATTGCGCTGCGGCGCCTTGCTGCGATGGGCTGTCGTTGGTGCAAGCCGTCATGACCGCAGCGAGCAACAACACCAGAGCCCAACACCCATTGGCTCGCCCCGTCATGGCCCTTGGAGCGCTCACGCTGACTTCTTGGAACAGTCGAATGCGAGCATGCCGTCGCTGGTGGTGGCGGAGCCCGACAGGCCTCTCACCCCTGCGTCGAACGCCCCGAGCGAGGTGTTGTCGAGCCCGATCATCTCGGCGTGGACGAAGGTGCCTGCGTGCTGGATCTGGAAGTTCACGGTGTATCCGCGTAGGGCAGCCGAGGCAGTCTGCCCGTCGGTCACCGGTAGGTCGATACTGCTTGCGGCATCGCCGAGGGTCACCCTGCAGGACAGCACATCGGGAGGGCTGCCGCCGGAGCAAGCAGTGGGTGCAGCCAAGACGGCCGCCAGTGCCGCTGCCGCGAACACTTCACCGAGTCCAGTCATCGCAGATCTTCGCCCTCGCCCACAGGGTTCAGGATGACCCCATACAGCTGGAAAGTCCAGATGGGTATGGCACGCATGGGCGGTATGGGCGATGCGGCTTTGGCTGCTTCGAGCGGCGTTCAATCGCTGTTCGGGCGGAGTTGCCGGGCGATGGTGAGGAGCTCTTCTTGCGTGAATCGAGCGAGGGTGTCGTCGCTGGTCCAGTTCCAGATGGACGTGTGTTGCCCGTCGCTGGACTCATATTGGGCGTTGATGGTTGTGCCGCTGCCGTCTGTGCTCACGTAGGCGCGCGCGGTGCCGCCTGGATCGCTGGCGGTGGCCGTGACGCTGATCCGTCCATTGAGCGAGACGTGAGCGTCGAGCGCTGGACCGATGGTGATGCCCCCGGCGGGTGGGATGAGGATCACGATGGTGCCATCTGGTTCGTAGAACGACGCCGAAGCCTTGAGGTCCATGGCTTGTTGCGCTTTGCGCCGCCACTGCTCGAGGGTCGGATCGTCTCTGACGATGGTGATCCGCCCGTTGATGACGTTGTGCTGCACCGGGTACATGCCCTCAGCAGCAGGACCGCTGAGCTTGTCGCCGTTGAGGTCGAAGATGGATCCGTGGCATTGGTCTTGGAACACTGCGTTGGCGGGTCCGTCGGTCGGTGGTGTGACGAGACGGCACCCGAGATGCGGTGATCGGTCCGACAACACGATGGCCTCGGTTGCCCCGATGCGCACGACAAAGACCCGAGCATCGACTACATGAACGGCTTGACGCAATGGGAAGCCGGTGATCGGGCCGAGATCCGTTGTGTCAACTCCGCTTGTCACGGTCGAGTGTCGATTGTGGGCGTATGTGATGACGAGCGCGAGGAGAGCAACTGCGGCGGCCGCCAGCACTGCTGCGACGAGGCGTCGGGGGGATCGTGCGGGCGGCTCAAGGTCGGCGTACGTCCGGTTTCCATCGACGGTTTGCAGGGGCTCGATGATCGGTACGGCTTCGGCGAGTTCGTGGAGTTTGCTGCGCAGCACTCGTTCGGGGGTGTTCATGGTTCGATCTCGCTTCGGAGGTGGCGAAGGGCGCGGTGGATGAGGACTCGGACGGTGACTTCAGCGCAGCCGAGATGCGTAGCGATCTCGGTGTCGGGTGTGTCGCAGTAGTAGCGAAGCACGACGGCTGTTCGCTGCCTGATGGGGAGCGTCTGGATGAGATCGCGGAATTCGACGAGGTGTCGTGGCGGGATGACGTCGTCTGCGACGATGCGGTTGACGGCGCGCGTGGCGCGTTCTCGCGATCGCAGCAATGATAGGCATCTGTTGATGACGGCGCGCCGTAGGTAGGCGTCTGGATCGTCGACGTCGGCGAGGTGACTGCTGCACGAGAGCCAGGCATCGTGCACGGCGTCTTCGGCGTCGACGCGTGATCCCACGATGAGCCACGCCGCCCGAATCAACTTGGCCCGCTGCGCGTCAGTGAACGCCGTGGCCGAGGTCGGTTGGGGCTCGGTCACCTCGTGAGCCTGCACCGTCGGCCTGTTGGATTCGAAGTCTTCACACCATCTCGACTCCGAACCGGCCACTCCCGTTTCACGCGTTCGCAAATCGATCTCAGACCTTGCTCGCAAGCTGGAGGCGGCCGGTCCTGGCCTTGCGATGCCAAGAAGTGTTGGCGCGTTCCTGTTCGCCCGGCAAAGTCTCTCAGGTGTCCATAGCGCGGATTGCCTGATGAAGGTGCCCGTGTCCACCACGCCGAACGGCAGTTCTTCGCTACCCACTCACTCCGACGGCGTAGAACAGTCGCATGGAATCGACATCCGATCCAGCGGACCGGCGTTGCCCTCGATGTGGAGGGCCGCTTCCGCAGAACCACTTCGGCGGCTACCTCGGTGGAATGCATGTGCCCTCGCCCGTCGAAGAAGGCTGCGAGCATTGCTTGACCGGTCACGAACCTGGATGGATGGAGCCCTTGCCGGTCGAGGATTGGTGGCTCGTCCGGCTTGCTCGCCGGATCCCGCTCGTTGGCAAGAGAGTTCCTCCACGACGCGGATGACGTCGCTTGGCCGATCCGATCGGCAGTTCCAGCACGCCACCTACGGGCTCTAATGCGGGTGAGCACGTGCCGCTTGGCAATCTCCGGCTCATGCTGGCGGGTGGACGCACTCTGCGAGCATTAGGCGGATGACATCATCCGTTCCCGAGCCTGACCACGACATGGCCGATGTCCATGTTCAACGGTTCAACGAAGCCTTCTACCGAACCGATCCGGCCGACTACCTACTCACTCGGTTGCAGCTGCTCCTGCTCGCCGGCGGCAAGCGCGCAGAGCTCGAGGCGATGCTTCATTCCGGCGTCGAGTTCGCAGGCTTCGCCGTGACGCAGCAGGATCCTGACGTCGCTGATGTCAGCGATGACCAAGCCATGGCCGCCGATGCAGCCGATCATCAGAGCTTTCTGACTGTCGAGTCACAGGCGCTGTTGCACCTCGCAGCGGAGACGCTGCTGCGGATGTTCCTCGTGCACGCGGAGCAGTCGAATGTGCCCTGGTTCCCGTTCCGTGGCACGCCTTGGCATCGATTCGTCGCCTTGGTTGAGGACATCCTCCACACTCCGCCTAGCCCGGACCTCGTCGCGTTCGTGTGCCTGGGTAGCCGCCAACGGAGCGACATCGTCACCGAGGCCGACTGGACGGGAGCCCTCGACGGCCTCTCGCGCTTCCTACGTCATCTGGCAGCTGTCTTCCTCGAGGACGCAAACCTCTACAACTGCATCAAACACGGACTCGGCGCTCGGGGCGGTGACGCACAGATGATCCTCGACTCAATTGTCTTCAGTGACGGGCCAAGCGTCGAGTTTCCCGAGGTCACTGGCTGGGACGCACAAGACGAGCGCGTGTGGTCGTTGACGACGCGATGGGTCGACGTCGGGGAGTCGATTGCACTTACACACGTAGCAGCAAGCATGACCAGTTCGATCTGGCGCGTCGGCCGCGCCCGCCTGATGGGCACGCCGTTCGAGGGCCAACTCTTCTTCCCAGTTGAGCTGCGACCGGTGGCTGTCCGGTCGCAGAACCGAACGCCAGGAAGACGAATGTCCTGGCAACACTTGACTGAGCGCAAGCACTGACGTCTGCAGAAGCGCCACGTCGTTTTGCGCCCAACACCAATGAGCTGCGGTGAGCACCGAGCGGCAGTTCGGCCAGGGGCGGAACGAGTTGTCCGATCTGGCGAACTCGACCGGACTCAGCCATGGGAAGATCGCACGGTGCGAGAGGACGCCCACCAGAACGAGCGCCTGGCAATCCTCACGGCGTTCGTCGCGGTACTGGCGCGACGCGACGAGTTGCTCGATCTGATTGATCGATCCCGAGATCGCGACGCAACGATCAAGGCACTCACCGAAGCGCCGTGGCACTTGACCCCGTCGCAATCGCGCCACGTCCTCGACATGAGGCTGGACCAAATGACGATCCTGGCCCGAAAGAACCTCGAGGTTGAACTTGGCGAGCTTCGCCGTCACCTCGGTCTTGAGTGACGATGGGTCGACCACGGACCGACCTGCCAGATCTTCAGTTCTTCGCTACTCGGTCGATGGTGTGCGATGCGCAGCGTGAACTCGCTCCGGAGCTGATCGCCATCGGGTCCCTCGGCTACAACGATCTCGGTCTGGTTTGTCGGAGAGACCGACACGATCCGCCAGCGTCGTCGGGGCACCTTCATCGGGAGCGTCCAACTCCAGCCAATCGCCCGGAATAGCCGTTCGAAGCGGGCATGATGGCCAGCCTCGTCATCACCTTCGTCCACCGTGACCCAGCCCATGGTGTGAGGGTACGCATCGGCTCGGTCGGCGCCGAACAGCAGATCGGTCGAGCGCGCTCAACGCGCTGTCGAAGGGCGCGTCACTTCCAATCGAATGAGTAGCACCACGCGAGTGCAGCCACGGCCTCGTCGGACAGTTCGGGGTGGCGACCTCTGAACTCATTTGCCGCCTGCTCGGCCATCTCGCGAAACCCAGCGACGGTGTTGTACGCGGTGGAGGCGTAGAACTCCTCTTCCAGCGCACTGATGATCGGGAGCAAGTCAAAGGCGGCGGTTTCGCCGAACGCTTTCACTAGTCGGGCTGGGTCTCGATCCGGCCTGCCGAACTCAATCGATGCGTCGTATCCAGTCCACGCAACGATGGCGCGGCTCACTGCGTCCGACGATGGCACCACGAGCGCATCGTGCCCGACGAGGATCCCCGTGTCCACCGATCCGATCGGCAGATCCGCGCGGTCGGGTTTCGTAGGATCATCTCGTGGGCGTTCTTGATCGTTGGGCCGAGCGGGAGCAGAAGCGCACAGAGTCCGAAAGCCGTGGCGAGCCTCCGCGTCGGGCCTACCGCCTATTGATCGCGATCGCCTTTTCGGGCTTTGCCGCGATGCTCTGGATCGCCCGCATTGCCTTGGATCCGACATCAGGCATACCCCTCGCAGGCATCATGCTCTCGGTCGTTGGGCTCACCGCTCTGTTTCGCGCAATCGCTCGTCGGCGTGAAGATGCATACAGGACTGATGACCCGTCGTCCGACTCCGACGCTTGATCGGTCGCGAGCTGTCAATCCGGATTGCGCCATTCGCGCCAGGCGCCTCGGTAGCTCCAACGGTCGGCCTCTTCCTGGTCGGCGTACCGCGTTGCGAGGTTGTCGAGGAAATCCTGGAAACGTCCTGTTTCGACCTCGTCGTCGGTGAACGGCTCAGACCACGCCTGCGAGCCGAGGAACTCAACGTGGACGATCCACCCGTGCTCGCCCTCCTGAGCCGAGATCTTGAGTTTCTCGCGGTACGTCTCGATGGGAAGGTCGCGCTGCGGCCACGCCTCGAGGAACCGATCCATGAACCGCTCGTGGTAGCCCGACGGCAAAGGACCGTGCACCGGTCCAGAATGTCCGAGAACGGTTTCTGTGTCCACCCGCCAGATCGGCAAATATCGGCGGGGTGCGTGCCTAACCGTTCCAGCGGTCGGTCAGAAGGTCAACGAGGTATCCTTCGAAGCGATACGAATCTCCCAAACCGACTTCTTCGGGGTCCTGCTCCCATCGATCCACTGATGACACTGGGATCAAGCGACCCGAGCCAGCGACGGGACGCATCAGCGACGAGTTGATATCTGCGACTCGCTGGCAGTACACGGCATTGATGAACCGAACAGTTCCTGTCACGAATCGGCCTGGACCGTTGCGCCCCTCGTGGTGAACCAACTCATCCGTGACCCGGCTGGCGAGCTTCTCGGGCAAGAACTCTGCGCACGCCGGGCTGCCAGTCACGCGTCGCAACTGCCACGATGACTCTGCCCCGACGGCGAACGGTGCACCGCAACACTGGATCGCCCAGCCCTCAAGCCATACGCGCTTCACGCCCACTGAGCAATGATGGCTTGATGTAGCCGAGGACGCCAGCAGGGCTCCGATCGGCAGATCGGAACCGGAGGGCTCAGTCCGGGCGCTGCGACGGCTCATCGGCCGGTAGGGCGGTCGATGACTTGGCATCGATCCACGGGTGGTGTTCGAGGCGTCGAGAGATGACGGCCGTGATGACGAGCAGTGGGGGTATCACTATCGCCGCACCGATCCATCCGAAGCTTTGAACGACCACGAACGACACAAGACCAACTCCGATGACGACCCCGGACAGAATGCGTCTAGTGGTCTGTCGCGGATTTGGTCTGGTGGGTGAGGGCGGCTCGGCCTCGTCGGACTTTGGTGATGATCTTCTTCGCTGGTGTGTGCCAGACAAACGGTTTGGGGTCGGTGTTCCAGTGTGATGCC
>JBFWVD010000132.1:0-10053 GCA_050246915.1 Acidimicrobiia bacterium | reverse complement strand
ACAGGTCAGCGCGATCGTAGATCCGCTGGACCAGGATGCAGGGCTTCATGATCTCACCTCGACGGGTGGATGGCCGTGAAGCGCTGGACGTGCTTCTCATGTCGATCCTTTCGGTTGGACTACTAGTTGTCCTGTCCTTTTTCAGCTATGAGGCTGGTGCGTTTGACGTCAGGACGGCGTGTCCGTCTCTCCGTGCCCGCCCGGGAACACGTCAGTTTCGGACTTGTGCCAGACGGGACAGGGCTCGACACCAGAACGCGGTCAGCTTCGGCAAGTGCTGTGCCCAGTCGAGTATCGGCGACTTGGTCGAACACGGGACCCAACAGGTCGTCGCGTGACACCTGTGCGTAGAACTGGCGCACGAAGATCCCGACATCGTCGGCGTCATCGAGGGTCACCACCGAGCGGCCGTGCTTCGCGGCCGAGCGGCCAGAGTGCAGCCGAATCGCCTTCGTCAGCCCGAGTCACGTCCACGACGACACAATACTCCACTGAACGCCATATTTCTATCTCTCACTGTATATAATCGTATGCAGGCGTTGAGTGAGGAGATCGCATGAAGGTGTGGATCGATCAGGACCTGTGCACTGGAGACGGGCTGTGCGAGGAGATCGCCCCCGACGTGTTCTTCGGTCAGGATGATGGCCTGTTCTACGTCATGGAGTCGGCGTCGAACTTCGGCACCGAGACGCGCTTCGACGGCGTGACGAATCCGGCTGGATCAGCTGGTATGGCCCGGATCCCAGACAAGAGCATGGACAGCGTGATCGAAGCGGCCGAGGAATGCCCGGGCGAGTGCATCTTCATCGAAGTCGAATGAGCGCGCCTACCTCAGATGCGGTCGCGCTCGCGGCGCCGGTCACGAACAGCGGCATCCACGGGTTCATCGACGGGGAGTACCGATACGGGTTCTCCACCGATCTCGACACCGAGATCGCGCCGAAGGGCCTCAACGAGGACATCGTTCGACTGATCTCGGCGAAGAAAGCCGAGCCTGAGTGGTTGCTGGAATGGCGTCTCGCGGCGTACCGCCACTTCGTGACGTTGGACGAACCCACCTGGCCCAACGTGCACCACGAGGCCATCGACTACCAGGCCATGAGCTACTGGGCGGCACCGAAGCCGATGGGATCTGGGCCGGACAGCCTGGATGACGTCGATCCGATGGTTCGGGTGTTCGACAAGCTCGGCATCTACCTCGCTGTACAGGAACGCCTGTCGGGCGTCGCAGTGGACGCGATCATCGACTCGGTATCGGTCGCGACGACGTTCAAAACCCGCCTTGCCGAGGTCGGCGTGATCTTCTGTTTCTTCTCCGATGCGGTCCAGAACCATCCCGACGTCACACTCGTGTGGAGCCCGCCGTGGACGATCGACCGGATGTCCGAAGCGGCCCGACTCGAACTCGGCATGCTGTGAGCAGCACCGGGCCGAAGCCACGCCGAGCCATCGCAGGTCCCATCGACCATTCATTCCCCAGCCGTATCAGGAGGCAGCCATGTCACTCATCAACACCGAAGTGAAGCCGTTCCACGCCACCGCGTTCCACGACGGACGGTTCGTCGATGTCAGCGACGCCGATCTGCGAGGCAAGTGGTCGGTGGTGTTCTTCTACCCCGCCGACTTCACCTTCGTGTGTCCGACCGAGCTGCGCGATCTGGCCGACCACTACGACGAGTTCCGGCGTATCGGCGTCGAGATCTACTCGGTCTCGACCGACACCCATTTCACCCACAAGGCGTGGCACGACTCCTCCGACGCCATCGGCAAGCTCGAGTATCCGATGATCGGCGATCCGACCGGCACCATCAGCCGCAACTTCGAGGTGATGATCGAGAGCGAAGGTCTTGCCGATCGTGGGAGCTTCGTCATCGACCCGTCGGGCACGATCCAGATCGTCGAGGTCACGGCCGGTGGCATCGGTCGCGATGCAGCCGAGCTGTTGCGCAAGGTCAAGGCCGCGCAACACGTCGCCGCTCATCCGGGCGAGGTCTGCCCTGCCGCGTGGAATGAGGGTGACAAGACACTCGTTCCGTCATTGGACCTGGTCGGAAAGATCTGATCGCGGCCGTGCTCGTCCCGAACGGAACGGATTCATCATCGACCGCCGATCGTGCTGAGCAGCGCGAGGAGCAACAGCAGCACCACGACGCTGCCCATGAGCAGGTTCGCTTGCATCGCGGGATGAGTCTGGTGATCGCCTCGACGCGCCTTGCGACCTGGCCGAGACATGATGCCACGATTTCTGCTCACGGTCGCTCCCTCTGAGTCACGAAAAATTTTCTAGTAAAAAACAGAACTATACCTCTCTGAAGGAGGACGGAACAATGTGCGACTACTGCGGCTGCCGACGATCTGGACCTACGGCGGAACTGGCTGCCGAACACCGCCGCCTTCTCGACTACAGCGATGTGCTGCACCACGCGCTTCACAGCGGTGTCGACGCCGCGTCCGTGTTCGCCGAGTTCGTGCTGCTTCTCCAGAAGCATGCCGCGAAGGAAGAGATCGGATTGTTCGACCAGGCGAGGTCGCTCGGGCCGCTTGCCGACCAGATCGAGATCCTGTGCAGTGAGCACGAGGACCTGCGCCGTTGGTTGGCCGACGGTCTGGCCGGAACCCAGGTCGCCGCGGCGTTGCGGTTGCTGGCCACTCACATCGACGACGAGGAATACGACCTGTTCCCTCACATCTTCCACGCACTCGACCCCGAACAATGGGATGAGATCGAACTCGCTCATCGGGCCGTCGATGCTGTCTGGCACGCCGAAGGGCCGGCGTCACCCGCCGCCGTCGTGACCGGGGCGTCGCCCTCGTGAACCGGTATCAGTTCCTTGGTCAGATCCCGGACCCCGACCCAGGTCGCTCGCAGGAATGGCTCGATTCGCTCGATGATCTCTCCGCGAGCCTGGGCAAGGCTCGTGCTCGCGACGTGCTGTTGCGGGTGCTCGGTCGGGCCGACGATCTCGGCATCGACCTCGCCACGATCACCGTGACCGACTACGTCAACACGATCCCCAACGCCGACGAGCCACCGATGCCCGGTGACGAGAGGATCGAGCGGCGGATCCGACACCTCATCCGCTGGAACGCGGCCGTGATGGTGACCCGGGCAAACCACCGCTTCGACGGCATCGGCGGCCATCTTGCCACGTACGCTTCGGCTGCGACCCTGTACGAGGTGGGCTTCAACCATTTCTTCCACGGCAAGTCTGACGGCGGCTTCGGCGACCAGGTCTTCTTTCAGGGCCATGCATCACCCGGCATGTACGCACGCGCCTTCCTCGAGGGTCGTCTCGACGAGGCTCAGCTCGACCGGTTCCGACAGGAGGTTGGTGGCGGCGGGCTGCCCAGTTATCCGCACCCCAAGCGAAGCAACTTCTGGGAGTACCCGACCGTCTCCATGGGCCTCGGACCACTGGCCGCTGCGTACCAGGCACGGTTCAACCGCTACCTGCACGCTCGCGGCATCGTCGACACCAGCGCATCAAAGGTGTGGTGCTTCGTCGGGGACGGTGAGATGGACGAGCCCGAGAGCTTGGCCGCGCTGGCGTTCGCCGGGCGCGAGCGGCTCGACAACCTCATCTTCGTGGTCAACTGCAACCTGCAGCGCCTGGATGGACCTGTACGCGGAAACGGCAAGGTCATCCAGGAGCTGGAGGCCTTGTACCGAGGCGCGGGATGGAACGTCATCAAGGTGGTCTGGGGTCGCGAGTGGGACGACCTGCTCGCCCGTGACACCGACGGCGCGCTCGTCGCCAAGATGAACGCCACCGTCGACGGTGAGTTCCAGAAGTTCCGGGTCGAGGCGGGATCGTACATCCGCGAACACTTCTTCGGTCCCGCTCCGGAACTCCGGGCCCTCGTGGAGCATCTCTCCGACGACGACTTGCGACGCCTACGCCGCGGCGGCCACGATCCCCGAAAGGTCTACGCCGCGTACCATGCAGCGGTCGATCATCGCGGCGCGCCGACCGTCGTTCTCGCCAAGACGGTCAAGGGCTGGTCACTCGGATCGGGTTTCGAGGCGCGCAACGCCACTCACCAGATGAAGAAGATGTCCGAGGGCGAGCTGAAGACGTTCCGCGACCGACTCGAGCTCCCCATCACCGACGCACAACTCGCCGCCGAGCTCCCCCCCTACGTGCGGCCGGGCCGAGATTCCGAGGAGCACCAATATCTCATGGACCGCCGCAGTGTTCTCGGCGGCCTTCTCCCTGCTCGCGTGGTTCGGCCCAAGACACTCCAGCTGCCGACAGAGGAGCCCTTTCGTGAACTGCTGGCAGGGACCGGCGGCAAGATCGCGTCATCCACCACATCGGCGTTCACCCGACTCCTGAGGAACCTGTTGCGCGATCCCGAACTGGGCCGCCGAGTTGTGCCGATCATCCCGGACGAGGCTCGCACCTTCGGCATCGACGCCCTGTTCCGGCAGTCCAAGATCTACGCGCCGTCAGGCCAACGATACGAGGCAGTCGATGCGGACATGCTGCTCAGCTACACAGAATCGGCCGATGGCCAGATCCTCGAGGAGGGAATCACCGAGGCAGGATCGATGGCTTCGTTCATCGCCGCCTCGACCGCGTATGCGACCTGGGGTGAACCGATGGTTCCGTTCTTCGTCTTCTACTCGATGTTCGGTTTCCACCGGCTTGGCGACTTGATCTGGGCCTTGGGAGACATGCGTGGCCGCGGCTTCCTCATGGCGGCGACAGCCGGACGTACCACGCTGCAGGGCGAAGGCCTCCAACATGCCGACGGCTACAGTCACGCGTGGGCCGCCACCGTCCCGAACTGCCGTGCGTACGATCCGGCCTTCGCCTACGAGCTCGCGGTGATCGTCGACGACGGCATGCGCCGAATGTACGGCGACGCGCCGGAGGACGTCTTCTACTACATCACGCTCTACAACGAGACCTACCCGATGCCCCCGAAGCCCGCCGACTCGCGCGACGGCATCGTTCGCGGCCTCTACCGGTACCAGGCAGCCCCCGAACGTCCCCATCGCTTGCAGCTCCTCGCCAGCGGCACGGCGATGTTGGCGGCCCTCGAAGCCCAACGCCTGCTGGCTGCTGAGTACGACGTGGCAGCCGATGTCTGGAGCGCGACCAGCTACAAACAGCTGCGTGACGACGCGCTCATTGTCGAGCGGTGGAACAGGCTTCATCCCACCGATCCGCCACGGCTGTCGTACCTCGCCGAGGTGCTCGCTGACGTGGACGGGCCGATCGTCGCGGTCACGGACTTCGTCAAAGCGGTGCCCGACCAGATCGGTCGTTGGGTCCCACAACCGTTCGTCCCGCTCGGTACCGACGGCTTTGGTCTCTCCGACACTCGCGCCGCGCTTCGTCACCACTTCGAGGTGGATGCCGGACACATCGTGGTGGCCAGCTTGCACGCCCTTGTCCAAACCGGCGACGTGGCGAGCGACGTCGTGGCCGCGGCGATCCGCCGCCACGAGATCGACCCCGACGTGCTCGATCCCAGAGACGCGTGACGTCGCAGCCGGCGAACAGGAGGTGGGCGTGAGCATCGCTGTCGTGTTGACCGTGTCGATCGCGTCGGCCGCGATCGCGGCCGGATTCGCCACCTCGCGCAACCGACCATTCGACACGCTCAGAGCGAGGATCAACCGGGCACGACGTGATCGCTCGTCGTGATGACCGGGGCCGTTCCGGTCGCGACACCGAAGATGTCGACGATGCCCGAGCGGGCACGATCCTCTCCCTCGGCCATGGCATGTTGTCGGCGGAGCAGTTCGGCAACCTGCTCCACGAGGCGAGAGTCGAGCGCTTGGTCGACGTCCGCCGGTTTCCGGGCAGCCGGAAGCACCCACAGTTCGGCTTCGACGCGATCGCGGCACACCTGCTGGCGCTCGGCATCGGTTACCACTGGTCACCGTCTCTCGGCGGACGACGCCGCCTCTCACGCGGCTCGCCCAACAGCGGATTGCGGAACCCGCAGTTCCGCGCATACGCCGATCACATGACCTCGCACGAGTTCCTCGACGGCGTCGCCGACCTGATCGCGCAGGCTGAGCTCAGCCGAGTTGGAATGATGTGTGCCGAGTCGCTCTGGTGGCGTTGTCACCGGCGCCTGCTTGCCGATCATCTCGTACTCGTCGAGCACGTGCCGGTCGTGCATCTGTTCCACGACGGGCGTCTCGTTCCTCACCCGATCACCCCGGAGGCTCGATTGGTGAATGGCGCTGTTGTCTACGTCGGCGCCTGAGGCCGTTTTGCGGAACCGTCAGATCTCGAGCGCGCCTCGCTCGACGAGGCCGTCGAGGAGGAGATGAAAGTACACGACCCCCGCGTAGGGATACCAGGGGGCGAGGATGCCGACGATTTGCGGATAGGTCGGTGGACTGCGAAGTGCCAGCAGTCGTTGGAGCTTGTTCCGCGCACCCACATCGTCACCCGGAAACACCTCGAGCCGGCCAAAGCCCCGAAGCAGGACGTACTCAGCCGACCAGCGACCGATGCCGTGCAAGCCTTCCAGCGTCCGCGTGGCGTCCGCGCGACCCATCATCTCGATCGCATCGAGGTTCAACGCTCCGGACGACACCACATCGGCCAGTCCGATCAGGTATCGAGCCTTGCTGGTGCTGAAGCCGAGCTCACGGAGCGCGGTGACCGAAGCATCCGCAACCGTATGCGCTTCAGGAAACGTGTTCGTCTGCGTGTCACCTGGTAGAGCCGGAGTGCCGTAAGTGTTCGTCAGTCGGTTCAACAGCTCGATGCCCACCTCGAGACTCAGCTGTTGGTTGGCGACCGCGTTGCACAGCGCCTCGAAGACGGTTGGGAATCGCGGCGGCTTGACACCGAGAAATCGGTCTTTCAGATCACGCAAGCGAGGGATTCCGGCGGCGAGCTCGTAGAACGGGTCGAGGTCCACGTCGAGGCCGAGCAGGCGCTCAACGACTGCGTTCATCGACGAAACGCGTGTCGATGAGATCGGCGTTGCGGCCGTAGCGGTAACGGTGAGCGCTGGATCTTCGCGCGGCCCGTTCTGAACGACCTCGAGGGCGACCGGCTGACCGTCGACGAACAGCGCCCGGCGATAGCGACCGTCCCAGATGTCGAGACGGTTGCGGGCACGCCGTCGCAACGCCCAGGCCGTGAGATCAAGGCGAAATGGCGGCCGGGGGTACAACTCAAACGAAACGTGGTGGCACTGGTCGACTTCCACACAGCGAACCTACGTCCGCCTTTCGAATATTTCTACGTCTGAGTAGATTTAATGAGGGAAATGAGCGAAAATCAAGCCATGGAACAAATCATGGTCGGGATAGACGGTTCGTCCTCCGCTGGAGCCGCCCTTCGCTGGGCCCTGCAGGAATCCACACTGCGGAGTGGCTCGGTGACGGCCGTGATGGTCTGGGACTACCTAGACCAACACCACACCGACAGTTCCACTGAGTTCGACCCCGCATACGACGCAGTTGCAGCCGAAGCGGCACTGAAGAGATTCATCACCACGGCGGTTGGTGAGACCAACGGCGGTCAGGTCGGCACGGAGGTGGTCTGCGACCTCGTCGCTCGTGGTCTGGTACGGGCGTCGAAGGACGCCTCGCTGCTGGTGCTCGGAGCCCGCGGCCGTGGCGGATTCGCGGAGCTCCTGCTGGGATCGGTCAGTCAGCGATGCCTGCACAAAGCATCATGCGCCGTTGCGATCGTACGATCTCCACCCGCTGAGAACACGCGCGAGCACGGTCGCATCGTCGCTGGCGTGGACGGCTCGGCAGACGGGCAGGCCGCACTGCGCTGGGCGGCACAGGAAGCCGCCCATCGCGACGCTCAGTTGAGAGTTGTTCATGCTGCTCAACCAACTCAATCAACGTACTTCGATCTCCCGTTGCCGGACCCGGTGCGCGCAGTGGACGTCGCCAACAGGGAAGCCAACGCAATTCTGGAGCACGCGATATCGCAGCTGAATCCGTCATCCGTCAAGGTTGAAGCGGTACCGGCAACCGGATCGCCGGCCAAGGCGTTGCTGAACGCGTGCGAAGAGGCCGACCTTGTCGTGATCGGCCGTGCCGGGCACAGCGCGTTGCGAAGTCGCCTCGTCGGTTCGGTCGCGACGCAGATCAGCCATCACTCCAAAGTGCCCGCAGTGTTCGTCAACTCGCAAGACGCTCCGTAACCTGCCGCGAGCGACAGGTGCCCGGTTGCACATACCGCCCTTTGGCTTCCAGCGGCTCATCGCCGGTGATCCTTCGTTCGCCGGCCGTGTGCGAGCGCCATTTCCGATCAGGAGATTGCCTCAGGCCGCCGCGTCGATTACAGCCTGAACAGAGATCTGGAGCCAACGCGCAGCGGTTTCCACGACGGCGCCTGGCGCGATGTCCCGACTCCACAGGTGGCCTCCTGAACCTTGTCAATCTCGGCCAATGACGATCGTCGGAATCCGGTCCACGATGGGAGTGGTTCGAGAAGCCGCAAGGAGTTCAAGCGATGAACACGACCGCATTCCGTGCACCTGTCGAGCACGCGATCGGAGCCCGGGTCGGGTACGACAGGGTTCGATCGGGTAGTGAGGAGATCGGTCGTATCGTCGTGGGTGTCGACGGATCTGACGGCGGCGCTGCTGCATTGCGCTGGGCGGCACGAGAGGCGGACGCGCGCACGTCGTCGTTGACAGCGGTTCTTGCGTGGGACTTCCTCGACCAGCACCACGTCATCGCCGAAGCCCCCTTCGATCCGGCCTACAACGCGGTCGACGCCGCGTCTGCTCTGCGGTCAATCGTCGTGGGCGTGGTCGGAGCAGCCCGAGCCGCCACCATCGAGCAGAAAGCAATCCGTAACCAGCCGGCCGAGGCACTGCTCGAACAGTCGGAGGGTGCTGACCTGCTCGTGGTCGGAGCACGTGGGATGGGGCGCTTCCGAACGCTTCTGCTTGGCTCGGTGACCCATCAGTGTCTGCACCACGCCACGTGCCCCGTCGCTGCCGTACGAGACCGCGCCGACCGGCCCACCGACGGTATCGGGCGGATCATCGTCGGGACCGACGGATCCGAATCCGCTCAAAGAGCCTCGAGTGGGCACTGGATGAGGCGCGTATACACGAGGCGGCGGTGGAGTGCATCCACGCGTGGCGCGGGCTCGCCATATGCTGGCTCGCTTGGTGTCTCGTCGCTCGTCGAAAGAGCCGCTCGCTCCACGCTTGACGAAGCGGTCGAATCGGCTGACACAGACGGGTTGAGGGCACCAGTCATTCGCACCTTGACGTTCGGCAGCGCAGCAGAACGCATTCTCAACGCAGCCAACGATGCCGATCTCCTGGTCGTCGAATCAAGAGGACTCGGAGGATTCAAAGGGTTGTTGCTTGGATCAGTGAGCAATCAGGCCGTCCACCATGCCACCTGCCCCGTCATCGTTCTGCCACCAGCAATCGACGCCGACGGACATGATCGTTCCGACCACAAAACGTCGCCCTCCTCAATGGCGACGGCTTGCCGCTGACAGCACCGACTTCTCTGTCACCCACTCGTCCCGTTCACTCGTCGCCTGACGCGACGGCCACAAAGGAGTTGCTGAGTGCCAACGACCAACATGCAGACACTCGACGCCTCACCGCCTTCAAGCGAGTCGCTGGGGCTCTTGCGCGCACGTCTCCTGTGCGTAGTGGTGGAGCAAAATGGACACGCCAACAACTTCCGCCGTACCGTCACCGAGCTGACCGGCGCGCAAGATGTCGACAGCATCCTCGAGCGTGAAATCGCTGAGGTCGCGACGGGTCGCGCCGACACAGCGATCGCCGAGGCACGCGCCGCCCTATCGAAACTTGATGACGGTTCGTACGGCGTGTGTGAGCACTGTCGCGGCCTGATCCCGTTCGAGCGGCTCGAGGCGATCCCACAGACTCGTTTCTGCGTTCACTGCGCCGCCATCGCGTGAACACTCAGCGACTATCGCGTCGGTAGGTCGGCTTTGTACACGCGGGAGACCGGTGAAGCCACGAGTAACCGTGTGCTTCCGGGGTCTGCGCGATCTGCTGCCAGATCGCGATCAATCACTTTTGGTTGTCGGACCGGCGGACCAGGTCGTCGCAGTT
>JBFWVD010000131.1:0-10206 GCA_050246915.1 Acidimicrobiia bacterium | reverse complement strand
TCCGGGCTGTCCCGTTTCAACGACACGATCACGTATTGCCAGGAGGGGTCGGGCGCCTGGGCCACGTCGGTTGGGCTCGGATAGGGCTCGGTGTGGGTGTGGGAGTGCATCACCCCGATCACCTCCAAGCCGTCGGCCTCGGCCGCGCGCTCGGCGCGCAGGTGCTCACGAGGGTCGATCTCGTAGATGCGCGCCGACGCTGCCACGTTGCGACATGCCACGAACCGCACCACGTGTCCGGGCGAACCCACCAACAGACCGCATGCCTCATCGGGGAGCCCTCGGTAGGCGTGGGCGATCATCTCGTCGAAGACCGGTTCGTCGAAGCGGAGCACGACCACACGCTAGAGGGATCGACACACGAGCCCAGATCCCACGGTCGACGCGTGGCGAGATCGCTACCCTGACGGACCTGATGTCACCGCCCGGCACCAAGCCCGTCGCCAGCAACCGAAAAGCCCGTCACGACTACTCCATCCTCGACACCTACGAAGCGGGCATCCAGCTCGTGGGGAGTGAGGTGAAGTCGATCCGCGACGGCAAGGTGCAGATGGCCGACGCCTATGCCTCGGTCGAACGAGGTCAGCTCTTCCTCTACAACGTGCACGTGGCGCCCTATGGCTTCGCCCACGGCTTCGGGGCGCACGATCCCGACCGGTCCCGGAAGCTGCTGATGCATCGCAGCGAGATCGATCGCATCGGGGCGCGAGTGGCTCAGGAGCGTCTCACCTTGGTGCCGCTCGAGCTCTATTTCAAGGACGGTCGTGTGAAGGTCACATTGGCGTTGGCCAAAGGTCGCACCCACGCCGACAAACGCTCGGCGATGGCCGAGCGCGACGCCAAGAAGGAGATGGCCAAGGCCTTGGGCCGCTCCGCCAAAGGCATGGACTGATCGACGCCGAAATCGATCGCTGGGTCCGATTCGTTTCGACCACCCCTAGAGTCGGGACCCTCGCCGGTCAGCCGGTGCACTGCCCGAGATCGAAACGGAGAACTTCGTGAACACCCATTCATTCACCGTGAAGACCGCAACCGGCGACGACAAGTCGCTCGCTGACTACGACGGCAAGGTGATGCTCGTGGTGAACGTCGCCAGCAAGTGCGGCCTCACCCCGCAGTACGAAGGTCTCGAGGCACTCAACCGCGAGTTCGCCGACGCCGGTCTCGCCATCGTTGGGTTCCCGTGCAATCAGTTCAGCGGACAGGAGCCCGGCACCGACGCCGAGATCCAGGAGTTCTGCAGTCTGAGTTATGACGTGACGTTCCCGGTGTTCGCCAAGATCGACGTGAACGGGCCGGATGCGGCGCCGTTGTACCAGTATCTGCGGGCCGAGGCACCTGGCGATTTCGGGCCCGACACACCGGGTGCGGGCATGCTCGTCGGCCATCTCCAGAAGGCCTACCCGGAGTTGCTCGGGACCGATCAGGTGAAGTGGAACTTCACCAAGTTCCTCGTGGGACGCGACGGCAACGTCATCAAGCGCTACGAGCCGACGGTGACGCCGGCCGAGATCCGCGAGGACCTCGCCAACCATCTCTGATCGGCGGGCCTAGCGATCGATCGACTTTCGGATCCAGTGCGCTGCGCCGAGACGTTCAGGCGTAGACGATGACCATCGTCCCGGTCATCGCCGGTGCGTCATCGGCGCAGAGCACGAAGCCAACGTCGGCGAAGTTGTGGCCACCGGCGGTGAACAGCTTGTCGAATCGACAAGTGATCGAGATGACTGCAGGAGATCGCACGACGCGCAACTGCGTCACCGACATCCCGGCATGCACCCAGCGGCCGTCGGTGAAGTCCACGTTGGTCTTGAGCGCACCGTTCACGCCGCTCACCAACCACGCTGGATGGGCGAGGCCCTGCTCGACCCACCACGGTTCGCCGAGGGCCTGGGTGAAGCCGAGGTCCCGCTCGGCGTCGAACCCGAACCTCACCGTCCCCAAGACGCGACCATCGACGTGCTCGGGGAGGGGCGCGATCCGCGGCTCGGGCACGGGCAGCACCGGGAAACCTGTGAGGTCGACACGTGGGGCACGTTCGAGCAGGGACGCCGAACCGTCGGAGCAGAGGTTGCCATCGACATCGACGACGGCGAGCGACATCGTCTCGACGGCCTCGCCCACTCCGTCACCTGCCATTTCGTCGCCCCCGGCAGTGTCGAGCACGATCCGAAGCTGGTCGCCGGCCGACAGATGCCGACGAAATCGAAGCGCCATGGTCCCGCGCTCGAGCCAATCCGGGCCCCATTGACGCAAGCAGTAGGTCGTCAACCATGCTTGCGCCGCCACTCCCATGACGTGGTCGCCGGTGCCGTCACTGGGCATGAGGTCGGCCGGGAACTGGGGCATCCCCAACCCGGATGCGAGGTAGGGATGCTCGCCCGACTGATCAGCAGATTGGCTGGGGGCGTTCGGCACGCGGACAACCTACCAACGCCGCTCGTCCGCGACCGCGGCCCGCTGCCCGGCGCGCGCCCCGATCCGTTAGCCCAAAATGCGGTACAACCCCAGCCAGGAGCCCTCAATCGCATGGCCGAGGTGCCGATCATTGGCCCATGGCGCTCCGTGCACAACCACCTGTGCAGACCTCCCCTCGCGAGGGCTGCGACGTTCGGCTGAAGGGCGACGGCTGGACGGTTACCGAGGTCTTGCGATCACTCGGGGAACTGTCCAAGAAGATCCAGTTCGACATCCGTGAGATGAAGGACGGCACCCATCTGATCGCCACCGGTTCGCCCGAATCGTTGGTCGGCATGCTGATGTCGATGCCCGTGGTCGGCACCGATCGCGACCGCGTGATCCGGCGGCTGCTCCCCCTCACGAGCTTCACCGAGTCGGACCTGAAGAAATTCCGTAACCCTGCCGGGCTCTGAGCCCGGTAACGTTGCTTCGCTACATCAAACGGGGCTGATCGGTTTCGACATCGATTTCGGTCGGTCGTACGTGCGACCCGAGTTGCTCAGACTCGCTAAACGGGGCAACAACACAACTGCCAACCAGCAGTTTGCTCTCGCCGCCTGATAATCAGGTGATCTGAGAGACATCGTGAGCCGTAAGGCCGCACGGGGCCGATCCACCGCAGCCCGGCACCAGAAGCGGAGGATGACCGGCGGAAAGACGCCTGGCGGCGAGGAAGAACGCTGACGTCGGGGAAAGACCCGGCGGTGGGATGGTCCTCGTGGCCCTCCCGGTGAACCCGGTCATGAGCCAACGTGAGGCTCGAACACGGGAATGGTCGTAGCACGGGCGGTCACCACTCGGTGGACGCGGGTTCGATTCCCGCCAGCTCCACTTTCAGGTCTTTTGCTGTACTCTGACATTCACCGGGGTACAGCGAAATGCACCCCTACCAGGGGAAATAGTTTCTCGACGTCCTTCCAGATTTTCGGGCGTTCCTGTAGCGTTGCTCCCGCGGTTGCTCCCGCGGGGCACGCTGGGACGACGAAACGACAGAGGTAGCCGGTGCCGAGAGAACCGAGAGGCAAGCGGATCGTCAGCCTCGAGGGGTCCGTGACGATCGCCTCCAAGAACACGAACGGGGCCGGGTCCGTCTACTTCGAACGGCCGTCCCGACGCGGCGATGGAACCCTCATCCCGGGTCGCTGGCGGGCGACCTACATCGATAGGGAAGGTCAGCGGCGTTCGGCGTCCGCTCCAACCAGAGCGAAAGCCGAAGCACGGCGCGCCGCTGTACTCCTTGACTTGTCGCAGCCCGCGAAGCGCTCCAGCCGGTTCTCTCGATCGACAACGGTCACCGAACTGACGGCATGGTGGTTGAACACCGTGGCACGACATCAGGTGAAGGCGTCAACGTTCGACAGCTACCGCAAATTCACCGGGTATCTCGCCGACGAACTCGGCCCGATGGCCGTGGTCGAGGTCGGCCCCGAAACGTTGACCGCATGGCAATCAGGGCTTCTGGATCGGTTCGCTCCGTTCACCGTGCAGAACTGTCGCAAGGTGTGCCGCCAGATCTTCGCCGAGGCAGTCAAAGTCGGGCTGCTCACGTCGAACCCGTTCGATCTCGTGAAGGCACCGCCGGCCCGGCGGGTGAATGCCGGTCGCGCCCTCTCACCAGAGGATGCTCGACATCTGATCACCGCCGCGTCCGACCTTCGTCTCGGGGCCGCGATCACGCTGCTGTTCTGTCAGGGATGGCGGGTCAGCGAGGTACTCGGTCTCGCATGGGAGGACCTCGATCTCGAGGGGTCCACCGCGAGGATCCGGCGTGCCGCGTCGTACACGCCTTCGACCGGCATGGTTCTCGGGACCACCAAGACCGTCGGCGCCGAAGGGATCCACCACCTCGCCCCGGTCGCGGTCGGCGCGTTGAGGCGACGTCGAGTCGCGCAAGCATCCGACCGACTGACGGCCGGCGAGCTGTGGCGCCAGCAGACCTATGACGGTCAACCCATTTCGCTCGTGTTCACCACCGCCACCGGCGGGCTGGTGAATCGCCAAGCAGTCACCAAAGCCATTTCCCGCGCCGCCACCGATGCCGGGCTGGACCCAATCGGTCTCGCCACGCACACCGGCCGCAGGACCGTCATCACCGCCCTCTACGCCTCTGGCGACGTCGACCTCGGCGACGTCGCCCGACACGTCGGGCACTCCGACACCGCGACCACCGAGGGCTATGTCCGCAACCTCGGCAAGCGACCCGTCGCAACCGCCAGGCGAGCCGCCGAACTACTCGACCCGACCGTCCAGAGCGCCTGAGCCTGAGGCCCGCCTCTGGCCGCGGATTCCGATCTGGGTGTGGTTCATCCAGCGAGACGGTCACGCACGAATCGCTGGAGTTCGGCGCGGGGGATGCGCCGAGCGCGTCCGATGTGAACCGAGGCAAGTTGGCCGGAGCCAAGCAGGCAGTAGAGGGCGCCTCGACTCACAGCAAGGTACTCCGCAGCGTCGGGGAGCGTGACGAGGCGAAGGTCCGGTTCGACCACGAGAGCTGATGGTTCGTTGGCGTGCATGAGGATCTCCTCGATGTCGGCGACGTCACCCGGGATACAGAGCCGCTCCAGAGGTGAACGCAGCAAACTTCGCCGAATCCGCCGCCGGGCCGCGTTGGCGATCGCGTTACGGACAAGGCGATCGCGTGCCCGGTACACCCGTGATGCATCCTGTCGACTGGCCGCCCGCGTCTCGCCGCGCGCACCCGCCCTCGATCCCCCTGTGCAACAGCATTGGCTACGGTGAGAGGGACCCGTATCACATGGCGATCGCCCACCCACACGAAGCCCGTCGCGAGCGAATTCAACACGGGCGCGTGTGTGTCATACAGCCGGGTGTTCCGCCGAAGGTGTCGGGCGAACGGTGGAAGCGGTTACAGGAACTCGATGGCCAGCTGCTTGGCCACGGTGTCGACGATGTGCGTCACTTCGTGCAGGAACTGATTCTGGTCCGGTGAAGGAGTGACGCTTGGTACGGGCGCGGCGCGGTCGTAGACGTCGTCGGCGAGAAGCCGTGCTCGCACGAATGTCGAGCCGGGGCCGACCTGAGAGTAGGCCTCACGCCAAGCCTTCGTGCGCTCGGTCTGGATACGTCGCGCAGCGAGCGTTGTAATTTCCTTGGCGATGGCGTTCGCGAACTCGTCGACTGCGTGCTGCTTCTCATCCTCGGACGGAAGCGGCCCAGTCCAGCGGACAGGCGTTTGGAGCATTCGATACACCTGCTCCTCAAGCTCACGCTTCAACTCCGCGACCGGTTTGAGTGTGTCGTACTCATTCGACCACCCCTCTGCGAATCGTCGAGTTAGCGCCTTGATTCGGGTCCAGTGCTCCTTCGGCGTTCCCGGAACAAAGTCGACTCCGAGTCGACCCCGCCAGGAATCGTGGTAGCTCTGGGCCGCCTCACGGACAGCGAGCACCAGATTGACTCTGTCGTACACGGGCCGTGCGTCCGTTGTCTCTGGTCGATCACATATCTCGTCAATCGCTTGGAGCAACGAACCGAGCTGCTCAATGGTTCGGCGTGCCGCCTTCTTCGTGGTGTCAAGCTCGCCATCGATACCGCCGACGAAGAAGCAGCCCCGTTCCAATCGCTGACGAAGCACGCGTTCAGCGAACGGCCCCAGGTCGTCACCGATGGCCTTGAGCACGTTCTCGCCTGACGCTCGGATGTGCTCCTCCCGATCTGAGAATGTCGGGAGGTTCGCGCCCTTGACGAGATCGAAGTGTGTGAAGCAGAACAGCAACTTACTTGCGTTTCCTGATGTGACGACCGCCTTCATCGCAGCGACTGGAGCTGCCTGCATAGGCTGCGCTGCGTTGTCCACGAGGAGGACCGCGTCCACCTCCTCGATGCGCTTCGAGACGCTCGTGGAGAGGGCTGCCGCAGAGCTCGGGGTGTGCCCGAGCCCCTCACCGTCAATAACCACCAGGCGAAGCGGTTCAGCGTCGATCCAGGTCGGGGCAAACGGGCCAGCCACTCGGACGCCACTGACCAGCGGAGTCAACAAGGTGCCGAAGAGAGGTGCGTAGTTGCTCGAAAACCGCGTCACGGCCTTGATGAATGGGCCACGTTCCGGAGTTGCCCAGGTCCAACTCGTCGGCCACCCCTGCCGGTTGCGTCGGAGCTGGCCGCCGGTAAGTAGTTCGAATCGCTTCTCGATCTCATCGAACAGGGCGTCGACGATAGCGTGATAGCGCTCGTCCCGCCGCAACTCCTCGTCGAGGGTCTCCTCGATCAGTTCTTCGAGTACTCGTTCGTCGCCGTCATCAGTCTCGATCGCATCTCTAACTGAGGTCTCGTGGTCTTCAACCAACGCCTTCAGCGTCGCGATCGACTCTTGTATCACTCGCGCCGTTTCATCCAGATCGATCTGGGGGCCAGGATCGACATCACTGACATCGACATCGACATCATCGTCATCGTCGTCGTCGTCGTCAGATGTCGCGCCGCGACCAAGTATGTAACTGAACCGGTACCGCTGATTTGGGTGATCGAGGAGGCGACGGAGGATGTCGCGTTCCTCCGATCCCCTCAGGATTGCCATCGCTGCTTCCGACACACACTCTGAGAGGGAGTCGATCGCTTCGTCGCGCCCGACGAAAGTGACGACCGAGCGGTACTCGCCAGAAGCATCGAAGATGAGTTCGGTGTCCGCAACAGTTGTCTTCGCAGTAGAGGTCGACGGGAATCTCTCCGTACCTGGGTCCGTGCCGAGAATCTGTCGGACAAGGGTGGTCTTGCCGGCTCCGGTCGTTCCGAGCATGAGCACGGACCGATAGCCCTCCTCGGGCCCCGGCAGGGGGAGGACCTCATCGCGGATGGCCTCGTAGTCCAACTGTTGCGGCTCAATCCCCTCGAAGAAGATGTCGACCACGCGCGAGTCGAATCGACTCTCGGCCTGCTGACGCGACGACGGCTCCCACAGCTCCGGAGTTCGAAGCACCTCGTTCAGTTGCTCGACTAGACGATCAGCCTCCGTAACGTCCGGAGTCCCGAGGCCGCGCCGGACCCTCCGTCCGGCCTTGCCCGCAGTGTCAAGCCGGGCCGGGTGTCGGAAGATCACCGACCAGCTGTCTCGGCCTTGATTGCGACTTTTGGAAGCGGTGTACGTCTTATCCATCTTACCCCTCGGTTGTTCCTGCGTTGTTCCCTACCCAGCGTGCTCGTGCGATGGCCCCTTGTCAAGCTATTGTCGGAACAACGAGGAACAACGTCCGAATGGCCGCCTAAGGTCCGCTGAGCGGGGTGCAACGCTCGTCGAACAGCCGAACGTATGTCGCACACGCGTCGGTGCTGCTCCGCCGAGACATCGAGCCACGTCAACGCAGAGGGCATGATCTCTCCAGCCCGGTTTCCAGCCCGCTCCTCGTTCGCTTCACGCCGAGACCACCACGCTGGCGGATGCGACTGAGGACACCGCGTCTCCGAAGACGGTGAGCAGCTGGACGATCTGAACTGCGCTCGCCTGGCCGTTGGCGGCTTGCGCATCGAGCGAGGACTTGCTCAGCCCAGGTTGGACGATAGCAATGTGCCCAGCGACAGATCTCCTCCTTGTCGACAGGGCCATTCCCTTCCAGCGGGGGTGGAGGCCGAGTAGTAGCTCCAACTGTCGCCGGTTGCCGTCGATGAGGATGGCCTCTGGATGGGCGGCGCCGGTCAGGCGAGCTCCGAGTTGGTCCCACAGGCGGCGGTCGGTTGGCCATCGTCTGCTCTTGATGGCTTGTGATGCCACGACCTCGAAGTCGGTAACCCGGACGCTGGGGGATGCTCCTCCGGCGAACTTTGAATGCCACAACCCGACAGCCACCTGTGAGTTCGGGAGGATCTCGATCACGATGTGGTCGGCGATCTCTCCGGGGCCGTCGTTGCTCAGGATCCAGCGATGGCGACCACGCTTGGGTCGCGTTCGGAGATGGTTCTCGACCCACTCATGGATCGACTTCCCGGTCCCGTTGGCAGCTGCCTTGGTGGCAGTCTCGGCGGTGATGTCGACTCCGCTCCAGTCGTGAACGGAGAGCAGGTCGTCGCGAAGTCTCATCGCGGCAGTGGTTGGGGTGAACACCTCTCGACCGCGCGCCGTGGAGCCGTCAAGGAAGTACATCATCGGTGGTCGATCGGTGAGGAGATCGGAGAGCGACACAGCGTTGCCGTGGCCACGCCGCACTGCGCGTTCGGCTCCGGTCGGAGCGACCTGACCGAGCAAATCAATCTCGCCCGTCCAAACGCGGATGCTGCCCGCCGGGTCCGGAAACGAAGCAGCCAACGGCAGCCGATCGGGCGCTGTTGTGCCGGCCCCCAGTTGGGTCGCCTGTTCGCCTGCGAACAGTTCAAGGAAATCCAGCGAGCCGACACCGTCAATGGCCCATTCGAGTCCGACAAGTGCGTAGTCCACTTCGACTGCAATCACAGGCGCTACGGGCCAGGCGATCAGAGTTTGACCGCGGTTGATCTGCGGGAGAAGGGGTCCAGATGGCGCAGCCGGCGGATACCAGTACCGAGCCGAGAGGTCGGTCACAAAGTCCTCGTATCCACGAAGTGGTGTGTACCTGGTCTCCCAGTACTTGCTCTTACCGGTGGATACCCCAGCGGTGTAGGCGCCCGCATCACCAGCCACCTGGACCATTGCGTGGCCGAGCGACGTTTGGGCGGTGTCAGAGTCGCGAAGACCGGACTCGATCGAACTTCCCGCAAACATGCGATAGCTGGGCGTGCCTCGAGTCGCGCCGTACGTGTTCCGCACCCCAACAGACGACACAGAAACCCGAGCAAGGCTATCGAATGCGCGCTGAAGACGGCCCGGGTCACCGGCCTTCACCGCGTCTCCCGCGCCTATGGCGATGAGCACTGCCTTCTGTGCTGCAACGCTGCTCGTGTTCAACAGCACAAGGTCGGGTTGATCCAATTGAGCGGCGCGACGGAAGCTCACAATGTGAAGGTCGTATTCGAACGAGTCGAGGGCATCTCCGCTACTCCATCGCGGTCGCGTTCGCTGGACCGTGACGATCAACAGCGTGCTGTGATCAGGGCTCGTGCCGGAGTACAGGATGTGCTGCCCCGTAAGCACCTCACCGGCCGCCAGTCCCGCCGGGACCTCACCGTCGAGGTACGACGGCGACCAACCTGGGACATCCGATCGCACCTCGAATATGCGGGCACGGCGCAGCGGACTGACTTGCGCGAGATCGACTGTCCCAGGGTTTGGGTCGAAGGCTCTCGCGTAGGCCGCGTTCTTAAGGTCGTCCTCGACGTAAGCATCGATGATGCCCGGCAACACGGTCGCCCAGTCGCGGTCCTCGGCGTAGAGATCTCGCACCGCACCCTCGAGGTGGGGGTAGACATCGATGTCCTTCGCTGTCACCAACGCGGACTTCTGAGGATGGTCTGGGTGCACGCGGGCAAGTCGACCAATGAGCTGCGCCGTGGGTTCGAGCGATTTGTGCTTGTCGTGATAGGCCGCGATTCGCAGGCTCGGCAGGTCGAAGCCTTCGATCAGCATGCCGACCATGGCGACGCCACGATGGGTGCCATCTCGTAAGCCATCGATGACCTCCCGTTGCCGAGCCGGCCCCAAGCCGCTGTGGAGGACGGGGACTGCGAAGCCGAGTCCGGAGTACAGCGCGGCGAGGCTCTCGGCGCGTGCCTTCGTCGCCGCTCGTACGAGGAATTGGCTCGACGCATGTTCAGTCGCAGCCAGGATCGAGGCCACTTTCGCCGCGACCAGCTGGTCATTGCTCTCTTTCGTAGATCGGAAGA
>JBFWVD010000130.1:0-10221 GCA_050246915.1 Acidimicrobiia bacterium | reverse complement strand
GCGAGGTGGCTGAACTCGTCGTCGCCGCGTGCCTGGATCCGTGTGTCGAGCTTGCCCTCGGCCATCGCGTTCGCCGCGACGGCCGCCTCTCGGACGGGACGCAACGTCCGGCGGGCGACGAGATGGCCCACTCCGAGCGACAGCACGACGATCGTGATCCAACCTCCGAGGAGGATGCGACGCAACTCGGCCAGGCCGTCGCGCAGCTGATCGAGCGAGAAGAAGAAGGCGTAGTGCTCGCCGTTCGGCCCCAGTCCGACGATGACGAGATAGTCACGGCCACCGACGGTGAGGCGCGCCATCCGCAGACGGTCGCCGATCCCGTCGTACAGCTCCACCGGCACATCGGCTGCGTTGACCACGTTGGACGACGAGTAGCCCGGGTTCCCGTCGATCGCGATGGCGTCGCTGCCGGTGCGGGTCTCGTACACGCGCAAGATGGTGTCGAAGCTGTCCTCGTCGAGCGTGCGTGGCGCCAACGCGAGCGCGATGCGGACCTCGTTCCGGCTCCGCTGCTCGAAGTTCCGCTGCCGGCGCTCGCTCGTGAGGGTGTAGGTGACGATCGCCAGGACCCCCGTCGTGATGGCGGCGGTGAGGACGAAGGCCAAGGTCAACCGACGTCGGAACCGACGCGGGGTCCGGGGGTCACTCACGTTCGAACCGATAGCCGATCGATCGCACGGTCGTGACGTACTCGCTGCCCGACGGTGGTTCACCGAGCTTGCTGCGCAGGCGCTGCATGGCCATGTCCACGAGTCGGGAGTCGCCGAGGTAGTCGTATCCCCAGACCCGCTCGAGCAGAACCTCTCGTGTCATCACCTGCCCGGCATGGCGAGCAAGGGTGATGAGCAGGCGGAACTCGGTCGCGGTGAGCGCGATCTCGGCACCCTGCCGGCTGACCGAAAAGGCCGCCTCGTCGATCTCGAGGTCGCGGATCGAGAACTGCGTGGAGGTGTTGTCTGCGGCGCGCCGGACAGCGGCGCGCGCTCGGGCGGCCAGCTCTGCCGCCTCGAACGGCTTGGTGACGTAGTCGTCGGCACCGAGCTCCAACCCCGCGACCACGTCCGCGGTATCGGTGCGCGCCGTGACCATCACGATGGGTATCCCGCTCCGGCTGCGGATCTCCCGGCACACGTCGAACCCGCTCATCCCCGGCAGCATCAGATCGAGCATCACCAGGTCGAAGAGCGCATCGTTCAGCCGATCGAGGCACGTCCGCCCGTCACCCACGGACTCGACGTCGAAACCGGATCGCTGGAGCACGAGGGTGATGGCGGCGCGCACCGACTGATCGTCCTCGACCACCAATGCTCGGGGGTTCACCGATCAGCCCTCCTCACGCGGCCTTCCGACATCGGTCCTGCGCCAGGCCGGCATCAGGTCACCATAAATGCGTCGTCCTGTAAATGCGCAGGCCGATGGAAGTCGCCCGAGCTGTGACACAGCTGTGACACAGCAGCGATGTTCCCGTGACACACGACTACGTACCGTGCTCCCTCACTACTTTCGGCGGTCGAAAAGTAGAGGCGGGAGAAGTTCACATGTTGCGCAAGGTCTTTGCAGCAACCGTTGGCGTGGCGTTGGCCATGTCGACGTTGGTCACCGGCGTGCTGCCGGTCTCCGTGGTGTCGGCGGCGCCGATCACCTCCGATGATTTCACGAGCGGAACGCTCGGCGCTTGGACCACGTCAGTTCGCGTCACCATCGACACGACCAGTGGCAATCCGGCTGCTCCGAGCGCACGGGCGGTAGCGAGCGGCCAGTCTGCGTACGCGGCGATGAACCTGGCGGCGCCGGTCACGGACGTGTGCTTCAGCACGAACGTCAACGTCGCGTCGGGAGGCAACTTCGATCTGTTCCGGCTGCGCACGGCGGCGAACGGCCCGATCATCAAGGCTTTCGTCGCGTCCAACGGCACGCTCGGCGTGCGCAACGACTTCGGCGCGTCGAGCCGTGGCACCTCCACCCAGCTGGGAGCAGGCTGGCACAACATCGAGCTGTGCGGTTCGGTGGGCGCGACGACGACCTGGGACCTGTACCGGGACGGCGTCGTCGTGCTCGACGACTGGCAGACGAACACCGGATCGACCGGCGTCGGCCGGGTGCAGATCGGTGACACCGCATCCAAGACCTTCACGGCGAACTTCGACCACGTGGTGGTCGACCAGGCTCCGGGTGACGAGGGCGGCGCGCCCACTGACACCGATCCGCCGACGGTGCCGGGGACGCCGGTGGCGTCGAGTCCGTCGGTGGGCACGGTCTTGGTGTCGTGGGCCGGGTCGTCGGATCCCTCGACGCCGATCACATATCGGATCTACCGGGACGGTGGTGCGTCGCCGGTGGGTCAGACCACCACGACCTCGTTCACGGACAGTGGTCGTACGCCGGGTGCAAGCCACAGCTACCGGGTGGATGCGGTTGATGCGGTGGGCAATGCGAGTGGGTTGAGTGGTGTGTCGAACACGGTGGTGGTGCAGTCGCCGGTGGTCGACTCGGATGCCCCGACGGTGCCGGGGACGCCGGTGGCGTCGAGTCCGTCGGTGGGGACGGTGTTGGTGTCGTGGGCTGGGTCGTCGGATGTGTCGACGCCGATCACGTATCGGGTGTATCGGGATGGTGGTGCGTCGCCGGTGGGTCAGACGACGTCGTTGTCGTTCACTGATGGTGGTCGTACGCCGGGGGCGAGCCACAGCTACCGGGTGGATGCGGTTGATGCGGTGGGCAATGCGAGTGGGTTGAGTGGTGTGTCGAACACGGTGGTGGTGCAGTCGCCGGTGGCCGATACGACGCCGCCGACGGTGCCGGGTGTTCCGTCGGGGTCGAGTCCGTCGTCGAGCTCGATCCAGATCAGCTGGACCGCATCCACCGATGCATCCCCGCCGATCACGTATCGGATCTACCGCGACGGCAACGCGACGCCGGTGGGTCAGACGACGACGACGAGCTTCACCGACACGGGTCTGGTGGCTGGTTCGAGTCACACCTATCAGGTGGATGCGGTCGATGCGCAGGACAATGCGAGCGCGAAGAGTGCGGCGTCGGCGTCGATCACGGTGCAGGCTGCTGGGACGGCGGTGTGGGCCGAGGAGTTCGCCAACCTGAGCTCGTGGACGGCGACTCGGGTGACGTTGTCGACGACGGCAGGTAGTCCGGCTCAGCCGAGCGCGCGGATCCAGACGTCGAACCAGTCGGCGTCTGCGTACCGGACGATCAGTCCGGCGATGACGCAGCTGTGCGCGAGCGTGAACGTGAACCTGGCGTCGGGGAACAACTTCGATCTGTTCCGTCTGCGCACGTCGGGCAATGGTGCGTTGTTGAAGGTGTTCGTCGCGTCGAACGGTCGGCTCGGGATCCGCAGTGACTTCGCGGGGTCGTCGCGGACGAGCACGACGAACCTGGGCACGGGTTGGCACAACGTCGAGCTGTGCGGCACGGTCGGCACGAACACGTCGTGGGATCTGTACCGGGATGGTGTGCTGATCATCGATGGCTACCAGGTCAGCACGGGCACCACCGGTGCTGGTCGGATGCAGATCGGTGACACGGCGCGCAAGACCTTCACCGCCAACTACGACCACGTCGTCATCGACACCACCCCCGGTGATGGTGGCGGCACCCCCACCGACACCACCGCCCCGACGGTGCCGGGGACGCCCGCGGGCAGCAGCCCGGCGACGGGCCAGATCCAGATCAGCTGGACCGCCTCGAGCGATCCGTCGACGCCGATCACGTATCGGGTGTATCGAGATGGTGGGGCGACGCCGGTGGGTCAGACGACCACTCTGTCGTTCACCGATACGGGTCTGGCAGCGGGCAGCAGCCACACCTACACCGTCGACGCGGTTGATGCGGTGGGCAATGCGAGTGGGTTGAGTGGTGTGTCGAACACGGTGGTGGTGCAGTCGCCGGTGGCCGATACGACGCCGCCGACGGTGCCGGGTGTTCCGTCGGGGTCGAGTCCGTCGTCGAGCTCGATCCAGATCAGCTGGACCGCATCCACCGATGCATCCCCGCCGATCACGTATCGGATCTACCGCGACGGCAACGCGACGCCGGTGGGTCAGACGACGACGACGAGCTTCACCGACACGGGTCTGGTGGCTGGTTCGAGTCACACCTATCAGGTGGATGCGGTCGATGCGCAGGACAATGCGAGCGCGAAGAGTGCGGCGTCGGCGTCGATCACGGTGCAGGCTGCTGGGACGGCGGTGTGGGCCGAGGAGTTCGCCAACCTGAGCTCGTGGACGGCGACTCGGGTGACGTTGTCGACGACGGCAGGTAGTCCGGCTCAGCCGAGCGCGCGGATCCAGACGTCGAACCAGTCGGCGTCTGCGTACCGGACGATCAGTCCGGCGATGACGCAGCTGTGCGCGAGCGTGAACGTGAACCTGGCGTCGGGGAACAACTTCGATCTGTTCCGTCTGCGCACGTCGGGCAATGGTGCGTTGTTGAAGGTGTTCGTCGCGTCGAACGGTCGGCTCGGGATCCGCAGTGACTTCGCGGGGTCGTCGCGGACGAGCACGACGAACCTGGGCACGGGTTGGCACAACGTCGAGCTGTGCGGCACGGTCGGCACGAACACGTCGTGGGATCTGTACCGGGATGGTGTGCTGATCATCGATGGCTACCAGGTCAGCACGGGCACCACCGGTGCTGGTCGGATGCAGATCGGTGACACGGCGCGCAAGACCTTCACCGCCAACTACGACCACGTCGTCATCGACACCACCCCCGGTGATGGTGGCGGCACCCCCACCGACACCACCGCCCCGACGGTGCCGGGGACGCCCGCGGGCAGCAGCCCGGCGACGGGCCAGATCCAGATCAGCTGGACCGCCTCGAGCGATCCGTCGACGCCGATCACGTATCGGGTGTATCGAGATGGTGGGGCGACGCCGGTGGGTCAGACGACCACTCTGTCGTTCACCGATACGGGTCTGGCAGCGGGCAGCAGCCACACCTACACCGTCGACGCTGTCGACGCAGTCGGGAACGCGAGCGCGCAGAGCGCGCCATCGGCTCAGATCACGGTGACCAACGGCGCGGCCGGGCTGCAGCCGACGCCGAACCACACGCGGCTCGCCAACGACGTCGTCTCGACGAACATGCCGCGGATCACCGACGGTGAGATGTGGGACATCGAGTACATCGGCACCAAGGTGTACGTGGCGGGTGGGTTCACCAGCATCCGCAACAACGCGAACGGGAACACCACGAGCTACAGCCAGCGCTTCCTGGCTGCGTTCGACATGAACACGGGTCTCGTCGATCCGAACTTCCGCCCGACCTTCGACGGCGGTGTCACGAACATCGAAGCCTCGCCCGACGGCACCAAGCTCATCGTGGTCGGCACGTTCAACACCGTGAACGGTGTGACCAAGCGCAAGATCGCCTCGATCGACCCGACCACGGGCGCGACGGTCACCGGCTTCACGGCGCAGGGCGATGCGCAGGTGTCGAGCGTCGACGTCTCGAACACCACCGTGTACGTCGGCGGTCGCTTCACAGCGATCAACGGTGTCCCGAGGGCGAGCCTGGCCGCGTTGAACATCAACACGGGCGCCGTCATCACCGGCTTCGTGAACGACCTCGCCGGCGGCATCGGTGTCAACGGTGGCCTGACGGTGCAGGACCTCACCCTCTCCCACGACGGCACCAAGCTGCTCGTGGTCCACACAGGCACGACGATCAACGGCCAGACGCGGATGGGTCCCGCGTTGATCGACACGACGACGAACCAGTTGCTGCCGTGGCGCAGCCGGTTGTGGGACGACAACTTGCAGTTCGTCGGTGGCATCACCCGCATCTACGCCGGTGACATCGCCCCGAACGATCAGTACTTCGTCGTGTCGTCGGGTTCGGGCGGCGACCGCCCGCCGATCAGCGACACGATCGTGGCCTACCCGATGTCAGGTGGCGACGATGTGCAGCCGTTGTGGATCTCGCGTGCCTTCGACAGCGTGTACTCGCTGGCGGTGACCGAGCAGGCGATCTACATCGGTGGTCACTTCAACTACAACGAGTCGCCGACGGCGCCTGATCCGTGGCCCGGTCTGACCGACACCGGTTATGGCCGTGGTCAAGGCCTCGCGGGCTACGGCTTGGGCGACGACATCGTGCTGCGTGATCACGTCGGTGCGCTGAACCCGGTCGACGGCAAGGCCGTCGAGTGGAACCCGGGCTCGAACTCCTTCGAGGGCAACAAGGTGATGAAGGCACTGCCCCGCGGCATCATCACCGGCGGCGACGCGACGACCCAGGGTGAAGCCAACGTCGGTCGCGTCGCCTTCTACGACTTCAACACCATCCCGGCCGTCGGGCCGAACGAGACGGTCATCGTCGATCCGATCGAGGGTCGCGTCGAGCCTGCCGGCGAGCCGTTCACCATCTCGGGCACTGCGTCGGCGACGAGCGGGGTCCAGCGGGTGCAGGTCGAGATCCGCGATCGTGACACCAACCGCTACCTCAACGACGACCTGACGACGTGGGCGGCGAACGGGGTCGGGAACACGATCAACGCCACGCTCGCCTCACCCGGCGCGACGAACACGAACTGGTCGCTGACGCTGAACATCCCGGAGAACCGCCGGCTGATGATCTACGCCCGAACGGTGGGCAACAACGGCTCGCAGGACAGCTCCAAGGCGATCAAGCGGATCGAGACGTTCGGCCTCGCTGACGAGACCCCGACGACGCGGGTCTCGGGTCCCTCGGGCAGCGTCATCCCGACCACGACCTTCACCGTCACCGGCAGCGCCACCGACGATCTCGGCATCCAGTCGATCACCTTCACGCTGCGCGACGTGCAGAACCGCTACCTCCAGGACGACGGCAGCACCTCCGCCACCTACAACACCTTCCGCGGCGTGCCCGACGTCGTGGGCGCTCTCAGCACGACGTGGTCGTACGAGTTCACAGTGCCCTACGAGGGTGAGTGGACGTTGCAGGCCATCGCAGTCGACACGTCCGGTCAGTCCGACCTCCGCAGCGCCGACCGCACGTGGATCGTCAGCGATACGGCCATCTCCCCGACGGTCACGATCCAGACTCCGGCCGAGATGCTGCCGCCGACGCCGGCGCCGACGCTCACGCTCGCTCCCGGCAGTCCGCTGACCTTCTCCGGCACGGCCACCGACGACGAGGGCCTCGACTACGTCGCCATCCGGTTGCAGAACAGCGCAACCCGCGAAGTCCTCTCGGCGGGCGGTGTGTGGGGCAGCGACCAGATCGCCGGTTCACACCGGATCAGCGGGAGCAACAGCATCGCCGGCACGACGTACAACTGGTCGTACACGACGCCGTTCAACCTCTCGACCGGTGTGTACACGTTCCAGGTCGGTGCGGTCGACGACCTCGGCCTGTCGACGGCGAACTCCAACACCGGCCGATTGACGATCAACGTCCAGGTGCCGGGCGACGCGTTCCCCGACACGACGATCACCCCGACCGGCACCCAGACCGGGCTGCAGACGCTGCACCTCGATCTGGCCGGTGCCGCCACGGACGACATCGGTGTCTCCTCGGTGAAGGTGACGGTGCAGGACCGTGACACGAGCCGCTACCTGCAGCCCAACGGCACGATGCAGGCCGGCTTCACCTTGCTGAACGCGACGCTGGCCAACCCGGGCGCGACGAGCACGACGTGGACCTTGCCGGTCGATCTCCCCACCGAGGGCGACTACTCGGTGACGGCCTACGCCTACGACACCTCGAACCAGCAGGACGCCTCCAGCTCGGGTGCGACCTCGCGGTATCCGATCTACCCCGGTGATCAGCCACCCACGGTCACCGAGAACCTGCTGACGCCGGCCGACGGCGACACGTTCACCGACGGCAAGATCTTCGTCAGTGGCCGTGTGGAGGACGATCGCCAGATCGCCGAGGCTCAGGTGGCCGTGCGCAACGCGGCGGGCCAGTACATGAGCTCGTCCGGTGCGTTCTCCAGCACGAACCCCAGTTGGCGGAACGCCTTCCTGAACAGCCCTGGTTCGCCCGGCTCGAACTTCTCGTACACCACCCCGCTCATCCCACCGGGCAGCTACACCGTCCTGGTCCGCGGTGAGGACTCGCACGGCTTCGTCACGGCGGTCCCCAGCGAACGTGTGGTCACGGTGACGAACGACACCAACAACCTGCCCCCCGTGGCCAACTTCACCTACACGTGCACGCAGAACGTGTGCACCTTCGACGGTCGCACTTCGACCGACGAGAACGCACCGGCGTTGACGTATTCGTGGAACTTCGGCAACGGCAGTGGTTCGGGCCCGTTGCCGACCCGCACGTACACGAGCGCCAACAGCTACACGGTGACGCTCACCGTCCGCGACGAGAACGGCCTCAGCGGCGTGACGTCCAAGGTCGTCACCATCGTCGAGCCGGCGGGCAACCTGCCTCCGAACGCGGTCTTCAACACACCGGCCTGCACGGCTCGCACCTGCAACTTCTCGGCCAGCGGGTCGACCGATCCGAACACGGGTGATTCCATCAGCTACCTGTGGAACTTCGGCGACGGCGGACCGACGAGCACCTCGACGTCCACGTCGAAGACGTTCGCAGCCGACGGGATCTACACGGTCACCCTGACCGCCACCGACGGTTGGGGCAAGTCGACCACGGTCACTCGTACGCTCGACATCACCGAGCCAGCCAGCAACGTCGCTCCGACACCCGTGATCGGCGGCCCGAACTGCGTCGCACGAACCTGCGCCTTCTTCGCCACCGGCTCGTCGGACGTCAACGGCGGTCCGCTGACCTACGCATGGGCCTTCGGCGACGGAGCGACGTCGACATCCGTCTCGCCCACCCGGGTGTACACGGCGGACGGCGACTACACAGTGACCCTCACCGTCACCGACGCGTGGGGCAAGTCGGCACAGGTCACCAAGGACGTCGGCATCCACGAACCCGTCGACAACGCAGCACCTCTGCCCGTCATCGGGACTCCGTCGTGCGTTGCCAAGACGTGCAGCCTGTCGAGCGCAGGCTCGACCGACCCAGACGATGATTCGTTCACGTACCTGTGGAACTTCGGCGACGGCACGGCGACGAGCGCGTTGTCGGCTCCGTCGCACACGTTCCCGGGCGTGGGGCCATACACGGTGACGCTCACCCTCACCGACGCATGGGGGAAGGTCGGGACGATCACGACCGAGGTCAGCTTCACGGCTCCTGTCGACAATGATGCCCCGGTGGCGTTCATCGCCACTCCGGTGTGCACGGCACGCTCGTGCACGTTCTCGGCCACCGGTTCGGCCGACCCCGACGGTGACACCTACACCTACCTGTGGGACTTCGGCACCACGCCGGCGACGACCAGCACATCGGCGTCGCCGACCAAGCTCTTCCCCGCGGACGGCACGTATGTCGTGACGCTGACCCTCACCGACGTGTGGGGAGCGGTCGGCACGATCACCCGCGACGTCGTGATCGCAGAGCCGGCCTCGAACCTGCCGCCCGTCGCGGTGATCAGCGATCCCGTCTGCAACGCCCGCAGCTGCAGCATCCCGGGTGTCAGCTCGTCGGATCCGAACGGCGACTCGTTCAGCTACCTGTGGAGCTGGGCGGACATCACCTCGACCAGCACGTCGAGCTCCGTCTCGAGGACCTTCACGGCAGACGGCACCTACACGGTGACGCTGACGGTGACCGACGCATGGGGCAAGACCGACACCGAGACGCGCGACGTCGTGATCGCCAAGCCGACGGACAACCATGCGCCGACGGCTGTGATCGGCACACCGTCGTGCACCGGGCTGTTCTGCACCTTCTCGAGCTCGGCCTCGTCCGACCAGGACGGCAACACGTTCACCTACTCGTGGGCGTGGGGCGACGCGACGGCGAACACCTCGACGGCCAACCCGTCGCACGTCTTCCCGGCAGCCGGCACGTACACCGTGACGTTGACCCTGACCGACGGCTGGGGCGACATCGGGACAGCCACCGTCGACGTGACGGTGACCTGATCAAGATCGCTCAGCGGGCCCGATGGGGCCTGCGAGCGTGCGAGGAACGCGACCGCCGCGGGCCCGCATGAGAGGCTCCTCGCCCTTCGGGGCGGGGAGCCTCTTTCTGTCGTGGGGTGGATCACGGGCGACCGTCCTCATCTCCGTCCCCGGGGCCACACCCCCTGTCACCCCCCTTGCGCACAAACGCTCCGCGCCCGTGCGCGCTCACTCAGGCCAGGTCGGCGCGATCTGGGTGAGCGCACAGAAGCTCGGAGCG
>JBFWVD010000129.1:0-10249 GCA_050246915.1 Acidimicrobiia bacterium | reverse complement strand
CACTAGGGGGGAGGCGCCCCACTGCTGTACAGATCACCTGATCCCCGCGACCCGTCGAAGTGCTCGTTGATCAACGGCGTTGGGGGCACCACCCAACCGATGTGCAGTTGCCGTCAATCATCGGTCGACCTGTTTACGCTCCGCGGCACACCCGCCACTCTTCGCACCTATGAAGCACGTCGCCATCTTTGGACTCGGAGTCGCTGGATTCCTCACCGTCGGCCTCGCCCCAACTGCCTTTGCCGTTGATGCCGAAACGCCAGCGGTCGAGGAACCCGTCGTGGAATCCACCCCGCTCGAAGAGGTCGACACGGTCGTCGAAGCTGACCCGGTCGTCCCATTCCTCGATCTCCTGTACGCCGCTCCCCACGAGGGACTCCACCTCGGCGACGACACCACCATCGTCATCGCCCAGACACTCCCCGCCACGTACTCACTCGTGTCCTACATGTCCACCGGCGCCAAATGCATCGCCCCCTACGACGCACCCGCCGCCGAATCGACCAAGACCGGCACCGAAACCGACGCCGACAAGATCACCCGCACCATCGTCGCCAGCGGAACAGACACCGACGACAACGGCATCGACGACCACTACGAAGGCACCTACGACGAAAACGGCATCGCCGCCTGCAAGATCAAGGTGACCGACGAACACGGCAACATGGACTGGAAGTACATCTACATCAACGTCGGACTCCCCAAGCCGGCAAAGACCCCCACCGGCAACGACTTCGACACCGGAGCCACCACCACCGTCGTGGACCCGCCCGCGTCGACGCAAGCACCGGTGCAGGCTGCGGCGGCACCGGCCGAAGTGGCCGGAGCAGCAGTGAGCGCCGAAGCGACGCTGCCCCGTACTGGCGCCGGCACGTGGATCGCCGTGATCCTGGGCGCCGGACTCGCCGCACTCGGTGCGTCGATGGTGATGATCACGCGCCGTCGTCGTCCGGCCACCGATCACCGTCACCGGTTCATGATCGGATGATCGTCCGCTGACCTCCGGCGCCCCGTTCGTCGAACGGACGCCCTGCACTGATCACACAATGCACTGATCACACGATCTGACGCGACGGTGAGTGACCGACCTTGGTCACTCACCGTCGCGTTTGTTGCTGTCGCGTTGAGAACTGCGGTGAGGTGTTTACCGAGAGCGGAAAGCCGGACACGCTTCGTCACCATGCAGAGCACTACAACTCGCATCGGTCTCGGCGTCGCCGGGACCGTCACCTTCGCACTCTCCTTCGCTCCGTTGGCGTCAGCAGTCGACAACGAAACCGAAGACGCCACACCTGCGGTGACGATGCAGCAGCCCGTCCCATTTCTCGATCTCCTGTACGCGGCTCCCCACGAGGGACTCCACCTCGGCGACGACACCACCATCGTCATCGCCCAGACACTCCCCGCCACGTACTCACTCGTGTCCTACATGTCCACCGGCGCCAAATGCATCGCCCCCTACGACGCACCCGCCGCCGAATCGACCAAGACCGGCACCGAAACCGACGCCGACAAGATCACCCGCACCATCGTCGCCAGCGGAACAGACACCGACGACAACGGCATCGACGACCACTACGAAGGCACCTACGACGAAAACGGCATCGCCGCCTGCAAGATCAAGGTGACCGACGAACACGGCAACATGGACTGGAAGTACATCTACATCAACGTCGGACTCCCCAAGCCGACAAAGACCCCCACCGGCAACGACTTCGACACCGGCGCCACCACCATTGCCCCGCCGACCACCGTGGCCAAGGCAGTGTCGGCAACGACGGCCGCCACCACGACCGCTCCCTCCACGACCGCGGCGCCCACCGCGTCGGTGGCGGGCAACTCGGTGACCGCAGGGTCCACGTTGCCCCGCACCGGTACGACACCGTGGGTCCAGGTGGGCTTGGGCGCCCTACTCGCGGCAGCCGGAGCATCGATGGTGATGATGAGCCGTCGTCGCAGCGGCCCACGCGAAGGTCACGTCTTCGAGTTCTGACCGTTCATCCGACCAGTCACAAATGGCTGTGGCCCAGCAGATGCTGGGCCACAGCCATTTTCTCGTAGCTCGTGTCGATGATGAGCGCTCTCAGCGCGGCGGCGTCGCTGGCCCGGTCCGGGGATCGGCGATCTCGCCGTAGGACGGGTTCGCCGACGAGGGCAGATCCTTGGCCGCCTTGGCCGCCTTGGCCTCGGCGATCGCCCGCTTGGCCTCAGCCCGAGACTTCTCCACCTGCGCCTTGGCCTTACGACGCTGGTCCTTGGCCTGCAGCTTGGCGGCGAGGCGCAAGTCCTTGGCCTTGCGCTTGGCGGCACGACGCTCTGCCCGCGTCAGAGGCCCCGACGGCGCTGGGGCCTCAGTCCCCTCATCGAGGGCACGGTGCAGCTTGGCCATCTCTTCGGCACCCACCTCACCACGAGCTTCGAATCCGCGGGGCATGGAGCGGCGTGCCTTGGCCAGCTCGCCGCCGAGCCGGACCTGCCGATCGCGCTCTTCCTTCTCCTGGCGACGCAGGTCGCGCTCACGCTCACGACGGCTCTTGGACTGCTGGGCCTCCTCCAGCGCCGGGTCCTGACGCTCCAGAATCTCGGTCTGGGTTGTCGGTTCGATCTCGTCGAGCGGCGCGATGGCCGAGCGTCGTACGCCGTTGCCGACATCGCTCGGCTCGCTCGCCGACCATTCGTTGGGGGAACCGACGCCCGAACGCTTGGGCGGCGGAGGGGGCGGTGACGAGGGACCCGAACGCGGCGGGGGTGGGGGTGGGGGCGTCTTGCCCCCACGTGGCACCGGTGGCGGCGGCACGGTGGAGCGCACCTGCTGCAGATCGAGAGGCGGCGTCATCGGCGCCGTGGTCGGCGGAGGGAACGAGAAGGCGGTCCGAACCGGCTCGGGTTCCGTCTCTGCTTCCAGCTCGGCAACTGCTTCGTGCTCGGGTTCTGCTTCCTGCTCGGCTGGCTCGACAACGTCGTCGCCCCCAGTCACCTGCTCGTCGGTGACCCGCTCGTCGATGGCCTGCTCGTCGGTGACCTGGTCGTCGGTGACCTGGTCGTCAGTGACAATGTCGTCGGCTACCTGGTCATCGACCGGGTGCTCTTCGACGGGACGCTCGACCGGCTCGGCGACCGGTTCAGCAATCGGCTCGACCTCATCGACAGCCCAGACGACCGCCTCGTTGGTCGCAACGGTTTGTTCGGACCCGTCGAGCACCGTTCCCTCGGGCGCCGTGTCCTCGAGCCCAGTTTCTTCGAGCGCAGTGTCCTCGGGCGCAGTGTCCTCGAGCGCCGTGTCCTCGAGCACAGTGTCCTCGGGCGCAGTGTCCTCGAGCACCGTTCCCTCGAGCGCTGTGTCCTCGAGCGCGGCGATGAGGTCGGTATCGATCTCATCGCGTTCGGGTGGTGTCGCGCTGGCCGCTTCTTCCAAGGCGACAAGTCCGGCGAAGGCCGCTTCTGTGTCTTGCGCCGACTCCTCCACCACGACCACCGCGGCCGCCTCAGCGTCGTCGGACACGCCGGCCACGTCGTCGAACTCGATCGATTCAGCGATCTCGGGCTGGGCGTTCTCAGGATCGGTGGGCCCAACCGTGAAGTCACGCTCGAGCTGCTCGATCGCGCTGGCCACGTCGAGCTCGTCGAACAACGCCTCAGGTTCGGGGACCGTCGTAGGGGCGTCCTCGAGCGCAGCGATCGCCGGCTCGTCGCCGGTCACTGCCAACGGCGGCGAGTCGATGACCTCACTCGACGGCGCCGGACGACCCGACGCGCGCGTATCGGCCTCGACTTCGGTCGACGCGGCTGTGGATGCTGCCGCGGGCGATGTGCTGGCGGCGTCACTCTTGGGGCGACGGGAGCCGCTCTGCGTCGTGATGCCGTGGGGCTGATAGAGCACGGCACGTTCGTGCAGCTTGTTGAGCACGACACCGAGGATCCGGACGTGCCCGCCGGAGATCGCTTCCACTGCGGCGCCGATGCGCATGGCATGGCTCTGGTTGACCGCCGCAATGAGCAACACGGCATCGGCGAGGTCGGCCAGGATCACGCCATCGGTGACGACGGTGGGCGGGCTGTCGATGATGAGCATCTCGCAGTGCTGGCGCAGGTCGGCGATGGCCGTCACCGCGCCCTTCGATGCCAGCAACTCGGCCGGGTTCGGCGGAAGCGTTCCCGCCGGCACGAACGACAAGTTCGGGATGGTGGTGCGATAGATGACCTCGTGGGCCTCGACCACGATGTCGGGCACGCCAGCAGCCAGGTCGTTGGCCAACATGCCTCCACGGAGGCTGTCGCCACGACCCAGCACGATGAGATCGGTGAAGCCTCGTGCGCTCTGGGGGAGCATGCGGGCATCCAGCGACGGGCGACGAAGGTCGCCCGACAACAAGATGGTCTTCACGCCAGCCTGCGCGTAGGCCACCGCCAGGTTTGCCGCGACGAGGCTCTTGCCCTCATCAGGCTCGCCGCTGGTGACCGTGAGGCATCGGATCGGTGACTCGACGGACAAGAACGTCACCGCGGTGCGCAGCGAACGGATGGCCTCGGCCAGCGGGCTGGCCGGCCTGTCGATGGCCGCCAACGACACCCGACTGCGTCGTCTCGAGCTGGCCGACTCCGAGTCGAACGGCAACTCGGCGATGACCGGGAGCTTCGCCGCCTTCTCCACTTCCTGGCGGTGATGCACCTTGTCATCGAAGAACTCGCGGATGAGCGCGATGAACAGGCCGATGACCGCACCGATGAGCGCACCGAGCAGGCCGGCACCCAGCACCGACTTCTTCCCCGGTTGCGTGGCCGAACTGGCCTGGGTGAGCACCTCGGCGGTCTTGGTCTGCAGCGACGCCCGAGTGAGCAGGTCCTGCTGACGGTTGAACAGGCCGTCGTATTGCGTCTTGGCGGCAGCGAGCGCCGTTGCCGATGCCTCGCCCTGGCCGGCGAGGGTGGCCATACGGGCTTCGAGCTCGGCCAACTGCACGCCGAGGGCGTCGGCTTCTTCGCGCAGTTGCTGACTCTGCTTGGCGACGCGCTGACTCACGTAGCTGTCAGCAACGGCGTTGGCCGCGACCATGGCCACGTCGGCGTCTTGATCGGACACCGTGATGCGCATCGTGCCGCTGCGCTCATCGACATCCACGTCGGTGACTTCTCGCAACAGATCGGTGGTCATCACTCCGACGCTGCGCGATGCGGAATCGAGAACGGTGGCCGACAACACGACCTGTCGCTGAGCGGCCATGAGCGCGCCCAGATCGGTCTCGAACACCGACGAACCCGACTCGGTGTCGGGGCGGACCTGCACCAGCGACGTCGCTTTGAAGTCGGGCGCGTCGTTGCGAGCAGCCAGGACGACGAGGACGGCGCCACACACCAACATCGATTGGAGGATGATCCACCATCGACGGCGGACCATGCCGCTCATGGCTCGTATCAGACTCTGCCTCATCTACGACCGTCCCTCGGTACCGGCGGCCTTCCCCAGCGGTACGTCGCTGGGGGGTCGCACTCCATTGCTCCCGTTCAACCCGTTGAGGTGAGTGCCGTTCGCTCCGTGAGGTCCGTCGACACCGTTCTTCCCGTTCAGCTTCCCGGTCGGGACCGGCGGCGGGGGCGGGAGGAGCGGCTGCGGTGTGCGGACAGGAACGCTTGGCGTGGTGTCGTGGATGACGATGGGCTGTGGTGCACCCGCCGCCACCTGGGAACCAGGTGCCATCGGGCGCTGCATTGTGGCACCTGGGAGCATGCTGGGCTGCATTGCCGGAGTGACCGGAGCGCCACTCGCTGTGTTGGTCCCGGGCACGAGAGGAGCCTCGTAGTGCTTGCGCCGGCCACGACGACGGGTGTCCGTCGCGGCAAGCGGCACGTAGGCGCGATATCCCGTGCTGCTCAGGCTCACCTTGTTGAGCACGACGCCCAGCACACGAACGTGGCCGCCGGACAACGAGTTGATCGCCGCCACAATTCTCGTCTTGTGGCTCTGCGACAACGCGGTCACCAAGATCGCGGCGTCGGCAAGGTCGGCGAGGATCACGCCGTCGGTCACCAGCGTCGGCGGGCTGTCGATGATCAGCATGTCGCATTGGTCGCGCAGATCACGCACCGCCTGCGCGGCAGCTCTCGAGGCCAGGAGTTCAGCCGGGTTGGGTGGCAAGGTGCCGACAGGTACGAACCTCAGAGCAGGCAGCGTCGTGGGGTACACCACATCCGTCACCGTCAGCGGTTGGGCCCCCCGTGCAGGTACGGCCGCGGCGAGAGCGCCGTTGGTTGCCCCCGGATCGACACGGCTCATGATGAGGTCACTGAACCCGCGTGCATTGGCAGGCAACATGCGCGCATCGAGGGACGGCCGGCGCAGATCGCCGCAGACCAAGATGGTGCGTACACCTGCCTGGGCGAACGCGACGGCCAAGTTGGCGGCCACCAGGCTCTTGCCTTCATCGGGCTCAGCACTGGTGATCGTGACGCAGCCGATGGGCTGATCGACGGCGAGGAAGCTGACCGAGGTGCGCAGCTGTCGGATCGCCTCCGCCAACGCCTCGTGGGGTCGCTCGATCGACGCCAACGCCACGGTGGTGTTCCGGCGCGAACTGGCCGACGCCGAGTCGAACGGGAGTTCCGCGATGATCGGTTTGCCCGATGCCTTCTCGAGATCGTGCCGGGTGTGGATGCGATCGTCGAGCAGTTCACGCAATACCGCGAGGCCCACACCGACCACCATGCCGATGACCACCCCGAGCAGCCCCTGCTTGATGGGGCTCTTCTTGGCCGGTTGGAAGGCGTCGGTCGCCAGCGATTCGACCTCGGCGAGCTTCGGGGGGCTGAGCAGGTCCTTGCGGTTGATCTGACGCTCGGCCAAGGCGGTGGCGAGGTTGCCCCGATCGATGACCAGGTCGTCGATCATCTGCTGCACCTCAGGTGCCTGGGCAATCGTCGTGGTCGTCGAAGGCAACGAGCCCGAGGCGTCGGGGTCCGCACTCCCCGTGGGGACGTCGGCAATCGGCACCGCCGCACCGGCAGCGACGATCTTGGCTTCGAGGTCGGCGATCGAACGGTTCAGCGAAGCGATGCGATCGTCGAGTTCGACCGCTTTGCCCTGGAGGTCCTCGCGCTGGTTGGACACCCGCTCGCTGACGAACGCCCGTGTGAGGTTGTTGGCGACGGTGACCGCGGTGGCCCGGTCGGGGTGATGGACACGCGCATAGATGATGCCGGTGGTGGGATCGGCACTCGCGTTGATCGATCCGGCCACCACAACCGATGGCAGATCGCTGGCACCGGCAGCCGCGTTGACCACATCAGCTGACGTGAGGACGCGGATCTGCTCGTTCAAGATGCTCTGGGCGGTGGGCTTGAACACGTCGGAGGTACCACCGCCAGACACGAAGATGCGCACGGACGACGTCGCTTCGAACTCCGGCTCGCTCTGACGGGTGGACATGAACGCGGTGATGGCCCCGACGATGACCATCGCCTGCGCGATCACCCACCACTGACGTCGTACGAACCCGATTGCGTTACGGAGAGTCGTGGGATCCATCAGCTGCTCCTCGGCAACAGTCCGAGCGCGTGCGCCCGAGCCACGGCCTGCGATCGATTGCGGACTCCGAGCTTCTTGAACAGATGACGTTGGGTGTTCTCCACCGTCTTGGGTGAGATACCCAGAGAACGAGCCGTCTGCTTCACCGAGCAGCCCTCTTCCACGCAATTCAAGATGTCGGTCTCTCGATCGGTCAGGGTCACGGTGACGTGGTGATGGGATCGCAGGGCATTCACCACCGCAACCCGCTGCGCCGCGTCGAGCACGATGTCGCCGGCAGCAACCCGGCCGACCAGGTCGATGAGCGCATCGGTTTCGAGGTCATCGAGGCGAGCCACGGCGGCGACCCCACGGGTGATGGCGGTGACCACATACGCGTCCGAGAGCGAGCCGTCGTGGAGCAGCACGGCAGGGACGGCAACGCCCATGGCCGACCACTCGGCATCATCGGGCATCACGAGCACGACGACATCGGGCGCGTCGCTGACGACGTGGCCGGTACCCGTCAGCACCTCGATCACCGACTCGACGACCACCCGCGGGGAACCGAGTACCTGCACGGAAGGTCGGTGGACGGCGCGCATCAGCTCGGACGGGCCAGCGGCGACGACGCTCACGATGCGACCGGCGATTCGTTGACGGGCCAGACCTGGGCGTCGACCAACGTCGGCGCCGGCAGTTGCTTGCCCCGAAGCGCGGCTGACACGGCGTGGGCCTGATTCTGGACCCCCAGCTTGGCGTACGCCCGCTGTTTGTGGGCCTCCACCGTGCGGCCGCTGATACCGAGGGCGTCCGCTATTTCCTTCGCGGTGCGACCTTCGGAGATGAAGGCCAGGACCTGAGATTCGCGATCGCTCAGCGGGAGCGGGCCGATCGTCGGTGCAAGCCAGCGGCGACGCGTGGCACGCAATGGGTCGAGCAGCGCGTCGGCGAGCGATGCGATGCCGCTGGCTCGGTCGACGAGGCAGCGCACGCCCGCCTCCCGAAGCTCGGCGATGCGGGCGGAGGGAAGGTCGGAGTGCAGACCGACGATGCCCACACCAGACATGGTCTCGAGCAGGTACGCCACCCTCGCGTCGGCATCAGGACCGTCGCACTCCATGAGCACGACGTCGACGTCGCCGATGGCATCGGCGAGTGTTTCGACGAGATCCGCGATGGTGCCGGCCGCGCCCGCTACCGTCAGATCGTCCACCGCCGCAAGGCGGGAGCAGATACCGGCGCGTACCAGCGGTGCGGCGATCTGAATCGCAATTGTGGTCATTCCTCGTCACCTCGCCCTTCGACGGGCCGCCACGAAGGCGGCCGCGCCCAACACGTACCCATGGGGGCACCGAGACCGGACGGGGTGATGAGGGAGCGGTGTCCGTCCGGACCCCTAGTGGATCCAAGACCATGACACAGATCGACCGGTCGCCACAATGGAGCCTCCCCGAGTTCACACGATTTCCACGTATGCCTACGTCGGATCAGTGCACTCGTCCGGTCCGATGTCAGCCATCGGTCGCGGCCTGACCGCTACGGTTGGCGCCGCGCCGACACCGGCGCTTCCTGAGCCTCGGGAGTCTCGCTGTTCTGGATCTTCACCATCGGCGGTGCGGCATTCGCCGCGATCGGGCTGGCCACATGGCTGGCCGGCGATCTTCTCGACCGTCGCTCGGTCCGCCTCGTAGCACTCGTCGCCGAGATCTCGGCGCTGGCCGCCGCTACCTCGGGTAACGAGCCGACGGTGCTCGCCGTCGTGAACATCGTGCTGCTGTTGCTCCTCGGCGCTGCTGTGCCCGCCGCAGCGTCGCGTTGTCCACCCTGGGTCGTGGCGATCGGTGCCGTTCCCATTGCGGTGTGCGCGGTGCTGGGCACCGATCCGCCCGTGTTGGGGCCGTCGATGGCGGTGGCCGGCGCCGCGGTATCGCTCGGGGTGCTCATCGCCGGGTTGCGCGCACCCGTCATCCGGTCGGTCGCTGGAGCACTCGCCGTGCAAGGGGCCCTGCGGCTGCCCTGGCCTGATCCTGTCGGCGCATCGGCGCTCGTGGCCGGATTGTCGCTGACCCCGATCCTGCTGGTCGGATGGGCGCGAGCGCCTCGTCGAGCCAAGGTGATCAGCGGGGCAACCCTCGCCGGCGTCGCCGCAGTCATGGCCGTGGGACTGGCCTGTGCAGTCATGGTCGGCCTCTCCGTCCAAGACGACGCCCGGGCCGGGGTGAAAGCAACCCAGCGCGCCGTCGACGCACTGGTCGACGGTGACCGCGATCTGGCCGAAGCCGAGCTGAACACCGCGCGATCGCTCCTGGCCGACGTCGACACCACATCACACAGCTGGTGGTCCACCCCTGCTCTCGCCGTGCCGGTCGTGTCGCAGCACGTCGAACTCGCCCGGGACCTGATCAGCTTCGCCAACGAAGCGCTCGGCGCAGCACAAGAAGCGAACACCAAGGCCGACCCGAAAGAGCTCAGGCTCGACGGCGCGTCCGTCGACCTCTACAAGGTCGCCTCGTTCGAAGGGCCGCTCGAGCGAGCGAGCCAGGCTCTGCGGCAGCTCGACGTCGCCATTGGCGACGCGCGCGCCGGTGTGTGGATCGTTCGACCATTGAAAGACGAACTGGTCGATCTCTCCGATGACGTGACCCGGGCTCGACGCGACGTGGCCAACGCACTCGACGTCGTCCAACTCGCGCCGGGACTGCTCGGAGGACAGGAAGATCGTCGCTATTTCCTGGCCCTGCTGACACC
>JBFWVD010000128.1:0-10394 GCA_050246915.1 Acidimicrobiia bacterium | reverse complement strand
ACGAGGCGCTCATCGATCGCGTGAGCGACTCAGGCAAGAGCGCAATGGCGACCAACGGCGAACATCACGTGCTCGCCACCGCAGTCACGTCCAACGGGTCGGTGAAGGGAGTTCTGTGGGTCATCGCCGATGAGCCGTTCGATCACACGATCGACGAACGACTCGGCCACCTTGCCCCCATCGTCGCTACAGCCCTCGATCAGGCCCACCGACACGAGTCCCTGTCGAAGCTGACGGTGACCGATGCACTGACCTCTCTCGCCAACCGCCGACGGCTGGACGATGACCTCGCCCTCATCGATCGAAGCGCGATGACCGCCTTCGTGATGTTGGACATCGATCACTTCAAAGCCTTCAACGACGCTCACGGACACCCGGCCGGCGACGCCTTGCTGCGGCAAGTGGCCGAGGTGTTGGCCAGCAGTGTGCGGCCCGGCGACGTCGTGTACCGCTACGGCGGCGAAGAGTTCGCCGTGCTGCTCCCGGGTGCGTCGGCCCGAGAAGCATCGAGCGTGGCCGAGCGACTGGTCGCCGCGGTGCGCTCCACGATGTTCGAGCACGGCGACACGCAGCCACTTGGTCGGGTCACCATCTCGGCCGGTGTCGCCGGAGAGGCCCACGTCGATGGCACCGTGCTGCGAGAACGAGCCGACCAGGCGTTGTACGAGGCGAAAAGATTGGGGCGCGATCGGGTCGTGGTCGCCCCATGGGGGGGACCTCCCGGATCCGGGTGACGTCGAGAGCGTGTCTGGATACGACTCAACCATCCGCCTCGCGAGACGTTCGCTCCCACTCGGCCCACGTCGCCAGACGCTCCTGGTACGCACTGATCGCCAGGTCGTAGGCCACGGCGCCGAACAACACACGTCGGGGTGGATCGGGCGAATCGACGATGCGCAACAACGATTGCGCGGCTGCCGCTGCGCTGCCATAGGCCGCGTTGTCGCGCCGGGCCATGAGCGATTCGCGCAACGGCACGTAGGCATCCAGCGATGCCGAGTGCAATGCCGACTCACCCGACCAGTCGGTGCCGAATGCTCCCGGCTCCACCAAGGTCACCTTCACTCCGAAGGGCGCGACCTCCTGGGCCAAGGCATCGCTGATGCCCTCCAGCGCGTGCTTCGACGCGTTGTACGCGCCAAGTCCCGTGCTCGCCACCACACCCCCGATGGAGGAGATCTGAACGATGTGGCCATGGCCCGCTTCCCGCATCGATGGCAGTACCGCCTGGGTGACCCAGAGCGCACCGAAGAAGTTGGTCTCCATCAGGGCGCGCATGTCGAACTCGCTGATCTCCTCGACCGCGCCGAACACACCGAACCCGGCGTTGTTGACCACGACGTCGAGCGGACCAAAACGCTCGATGGCCCGGGCCACGGCAGCGTGTACCGCGTCCCGGTCGGTGACGTCGAGAGCAATGGGCTCGATGCTCCCGCCGAAACGCTCGACCAGATCACGCAACGCCGCGACATCACGCGCCGTCGCGGCCACCGCGTCGCCCCGTCCGAGTGCGGCCAGCGTGAACTCACGCCCGAACCCACGCGATGCACCGGTGATGAACCAGGTCTTTGCCATCTCGTCGTACCCCGTCTCGCTCACTGATCGCCGGAACCGATGATGTTGCCAGGTCGAAGGCCGCAGAGCCTGCGTAGGGTTGGTGCGTGACCCCAGAGCTCCGTCAGGCCCTCGCTTCGATCGCCGCCTCCCCGGTTCTACTGGTGGCATGTGACTACGACGGCACGCTGGCCCCGATCGTCGATGACCCCGAGAAGGCCGTGCCGCTGCGGGAATCGATCGTGGCGCTGCGCGGCCTCAGTGCCATGGCTGACACCCACGTCGCCGTCATCTCTGGTCGCTCGTTGCGTGACCTGGCCATGCTCAGCCGGCTCCCCGATGAGGTCCACCTGGTCGGATCACATGGCTCAGAGTTCGATGCCGGCTTCGCCCATGGACTCGATCAGCGCGCCCGCTCATTGCGCGACACCGTGCAGCGAGATTTGCATGCGCTCGCCGTGCAGACGCCGGGCGCCTTCGTCGAGGAGAAGCCGACCGGCGCTGCGTTCCACTATCGCCTTGTCGAGCATCGGCTGGCCATGACCGTGGTCGACAAGATCCTCGCCGGCCCGGCGGCTCTGGCCGGCGTTCGGGTCCGTCACGGCAAGATGGTCATCGAGTTGTCAGTGGTGGACACCGACAAGGGCACCGCCCTCGATCAGATCCGCCGCCAGGTCCACGCCGACGCCGTGCTGTTCGTCGGCGATGACATCACCGACGAGGACGGCTTCGGCGTGCTGCTCGGACCCGACGTCGGGGTGAAGGTCGGCGTCGGTGACACCTTGGCTGCACACGTCGTCAACGGACCGACCGACGTGGCCCGCATGCTGGCCGAGCTGTCGGAACGCCGGCGCTCCTGGCTCGAAGGCGATGGCACGCCAGAGATCGAGCGACACAGCCTCCTGTCCGATCAGCGCACCGTGGCGCTGGTGACGCCAGATGCTCGCATCACGTGGTTGTGCCACCCCCGACCCGACTCACCTGCCGTGTTCGCCGAGCTGCTCGGTGGCGCGTCGGCTGGCTCGTTCACCGTCGCACCGGTCCCGTATCGCGCGCCACTCGATCAGCGATACGTCGGGCAGAGCATGGTGCTCGAGACCCGCTGGGCCGATCTCCGGGTCACCGACTACATGGATGCATCGTTCGGCCGTCCGTTCGAGCCTGTCGGGCGGACCAACATCATCCGGGTGCTCGAAGGTGACTGCCGGGTGTGCGTCGAGTTCGCACCTCGCCTCGATTTCGGCCGGGCACCGGCGCACCTCGTCGCCACCGAGTTCGGCATCGATGTGATCGGTGCCTCCGAGATGATCCGATTGCACACCCCCGATCTGGATTGGGAGATCGTCAACGACGGTCTGCACGATCGGGCGCGAGCTGTCTTCGAGGTGCGCGCTGGTGAGCCGATCGTGCTCGAGATGGCCCTGGGGCTCGAGCGGGCCGATGCGCTGGCCGGGCCTGAGCGTGAGCGCCGACAGGGGACCAGCGAGCACTGGACCCGGTGGGCGAGTGGCCTCGACACCACCGACCCGTTGGTCAGGCGTAGTGCGTTGATACTGAAGGCGCTGTGCCATCAACCCACCGGTGCCGTGCTCGCCGCAGCCACGACCAGCCTTCCCGAAGTCCTCGGCGGCGTGCGCAACTGGGACTATCGCTTCTGCTGGCCCCGCGACTCGGCGGTGGTGACCGGATCGCTGGTGGAGCTGGGCAGCTCGGCTGAGGCACTGGCCTATCTCGAGTGGCTCGGCGATCGCGTGGCAACACTGCCCTCGGCCGATCGGCTTCGCCCGCTCTATCCGTTGTCGGGTGATGAGTTCCTCCCCGAGGCCGTCATCCCCACGTTGAACGGCTATCGCGGGTCTCGTCCGGTGCGCATCGGCAACCAGGCCGAACATCAGCTGCAACTCGACATGTTCGGCCCGATCGTGGACCTGATCGATCGACTCCGGCTCCACGGCGTGGTCATCACGACCAAGCTCTGGGACCTCACCGTCGCATTGGTCAACGGCGTTGGGAACCGATGGCGCGAACCCGACCACGGCATCTGGGAGGAACGCCGCTCGCCCCGACACCACGTGCACTCCAAGGTCATGTGCTGGATGGCGTTCGATCGTGGCGTGGCCATCGCCAAGGCGACGGCGCGACCGGTGCCCGAGGGGTGGGAGGCCACCAGAGACGCCATCCACGGCGACGTCGTCAGCAACGGTTGGCACGAGGGTGTGCAGGCGTTCACCGCGGTCTACGGGGACCCGGAGATGGACGCCTCGATCTTGCAGATCGTGCTGGCCGGCTTCCTGCCGCCAGACGACCCGCGCATCATCTCCACGGTGGCGCGCGTCGAGCGAGAACTGCGCGACGGAGCGGTCGTGTATCGCTACAAGCACGACGACGGTCTGCCCGGTCGTGAAGGTGGCTTCCTCATCTGCACGACGTGGCTCATCGAGGCCTTGGTACTGGTGGGGCGCATCGACGATGCGCGGGTGCTCTACGACCGCTACTGCGAGTTCGCCGGGCCGACCGGCATGTTCGCTGAGCAGTACGACCCCGAGCGCGAGGTGGCCTTGGGGAACGTGCCCCAGGGCTATTCCCACGCAGGGCTCATCTTCTCGTCGCTGGCGCTGCGCGCGGTGGCCGATGTGCCGTCGATGACGCCGGCGTCTCGCGGGTCTGCACCATCGCCCACCTCGTCAACGTCCATCGACGGCGTACAACAACGGCCCGGGATGTTGGAACGCCTGGCCAAGGTGCGTCAGACGTTCCAGCGCCGCAGGAGCTGACCTCCCGCTTCGATGGGCTCAGTCCCCGTACGGTGGAGCGGCATCCAACAGCCATGTCGGAGGCGTGTTCATGAACCCGCCCTCGGGGAAGTTGAACCAACCGCTCGATGCCAGCGTGGCCCCATCCACGTGGATGGTGGTGCCGCTCACATACGACGACAGATCCGACGCCAAGAACAGCAGGCAGCCCGAAAGGTCCTCACCAGTGCCGAACCGGCCCATCGGGATGGAGATGCGTGCGATCATCTCGTTGCGCGGTGATCCCGCCTCGCCGAAGTTGTCGCCGTTGGCCGCCGGCGTCGGGAAGATGTCGGGGGCGACAGTGTTGATGCGGATGTTCTCCGGGCCCAACTCGAGGGACAGTGTCATCGCCAGATTGGTGAGACCCGCCTTCATGGCTCCATAGATCGCCCGGTTCGGCACGGCACGATGTGCCTCGACCGAGGTGATGTACACGATGCTCCCGCCCGTGCCCTGCGCTCGCATGCGCCGCACGGCGTGCTGGGTGGTGTCCACGACGTGGGTGAAGTTCTGGCGCACGATGGCGTTCCAGCCCTTGGCATTGGTGTTCATGAGCGGTGTGACGAACCCACCACCGGGCACGGTGATGAGGCAGTCGACGCGTCCGAACACCTCGTCGATCTGAGCGAAGAACGCCTCCATGGCCTCGGGCTCACGTACATCGGCGTGCACTACCAAGGTCTTGCTGCCGAACGACGCCAGCTCCGCGGTGATGGCGGCCACCGCGTCGGCGTCTCTGTCGCACACCGCGACATGGCAGCCGGCCTTGGCCAGGTCTCGGCTGATGGGCCAGCCGAGCCCACCTGCCCCACCGGTGACCACACACACCTTGCCCGCCAAGCCTGCTCGATCTTCCAGATATCCCACGGCACCTCCCGAGATGCTGACCAGCGTCGAGCGGCCCCCACGACCGTTCGCCCCCGCCAGAGCAACGTACACGTTGGGGTGCGGCGGGCATTGACCGACGCGATGTCCGAGCGCCTATGGTTCGGCCCGGGTTCGACGGTTTCACTGTACGAGGGGGAGACGATGGGTCGCTTGGAGATCACACCGGAAGAAGACGCAGCTGATTGGGGGATCGGCACCGCCGACGACACGTTCCATCCGGTGAACCCCGACGAGCCGATGTGGACGGAGACCGTGTGGATGAGTTGGATCGTGCCCGAGCGCAAGATGTTCGGCACCTTCTATCCGGTGTTCCGACCCAACATCGGGGTGCAGTTCGGTGGTGTTTCGCTCTACGACGACACCGCCGACATCCCGTGGGAGGCGCCCATCTACGACATGCAGTGGCACATCCCGCTGGCGAAGGACATCGATCTGCGCGACTGCAAGCTGCCCAACGGCATGTACATCAAGGTGACCAAACCCAACCGCGTGATCGAGTTCGGCTATTCCAGCGACGAGATCACCATCGACCTGAAATTCGAAGCCCTCATGCGCCCGCTCGTGTCTGGCGGCGAGTCCGATCTGTTCCACGCCGGTGGTCATCTCGATCAACCCGGACGGGTCACGGGAACCATGATCTTGCGCGGCGAGACGATCCCGGTCGACTGCATCGCTCAACGCGATCGGGCATGGGGCCCGCGCCGCGACAACAAGCAACCCCGCGTCGCTTATGTGTACGGCACCGCGTCGTCGACGAACGCCTTCCTGGCGGTGTCGGCACAAAAGCGCGGTGGCGACGATCTGATCTTCACCGGCTACTACATGTACGACGGCGTGTGGTCGAAGATGGTGTCGGGCACTCGCGAGGTCGAGCGTGACGATCAAGGACGCGTGTCGTGGGTGAAGATCGACGGCCACGACGAGCTCGGTCGTCATCTCGTCGTGGATGGCACGACGGTGAGTCGTCTCCAGATCCCTGCCTATCCCAGCCTCATGTGTGTGAACAGCCTCACTCGGTTCGAGCTCAACGGCGAAGAGGCGTGGGGCGAGGATCAAGACACCTGGAGCCCGCGTCGCTGGCGCGACTTCAAGGCTTCGCTGCGGGCCTGATATGGATAGATCGCTCATGCTCGAGCCCTCGCCGGAACTGGCGGCCCGATACGTCGAGCAGGGGTGGTGGAACGGCGACACTCTGCAATCGATGTTGGCGCGAGGGCTGGCCGCATCGTCGGGGAACGTGGTGCGGATCCACTCCAAGCGCCGTCCGTACGTGGGGACCGTCGGCGAGGTCGCCGACGTCGGCATGCGGCTCGCCTCGGGGCTGCGCGCTGCTGGTGTGGGTCGCGACGATGTCGTCGCCTTCCAGATCCCGAATTGGATGGAGGCCGCAGCGACGTTCTGGGGCCTGACCGCGCTCGGGGCGACGTTGTTGCCGATCCCGCACTTCTACGGGATGCACGAGTTGCGTCACATCCTGGCCGAGACCGGCGCGCGCACGCTCGTGATACCGGCGGCGTTCGGCAATCGAGACCATCTGGCCGAGGCCGAGGCGCTGCGAGCCGATCTCCCGGCGCTCGAGCGCATCATCGTCATCGGTGAAGTGGCGTTGCCCACCTGGGCATCCGCCTTCGACGCCGTGCTCGCCGATCGCGCAACTCCGATTGACTTGCCGCCCCCGCGACCCGAGGATCCTGCGGTGATCGCCTACACCTCGGGCACCGGATCGTCCCCCAAGGGCGTCATCCACGCCCAACGCTCGCTCGCATTCGACACGCAGTTCCACATCGGGCCGCAGGTGGGCAACAACCCTCCGATGATCAGCGGCTCGCCGGTGAGTCACATGGCCGGAATGTTGGTGTCATTGTTGGTGCCACCGATGTGGGGCCAGCCCATCCACCTCATCGACGTGTGGGATCCGCAGATGGTGCTCGACGCCATGCGTGCCTACGGCCTCGTCGGAGGATCCGGCACGGCGTTCTTCCTCACCAGCCTCGTCGATCATCCCGACTTCCGTCCCGAGGACCTCGCCAAGATGCGCACGATCTCGGTGGGCGGCTCGCCCATACCGACGGCGTTCGTGGATCGCATGGCGGCGTTGGGCATCACGCTGGCACGCAGCTACGGCTCGACCGAACATCCGACCACGACGGCGACCCGTGTCACCGACGGACCGGACAAGCGACGCATCACCAACGGCCCACCGACGCTGGGTGTGGAGATCCGCGTCGTCGATCCCGACGGCAACGATGTACCTCCGGGCCAGCCCGGCGAGATCATCACCCGCGGACCCGACCAATCGAGTGGCTATCTCAACCCGGCCAACACCGCGGCGGCATTCGCGGCTGACGGGTGGATCCACTCCGGCGACGTCGGCTATCTCGATCGAGACGGTGACCTTGTGCTGACCGATCGCCTCAAGGACATCATCATCCGCGGGGCGGAGAACATCAGCGCGGCAGAGGTCGAGGAGATCTTGCTGCGAGCCCCCGGGGTGAGCGAGGTCGCCGTCGTCGCCGCACCCGACGAGCGTTACGGTGAACGCGCTTGTGCCTTCATCCGCGCCGTTCCCGGTGCGGCGCAGCACGATCTCGAGAGCCTGCGCAAGCACCTCGCTGCCTCCGGGCTGGCCAAGCAGAAGTGGCCCGAGGAGGTGCGCTCGGTCGATGAGTTGCCGCGCACGCCATCGGGCAAGATCAAGAAGTCGGCCCTGCGCGATCTGCTGCGCGCCGAAGCCGATCGGTGAACGGTCTCCCGCTCGCCCACATTGGGCACAGCGCCTCTGGCGGCCCACAGCGATCAGCGAGACAGTGCTGATGAAGCACCTCAGCGGAGTCGCTGAGGTCGCAACAAGGAGGTGTCCGATGCGCAGTCTCGTCGTCTACGAGTCGCTGTACGGAAACACCAAGACGATCGCCGAAGCAGTGGCGCGCGGCCTGGAGCGCCATGGACCGGTATCGGTGAGTTCCGTTCCCGACATCGCCGGTGTCGATCTCGAGGAGATCGACCTCCTGGTCGTGGGCGCACCCACCCATGCCTGGAGCCTTCCCCGTCAGCGCACCTGGGAGGGCGCACCCAATCGTGTCCCCGGCGCAGCTCCGCTGCTGGTGCGTCAATGGCTCGAGATCGTGCCCGACGGTCAGGGCCGGACCGCGGCCGCCTTCGCAACACGAATTGACAAGTCCGTGCGAATCACCGGCACCGCGGCCAGACGGATCAGCCGTCGATTGCGTCGACGCGGGTGGACCGGCATCATCGCCCCGGAGTCGTTCCTGGTCGATGGTACCGAAGGGCCCTTGATCGACGGTGAGATCGCTCGCGCCGTGGCATGGGGCGAGCGCGTCGGTGCCCTGCGAGCCGGTCTCCCACACATGTCTATCGTTCGGGGGTCCGCCACCTGAGGAGTCGCGAGTGCCCGAGCCCGGATCCACCAAGCCTCGTTCCGTCGCCATCGTGACCGGGGCCGCCGGAGGCATCGGTCGGGAGATCGTCGCTCGACTCGTGGCGTCCGATGTCGACGTGTTGGCGGTTGACGCCCAGGAGTCGGTGCTCGACATGTCGGTACGGCGCGGATCTGACAGCTCAGGATCGGTGATCGGGTTCGTCGCCGACCTCCTCGACGCCGGGCAGTGCCGCAGCGCCGTTCAACGTGCCGAGCGCGATCTCGGTCCGGTCACGATCGTGGTCAACGCCGCTGGCGTGATGCACAAGAAGCCACTTGCGCAGCACACCGATGCCGATTGGGACCTCGAGATGGGCGTGAATGCCCGCGCCGCGTTCATGATCTGCCGTGAGACGGTGCCCAAGATGGCAGCGGCCGGGCACGGCATCGTGGTCAACATCGCCTCCATCTGGGCCCATCGTGGTGGTCCTGACCGTGTGGCCTACATCGCCGCCAAACACGCGATGATCGGTCTCACGCGGGCGTTGGCCGCGGAATTCGGCCCCATTGTGCGCATCAACTCGGTCAGTCCAGGCCCCACCCGCACGCCCATGACTGCGGCCCTCGGCGGCGATCAGTCGGCGTGGATGGACCCCACGCAGGTGGGTGACGTCGTTGCCTTCTTGTGCAGCCCCTCAGCCGCGGGCATTGTCGGCACCGACGTCGAGGTGTTCGGTCCTGGCCGTCCCGCCGGCCTGTGACCGGCCATCGACCGCGATGGCAGAATGGGCGAGTGAGCATCCATGGGGGAGCGCGGCTGCGTGAGCTGTTGACCGCGGCCCGGGCATCCGGCCTGCCGCTCATCACCCCGGGAGCGCCCAACGCCCTCACCGCCCGCATCATCGCCGACGCAGGTTTCGACGCGCTCTACGTGAGTGGGGCAGGCATCGCCAACTGGTCGCTCGGTGTACCCGACCTCGGTCTCACCACCCGCAGCGAAGTGATCCACGAGGTCGAGCGCATCTGTGACGCGGTCGACATCCCGATCATCGCCGACGCCGACACCGGCTATGGCAACGCTCTCGCGGTGCGTCGCACCGTGCGCGAGTTCGAACGTGCCGGGGTGGCGGCCATCCAGATCGAGGATCAACTCGACCCGAAGCGATGCGGACATTTCGACGGCAAGGCAGTGATCGCGACCGAGGAGATGCTGGGCAAGTTGGCGGCCGCCCTCGATGCCCGCCGCGACGACTCGATGGTCATCATCGCTCGGACCGACGCCCGCGCCATCGACGGCCTCGACGCCGCCATCGAGCGGGCCATCGCCTATAGCGAAGCGGGAGCCGACGCCATCTTCGTCGAGGCGCCGCTGGATGCCCCGGAGTTGGCTCGCATCGGTGCGGCGGTGCCCGGGCCACTCATCGCCAACATGGTGGAGGGTGGCAAGACGCCACTGGTCGGCCGTAGCGATCTCGGTGCCATGGGCTTCGACATGGTCATCTACGCCAACCTCGCCCCCCGAGCGGCGATGAAGGCCATGCAAGAGGTATTGACATCGCTGCGGGACAACGGCGACAGCGCCGCGGTCACCGACCGCATCGTGACGATGGCCGAACGAAATCGACTCACCGGCATGGACCATTGGCGCGATCTCGATGTGCGCTACGCGACGCGAGGAGACCATCGGTGAGCGCGCTCGACGACACTGCCCCGGACATCGATCTGGTCGTCATCGGTTGCGGTGTCGCCGGCGCGGCCGCTGCTGCGGCGGCCGCTGA
>JBFWVD010000127.1:0-10899 GCA_050246915.1 Acidimicrobiia bacterium | reverse complement strand
CACCGACCAAATCATCGAGTTCATCAAGACCTACAACCAACGAGCCCGCCCGTTCCGTTGGACATACGACGGCCGACCACTACGAGTCGCGTAACTCACAATGACTTACGCGCGGAAGCACTAGTGCCGTGACCGGGAAGGTTGGTGGGTCCGCGTCCACCACTTTGGTGGTGGGGTCGCGCAGACTGGGGTGATGGCTGAACGTGTGCAGGTGCGGGACCTGACGCCGGTTGAGGGCAACAAGTTGCTCGGGATCGTGCGGCGGGGGTCGGGGTCGGTGGTGAGGTGGCGTAGAGCCCAGATTGTGTTGTGGTCAGCGCAGCGGATGGACGTGCCTGCGATCGCCGAGATCGCGTTCACGTCTGAGGACCGGGTGCGTGAAGTGATCCACAACTTCAACGCTGACGGGTTCGGCTCGCTCGACCCGAAGTACGCGGGTGGTCGGCCACCGAAGTTCACGTTGCCGCAGCGGCATCACATCAAGAAGATCGCGTTGTCACGTCCTGCCGATCATCACCTGCCGTTCTCCACCTGGTCGCTCTCCAAGTTGGCTGAGTTCTTGGTGGCTGAGGGGGTGGTCGACGACATCAGCCATGAGGGCCTTCGGGTTCTGCTCCGAGAGGAGGGCGTGTCGTTTCAAGTGATCAAGACGTTCAAGCAGTCCAACGATCCCGAGTTCGAGGTGAAGAAGAACCGGATCTTGGAGCTCTACGCGATCGCTGATGGCACCATCGCGCCTGGGCCGGGTGATCCGAGTGTGATCTTGTGCATGGATGAGTTCGGGCCCCTGAACCTGCAACCGCATCCTGGCAAGCAGTGGGCTCAGGTCGCTTCGGCGAAGGGGACAGTGACACTCCTCGCCGCCGGCGTCGTCGTGCGACCTACACACGACCACATGGTGTGCGTCATTTGATGGCGGGCTATGACTTGTCGAGTGATCGGCTCTACGGGCATGTCGTGAAACGCAAGGGGCGCACAGAGTTCTTGGCGTTCGTGCGTTATCTGCGTTCGTTGCATCCCGTCGAGGTTCGCATCGCGATCGTGCTCGACAACTTCAGCCCACATCTGTCGACCAAGATCGATCAGCGGGTCAGTGAATGGGCGGAGGCGAACAATGTTGAACTCGCGTACACGCCAACGTATTCGTCGTGGTTGAACCGGATCGAGGCTCAGTTCCAAGCGTTGCGATACTTCGCTCTCGACGGCACCGACCACGCCTCACACGCTGAGCAAGCATCGATGATTCGCCGGTACATCATCTGGCGCAACCGCCACGCCCACGACCAGAAACTCGCTGAGCTGGTCAAACGCGCAAACGTTGCCTGACACGGCACTAGCCCGCCCCGAGCTGCCGTTCGGCGTGGTGGACACGCGTGCCGTCTCCGGGCATGGTGTGCTGATGGTGGCACGGTGGCAGATCGTGGAACTTCTGTCGGGGAAAGGTCGTCGCAACGGTATGCGAGTCGCCTTCGTGCTCAGCCTCTCTGTCGTTCTTGGCTTCATTTCAGGTTGCAGTGCGGACAGCCCGGACGTTGAGACAGAATCGACGGTGAGCACCTCGGCTGACACAACCGAGCCGGCAACAACCTCGACGACTGTGGCCGGCTGGATTTGCGGTCCAAATCCAACGTTCGTCGCCGTGTGGAGCCCCGACGTGACCGTCTACTGGAATGCCGACCGGATCGTCGCCGGTGGCCGGGTCCATGATGCGAACAGCACCGAAGTGTTCGGCGAGGTAGTCGAGAGCGTCAAGGCGACCAGGACAGTTGAGATCAAGACGAGGGTCTATCCCGCCGTGAACGCTGCCGGAATCGCCAACGCTCCCGATGCCGTGGCACTCCGAAATGTCCAACCGGTGCTGATCGCCGCGATGGCCAACTCCTCCTCCGGGGAGTTCGCATTGTTCGTCGACCAGATGGCGGCATGTGATGGCAAAAGGCGCTTCTCCGCTCAGATCGTGATGAGCGCTGCCGATGAGCCTCGGCGCGCACCGATCGACGACGCTGTCGGCGAGCAATCGGGGGATGACATCGTGATCACCGTCGGCTACGTCGAACGATCTGTGGGTCCACCGTGACCCGACGGTCGTTCACCGGCATAACTGCCAGTGAGGATGTGGTGGTGCTGTTCGGGGTCCGCGTTGGTGGTTTGCGGACTCGCTACGTTCAGCTCGCTGGGTGCCGTTCTGACTCGGGTTATAGCACCGATGTTCGAAAGTGATTGTCGATCGGCATCGCAGCGTTTGGGGCACGCCCCGTTCCAGAGGGTGATCGAGCTCACTGTTAGCCGCAGTGCGCTCGCCACGGTCTCCTTCACGGGACGTGCGTGCCACCCCTTGACCACTTGAACAGAGAAGGGATGGCGATGACCATCGTAGAGAACGCGCGCCCGGTCACGGGCGGAGTCGACACGCATCTTGATGCCCATGTCGCTGCCGCCGTTGACGCAAACGGTGGAGTGCTTGGTGTTGAGTCGTTCCCGACGACACCGGCGGGGTTCACGGCGTTGCAGCAGTGGCTCAGCGGGTTCGGGTCGGTGACCCGCATTGGGGTGGAGGGGACCGGCGCGTATGGCGCCGGGTTGGCCCGTCATCTTCGAAGCTGCGGTGTCGAGGTGATCGAGGTTGATCGCCAGAACCGTCAGAACCGTCGCCGATACGGCAAGAGCGACACCATCGACGCTGTCGAAGCGGCACGAGCAGTGTTGTCTGGTCGGGCGACAGGAATCGCGAAAACCAGTGACGGCAACGTCGAAGCGATGCGAGCCGTGCTCATCGCGAAACGCTCCGGGCGTAGCACCCGCATCACGTGCCTCAACCAGATCCGCCACTTGGGGTTCACCGCACCTGATGAGCTGCGTGAACAGTTCCGTGGCGTGTCTCGAGGCACGCTCGCTGCTCGCGCCGCGGCGCTACGACCACGCCCCGACGGCGACCCGGTGGTCTATGCAACCAAACTTGCCATGCGGACTCTCGGGCGTCGCGTCCTCGCTATCGATGACGACATGGTCGCGCTCGACGCGCTCCTCACCCAGCTCGTGCAAGCAACAGCCCCAAAGCTGTTGGCGTTGTACGGCGTCGGGCTCGACACCGCAGCGATCTTGTTGGTCGCCGCGGGCGACAACAGCGAACGGGTCCTGTCCGAAGCAGCATGGGCACACCTGTGCGGTGTCGCCCCACTCGAAGCGTCAACCGGTAAGACCCGCCGGCATCGATTGAACCGCGGTGGGAACCGGCAAGCCAACCATGCGTTGTGGCGGATCGTGTTCACCCGCATGAGTTCCGACCCACGCACCCAGGCCTACGTGCAACGCCGACTCGAGGAAGGCCGATCCAAACCCGAGATCATGCGCGTGCTCAAGCGCTACGTCGCCCGAGAGACCTTCCGGTACCTCCCACGCGGCTAGCCCCACATCGAAGCGGTGGGCCTGACCCAAAATCTGCCTGACGCCACGGCTGTCTTGCGAACGATCTGCCGGCCCACCGCTTCAACCATCCACCGGTACCGCATGGCCTCATAAGAGCTTGCCCTCATCCCGAGTGGCCCCTCACTGGTCTGCCAGCGCCACCGGAAACGCCCCTTGACAACCCATAGGAGCATCGTTCGGTGTGCTCGACAGGGCGTCCGCATCGGGCAATCCCGGCGGGTCGCAGATGGGCGGTGTGATTGGCTGATGTGGTGGTGGAACGCACAGGCGCTACAGCATCAGGGTTGGTCCGCCCACCGGCGAGAGTCTCTGTGATCCTTTCTCGGAACTCCCCGTACGCGGCGGTCTTTCGGCGCGGACCAACACGGTGGACCTTGCTGCTCCGTTGGAACACCGCGACCGATGAGTTCGAACAAGGGGACTGGTTCAAGGGGCGTATCTACACCCGTCGGTGCGACGTGTCCCCGAATGGTGAGTACCTCGTCTACTTCGCGGCGAACTTCGGCTCCGGGCAGCATCGTTTTCAGTACGGCTACTCATGGACCGCGATCAGTCGCCTGCCCTCGATGAACCCGGTTGCACTGTGGGCCAAGGACGATTGCTGGTTCGGCGGCGGGATGTTCAGCGACGACCACAGCCTTGTGCTCAACGAGAGATCTCTCGTTCGAGAAGTCACGCTTCCCGACTCAATGTTCGATGTCCGCTTCGACCCAACAGCGCACGGGGAGGATGAACCGATCTACTCGAGGCGCCTCGACCGAGACGGTTGGACGATCGAGACGGAGGGCAGGATCGTCTACCTGGGTGGTGGCTTCACGACACCGCAGGCGGAGGTGCGTGGCAAGCCTGGGCCGAACGGTCAACGACTTCGCGTCTCACGCGGTATCGAGCGTTTCGAAGTGTTCGACCACTACGAACTCATCGCATCCGACGGTACGGCGGTCCCGCTTCGAGACGCGACCTGGGCGGACTGGGACGTTCACGGCCGACTTGTGTTCGCGGCGAACGGTCGGGTGTGCTCGGCGGAAATGACGAGCGGTGGACTGAGCGAGAAGGTGCTAGCCGACCTCAGCGCGATTTCCCATGACGGGTTGGAATCGGTTGGACAACCTGCCGTTGGAGGATCGGCTCTCGGTGGCTGACGGACCCGGATACCCACACCAAGATCGGCCAATCGTTGTGCAACGATCTGATGAGCGGTGGCCGACCTGTCGGTAAGGGCCGGCACGGGTTGTCCTCGCGTCACGAGGTTCAAGAAGGGCAGGAAGTAGACCCCGGCCGCCCGCCACCGCTCCCAGACCTGCCGATAGGCGTGGTGGACGCGAGTGTTTCCATCAGGCAACCTGCGCGACGTGATTGAGGAAGTCAAGCAGGACCTTCAGGAGGAGTTCTTCGCTCGGTATCTCGCGGCCTGGCCCGAAAGGGATGACCCGATCGCGTTACTGCGCGAGGCAATGTGTCTGTGGTGGTTGGTGGACGAGCATGGCGACCGCTCCCTTTGCGTCCACCTGTGGGGCAGCTGGATGAACGTGGCGCTCGAGGACTATGAGTCAGTTGATGCGGCTGTGACGGCACTGGCTGCGGATCTCGCTGATCAGTCCGAAGGGGACCGTTGGGAGGATCGCGGCGGGTGGCGCGATTGGCGCAATCCCGATTGACACGGACAGATCGGCCGAGTGGTGTCAGCCGCGCTGCGGGGGCACTCTCTTGCCAACGAGCGGGATTCTGCGCGCAAGCCGGACGAGCCACCAATCCTCGACCGGCAAGGGCTCCACCCATCCAGGTTCGTGACCGGTCAAGCAACGCTCGCAGACTTCTTCGACGGGCGACGGGACGTACATTCCGCCGAGGTAGCCACCGAAGTGGTGCTGCGGGAGCGGCCCTCCACATCGAGGGCAACGCCGATCCGCTGGATCGGATGTCGATTCCATGCGACTGTTCTACGCCGTCGGAGTGGGTGGGTAGCGAAGAGCTGTCGCTCTGCGCTAGCCAGAAGCGGATGATGGCCGGCATCATTTGCTGATGACCGATCAACTTTGGGTGGGTCCTTCGACAACGAAGGGAATCGTTGATCCGGCCTCCTTCCCGCCTGATCATGAAGTTGTTCGGCGCGGCCGAATTGAGCTCGAGTTGCTTGAAGCCCGACTCCCCGCTTCCCCCAGTCGGCGTGAGCGACGGGGGCTACTGCGCGAGATCGGTCGAGCGAAGGCGATGATCGCGACGGGGCAGGCGCCTCGCGTTCCGGGAGCGATCTACTAGGACTCGATCTGCCGTACTGGCGTGTCCGTCAGCGATCGACCCATGGTCACTCGAGACCGAGGTGACGGCGAAGCTCGGCTAGCTCAACCTCGAGGTTCTTTCGGGCAAGCATCGTCATTTGGTCCAGCCTCATATCGAGGACGTAGCGCGACTGCGACGAGGTCAAGTTCCACGGCGCCTCGGTGAGTGCCTTGATCGTCGCGTCGCGATCCCGGCACCGATCAATCAGGTCGAGCAACTCGTCGCGTCGCGCCAGCACCGCGACGAAGGCCGTGAGGATTGCCAGGCGCTCGTTCTGGTGGGCGTCCTCTTGCACCGTGCGATCTTCCCACGGCTGAGTCCGGCCGAGTTCGCCACATCGGACAACCCGTTCCGCCCCCCGCCAAATCTGTCGATCGGATCGGGGCCGTAGGTGGGCTACGGGTGGTCGACCTCGCTGACACCGATCACTGCCACCATCGCAATGCCGTCAATCTCCATCTGCTTGCGTCTCGACATCACAGCCTCGACGCTCCAGCGCTTTGTCGGGTCGACGCTGTCCCGAAGCGTGATCTCGGCACCCACCTCGAGCCCACGAACATCGTTCACCCAGCAATGCATTCGCTCGGTGCCAGCGACCAGTCGAACCTCAGCTACAGCGACCCAGCCCATGCGGTCATTGTTTCAGAGCGAGAAGAGCCGAGATCTGCCGATATCCGCGGGTGTTGCAGACGTGGGTCGTCCACCATGGCGGGGATGGCGTGGAACCGACGGAAGCTCCAAGCGAACCTCGGCACGTTCATCCGTCAGTACGGTCGGCGTTCCCACGCGGGCCACGATCCAAATGACCGCGGGTACGACCGTAAGGTCGAGAAGCTCGTCAAACAGATGTCTCCCGAGGAACTCGACGAGATGATCAATGGCGAGCGCGACTGAAGCCGCTACCGAACTGCCCTTCGGAGTGCTGGTGGCGCTGGCGATTTCGACGCCACTCGAGCTTTGGGGCATCCTGGCGTGATGGGCGGACACGGATGCGTGGCCGATGCCTGGGTGTGCTTCTCAGCGTTGCACTTGTTGTGAGCGCGTGCTCAAGTGGCGAGTCGCCAGTGGGGGTAAACCTCCAGGAGAGTCTCCTGCAGGTGACAGACCTACCGCCTGGCTCCTGGCATCCCGACGCGGTCGGGACAAGCGCCGCCGGTGACAATGGCGCTGGTCTCCGCGGCGCGACGACATCAGAAGCAGTTCCGCAACCCATCGCCACAGCCAAGGCCGCCTTTGCAATCGACGACAAGGTCGGACCGATCCTCGGTCTCCGCAACGAGCAGTACCGCTTGGGCCAGGCGAAACAACGTCTCGCGGCGAGCCAAAGGCGATCGACACCGTGTACGTGGACCGAGGGCACCGCCTCATGGAGGCTTGTACGCGTTGACATCGCGCACCCACCAACGTCGGACATCGCGGTGTTCGCAATCACAAGCGCCTCGGGGGGCATCGCAACGACGTATGAAATCGTGATGCGGCGTGGCGACGTACTGCTGCTCGCCTCGTTGGCGACACCTACCCCAGACGAGAAGGCCGTCGCTGATCTCACGGAAAGAATGTGGTCTCGGGCAACGACTCAACTATCCGCAGAGCGGTCGACTCCGGATGGATCACCGTCGTAGGTGTCGATCGGCGTGGTGGACACGAGCATCGCCATCGGGCAATCGGAGCGGGTCGCTGCGAAGCTGTGCCCGTGCCCACGCCGATTGCCTGAGCACTTTCGCCGGTAGGGGACCATGGCAACATGCGGCGATGCGTTTTCGCTCGCGTGCCCAAACGTATCGCTAGTTCAGCTCGTCAACTCAAGTTGCGCACGAACCGATCGCCCTGCTCGGTGAAGCCCACTCTCTGCAGATAGGACCGGTGCACATCGGTGCTGGCCTGCGCCCATACCCGGGTCACGCCGAGGTCGCGCAGCACGTGCGAGCCCCGGCCGAACAGCCATTGCCCGAGGCGCGAGTCGCGATACGCGCGCACCACGTAGTCGAGGATCACCTCGAGCTCTGGACCATGACGGCGGGCGATGAGAGCCCCGGCCGGCAGGCCGTCGCGGGTCAACAGCAGCGCGATCGCGTCGCTGGCCGGCATCGCGAACTCGGGCTGGAACGTCCGTATGTCGCTCAAATGGAACAGCAGGAAGTCGGTCAGGAACGGCGAGTCGACGGCGATCGGGGAGGCCCCCAGATCCCGGTGATGGCCCAGCTCGGTCCGGAGGAACCACACGTTGATGACAGCGATGGAGATGTTGGTGATGACGATGGGCGCCGAGTCGATGAGCAGCCCGTAGGCGACGAACGTCAGCGATCCGATCAGCGAGATGAGTCGCAGTCGCACCACCGAGGTCATGGTGAGCGACAGCACGACGAGCGCCGAGGCTGCGTACCCCACGAGTTCCTGGGCGCTGATGCCGAGCACCTCGAGATGGTAAACCCGGTGACACACATGTCTGGGGAGGCAGCGATGAGTTCACAGCAGTTCAGCGGTCGTGTCGCAGTGGTCACCGGTGCGACCCGGGGGATCGGGCGGGCGACGGCGCGCATGCTGGCCCGTAACGGCGCGTCACTGGTCATCGCCGGGCGGAGCACCGCCGCCGCTCCCAGCCGGTTGCTCCCGGGAACCCTCGAAGAGGCGCAAGCAGAGTTGACAGCGTTGGGCGTGGATGTGGTGTCGGTACCCGCCGATCTGGCCTCCGCCGACGACACCCAGGCCATCATCGATGCCACCTTGGCCCGCTTCGGCCGCTGCGACATCTTGATCAACAACGCCGCCTACATGCCGAGCTCACCGGTCATGTCCACCAGCGCCAACAAGCTCATGTCCGCCGTGCGCATCAATGCCGCTGCTCCGTTGCAGCTGTGCCAGGGATTCGTGCCGGGCATGCTCGAACGTGGATGGGGTCGTGTGCTCAACGTGAGCAGCGGCGCATCGCAGAGCGCTCCTCCCGCGCTGTTCGCCTATGGCGCGAGCAAGATCGTGATGGAACGTCTCACCGAAGCGCTCGGCGCCGAGTTGGCAGGCCGAGGCGTGTCCATCAGCGCCGTCCAAGTGGCCGAGGTGGCCACCGAGATGTGGGAACTGGCCAACTCCTCGGGACTCATGGACGCGCAGGGCACGCCGTCGTCGAACGAGGTCTTCGATCCGGCCGCTGTGGCAGAAGCGTTCCGTTGGATCCTCGAAGGCGGCGATGACTCGCGAGGCCGGGTGTGGGCGTTCGACGAACTCACCGCCGCCGGAGTCATCCGCCCTCGCCCCTGACAACGGGCCATGGCCCCTGAGCAGACGGCCACCCTCGCTGCGATCAACGAGCGAGCCAACCAATGGCGCGGCCGGGGTGCATGACGACTAGTTTCGCCTCCGGTTCGTCATATGGACGTCGTGAATGAGGGGGCTCATCGATGGATCTCGGAATCTCGGGCAAGGTCGCGTTCGTGACCGGTGGCAGCAAGGGCATGGGCCGCGACGTGGCCCACATGCTCGCCGCCGAAGGATGTCGGGTCGCCGTTGCCGCCCGAACGAAGGCCGATGTCGACGACGCCGTGGCATCGATCAAGTCGCAAGGTGGCGAGGCCATCGCCATCTACGGCGACATCAGCGTCGAGGCCGACACCAAGCGGATGGTTGCCGAGTGCACCGCCAAGCTCGGCGCGCCGCTCATCGTGATCGGACAGACCAAGCACAACGTGCCCGGTGACTTCGCCGACATCACCGATTACCAGCACTACTACGACTCGTTCCAGTCGTACACGATGTCGCAGCTGTACCTGTTGCACGCGGTGCTCCCCGCAATGAAGGAAGCCGGCTGGGGTCGCTTCGTGCACATCGGTTCGGCCACGGCCAAGGAGCCCGAGGGCGCCATCCACCACGCCATCGCCAACACGACTCGCCCGTCCACCGTCGGCATGCTCAAGACAGTCTCCGACGAGTACGCCCGGTACGGCATCACCGTGAACACCATCGCCCCGGGCTGGATCGCCACCGAGAACGCCTACAGCTACATGCGGCGCAACATCGGCATCGACACCGAAGAAGAGCGCACCGATTGGATGCGCACCGTGGCCAAGGTCCCGGCCGCGCGCATGGGCACGTCCGAGGAGATCGCCAGCACGGTGGTGTACCTGTGCTCGGAGGGAGCGGGCTACGTCACCGGCTGCTGGATCGAAGTCGATGGCGGCCACCATCGCTCGGCCTTCTGAACGGGCCGTCTTCACGCACGACTCAGCGTCACCGGCACGTTGCTCATGAGGGGTTGACCGGAGTATCGATCGAACTCCGCGTCGACCGACAACAACCGATTGACACTGGTGCCGCGGGCGAACACGTCCTCATCGATGAGGCCGCCGGGATCGTCGGTCGGCTCACCGAAGCCGACGCTCATCGAGATGATGCCTCGGCGCAACGTCGGATCGGCCGCCGCCACGGCGCGCACTGATCCGTTGTCGTTGGCGATCATCACCACATCCCCGGGAGACACCCCGACCGCGACGAGATCATCGGGGTGCACGAACGCCGGGTTGTAGGCACGCCCGCGGTTGGTCGTCGCGTCATTGCAGGACGAGTTGAACACGTGGCTCGAACGGCGACACAGCAGATGGAACTCTCAGATCGGTGCGTCTGCATCGCGAGCGCCTTGGCCCATGGACCCGGCGAACACCGACGCCAGATCAGCCATCATGTCGACGTTGCCGACGTCGAGCCGAGCGACGCAATCGGGGTCGGCGGGGGCCACGAAGACCGCGGGCTCGGAGAAGTCGGCACCACGGGGATGGCGCTTCACCTCCTCGAGCGCGATGCGCGATCCGCGCGACAGCATCTCCAACAGATCATCGGTCGAGGGTGTATCGGTCATGTCGACATGGAACGGTGTGATCGGCTTCCCGAGGAACGATGACACTTCGAGGTCGAGTCCCATGCGTTGCGCCAGCGCGTAGAACAGTTCCCAGTCTTCGACCACCTCGGACCCGAGCGGCGGGTCGACGACGGCGGGCGTGTACTGGCCGTGCGCGCTCTCGGGTCCGTACGCCGGCGAGGCAAGTGCCTGGAAGTCCTTACCCACCGACGATGCGGCCATCTCGAGCGGCATCCTCGGCGCGATGACGTAGTGGGCGAGCCGCGCCGATTGGGACATCCACGGGTCGATCTGCACGAACAAGTCCAACGAGCGAAGTGCGGCAATGGTCTTGCGTTGATCGGGCC
>JBFWVD010000126.1:0-10970 GCA_050246915.1 Acidimicrobiia bacterium | reverse complement strand
CGCTTCGCAGCGTGGCCATCGATCTGTTCGGCCGACGTCGCATCATCCCGACCAACGGTTGCGTCACTCCGAATTGACAACTGTGTCGCGGCACATCGCCGCAGCACGTCGGGCGGCATGATCTGCGCTGAGGAGCCGAAGAGGAACTCCATGCGGCCGAGCATGTCGTAGGGGAACCCCGGCCTGATGGGTGCCAGCGCGTCGAGGCGTGGGGTCAGATCCGGGCTCAATTCCAGATCGAGCGCTGCCAGGTTGTCCTCGGCTTGGGCCAGCGTGCGAGCGCCGATGATCGGCACCACCGACGGGCGATCCATCGCCCAACGCAACGCCACCTGAGACGGCGTCGCGCCCAACAGTGCGGCGACCGCCCCCACCTCGCGCACGATCGTCGCTGCTCGTTCACTCGAATCGAGTCGCCCGAGCTGGCTGAGTCGGCCTTGCTCCCCTGAGGTGTACTTGCCCGAGAGCAGCCCGCCGCCGAGCACGCCCCACGCAGCGAAGCTCATGTCGAACGCAGCCGCCATTCCCAGCACGTCACGCTCCGCCTCACGGTCGAGAACGCTGTAACGCCCTTGGTAGGCAACGAAGGGAGTCCATCCGTTGGCCTCGGCCAAGGTGTTCGCCCGTGACACGACCCACGCCGGCGTGTCAGATACACCGATGTAGAGCACCTTGCCGCTGCGCACCAGATCATCGAGGGTCCGCATCACCTCGACCATCGGGGTCGCGTCATCCCACGCGTGCATCCAGTACAGATCGATGCGATCGGTACCGAGGCGACGCAAGCTCCCCTCGACCGCTTGCACGATGCTCTTGCGGCTCGTGCCGCCGTCGTTCACTCCCGGCCCACGGGTCAACCCGAACTTGGTGGCGAGCACGAGGCCGTCTCGCTCCGACCGCATCAGCTCGCCGACCCAGCGTTCGGTCTCGCCTTGCGCGTAGCGGTCAGCCGTATCGATGAAGTTCCCACCCGATGACAGATACCTCTCCCACACCGCCCGACATTCGGCTCGGTCCTGCGATCCCCATCCCTCTTGAGCAAACGTCATCGTCCCGAGCGACAGCTCCGAGACACGCAATCCCGTCGATCCCAGAAGTCGTTGGCGCATGGTCATGCCAGGGACACTATGCACGCTGACCCAGATCGTTCGCGATCCCAGCACCCGTGTCGTCGGTTACGAAACGTGATGGATTCGGCTCAGACGGCGCATTGAGCGTTCAGATTCGGTAAGGGCTCAGGATGCTCACAGCCTCCCCAAGTACCGTCAACGTTCCTCAGCACCCCCCGCTCCGAAAGCCGCCACATGCTCACCGCCGCCCCGAGGTTGGTCCGAAGCTTCATCGCCAAGCGGCGCGCCATCGGGACGCGAGGCGTCATCGAGTTCGCCGTAGCGCTGGCACGCGCCGAGACCAAGAAGCCCGGGATCGGGCACATCTCGGTGAAGGGCCTCAGCGAACCGGTCGGCTATCGCCGTGGCTCGTCCGATCTCTACGTCTTCCGCCAGATCTTCCTCGAGCAGGAGTACCGGCCGATCGTCGAGGCGATGCGTCGTCAGCACGTCGATCTCGTCGTCGACTGTGGCGCCAACGTCGGCTACGCCAGCTTGTACCTGCTGCGGGCATTCCCCACGGCCCGAGTCGTGGCGATCGAACCGGCCGACGGCAACTTCGCCGTGCTCGAGCAGAACCTGCGCCGGTTCGGTGAGCGTTGCCGTCTGGTAAAGGCCGGCGTGTGGTCACACAAGTGCACCCTCATCCTCAGCGACGACTTCCGCGATGGGCGCGAGTGGAGCCTGCAGGTGCGCGAGGTCCCGCCGGGGACCCCCGGCTCGTTCGACTCGGTCGACATCCCCTGGGTGCTGCGGACCATGGGGGCGACACGGATCTCGATCTTGAAGGTCGATATCGAGGGTGCCGAGACCGCGTTGTTCGCCGATCCGAACAGCGCATGGATCTCGGCCGTGGACGCCATCGCCATGGAGGTCCATCACGACACGCCCTTCGGTGACGCCGGCGCGATCTGTCGTGCCGCGCTCCAGGGGTTCGTCCTCGTGTCGATCGGCGACGGATTGTTCGGCGTGCGTCCGACGATGCAGACGCAAACGCAAGAGGCCTGACCGTCCCCGGTCAGGCCTCTTGCTGCGACATGCGCCTACGCCTCGTGCGCCTTCGCCTTACGCTCCTTCGTCCGCGACATGCGCCTCCGTCGCTTACGCTCCTTCGTCTTCTGCATGCGTGACGGCGCGCTCGCCCATCCACGTACGCAGGGTGTTCTTCAACTTCGTCTGCTGGATGAAGATGTCGTGCTCGGGCCCAGCAGCGTTCACGGCCTGCGGCGACTTGAAGTAGAAGCTCAGCCATTCCTGCACACCCGATGAACCGGCGCGAGCGGCGAGGTCCATGAACAGCGCCAGGTCGAGGACGATCGGAGCAGCGAGGATGGAATCGCGGCAGAGGAAGTTGACCTTGATCTGCATCGGGTAACCCATCCACCCGAAGATGTCGATGTTGTCCCACCCCTCTTTGTTGTCACCGCGGGGCGGGTAGTAGTTGATGCGGACCACGTGATCGACGTTGCCGTACAACTCCGGATACACCTCGGGCTGGAAGATCGTGTCGAGCACGCCGAGCTTGGAGACTTCCTTGGACTTGAAGTTCTCCGGATCGTCGAGCACCTCGCCGTCACGGTTACCCAAGATGTTGGTGGAGTACCACCCACGCAGACCGAGCATGCGGGCCTTGAAGCCCGGGGCGAGGATGGTCTTCATGAGGGTCTGACCCGTCTTGAAGTCCTTGCCGCAAATGGGCAGCCCGCGCTTTTGCGCCAGTTCCACGATGCACGGCAGATCGACCGTGAGGTTCGGAGCACCGTTGGCATAGGGCACGCCCGAGCTCAAGCAGGCGTAGGCGTAGATCTGGCTCGGCGAGATGTTGGTGTCGTTGGCCTTGAGGCCCGCCTCGAATGTCTCGATGGTGGCGTGAACCGCGCTGGCCTCTTGATAGGCCTCGGTCGAACCGCACCACACCATGACCAGGCGGTCGCACTTGTTCTCGGTGCGGAACTTCTCGATGTCGGCCATGACCGCCATCGCCAGATCCCACTTGTTGGTCTCCTTCTTGACCCGGTGACCTTCGAGCTTGGACACCCAACGCTGCTCGAACACTGCGTCCATGGCAACGACACCCTCGAGCTCGGCCGACACCGGGTTGATGTCGCGCTCCTCGAGCACGCCGGCAGTGCGGGCTGCCTCGAGCGCGTTCGGGCTGATGGGGTCCCAACCACCGAACACGAGATCATCGAGCGACGCCAACGGCACGAACTCGCGGATCAGCGGGTTGCGGCCTTCGCTGCGGTCACCGAGACGGATGTGGGCCAACTGCGTGAGCGAGCCGATGGGCTGGGCCAGACCTTTGCGGGCGGCGAGAACGCCGGCGATGAAGGTGGAAGCGACGGCGCCGAGCCCGGGAGTGAGGACTCCGAGGCGACCGGTGGCCGGGGCGATGGTTCGAGCATCAGACATGGCACGCATCGTAAGTGAATGTGATCGAACTGCGCGTTCGTGTTCAGCAAATCTGATCTATCTTCCCCGAACGGTGAACGATCGCTCGGAGATACCCAACCTCACGGTGCAACAACTGACCTACCTGGTCGCGGTCCACGATGCGCCCACCTGGTCGAGAGCGGCGGCGACCTTGGGCGTGACGCAGTCAGCGCTCTCACAGGGGTTGAGCGAGCTCGAACGTCGACTGGGGACCCCGCTGTTCGAGTGGCAAGGCCGGCGTCGAGTCCTACGTCGACAAGCTGCCGAGGTGCTGCTGTATGCAGAGCGCGTGGTGGCCCAGAGCCGAGATCTCGCCAGATGGCTGGCCGAGGCACGGGATGGATCGGTGGGGCGCATCCGTGTCGGGATGATCGACGCCGCCGCAGTCCACCACTTCCCCACGGCGCTGCGCGAGTTCCGTCGAGAGCATCCCGCTGTCGACTTCCGGCTCGACGTCGCAGCGTCGGGCCAACTGCTCGAGCGGCTGTCACGCGGTGCGCTCGATCTCGTGGTGTGCGTCGAGCCAGCGCGGCCCAACGGCTCCATCACCACACAGCCGCTGCTCGTCGAACCGCTCGGCCTCTATGCGCCGGATGGCAAGCGAGCCGGACCAGCAAATCGTTGGGGCCCATGGGTCACCTTTCCCGCCGGCTCACACACCCGATCCATCATCGACGATGCGCTTCGCCAGGCAGGCGCCCCCACCGAGGTGGTGGCCGAATCGCATCAGCCCGAGGTGCTGCGCGAGATGGTGCAGCTCGGGTTGGGATGGACCGTGCTCCCGGTCGTGCAGGCCGAAACAGAGCCAGCCAAGCTGCGACGGGCCCGAGCCGAACCGATCGCCGAGCGCACGCTGGTCAGCGCTCGTCGCACCGAGAGCCCGAACGACTCGGCCACCAACGCGCTCCTCGAACTGCTGCTCGCCGCCGTCTCCTGACAACTCGACTTGACGCTCATCGGCGACCGCTGGGTGTCAACCGACAGATGTCAGACCACAGGCGTCAATTCGACTTGCGGGCGCATCCCTCGGCCAGGCACGGGGTCACACCAGCGCTCGCCGCGGCGCGTTCGATGCGCTCACTCCACGCATCGAGTCCGATGCGATCTCCGGAGGCGAGAAGGGACTCGCGCTGCTCCGCCAGATCGTCGATCATCGCTGCCAGCTCAGGGCCGAGGATCTCACCGAGTCGGTCTCGCAACCATCCCGCCGCTGCCGGCAAGCCACCGTCGGTGCTGACCATGACCGTGGCCCTCCCCCGGCGCAGCACTGCCGGGAGGATGAACGTGCAGTTGGGTGGATCATCGGCAGCATTGACCCAGACGCCGGCGGCCTGCGCGTCGGCGGACACCTGGGCGTCGACCTCACGAACGCCCGTGGCGGTGACGACCAGCCGATAGCCCTCGGCAGCCTCACCGGGCCGATACGCCCGCTGCTCCACCGTCGTGGCACCAGCAGCGGCCGCCTCGGGACCCACGTCGATGGCCACCAGAGTCACCCTCGCCCCGCACTGCGCCAGATCGCGCACCTTGCGAGCACCCACTGGGCCACCCCCCACCACCAGCACAGCAACATCGTCGACGTCGAGCATCACCGGGTAGCGCACACCGGAACGTTACATTCCTGACCGCTTTTGTCGGGATTGTGGTAGAACCGTTGCCGCACCCATCGCTGGAGGCACGACCAGCGCCACAACGAACCGCCCGAGGTCTGACATGTCTGTGATCGATCCCGCCTCTCCCCCGCTCGACGAGCTCGCCGAGATCAACGCGTCGTTCGAGAACGCCCATCCCGGTGAGGTCGTGGCGTGGGCACACGAGCGCTTCGGCAACGACATGGTCTTCACCTGCAGCTTCGAAGATCCAGTGCTGGTGCACCTCGTGGCCACCAAGGCGCCCGGGTGCTCCATCGCCTTGCTGGACACCGGCTTCTTGTTCGCTCAGACCCACTGGTATGCCCACGAGTTGCAGCGGCTGCTCGGTTTCCCGCTCGACATCGTGTACCCGCTCGAGAACACCACCATCGACTTCCGCGAGAGCCTCGAAGGGTGCTGCGGTGCGCGCAAGGTGGAGCCGCTGAACCGCGTGCTGGCCGGCAAGGGCGCGTGGATCACCGGGGTGCGTCGCGTCGATGCGCCCACTCGGGCCAACGCCCCGATCGTGTCGTGGGATCCGGTTCGCAATCTGGTGAAGCTCAACCCCATCGCCACGTTGTCGGACGACGACCTCGAGCTCTACCAGAGCCTGTACGAGCTCCCGGCCAACCCTCTCGTGGAACTGAACTACGCGTCGATCGGTTGCTGGCCGTGCACACGTCCGGTCGCCCCCGGGGAAGATCGCCGCGCCGGTCGCTGGGCGGGTAGCGGCAAGGTCGAATGCGGACTCCACGTCACCCCTGCCGGCCCGGCCGCGTGACGCACGCGTACCGCGTGCCATCGTCGGTGCCCTGCGCAACGGCAGTCACGAGCTCGATGTGAACCTCGCCCTCGTCGGTGCCGGACCCGGTGATCCCGACCTCCTCACCGTCCGCGCGCTGCGTCTCATCCAGCAAGCAGATGTCATCGTCCACGACGCGCTGGTGGGAACCGGCGTGCTCGACCTCGCCAAGCCCGGCACCGAGCTGATCGATGTGGGCAAGCGTCCCGGTCGCCCGGTGGCGCAGGACGCGATCAACGATCTGCTCATCGAGCTGGCCGCCACCGATCGCAACATCGTGCGCCTCAAAGGCGGTGATCCCTACGTGTTCGGGCGGGGCGGCGAAGAGGCCGAGGCACTCCATGGTGCATCGATCCCGTTCGAGGTGGTTCCCGGTGTCACCTCCGCGTTCACCGCACCGCTCGCCATCGGCGTGCCCGTCACCCATCGCGGACTCGCCGCGTCGGTGACCGTGGTGACCGGACATCGTCGCCATGGCGAGCCCGAGCCCGACTGGTCGGCAATCGCCGCTCTCGTGCGCTCCGGTGGCACGGTCGTGGTGATGATGGGCGTGGCTCAGCGCTCGACCATCGCCGATGCTCTACTCGCTGCGGGGCTCGATGCGTCAACGCCAGTTGCCATCAGCACGTCGGCCACACTCCCCCACGCGTCGAGCGCCCGATGCACGCTCGACAGCCTCGGAGCGGCGACGGTGAAACCACCATCGGTGCTCGTCATCGGTGCGGTGGCGGCGATGGACCTCCGCGGCTGAACCCGCGTCAGTCGTGCGATCGGGGCGTCAGTCGTGCGGTCGGGCCGCGAGCGCCTCGGCCAAGGCGCGAAATGCCCGACCCCGATGGCTGAGCGCGTTCTTCTCCGCGGCACTCATCTGCGCGAACGTCCGCCCTTGCCCATCGTCATCGGCGATGAACACCGGGTCGTAGCCGAAGCCGCGCATCCCACGCGCCTCAGTGGCGATGACGCCCTCGACCGTGCCGTGGGCGACGATCTGCTCACCGGAGGGGAACACGGCAACGGCCACGGTGCGAAACCGTGCCGTACGCGGCGCGCCTTGGTGAAGAGCCAACTGCGACAACAACTTGTTCACGTTGTCGGCATAGGTGACGTTCTCTCCGGCGTATCGAGCCGAGTACACCCCTGGCGCACCGCCGAGCGCGTCCACCTCGAGACCGGTGTCATCGGCGATGGAAGCAACTCCGGTTGCTTCGACGAGGGCACGCGCCTTCAACAGCGCGTTGCCCTCGAGCGTGTCCTCGGTCTCTTCGACATCGGGGACATGGCCCGGCCGCGGCACCAACTCGATCCCGTCGCCCAAGATGGCCGAGATCTCGACGGCCTTGTCGGGGTTGTTGGTGGCCAGCACCACGCGCAGCGACGTCATGTTCGACACCGTCCGCTCAGCGACCGAGAGCGCGACGCGACGGTTGCTCAGCCAGCAGCTCCGATTGCAGAGCGAAGATCTCTGCGCAGCCGAGCTCGGCGAGATCGAGCAACGAGTTCAGCTCGGAACGGTGGAACGCGGCGCCCTCAGCGGTGCCCTGCACCTCGATGAATCGACCCTCGGCCGTCATCACCACGTTCATGTCGACCTCGGCGCGGCTGTCTTCGACATAGGGAAGATCGAGCACGGGCACTCCATCGACGATGCCGACACTGATGGCCGCGCAATGCGAGGTGAGCGGATGAGTGGAGATCGCCTTGTTCTGCACCAGACGAGTCAGCGCGTCGTGCAGCGCCAGATAGCCGCCACAGATCGATGCGGTGCGGGTGCCGCCGTCGGCCTGCAACACGTCGCAGTCCACGACCACCTGTCGCTCACCGAGGAGGCGCATGTCGCACACGGCGCGCAGCGATCGACCGATGAGCCGTTGGATCTCCTGGGTGCGGCCCGACTGCTTGCCCTTGGCCGCTTCGCGACCGACGCGCTCGGGCGAGGAACCGGGCAGCATCGAGTACTCGGCGGTGACCCAGCCCTTGCCCTTGCCCTTCATCCAACGCGGCACGTCCTCGTCGATCGACGCGGTGCACAGCACCACGGTACGACCGAAGCTGACCAGCACCGAGCCAGCCGCCATCTCGGTGTAGTCGCGATGGAACGTGATGGGGCGCAGCTCGTCGCCGCTACGACCGTCGGGTCGGGACATCGATGTCTCCAGTCATTCGGCAGGCGCCCGGTGGACGACTGCGCCGGATCACGGGCCGTCAACCGGTCCGTCAGCCCAGCGGGGGTCGGAATCGAACCACACCGGGTACGCCGTCGCCAGTTCCGGGCCGAGCAGTTGTCGACCCAGGTCGGCAAAGCGCGAGACGTCCCCGGACGAATAGAAGCGATGTCGACCGGGACCGAACCCCGCAGGTCGCAGCAACCCTTCTCGGGCGAGCAGAGCGCTGGTCTCGAACGCGGTCTCGTCGGCCGACGAGACCAGCACCACGTCGCGGCCCATCACGTCGGAGATGACACGGGCCAGGAACGGATAGTGGGTGCAGCCGAGCAGCAAGGTGTCGACGCCGGCATCCTTCACCGGAGCGAGCAGACGCTCAGCCAGGATCGTGACCTGCTCGCCCGTTGTCTCGCCCCGTTCGACGAACTCGACGAACCCGGGGCACGCAGCTCCGGTCAGCTCGACGTCAATTCCAGTTGCGTGCACCGCTCGCTGGTAGGCACCCGATTGCATGGTGCCCACCGTCCCGATGACGCCGACGCGACCATTGCGGGTGGCTCGCACCAGCGATCGTGCCCCCGGTTCGATGACTCCCACGACCGGCACGGGCAGTTCGTCCTCGAGTTCCTCGAGCACCGCGGCAGCAGCGGTGTTGCACGCCACCACGATGAGCTTCACCTGGTGCTCTTTGACGAGGCTCCACGCGATCTGACGAGCGAAGCCCGCGACCTCGCGCTGGGGCCGTGGCCCGTAGGGATAGCGACCCGTGTCACCGACGTAGACGAGGTGTTCCTCGGGCAGCAGGTCGATGAGCGCCCGGGCCACGGTGAGTCCACCGAAGCCGGAGTCGAACATCCCGATGGGCCGGTCCACGTCGCCAACCCTAGGCGACGGGCATTCGACGAGCTCGGGAGCCGGCATCGGGATCGAGAACCGACCGGGCAGACTCCAACAGGCCGAACAGCCCCGCTGTCCAGATCCTCACCGTCGGTCGAACCGCGTCGAGCACCGATGCGATCTGCCGCTCGTGGTCATCGTCCACCTCCGACCCGAGCAACCGTCTCGAGATGCCAGCCACGATCCGAGCGCAATAGGTGGGCTCGCCGTAGCGACGCGGGTCGATGTACCCGGTGAAGCCGGCGAGCCATTGGTTCCATCTCTCGAGATGCTCAGGGTCGACCAACGATCGGGTGGTTTCGTCCACGTCGCGCAAGCGGTCCCACATCTGCCAGAACTGCGGACGCGGGTCGGACTCGAGCAGGACCCCGTCGATGAGCAGCTCGATGCCGACGTGACCGGCCAGATGCGCTGCGCCGGCCGGAACGCCGCGATCGATCATCGAAGTCGCCGCCATCGTCTGATAGTCGAGGAACCAACGATCGTTGTGGAACAACTCGTCGATGGCCTCGTGATGGGCGATGCCGATCGACAGTGACGACGACAGCTGTTTCGCGTACGGCAGCGACGCGCGCGGGACGAGGTCAGGTGCCGCAGCACCGATCAAGTTGTCGGCATCGCCCCCTTGCGCTGCGCAGATCACCACATGGGAGACGAAGTTCATGCCGGCACCGCACCGGTAGCAGGGGCCACCAGCGATGACGCCATCAGAAGTAGATGACCTTGGACGCTTGCGCCTCGGCGGAATCGAGATCGTCGGTGTAGGCACCGGTCGAGAGGTACTTCCATCCTCCGTCGCACACCACGAACACGATGGTTCCGCTGTCGATGCGCGCGGCCACCTTCGCCGCACCCGCCAGCGCCGCACCGGCCGAGATGCCGGCGAAGATCCCTGCCTCGCGCACGAGCCGCCGAGTCCATTCGATCGATTCCCGCGGTCGCACGATGCGCTTGCCGTCGAGCAGGTCCATCCCATTCCAGCTGTCGAACACCGGCGGGATGTAACCGTCCTCGAGGGAGCGCAACCCTTCGACCAACTCACCCGACGGTGGCTCGACCGCCATCACCTTGATCGCAGGGTTCTGTTGCTTGAGATAGCGGCCAACACCCATCAACGTCCCCGACGTCCCGAGGCCCGCAACGAAGTGCGTGATGTCGGGACAATCGCGCAGTATCTCCGGTCCGGTGCCCTCGTAGTGCGCCCGCGGGTTGGCCTCGTTGGCGTATAGGTACGGGAAGTACCAAACGGGGTTGGCCTCGGCCAATGCAATCGCACGGCGCACCGCGCCGTTGGAGCCCTCCTCCCCAGGAGTGAGGATGAGATCGGCACCGAACACCTCGAGCATCTGACGCCGCTCGATGGACACCGACTCGGGCATGAGGATCTTGATCGGATAGCCCTTCACCCCGGCGATGGCCGCCAGCGCGATGCCGGTGTTGCCCGATGACGGCTCCATGATCTGCTGGCCGGGCCGGAGCACCCCATCCTTCTCAGCCGACTCGATGATGGAGCGGGCAATGCGGTCCTTGACGGAGCCGAACGGGTTCTGACTCTCCATCTTGGCGACGATCCGCACGCCCGGGTTCGGCGACAAATGGGAGACGTCGACCATCGGCGTGTTGCCGATCATGTCCAAGACGTTGGGATGCACCGCCATGATGGCGCCTTCCTCGATTCGGGTACCTCGACACGGGCCGGGACCAGCGCCGGCCAGCAAAGCCGACTCGTTCGATCAGGAATCGTACCTTCCGTCGACGACAACCGGCTCTTCGGAGATGACCCCGTCGATGATCCGGTAGGTCCGGGTCTCCGGGCTGTCCCGTTTCAACGACACGATCACGTATTGCCAGGAGGGGTCGGGCGCCTGGGCCACGTCGGTTGGGCTCGGATAGGGCTCGGTGTGGGTGTGGGAGTGCATCACCCCGATCACCTCCA
>JBFWVD010000125.1:0-11429 GCA_050246915.1 Acidimicrobiia bacterium | reverse complement strand
AACATGGGAACCGTCGTGGTGACTTGCGAGCTGCCCGATGGCAGCGACACTGCGCTGCGCGACGCAGGACACGTCGTGACGGGCCTCGGGCTTCGGCCCGGTCAACCCGATCATGCCCAGGTTCTGCGGACCGCCGTTCCGGGCGCTGATGCGTTGGTGTCGGTCTTGTGGAACACCATCGATCGCGACCTGCTCGCTGCAGCGGGACCGCAGCTCAAAGTGGTGGCGAACGTCGCCGTCGGCTACGACAACATCGATCTCGCCGCCGCAGCCGACCACGATGTCGTGGTCTGCAACACGCCGGGCGTGCTCGACGAGGCAACAGCGGACACCGCGATGCTCCTCATTCTCGCCGCGGCCCGGAGGGCAAGCGCCGCTGAGCTCGAACTCCGCTCGGGGCGATGGGCCGGTTGGGAGCTGACAGGGTTCCTTGGTCAGGATCTGAACGGACGGACGTTGGGGCTCGTCGGCTTCGGCCGGATCGGAAGGTCCGTCGGGCGTCGCGCACGGGCGTTCGGGATGACAGTGCTGCATCACACCCGGCGTCCGAGTGGCGAGCCGGGCTGGGTTTCCGACCTCGACACGCTGTTGGCGGAGAGCGATGTGGTGTCGCTGCATCTGCCACTCACGCCCGAGACTCGCCAACTGATCGACGGAAGGCGGCTGGCCTTGATGAAGCCTCACGCGACCCTGGTCAACACCGCGCGAGGGCCCATCGTCGACGAGGAGGCCCTCGCATCAGCCCTCGAACGTGGAGCGCTCTTCGCCGCCGGCCTCGACGTGTTCGCCACCGAGCCGGACGTCAACGAACGGCTACTGGCCGCGCCGAACGCCACGCTGCTTCCGCATATTGGCAGCGCGACGATCGGCGCCCGAAAGGCGATGGCGGAGATGGCCTGCCGTGGGGTGGTCGACGTGCTCGCCGGTCGAATGCCTGCAAACGTCGTCACCCGACCCGGGCCCGTCCCGTCATGACCTATCCCGATACGACGCTCCGAGGTTGCTTCCGGCCCGACGGAGTGACGACGCGACGGTGCTGGCCGGTGCGCTCGCCGGCGTGTGCGTCATCGATCCCGCCGGTCCGCGCCGCGATCGACACCGCCCTGGATACCGGAATAGGGCGTTTCCGGTGCGATCCGTGCCGTCACGCCGGCTGCTGTCCAGTCCTGTTCACCTTTCGTGCACCGATGGCGAGGACCATCTCACCGCCGACGCTTGAGGTCGCGCTCCGAGGACTCGGCGAGAAGCTGCACGGGAGGCGCAACCACCTCCGGACAAGCATCGAGGAAGCCGCGACGCGTCACCGAATTCGCAGCTCTCTCGTCCAGCCCTCCAGCCTCGAACTCCTGCAGCAGCACCGGCTCCTCGGCAGATTCCTCATCTTCGAGGGCGTTGATCAGTTCGGCGTAAGCCTCGTGCTGCGGCTTTCGACGCTTCTGATCGTTGTCGATCTGCATGCCCTCCGACTCGATCATCCGATGATGGCCGGCACGCCACGACGAAATCGTCGGCGTAGCGGACCAACACGCCGAGGCGCTGTCGATCACGTTCCCAGGCCTCGTCGAGGGCGTGGAGCGCGATGTTGGCGAGCAGCGGTGACAGCGGCGAACCTGCGGGGTTCCAGTCTCGGTATGAGAGATCAGCCCGCACCTGAACACTTCGGCTCGAAGCCAACTTCGCAACAGCTTCAACATGTGCCGGTCAACGACGCGGTGTTCGACCATGGCCATCAAGGCGTCATGGTCGATGTTGTCAAAGCATGCGTTGATGTCAGCATCGAGCACCCGCACCCGACTTTGGCTGACCGCCTGACTTAAGCTTCGAGGGCCGGTGCGCCGACCGTCCCGGGCGGAACCCGAAGCTCACCGGAGAGAAGTCCTGACCCTCGAAATCCGGAGACGAGGTTCACCGATGGCCGTCGGCACCGTCGGCACGTCGGCGCTCAGTTCCAGGTGGGCGTGGCTCAACCAATCGTCGCGATAGACCGGAAAAGTAACTGCACACTTGTCTGCGATCGTCCGCAACGCTAGGCTCGCGAGGTGGGACCCTCGGGCTCACGTCGGGCGGGGCTTCCTTGCGGCTGGCGCCATCGCTCGACGGATCACGCCGTCGACATGACCGATCCGGTACCGGACGCCGTCGATCGGAGGAACTGCAACGTGACGAGTCTCGGTTACCAGATCACGAGGTTCACGTATCCGGAGACTGAACCCGCGGACCTGTTCGACGCCGTCGTGCGCCAGGCGCGCGAGGCCGACGTCAGCGGGTTCGATGCTCTGATGGTCATGGACCACCTGTACCAGATCGGGCTGCACGGTCCGCCGGAGCTCGAGATGCTGGAGTGCTACACGCTGCTCGCCGCGCTCGCACAGCACACCTCAGAGGTCCGGCTGTCGGCTCTGGTGACGGGCAACACGTACCGGAACCCAGCGCTGCTCGCGAAGATCGTCACGACACTGGACATCGTCTCCGGTGGACGTGCGCGACTCGGCATGGGAGCAGGGTGGTTCGAACTCGAGCACACGTCACTCGGATACGAGTTCGGCACGGTCAGCGAACGTTTCGAGAAGCTGGACGAAGCACTGCAGATCGTCACGGCGATGCTCGCAGGGCGACGACCGAGCTTCGTGGGGAAGTGGTACTGCGTGCACGATGCGATCAACTCCCCAGCTCCACTCGGACGGATCCCGATAATGATCGGCGGCGGCGGTGAGAAGAAGACGCTGCGGCTCGTCGCCCGCTACGCAGACGAGTGCAACCTCATCTGCGATGTCGACGAGATCCCTCGCAAGCTCGCGGCGCTCGATGCACATTGTGACGAGCTCGGTCGCCGGCGCGATGACATCACGGTGACGTGGACCACCCGCGCCTGCGTCGCACCCACTCACGACCAGGCGGTCGCGGAGGTCGACGCTCTTCTGCTCAGACGAGGCATCGACGTCGCCGGCATGACCAACGAGGACGCTTCGTCCGCACGTGCCTTCGTGCCCCATGGCGACCCCGACGAGATCGCAGAACGCTTCTCGACCTATCTGGCGACGGGCATCGATGGTGTCACGGTGAGCGCGCCTGCGAACTGCCACATTCCAGGCCGGGTGCATCTTCTTGGCACGACGCTGCGTCGCCTCCTGGACTGACGCGAATTCGCAGCTTGGGTGGTACGGCGGTCGTGTCGGCGGTCGCAGTCGTTGCGGGTGCCGCCGTTGTGGCGGGCGCGGAGCTCGCTACCGGCACCAATGTCGATCACGATTCGGCGTCGTCCGAACCGCAGGCGGTTGCGGTCAGGACCAGCGCAGCTGCAACAGAAGCCAACCTGCGAAACTTCATGGTTCCCCCTCGGGCGGTCGAGTCGTGGTCATCCATCCAGACGCGCCGCTGACCAGTCAAGCGCATGCACGGCACGCCGTCGCAGCAGTACCCGGCGGACCGGGGATCAGAAGGGACGGTCGCCGACGATCGTGACCCGCTGCATCGTTCTCGGATACGCACGGTCGAACACGACGGCGTGTTGCGTGCAGCGGTTGTCCCACATCGCGACCGTACCGGGGTGCCACCGGCACCGAAGCTGGTACTGCGGCTGGAACAATCGGGCGAAGAGCGCCTGCAGGATCGGATCACTCTCGTCACTCCGGAGGCCGACGAGTCGAGTCGTGAACGACGGGTTGACGAAGAGCGAACGGCGTCCCGTCTCGGGATGCGTGCGCACAACCGGATGTTCGACGGGAGGGAAGTCGTCCGAGCCTCCCTTTCCGCGGAAGCCGGACTGCTTCTGCACGTCGTGCATGGCTGTGAGCTCCGTGCACAGCCGTTGCAACGGAGGCGACATGTCGTCAAAGATCGCCTCGGTGTCCGTGAAGGTCGTGTCACGGCCGAACGGAGGCACGTCGATCGCGCGGAGGATCGAGCCGAGTGACGGTGTCGCTCTCCACGATGTATCGGAGTGGAAGATCGCTTCGTTGCGCTCCGACTCGGTCGGGTTCAGGTCGGTCCGCAAGACCGTGACCTCGGGAATGCCGTCGACGTGATCCTGGAAGGGATGGACCTCGAGGTCTCCGAAGTACCGGCCCAGCCGAGCGTGCCTCTCGGGAGTCAAGTTGTGCTGATCGCGGAAGACCAGCACCTTGTGAGAGAGGAACGCTTCCTTGATCTTCTGGAGCGCCTCCTCGGTGAGCTCCTCGGCCAGATCGAGGCCCCTCACCTCGGCGCCGAACCTTCCTGTGATCGGCGTCAGCTCGAACATCATTACCTCCTCAGGTCTGTTTCCGTACTACCCCTCAGGCGCCTGCGCCTGCGGGAGCGAGGGCTTGGATCGCGGCCCAATCGAAGTCGTCACCGTGGACGCTGAGTGGTTGCACGCAGACGTGGTCTGCGCCGGCGTCGTAGTGCTCGCGGATCCGCTCACGCACCTGCTCGACCGATCCCCACGGCACGAGGGCGTCGAGGAAGCGGGGGGTGCGCTCGTCGATGTCGGTGCTGGTGAATCCCTGCCGGAGCCAGCTGTTCCGATAGTTCGTCGGATCCTTGTACATCTCGATCGCTCGCACGATCGCAGCGCGAGCGGCCGCGGCGTCGGAGGCGATCAGGATCTTCTGCTCGACGAAGAGCAGCTTGTCCGGTCCGAGGATGGCTCGCGCTTCGGCCGTGTGCTTCGGTGTCGTCCAATACGGGTGCGCGCCGTCTGCTCGGTCTCGCGCGAGTTCGAGCATCTTCGGCCCGAGCGCTGCCAGCACTCGCGGGACGCGATGCTCGATGTGCGGCCCGCTCCAGGGTGCGGCGTCCATCTCGTCCAGGTAGCGCCGCATCCGTTCGAGCGGTTTGTCGTAGGCAAGACCACGAACATCGACGATCGTGCCGCGATGGCCGACGCCGAGGCCGAGGATGAACCGGTCCCCGGAGAACTCCGCAAGGGTGTTCGCCGCTTGCATCACGGTCCCAGCCGAGCGCAGCCAGATGTTGGTGATCCCGGTAGCAAGACCGAGCCGTTCGGTGTGGCAGGACAGCAGGGCCAGGGTCGCCAGCGGGTCAGTGCCGAATCCCTCTGAGATCCACAACGTTCCGTACCCGAATCCCTCCACGCGGCGAGCGAAGGACACGACCTCGTCGGCGCGGAGGTGGCTCACGCTGGCGAACACTCCGAGCGTGCCCGCGGATGCTCGCACGTTGTCCAGCGAGTTCGTTTCCATCATCGCTTTCCTTCGTACGGAGGTCGGTTGACGGTCGACGTCATCGAATGGCCACGTTCACATGCCGCATTCAGACCGCAGCCACGAGATCACCAGCCGCGCCAGCGCGATGCGCTTGGTCAGGAAGAGGTGGTCGGTCTCCATGATCACCTCGGTGAAGTTCTGTGCCTTGGCCTCGCGGAAGGCCTGCGCGATCGGTACGTGGCACGTCGCGAGCGGCGTCGCGGTGTCCCGATCCGCACCGATCAGCAGAACGGGCTTGGAAAGGAGCTTCGGGACGTTGTGGATCACGCTGGTGCGATCGATGTCCGCATCGGTCATCGCGAGCACTCGCGGCACCGTGTCGACTCGACCGGCGGTCTCTTCCTTGACCCAGTTCAGCGTCTCGTGCGCAACATCCTCGGGCGTCGCGTTGCGAAACGGCTCATGGTTCGATGGCGCGATGCCGACGGCCCCGCGGACGCTGTCCAACGCAGCGCAGGCAGCGAGCGAGACGGTGCCGCCGCCGCCGCTGAGACCGAGGCACACGATCCGGTCGACGTCGATGCGGTAGTCGTGGCCGAGCTTCGTCGTCTTCCCGAGAAGACGTGAGCGCTGCAAGAACTCGACGGCTGCGCATGCGTCATCGAGAGCACTGATGGACGTGTACTCATGAACGCCGTCCCACATCCCGCGAGGGTTGTACGTCATCACGCTGATGCCCGAGCTCAGCAGTGGGATGATCAGGCTCTCCAAGCGATCGCCTCCGAACGCTTGCGGGCAGATGATCACGCATCCCTTCGGATCTCGGCCCTGAGCGGTCCACATGTACGCGTGCACAACAGAGCCCTGGCTCATGAAGTGGGTCATGAAGTGTTCGGGAGGGTACTCGAGGTCCAGGTATGCCGGGTCGGTCACGACGTGATCGACGTCGATCAGCGGATCGAACGTCATGCTGCCGGCCCCTTCTCGCGACTCAGGTCGCCGGAACGACGAGCTGTTGGCTCGAGAGACCAGCCGGATAGCACCAACATGACGGTCACCGGTCGGACCAACGAACCGGAAGCTCCTCGAGCGCGCGGAACACGAACGAGTCCCGCCAGCGCGGGTTCGCGAGGTCGAACTCGAGGCGTGGGTACTCGGTGATGAGGATCCTGAACGCCTCTTGGAGCTCCGCACGCGCCAGGAACGCGCCGATGCAGAACCGTGGTCCCCCTGCGAACGACAGGTGCCGATTGTTCTGCCGGCGGATGTCGAACACATGCGGATCGCTGAACGCCTCAGGGTCTCGGTTGGCTGCGCCCAGCATCGCGTACACGATCGATCCCTCCGGGATCAAATGCGTGCCAAGCTGAACAGGACCCGGCGCAAGGCGATGGACGGTGCTGCGCACAGGGGACTCGTATCGCAGCATCTCCTCGACCGCCCCGGGGATCAACGACGGGTCCGCGGCAAGGTCACGATAGGCCTGCGGATGACGACCCAACGTGAGGAGACCGTTCGTCAGCATGTTCGCGGTCGTGCCGTGACCCGCCAGGTGCAAGGACATGCACATGTTGATGATCTCGTGGTGCGAGATCCGCGCCGACTCGCCCTGGGAGTCCGCGAGCATGAACGAGATGAGGTCATCGCCAGGGTTCGTCTCGCGGCGCGCGATCTGCTGTCCGAAGAACTCCTGGCACTCGATCGCCGCTCGATCCAACTCGGCCAGACCGGCCAACTCCATGTCACTCTTCGGCGCAGGGGCGCGCCCTCCGGCCGCGTCGAACACACGCGACAGGATCGCGATGGCGTCTCGCGCCTTCGACCACCGGATCAGATCTCCGAAGTTTCCCGCCGGAACGCCGAGCATCTCACCCATCACGTACGCCGGGACGATTCCGGCGAAGTGGTTGATGAACTCGAACTCGTCGCGCTCGCGCAGATCATCCAGGAGCGAGCGCACGATCTCGCGGATGCGCTCACGCCTTTTCTCGATCATCCCAGGTGTGAACGCCGGCGCGACCACCTTGCGAAGCCGGCCGTGGTCAGGCTCGTCGTAGAAGGTGAAGTTGTCGAGGAACACACCGTCGGAGATCCGTCGCTGATCCTCCGGAAGCTCCAGATGGCGCAGCCAAGACGGATTCCGCACCAACTCGTTCGCCTCGGTGAACCCTGCGACGAACCAGATCCCGTCGACCTCGTAAACGCGATCCGCGTCGCGCATCCGGTCGTAGAACGGGTAGGGGTCGTCACGGATCGAATCACGGTCGGGATGCCCCGGCGTGAAGTACCAACGAACTTCCTCGTCGATCGACGGTCCTGACGCTCCCCGAGCGTCCCCCATGGTCGTCAACATGCTGCCTCCTTCGGCTGCGATATTCTCATAGTAGCGTGCACTCACTTCCTGTGCCAAGCCCGAGTTCGTGACGTAAGCGAGCACACGCTACTCTCATGCCACGGACTCGCTCGGAGGAGGTCTCGTGCTCGAGTTTCCAGTGGAACCCCAAAGCCCTCCGGGTTGCCCGTTCGACCCTCCGCCTGCCTATCGGGAGCTGCTCGACCAACCGGGCCTGTCCAAAGCGCGGATCTGGAGCGGCACCGAGGCCTGGCTGATCGCGCGCTTCGACGATTACAGGGAGGTGTGCAGGGACTTCGCCACCTTCAGCTCGGTGGGCGACGATCCGAACTTCCCGTACTCCTCCGCCGGAGCGAAACCGCTCTCCCGATCACTGGTGAACGCGGATCCGCCCGACCATCCTCGGCTGCGGCGCCTGACGGCGGCGTTCTTCGCCAAGCGCAAGATGGAGCAGATCTCACCAGCCATCGGGAGCCTCGCTGACGAACTGCTCGACGAAGTCGAGGTCCGCGGTCACCCTGCCGACCTCGTCGCCTCCTACGCGAAGCCGATTCCGAGCCTGATCGTGTTCCACTTGCTGGGGCTGCCCCGGGAAGAACGGCGTGCAATGCACCAACTGCTCGACGTCCTCTTCGGGGCCAAGACACCGGTCGAGGAGGTCGAGGGTGCAGCACGGACGTTCGAGCAGGCAGTCACCCACTTCGTGACGACCGAGGGTGTCGTCGAGTCCAATGGACTGATCGCGACACTTCGCAGAGAGGCCGTGCCGACGGGCTCGATGACGATCGAAGAACTGCGCGACTTCGTTGTCATCTTGATCGTCGGCGGCTTCGAATCCACGGCGAACACGATCGCAGAAGGCATTGCGCTCCTGCTCATGCATCCGGATCAGCTGGATCAGGTCCGGACCGACGAAGACCTCTGGCCGAACGCCGTCGAGGAGATCGTCCGCATCACCTCGGTGACCCACCGAGGCCGACGCCGGATCGCGTCCAAGGAGTGCGTGTTCGCAGAAGAGCACATCTCTCGGGGTGATGCGGTGATCGCGCTCGAGGCGGCGGCCAACCGGGACCCTCGCCGCTTCGAGAATCCCGATACCTTCGACATCCGCCGGTCCAACGCGCGAGTCCATGTGGGGTTCGGCTACGGGCCGCACCTCTGCCTTGGTGCCCCTTTGGCCAGGCTCGAGCTCGCGATCGCGTTGAAGCAGCTCTTCAGGCGGTTCCCTCGCCTGCAATTGGCTGTGACACCCGACGAACTCGACTTCATGCACGACTGGCACCTGCGCGGCGTGCGCACGCTCCCGGTGACCTGGTGACCCGCTGCAGCTCAGCGGTTTGAGGTCGCGTCAGCCTCCGCGTGCCAGGGTTCCAGGGGTGATGGCAGTCCGGCCACCATCGACCGGCAGCACGGTGCCGGTGACGTACTCCGAATCATCGGAAGCGAAGAACGAGACGACTCCGGCGATGTTCTCAGGAGTCGGGGCCTTCTGCAGCGGTGTCGCGGCCACGACGCGGTCGAACGAGCCGGCACCGAGCGCCGGACCCGGATCCGTCGGCTTGAACTGGGAGATCGCTGCGGTTGCGACCGCGTTCACGCGCACGCCGTGAGCAGCCGCATCATGGGCGAGGACATGGGTGAGTATCGCGAGTGCACCCTTCGACATCGAGAACAACGGGATGTTGGGATTGCCGAGAAGGCCGTCGATCGAACTGAGGAAGATGATCGATCCTTTGGTTTCGGCGAGCATTGGCAACAGGGTGCGGGCGTAAACCGTCGGGCCCCACGCGTTCGACTCGAACACGCGCTCCCAGTCGCTTCGTGCCGGGATCTCCGTCGGCGATCGCTTGTTCACGGCATCGATCGCGCTGACCGCGTAGAAGAGGACATCCAACCTCCCCCATTGGGTCCGGCAGCGCTCTTCCAACGCGCGGGCGCCGGCCTCCGATCGCACGTCGACGATCAGGTGGTCACCGACGCCGGTCGCGCCATCGCCTTCCTGCGGAACCCAGGGTTCGTCGTCGATCGTCACAACCGTTGCGCCATCCGCGCGGAGGCGCCGCACACACGCACGACCGATCGCCGAGCCCGCTCCGACCACCGCTGCGACCCGACCCTCCAGACCCATCACGCTCCCTCCGGTCGAGGAAGACACGCGAACTGCTTCGGTCGCACGACTTCGCGACCACTCACCGGAGCATCGCCGCCCAATTGTCGATGCCCACGGTCGCGTCGATGTCGGCGGCGACCCGAGCCCAGCTCTCCAGAGTCGGGTCGTGTTCGGTCTCCTTCAGCTCCTCCAGCGCTTCGCGCACAGCTGCATACTGCGCCCTGAACGTGAGACTGGTCGGCACGACCAGGCGCAGGCCGTCGGCCCGTGCCTGAGCGATCTGGTCCGGACGAGCTTCGTCACGGATGTAGAGGTTGAGCAGTGGAGCCGTGACCTCCGACGCTGTGCGACGGATGTCGGTGGGCGGGAGCATGCAGATCAGGACGATGTCGGCTCCGACGTCGGCGAACGCGTTGACCCGTGCGATCGCTTCTTCGAGAGGGCCCGTGAACAGCAGGTCGGTTCTGGCAATGATCAGCATGTCGCTCTCCGCCCGTGCGGCGGTTGCAGCGGCGCGCACGTTCTCCACGGCGCGATCGAGTGGCATGACGTGGTGCGGCAGCCCCGGGAAGTGTTTCCCTCGGGCGAGATCGACGTCTTCGATCTGCACTGCGGCAGCACCTGCGCGAGCTGCCGATCGCACGTTGCGAGTGATCCGGAGCGGGGTTCCGCCGCCATCGTCGATGTCGACGATCAACGGGATCGAGAGCACGTCGATGATCCGACGTCCGTGCTCGATCAGCTCCGCGACTGTGATCACGCCGCTGTCGGGGAGACCGAAGGCACACGCCGTCAAGGCGTAGCCACCCAGATACGCAGCGTTGAAGCCACACCGTTCGACGAGGAGAGCCGACAGGACGTCGTGCACACCGGGGACCACCGTCAGATCGTTTGCATCGAGCAGGCTCAGTAGCTTGGTCCCTGGACCCGTTTGGGTATCGTGCACTGGCAACGCGAGCCTCCGTCTTGGTTCGAATCGGCTTGATCACATCCGGACCAAGGTTCAGTCAGGCTCTGGCTCCATCGGCTCGATCTGGCTGAACCCCACGCGCACCCCGTGCACCGATCCACCGAGCAGTGCCTCGTCCATCCTGGCGAACTGGCTCCGCCAACCGGGGTTCAGCTGGAAGGCGTCGGTCTCGTAGACGTCGTGACCCATCGAACGAGCACGCTCGACGGCCTTACCGATGTCCGGTACGCCGAAGACGAGGCGGAACATCCCCTCACCGTGCTGTTCGAGGAACTGCACACGATCGACCGCGACGTTGGGATCGGTCGGGGCATAGACCTCCATGCCTGACTCCCAATCGAGGTAGTAGGTGATCCCTGCGCGCTCGCTGGGGAATGGACCTTCGAACTTGATGTCGAGGAGCTCGGAGAACTCCGCCACCGCGGCCTCGAGGTTCTCAGGTCGCACACAGATCGCGATGTGATCGATGCGGTTGATGTTCTTGCGTGGCATGATTCGCCTTCCTTCGCTCGGAGTGCTGTCAGCTGTTGACCGGGACGCGCGTCGCGGGGACCATCGATTCGAGCTTGTAGAGGCGCGCGGCAGTGCCGTAGAGCAGCTTGCGGAGCACATCCGCCGGCACGTCGGCGAGGTTGTCGTTGATCGTCTCGTGCGGCGTCTTGGCGATCGTCGCCGGTCCGGGCGACAGGCTCGTTGCGTGCGGGTAGTCGGACTCGAACATGACGTTGTCCGGGTACATGTCGATCAGCCGATCGATGCCGGTCTCGAACCAGAAGCTCGCGTAGATCTGACGCCGGAAGTACTCCGACGGCAACAGGAACTCGGGGTGCTCTTTGTGCACTCCCATGT
>JBFWVD010000124.1:2450-11531 GCA_050246915.1 Acidimicrobiia bacterium | reverse complement strand
CCACCCAGCACGATGACGCGGGTACCGAGCCAGACGTTCTCGCCGATGCTGATGGGTCTCGAGTCGGGGCGTTCGAGTCGCCGGTCCGGCTCGAGCCGATGGAAGTCGTTGTCCATGATGGTGACGTGGGTGCCGATGAGGCAACGTGCGCCGATCGTGACGGTGCTGGCCGCGGTGATCGACGTGCCGTAGTTCAGCAATGTCCGTTCACCCACCTCGAGGCGGCCACCTTCATACGCGACGAGTTCCAACGTCGCCACAGTGGATACGAGTTGCGTGCGATCGCCGATGATCATCTCGCCCCAGTTGTGGACCACCGGTCGTCCGCGCAGTCGCACACGCGTGCCGATCGTGGCCGATCGCAGGTACCACTGAGCGGCCATGACGGCGCGTCCATTGGTCGTCACGTGGGTGACGGCGCCGGTGAGTCCTCGCACACCACCGCCGCCGCTCACAGTAGGTCCTGTGGCAATCGGTTCTGACGCAGACGCTCGACGTTTCCGATGAGCGATACCGACATGGAGAACATCACCATGGTGCGGACATCCCAGCTGATGTCGAGGTAGGTGAATGTTGCGAACATCATCACGTAGAAGGTGGAGATCAGCGTGAGGAGGGACAGATCATCGCGTCGTTGCAGAGCGGCACGCGCCCCGCGCTGAATGAGCGATCCGAGCAGGTACAGCAATGTCATGAACCCGAACGCGCCCGTCTTGATCCAGAACCACAGGAACGAGTTGTGGGGTTGGTACTCGGCGGTGATGAAGTCCGATATCGCCGGCAGGGGAATCGGGCGTAGGAAGCGCTGGCCGAAGCCGAGGCCCAGCAGCGGGTCGGTGCGGATCGTATAGACGATGTCGACCGCTTCGATCTGCCGGTAGATGTCCGAGCTCTGGTCTTGGTAGCTCTGTTTGTCGGGGGCGATGGCGCCCTTGATCGCCTGAGCAGGGAAGGCCGCGGCGCCCGAGGCGTTCCAGAAGGCGGCGGTGTACACCGCCGCGACGATGGTCAAGGCCGGGATCAGCTTCCAGAACAGTCGGCGGTTCTGGAAGAACAGGGCCGCGCACATGCCGAGGCCGGCAACGATGAGGCCAGCGATCGCGGCTCGGCGCTGCGCGGCGAGATACGCCGCCATGATGGGGACGAGCACCACGAGCAACAGCACTTTGATGCGGACGGTTGCTGACCGGTATACCCAGCCGGCGGCGAGCAGCAAGATCACCACGTTCGCCGAGAGCGATGCCGCATGCTCGCCGAGACTCTCCAGACGGAGCTTCTGCTGTGGCGTCAGCGTCAAGTATTCGCTGAGCGCGTAGATCGAGTTGATGGTGATGCCAACGACGATGGCAACGAACAAGGCGTGGTAGTGGCGCGCGGTCTGGAGCAGGTTCGTGGCCAATATGTAGAGCAACGGCAGGTAGAACAGCGCTCGCGATTCGTACAGAGCGGCAGTGCTGTTGCCGCCACTGGACAGCCCGCGAGCCAGCCCGAAAAGGACGAAGGCGGTGAACGCCGCGATCGGAGCGAACATCGCCCCGCGCTGCAGCGTGCGTTGATTGCTGCCCATCAGGTGCAACACCCACGCTCCGAACGTCACTGCTGCGCAGACCTCGAGAGGGCTCACCACGGCACCATCGGAGAGGAACATGATCGATTCAGCACTCGACATGTTCTTGGTGAACGGGTACCACGGCGTCGTATCAGCGTCACCGGCGAGTGCGAAGAACGCTATGAAGTAGATGCCCAGACGCGGCCGCCAGATGATCGCCGCGCAACCGATGACGAACAGCGAGAAGGCCATCGTCGATGCCGAGTCGCTCGCCAACCGTCCGATCGCCGCGACGACGAGTGCGATGGCGGAGATCGTGGCAACCGCGGTTGCCGAGGCTGCGCGTTGGCGCCGGATCTGCGCGTCGACGGTGAGTTGGTGGGGGCCGAACACGGCGATGGACATCGGTCAGACCCAGCGATAGCGCGAGAACAGCACCGTCGTGACGAAGCACAACCCGAGCAACGGCAGCCGCCTGACCGCCCCAGTGCGCGAGGTGGACATGAGCCCGATGACGAAGTTCACGAGGAGGAACAGGATGAGGACCTTCATGGGGAAGGCCTCACCACGGGGCGATGAGGTGGAGCAGTCGTGCTGGAAGGCGGCTGTCCGACCTGTTCAACACGACGCCGAGATTGCGCACGTGACTGAGATCGTCGAGAGCCGAACGTGTCTGCACATCTGCGGTGGCACCGTGACGAACCACCATGACGTATGCATCGGCATGCGCGGCAAGCACTCGCGTCTCGCTCACCGGGAGCACGGCCGGGAGATCGAGCACGACGTGTTCGAAGTCCTCTCGCAACTTCACGATCACGTCACCGAGATCCGCGTTCGACGCCAGCACGGGACGCTCCGAGACGGTGGTGAACCCGCCATCGAGCAGGAACAGGTTCCCATCCGAGGTTTCGGTGAGCGCACGCTTGAGGTCGGTTGCCCCGCGCAGCGCGTCGGCCAGTCCGAGATCGGACTGGAGACGATCTGCTGACGGTGACCACCAGTTGAGATCGACGATGCACACCGGCCGCTCGAGATCATGGGCCAGCACTGCTCCGAGCGCGTTGGCCACGAAGCTCACCCCCTCGCCCGACAACGCCGAGGTGACGCCGATCGATTTGGGGAGCTCGCCTTTGTCCGATGCGTAGACACGAGCGATGAGTTCGCGGATGCCGTGGGCGATCGGCGGTTGGATGTCGGCGATGACGGTGCCCTCGGTATCGAGGATCATCATGCCGCCATCGCCGGTGTCGCCGTGGTAGCTGCGAGCGGTCTCGAGGCGTTCCGCTTGTGCTCGTTTTCCCCGAGGCCTGCGTGACGCGGACTTGGAGCCGGTCGGTGGCGGAGACGGACGACGGGTCTGTGGGCTCGTGGTCATGAGCGGACCTCCGGGAGACTGGTGAGCATCGGCACCTTGAGCCGCTGTCCGACATCGACTGGGAGACGGATCGTGCGGTCCACCAGTGTCCCGACCACCGTCATGGCCAAGGTCAGCAGTCCGCCGAGGATCAGATAGGTCGCGAAGCCGATGATCGTCTTCTTCTTGCCGCTCTCGGGAGCGGTAGGCGCTTCGGGCCGATCCACGACCTTGAATCGCTGCGTCACGTCGGTCTCGGTCTGCTTCGACGCCAACTGGGCATCGTCTCGCTTGGCGAGGGCGTCGTCGTACTTCTTCTGGGCCGTGATCACCGCGTCATTGAGGCGGGTGATCTCGATGGTCTCGGCAAGAGGTCGCGCACCGATGACCGGGTCGGGGTGGGCGGCGACGTACGTGGTGCGCGCCTGCTGCGCGTCGTTGAGGCCGGTGGACAGCGTGACGAGGAGGTCGTTGTAGAACGACTCGGCCACGCTGGCTTCGTTCACGTTCGACCGGATCTCCCACGCGATGAAGCTGTCGATCGTGGCATTGACCAGTGTCAACGACTGTTGCGGATCGGCCGTCTTGGCCGCGACGTGGACCAGGTTGTTGCCGTCGCTCCAGGTCGAGACCGACTTCCGGATGGCGGTCTCGACGGCGTTGTTGACCTCGAAGCCCGCCTTGGTGGCGATGTCATCGATGAAGGTCCCGGTGCTGAGGAGGTTGGCGAGCCGTTGCGACGCCAAGCTGGCCGGAGTCTCGAAGCTCGTCCCCGCGTTGTTCACGGCGGTGAGTTCGGACAGGAAGCTGTCCGATTCGGCATAGATGACGGCGTCGGATCGGTACTCGTCCTTCTGCTGGCTCACCCAGGACACTCCTACGACCCCCATGAGCAGGGTCGGGAGGACATAGAGCCACCAGCGGCGGAAGAAGTTCTCGATGAACCGGATGATCAGGTATCTGGGCACGGGGGACCTCGAAGGCCGTTGACGGAGTCGGCCCGTCTTCTATCGGGCGCCGAGCGCCGCGTCTGAGGTGATCGGCCGCAGTCTCGGACTGGGCGTTTGCCTCAATCACCGCGCCGGGGCACCGACGGATGGAGGATGGACCGGCCGAGCTCTCTGACGCTGTTCAAGATGGATGCCGCCCGCTGGATCCGACCCCAGGAGATCGCTGATCTCGCGGAGGTGACCCCGAGAGCCGTCGCGCGAGCGCTCTACACGCATCGGAGTCTGCGGGCCATGGCGTTGCTCCGTCTCGGTTCGTGGCTCAAGTCGAGGCGGATCCCTGGTGCTCACGGTTTCGTCCAACGGCTGATCTTCCGTCGATTCGGCCTGGAGATCAGCCCGGGGGCCGATATCGGCGGGGGGCTCTACATCGCTCATCCCAGCGGAACGACGATCGTGGCCGAGCGTATCGGCGTCGATGTCACAGTCATCCACGCTGTCACGGTGGGAATGCGCAACACCGCCCGCTGGCCTCGCATCGGCGATCGGGTGTTCATCGGTGCCGGCGCGCGCGTGCTGGGGGACATCGACATCGGTGATGACGCGCGCATCGGGGCCAACGCCGTGGTGGTCGACGATGTCGCCGCCGGCGCAACGGTCGTCGGCATCCCTGCTCGGCAGCGCTGACGCTGATGGTTCGAGTGCGTTGATCTGCTCAGGAAGCGAACCGGCCAGGTAGTCGTCGGCGGATCTGCTGACGGACCGCGTCGATCTCGTCGGTGCTGATCGCCCGCATCACCAGCACCGCTACGAGGTAGGCGGCGAGGCCTGCCAGCGGCGGCACGATGATGAGCATCTTCCGAAGATGCCATGTGACGGCGTACATCACGGCCATTGCTGTGGCCAGCTTGAGCAGTCGGACACCGAAACGTCGGTTGACGAGACCGGGAGCCACCACCACGATGCCGAAGAAGGTCAGGAAGGCCTCCGTGATGATGAAGGTGATCGCACCGGCGATAGCCCCGTTGTCGAACCATGCCTCGCACCGGTCGACGAGCACGATGTCCAGGGGGACCGTGAGAACAGCTGCGATGGCCGAGGCCACCGCCCAGGCGTGTTGGCGCCCGATCACCAATGCATAGCGGCCCAGCGTGATGGAGGGGATGGTGAACACGAGCACGAGCCCCATGAGCCGCAAGATCGGACCGGCGTCGTCGAACTTGGGTCCGTAGAGCAAGGAGATGATCTCGTTGCCGAGCGCAATGGTCGCGGCGATGATCGGCCCACTGATCAGCATCATCGTGCCGAGGGACTTCTCGAGGTACCGCGCGGCGGAAGCGGGGTCGTGGGCGTGCAGGCGGCTCAGCACCGGGAAGGTACTGGTGGCAACGATGTTGGGCAGGAACAGCAACGTGCCGAACAGCAGCGTCGAGACCGAGTAGTAGCCCAGCGCGGTGGTGGTGAGCAGCGCGGAGATGACGATCACATCCACCTGCTGGTACACGACCACGATCGCTTCGTTGAGGAAGTACGAGCGAGACCGTCGCAAGATGGCTCGGTAGTCACGGACCGTGCCGCTCATCGGGATCGGGATGCGTCGACGGAGCACCGCGGTGAGGACGACGAAGTTGCTGACCGTGACGAGGAAGTTCGTAATGACCGATCCGATCGGCCCGGCCCCCGCCCACAGCACCACGATCACGATCATCACGAAGGCCACGCGGTGCACCACGTCGATCAGCGAGGTCGCTCCCATGCGTTCCATGCCATAGGAGAACGCGCGCAACGCGGCCGCGTACGACTGGAACAGCGCGGCCCCGCCCACGACAGCGATGACGATCAAGGTGGTTCGGTCGTAGCCGCTGATCATCCCGTAGGCCTGGAGCACCCCGAAGGCGATGGCGGTGGGGAACGCTTGAAACCGGATCGACGTGCCGGCGATGGCCGCACCTGCGGCAGGATCCTTGGCGGCCTCGATGGTGATCAACGTGGTGGTCCCGAAGGTGACGATGACCCCGGCCACCGTCCACAACGACACGGCCAGACCGATCTTGCCGATGCCGCTCGGGCCGAGGAATCGTGACTGGCCAACTGACAGGGCCATGGCGGCGAGCCAGGTGACCATCTGCGCCGCGATCAGTGCCGAGATGTTGCGGGTCACCGATTGCCGACCGACATCGGTCCCCTCAGTGGTCGCCCGTTGGGTCGGGCCGAGGATGACGTTGCGATCCTCGACATCGGAACGGTCGAGCGGGCCGGCGCCCGGTAGGCCGATACGTCCGGCTCGGGCCCACGAGCGGGTCGTGGCGTTCCAGCGCCACGCGATGTTGTGGTCGGTGTCCTCAGGCGCTCTTCGGCTTCCCGACACCGGCGGTGTCGGTCGGGCCGCGTGTGTAGAGATGGGCTTCGCGGAGACAGCGTTGGAGGAGTCGCCGGGTCCGGAGAAGTCCAGGGCGTCCACCACGCGTTGACGCGTGATCCGGACCCACGAGCGCGAGGCGGGGTTCCAGCGCCAGGCGACGATCTTGGCGCCCGTCGGAGGGGTGGCTGGGCTGGCGAGGTGGTCGTCGGTCGTGCCGGTGGCCTGTTCGGCTCGCCGTCGCCGGCGTCCGCGGCGGTTCAGCTCGGCCTTCACTGGAGCGTCGCTGTCATCACGTGGACCTCGAACGATCTGACGCGTCGATGACGTGCCGCGGTGCGAGTCGCACTCGCCCTCGGCTGGCGTTGTCGATCGCGGTCACTTCGTCCTCGCTGATGTCCTGGGTCGGCCGAGCGCGCCGGTATCCCGGCCGGCCGGAGGTCGGCCCTCTTCCATCGGTCGAAGGGCTGGTCACTTGACGACTTCGGGCGCTCGGCACGCCTCGTCGCGAGGGGGTCGCTGCGTCGGGCCCGCGAGGCGGTTGACCTCGGGCGCTGAGCTACCACGCCTTCGACGATCGGCAGAGGCGGTACTAGCGGCTCGCGCCTTCGCTCTCGCTCAGCTCGAGTGCCTCGGCCAGCGAGGCGCACCGCACTCCCGCGGCGCTGACCCAACCGATCTGACGGGCCGGGTTCCCGACCACGATCGCATGATCGGCCACGTCCTTGGTGACCACAGAACCAGAACCGATGAGCGCCCAACGCCCGATGGTGACGCCGGTGACCACCACGGTGCCGGCACCGAGCGCGGCGCCGAAGCGCACCACGGTGCGTCCGACCGTCCAGTCTTCGGTGCTCTTGAGGGACCCGTCGGGGTTCACTGCACGGGGGATCTTGTCGTTGGTGAAGATGACGTGAGGACCGATGAACACGCCGTCTTCGATCGTGAGCCCCGTGTACAACGAGGCGTTGTTCTGCACCTTGACGTTGTCGCCGATCTCGACCTCGAGGTCGACGAAGCTCGCCCGCCCGAAGATGCAGTTGCGGCCGATCCTGGCCCGGTCGCGCACCTGCACGTTCGACCAGATCTTGCTGCCGGCGCCGATCTCTGCGGTGGACGCCACGTCGGCGGTCGCGTGGATCATCGCTGGAGGAGTCGTCATGGCTCTCTCGTCGGACGCGGCAGGTCTCGTCCTAAGCGGTCTCGGCCAAGTCCGCCAGGCCATCGCCGGCGGTGATCGTCGAGGGCGGTACCACGATGCCGGTGGGCAGGTGCTGATCCAGGCGCAACGCAGGCAGGACCGAGCGGTCGAGTCGCTCGTTGGTGAGGATCTCGAACTCGACGTCGTGGGTGCGACACTCGTACGCGAGTGCCACGAGGCTCGAGACCGTCTGCTGATCGAGCCGCTCGAACGATGACACGTCCACGGTGACCTTGGAGAAGCTGGTGACAGAACGTCCTTCGAGGGCGGCGATGACATCGATGCGGTCGAGGGAGCGCACTGCGGTGAGCCGCAGGCCGGTGCCGGGCTCCGTCGAACGGACGGCACTCGGCGCCTCAGATGATCTCCGGCTCGACCGCATTCGCCACACCTCGGCGGCGAGCAAGGGGCCGAAGTGGCGGAAGCACGCGGCGTACCGCTTACCGAGCCGGCGCGGTTCGGTCACGAGACGATGCATCCACTCCATGCCGATGTCCTGCACCCAGCGAGGAGCACGGGACTTGGTGCCGGCGATGAAGTCGAGCGATCCACCAACGCCGATGAGCACCGGGGCCCCGACCTTGGTTCCGTACATCTGGATCCAACGCTCCTGCTTGGGATGACCGAGGGCAACGCACACGATGTCGGGCTTCGCTTCGGTGATCTGACGGAGCACTTCGGGGTCCATGTCGGCGAGATCGCGGAAGTACGGCCCGGCGATGGGGACCAGATCGGCCCCGGGGGACCGGGTCCGCAAGATATCGGCCGCGGTCGCGGCGACCCCGGGCTCGCCCCCGAAGAGCACGACGCGGTAGCTCCGACGGGCAGACAGTTCGGCCAGCATCGGCACCAGATCAGCTCCGGTGACGCGCTCGGCCAACGGCGTGCCCAGGAGTTTCGAACCCCACACCACTGGCATGCCGTCTGCGATGGACAGATCAGCCTCTTGCAGGATCTCGAGCACCGTCGGGTCCTTGATCCCGTTGATGACGAAATCGACGTTGACAGTGGTGATCTGGTGGGTGCGTCCGGTTTGCCGGCCGTTGATCACCATGGCACTGATGCGCGACAGCGCCTCGTCAGCGGTCACACGATCGACGGGGATGCCACCGACGACGGTCAGATCGCGCATGGCACGACCTCCGCGTCGGCATTGCGTGCCGTGCGTTGCCACCCGACCTCACCGGACGGTTGCAAAACACCCGTCCACAACCGTGCCTTCCACAGCACGCTCCTGGGAGCGTGCATCAGGGCCCGGTACACAGATCGCGGTGCGTCCACCATCCGGAGCGCCGAGATCACATAGGTACCGAGACCGAGGGCCGAGCTCGATGCCAACGCGAGGTTCACGGTCGACAGACGCGAACGTCCCAGCAGCCGGCCAGTGATGCTCGCTCCAAGTGCGGCGGTGGCGCCCAGCGCAAGGATCGATGTAGGTGGGAGCAGCAGGTCCGCAGCAACATCGGCACGTCGGACGCGATCACCGATGGCGGTGCCTCGACCGGGCCGGAGCAGGCGCTGGCTGTACCGCTTCGCCATCTCGAGCCGGCCGCGTTCCCAACGCTCGTTCTGGGACTGTGCGGCGTCGAGTCCGACAGGCATCTCTGCGGTGACCTGGGCGTCGCCGGCAAAGGCCACCCGCTCGCCGCTCAGCACCAGGTTGATGTGGAG
>JBFWVD010000124.1:0-2350 GCA_050246915.1 Acidimicrobiia bacterium | reverse complement strand
GCCGGCCGCGTTCCCAACGCTCGTTCTGGGACTGTGCGGCGTCGAGTCCGACAGGCATCTCTGCGGTGACCTGGGCGTCGCCGGCAAAGGCCACCCGCTCGCCGCTCAGCACCAGGTTGATGTGGAGTTCGATGTCCTCGGTGAGGTGACCGGTGAGCGCCCGGCCACGCAGCACATCGGCAGCGAAGACCATGCCGTTGCCGAACAAGCCGACCGATCCGTTGAGCAGGTCCCGAGCTGCGGGCCTCAGGTAGTGGCGAGCAGCAAGTGCTGCGTACCGAGTGGCCACGGCCACAGACGCCTCGGGCTCCTTGACGCCGTAGTAGGCCTGGATGACACGGTCGCCGGCCCGTAGCCGCACATCCATGACCTGCAGGAACGAACCGTTCAACACCGAGTCGGCGTCGACGATCACGAACGCGTCGACGTTGGGCTTGTCGCTCAGGACGCGCCCGACGAGCCACTCGAGCGCCGGGCCCTTGCCGGGGTTGCCGAAGCGTTCATGGGTGATTGCTCCGGCCTCGGTGGCGAGCGCAGCGGTTGCGTCGGTGCAGTTGTCGGCCACGACATGCACGGCGAACAGATCGGTGGGGTAGTCCAGCAACCGGAGCTTCGACACCGTCTCGGCGATGAGGCTGCTCTCATTGTGAGCGGGGACCAGCACGGCGAACCGTGTCGTCGGTTCGGTTCGCGTCGGAACACTTCGATGAGCCCGTTGTGCTCGCCACGCGAGCGCAGTGAGCGTCGTGAGGTATGCGGCAATTGCGGCGTTCGCCAGGTGCAACGGAAGTTGCGCGGCATCGAGCGCTGTTTGGACGCGCTTGGCACCGGTACGCCCGGCGTCGCTGCGCCTTGGACCGATGCAATTGGTCGGACGCTTGGCGAGCCGTGGTCTCGGTTCGGGCGCAGATCGCATGAGCAGACCTGCTGGACCCATGGCAGCCATTGGTTCGAATCCCTCACCTGGGGTGTGTGGAAACAGGGTGTGTGGGGTGCGGGACGACCATTCTTGAGGAGTCCCACCGGTCGGACTAGGGCGCTTCCACCCCATCCGCGCTTGTGCATCGACTTCTCGATGTGCTTGTGGCACATCGACCGTCGAACTTGACGGTGTCTTGACGGATCGCAGCCGATGTCCAGCGAGATCGCCCGTGCAAGGGAGGGATGGCGCTGGGTTCGACGACTGTCAAGCCGTCCTGACGCGAACCGTCACGACGGTGTGATCTCGATCCGGGAACTCCATTCCGGGCCTCGTCGGACCGATAGGACACGATGGCGCGCATCGACACGGATTCGGAGGCGACCGTCGTCGCCCCTCGGTCGGTGGCCGAGATCCGTGCGACCATCCAGTCGGCGTGGGACGCGGTCCTCGGTAGCGAACTCCGCGGTGACGGTGACAGCCCGACCAGCTTGAACTTCTTCGAATTGCGTGGTGACTCGATCGCCGCGGCTCGGATCGTGGGACGGCTCCGGCGTGATCTCCGATGTGCGGTCACCTTGCGCGATGTGTTCGATCACCCGACGGTCGAGGAACTGGTGGACCGGGTGGCGACCCGCCTGCGGACCGGTGACGTGATCGCTCGGCCCTCGTTCGCGAAAAATCAACGCGAGGGCGAACGTTTCCCTCTGTCGTTACCGCAGGAGCGCATGTGGTTCTTGCACCAGCTCGACCCGAACGGCTCGGCCTACAACATCGTGGAAGTGCTGCGCCTGCGTGGTGAGACCGACCACACGGCGCTCGAACGGGCGGTGAACAAGGTCTTCGAGCGTCATGAGAGCTTGCGCACTCGGTTCGGGGCCGAGCTCGGCATGCCGTGGCAGACCGTCGATCCGCATCGGCCGGTGGTCGTGCCGGTCGTCGAGCTCGACGGCGCCTCCGACAATCGGACCCACGAGCTGTCCGAGGTGATCGACGGGCTGGGACGTGCGCCGTTCGACCTCGAGCACGGACCCATCGCTCGGTTCACGGTGGTGCGCGTGTCGGCGATGGAGCAGGTGCTCGTCATCTCGATCCATCACATCGTCGGCGATCAATGGTCGTTCGGGTTGCTCTATCGAGAGCTCGAGCAGTTCTATCGAGCTTTTCGAGGTGGCGGCGAGGTCTCGGACGCGCCTGTCGTCGTGCAGGACGTGGACCATGGCAGCTGGCAACGTCAATGGGTCTCGCAGGAGTCGGCCTCGCAGCTCGAGTACTGGAGCGAGCATCTGCGAGGGCTCCCCGTGCTCGAGATCGCCACCGATCGACCGCGGCCAGCGGTCCAGACCTTCACCGGCAACACCGTGGCCGGCGCGATGTCGCCACAGCTGCGAGCGCGGGTCGATGCGCTGGCTTCGCAGCTGGGTGCGTCGC
>JBFWVD010000123.1:0-11567 GCA_050246915.1 Acidimicrobiia bacterium | reverse complement strand
AGCGTTTGGCGGCATACCTCGTGCCCGGTCAGTTGCACACCGCGTTCGACTTCGATGTGGTGCGCGCACCGTGGAAGGCGGCCGCGCTCATCGAGACCATCACCTCTTCGCTCGCCAACCACGATCGAGTGGGCGCACCGGTCATGTGGGTGCTGAGCAACCACGACATCACGCGGCACGTCACCCGCTATGGACGTTCACAGACCGACCGTGGCCTCGACCCCCTGCATGAGGTCGGGTTGCACCACAGCGACATCGCTCTCGGCACGCGGCGTGCCCGGGCCGCGATCTTGCTCGAGCTCGCGCTACCGGGCGGTGTGTATCTGTACCAGGGTGAGGAACTCGGTCTGCCTGAGGTCGAGGATCTCCCCGATCACGAATTGGCCGACCCGGTGTGGTTCCGCTCGGGCCATCGCGATCGCGGGCGAGACGGTTGCCGCGTGCCGCTTCCGTGGACCAGCGGTGGAGCATCGTTCGGGTTCGGCGTCGGGGGATCGTGGCTGACCCAGCCGCCGAGTTGGGGAGAGCTGTCGGTGGAGGCCCAACTCGCCGATCGATCGTCGATGTTGTGGCTCTATCGCGATGCACTGTCGGTGCGTCGTTCGCACCGTGCGCTCGGGCCCAACGGGGACAACACGATCGCCAGTCTCGAATGGGTGCATCTCGGCGCCGACATCGTTGCGTTCGTGCGCAATCGGTCGCTGATGTGCGTGGTCAACACCGGCGGTGATGCGCTGCCGCTGCCTTCCGGCGAGGTCGTGCTGTCGAGCGTTGCGGTCACCGGTAAGAACGGCGCGCCGACCCTCCCCGCCGACGCGGCGGTGTGGCTCGACGTCTGAGCTGACGGATTCGACGAAGTGAGCACTTCGACATCGGCGGGCTCGCGGTCGGACGATTCCGTCGTGAGCGCACGACGATCGGCGCTGGCGGTTGCCGCGTTGTTCTTCGTGAACGGCATGACGTTCTCGAACTGGCTACCGCGCATACCGGAGGTGCGTGATCGACTCGGGATGGACAATGCGGGGCTTGGTGCATCGCTGATCGGCGGCGGTGTGGGCGGCCTGGTTGGCTCACTGCTGGTGGCCAAGGTGCAACGGCGCTGGGGGACCAAGCGCACGGTGCTCGTCGCCGCGACCATGCTGGCCGTGTGCTTGCCGCTCATCGCCGCGGCGAGCTCGCCGCTGGCCCTCGCTGCGGTGCTCACGATGCTCGGGCTCTTCGACGTGATGAACGACATGGCCATGAACGCGCAGGGGGTGTTGGCCCAACGTCGCGTCGGTCGCTCGATCATGAATCGACTGCACGGCACGTGGAGCTTGGGCTTCACGCTCGGAGCGATGCTCGGCTCGCTCGCAGCGGCGACGGAGACTCCGATGGGGGTGCACCTACTCGTTGTCGGGACGATGATGGTTGCCACTGTCGTTGGTGTCCGATCATTGCTGGTCCCGGTCGACGATCCGGTCTCGTCGGTGCAACCTTCATTGCATGGCGGGCCGTCCCCGTTGGTGATCGCCATGGCGTTCATGGCCGTCGGCGCGGCGTGCTTCGAAGGGGCGCCCAACGACTGGGGCGCGGTGCTGCTTCGCGACGTCTTCGATGCCGGGCGGTGGAGTGGCAGCGCGACGGTGGTCTTCGCGGGGGCGATGCTCATCGGACGGATGGGCGGCGACCATCTCCTCGATCGGGTCGGTCGCCGAAGGCTGCTCACCATGGCCTTGTCGATCAGCGGCCTGGGAGCCCTCATCGTTGTGGTTGCTCCCGGTCTCGTCGTTGGGCTCGTCGGCTTCGCTGTGTGGGGCCTCGGGATCTCGGTGTTGTTCCCGCAAATCTATGCGGCGGCGGCGACGCTGGGCGGGGTGTCGTCCGGTGCCGGTCTCGGTGCGATGGGAGTCGGTCAGCGCCTCGGATTCTTGATGGGGCCGTTGGCAATCGGTGCGCTCACCGACGTCGTCGAGATCCAATCGGCGATCGCTGTCGCAGTCGCCGCGAGCCTGACCGTCATCGTGGTGGCGCGGTGGTGGATCGCACGATCAGCTCCAGGCTCAGCAGCTCCACCGCCGGCGTGAGCGATGCACCGCTCATGATGGCGCTGGAGAGCATCTCCGCCCCGCGTAGACCGGACTCCTCGAGCTGTTGGCGCACCGTCGTGAGCCGGCTGTACATGGCCAGATCGATGTCGTCGTAGCCGATCAGCGAGAGATGTTGAGGCACCCGCCAACCGCTCTCGCGGACCGCTTCGAGGATGCCGAGGGCCTGCACATCGGACGTGGCCACGATCGCCGTCGGTGGCTCGTCGATGGTGAGGAGTTCATGGGTGAGGCGGTTCATCGCCGGCCGCAGATGCGGTCCGTGCCGTCGCAGCTCGAGTGGCGCGTGCAGGCCAGCGGCATACAGCGCTTGCTCGTAGCCGTGCTCGCGATGCAGCGCAGAAGTGAACCCGAAGGGATTGCGGGCCGGCTCACCGATGAAGGCGATCCGTTCATGGCCGAGAGAGATGAGATGCTCGGTGGCCAAGCGACCACCGGCGACGTCGTCGATCTGAACGCTCGGCAATGAGCGATGGCCGGTGTCGATGAGCACCGTCGGGAATGGAGCTGACGCCAGGCGCTCGCCGTCGCGATCATCGAGGGGGAGCGAGATCACGAGCAACCCGTCGAGCCGATGGCGTGGGAGCTCGGCGATGCGGCTGCGCGCCCGATCGGGGGCATCGACGTTGTAGAGGACGATCTCGAGCCCGTGCGGCTGCAACGCCTTCACGATGCCACGCAGTCGTTGGTACGACGACGGCTCGTCGAAATGGGGGACCAGCACGCCGACCAAGCCACCCATGGGCGAGCGCGGCTCCGAGGGTGTTCGGTTGGGGCGGTAGCCGAGCTCCTCGATGGCCTCGCGAACCATGCGACGCGTCTCGGGTCGGACCTGTGGGCTGTCGTTGAGCACACGGGAGACCGTTCCCACTCCGACACCGGCGCGGGCGGCCACATCGGCGATCGTGGGCATCGTGTTTCATCCCCTGGTCGGTCGTTGAGCCGGACGAATGGAACGTACCACGCACGTTCCATCGACGTTCCGCAACGACCGCCAACCTCGCGGGCCGAGACTGGTTTCGGTTCAACTCGCTACCTGCGAGCGTCGCTCGGGTGGCCCTAGCCTCGCGGGATGGGAGCCATGGAGCGAACCGAACGACTGCTGATCGCACCGCTCGAACCGTCGTGGGCGCCTGCGCTGTTCGCTGCGCTCGACCATCCCGACGTCGGGAGGTTCATCGGCGGACCGGATGTGACCACGCTCGAGGCGCTCCAGAGTCGCATCCATCGGGTGATCGCCGGACCACCAGCCGAACGCGGTGGGGAGCGTTGGTTGAACTTCGTGGTGAGTCGCCGCAGCGACGGTCAGGTGTTGGGACGACTCGAGGCCACGGTGCATGGGGATTGGGCGGAGTTCGCCCTCGTGTTCGGTCCGTCCTATTGGGGACGTGGTCATGCGACCGAGGCGGCCCGATGGCTGGTGGACCATCTGCGATCCACCTGCGGTGCGCGCGAGGTCGTGGCGTCTGTCGATCCACACAACGTGCGCTCGATCCGGCTACTGGAACGACTCGGGTTCTCCGCGCAGCTCGGTCATCAGCACGTGCCCTCGTCGTTCACCGACGGCGATCTGATCTATGCGCTGTCGATGCTTCCCGATACGAGGAATGCAGCTGTGGGACCGACTGTTGTCGCCGCCATGACGATTCCCGCTGAGTACACCGACCTGCTCTCTTCCAACGCGCTCGCACACGTGGCCACCATCGGCCCCGACGGAGCCCCGCAGAACAACCCGGTCTGGTTCGGCTGGGACGGGACCCACGTCCTGTTCAGCCAGACCACCGGCCGCCAGAAGTACCGCAACCTCACCGCCAACCCCAAGGTGGCCTTGTCGATCGTGGATCCGGCCAACCCCTATCGTTACCTCGAGATCCGGGGAACGGTGGCGGAGATCATCGACGATGCGAACAACGCCTTCATCGATTCGATGGCCCAGAAGTACCTCGGGCAGGCGCAGTACCCGTGGCATCAGCCTGGTGACCACCGGGTCATCGTGAAGGTGTCGCCGACGAAGACGAGTCAGATGGGTTGATGACGGTGATCGAACCGACGGTTGCTCAACACTCCGCATGGATGCCCGATGTGCTCGAGGGCTGTGAGCGCTGCATCATCACCATGCCACCGGCAGCCGATGGTCCGGTCGAGATCGTGCTCGTCCGCCGGCGTTCGTCGCTCACGACGGACGCCGGCGTCCTCTACGTGCACGGATTCGTCGATTACTTCTTCCAGACGCACCTCGCCGACTTCTACGAGCAACAGGGGTTGCGCTTCTATGCCGTCGATCTGCGGCGACATGGCCGATCGTTGCGACCTCATCAGTTCCCCAACCACACCGTCGACATCGACGAGTACCTCGCTGATGTTGCCGCCGCCGTGGATGCGGTACGCGCTGATGGTGTCGGGTGGCTGCTCCTCAACGGTCATTCCACCGGAGGCCTGGTCGCCGCGCTGTTCGCCCATCGGGCGTTGGGTCGTCGGGGCGTCGACGCGGTGTTCCTCAACAGCCCATTCCTGGACATGAACGTGCCGGCCTGGCAGAGCCGGGTGCTCGAACCGTTGCTCGTCGGGCTGGGTCGGATCGCTCCCAACCTGAAGCTCCCCGCGCTCAGTTCGCTCTACGGGGACAGCATCCACGCATCACGCCGAGGCGAGTGGGACTACGACCTGGCGTGGAAGCCCTTGGAAGGATTCCCGGCGCGAGCGGGCTGGCTGCGCGCCATCCATCGAGCGCACAGCGAAGTGGCCCACGGCCTGCACATCGAGCAGCCGGTGCTCCTCGCGCACGCGCAGCGCTCGGCATGGCCCAAGCAATGGTCGGATGATTGTCAGCGGGCCGACATCGTGCTCGACGTCGCCGACATGACGCGTCTCGGACCCGCGTTGGGATCGCGAGTCGAGCTCGTGTCCATCGTCGACGGCATGCACGATCTCGTTCTGTCCAACGCGGCGGCGCGCGCCGAGACGTTCACCGCGTTGTCGAACTGGCTCGCACGAGTGAGGAGCTGACCATGGGATGGGCCGACGACTGCGAGGCGATCCGCCAAACGATCTCGCTGTATTGCCAACTGCTCGACGATCAGCGCTATGAAGAGTTGGGTCAGCTGTTCGCTCCAGACGCGGTGCTGTTCTGGGAAGGCACCACGACGACCGGACGCGAGCAAATCGTCACCGATCTGCCCGGCACGCAATTGCCGCTCGGTTCGTCCCGTCATCTGCCCTACGGTCCGGTCATGCGCGTCGACGGTGATTCGGCGGCGGTGTGGACCGACGTGATGGTGACGGTCCATCCGCCCGATGCGCCGGCATTTCCTGGATGGGTGGGCCGCTATCACCAGCGATTCTCACGGATCGATGGTCGCTGGCTCATTGCCGCTCACATCGCGCTGGGCATCGGTGACACCGCTCCCGATGGGGTCGAGATCGTGGACTCGCGCGCTCTGGGGTGAAGCCTGGCGATCAGCGGTCGAGTGTGTCGAGGAACTGAGCGATGGCGCTCGCCCCTCGGGCCGGGTCCTGCAACATCCACCAGTGACCGAGACCGTCGAGGGTGGCGATCTGTGAGCCGAACCGTCGTGCTGTGTCAGCTGCTCGCTCCGGTCCGCCCGTGTAGTGGTCCTCGGTGGCGATGATGACGAGCGACGCTCGACGCTCGGCTGACTCGAGCGCGACACCGAGGTGGGCCATCTTGGGCTGCACCGCTGAGCGATAGAGCGCCAGGATGCATTGACCGGTCTCGACAGAGAACGCCTCGGCGCAGCGTCGAGCGACGTCGGCGGTCATTCCCAAGCTCTCGTACACCGCGCTGCGATCATCGATGCTGAGCGACAGCATGAGACCGACGAGCGCCTCCCCGTCACCGGGGCGTTGCCAGGTCTGGGCATTGTCGTGCCACACGTAGTCGGGAGCGAAGCATCCGGCGATGTCGATGGTCCACGACCGGATGAGGTCGGGGCGTGCCAGCGCGACGCGAGACACGTGACCGCCACCCCAATCGTGACCGATGAGATCGATCGTGCCGCCGAGGGGTTCGAGCTCGCCGATGAGCCACTCGAGGTAGGCGTCGGACGTGGCGTCGAACCCCTCCGGCACCGGCGCACCGAAACCCGGCGGTGACAGTGCCACGATCTCGGTGCCGTCATGTCCGAGGCGACCCAACTCGCCGCGCAGCGGCTCCCAGATCGCAGCGGTCTCGGGATTCCCGTGGACGAGGACGATGGTCATGACACGAGCTCCAGGAGTTCAGCCCGGTCGGGGCCTGGAGGTGCTGCGTTTCGATCGGCTGCTACGGAGATGACCCGATCGAGCAACCCGGGTCGGGAGAACACCTCCATCGGGAGTGCGAGGCAACCCTGCAGTTCGCCGAACGCCCGCGCCGCCACAGGGTCCATCGTGACCGCCGTACCGAGGGCGGCCGAGATGGCCAGCGTCGGATCGTTGACGACTTCGGTGCCTGTAGCGATGGCTCGCATCTCGGCATTGCGCGCTCGATCCATCGCTCTCGTGGCGTCGTGCCATGGCTCGATCACCGATCGGGTCGCGTCGTCGAAGGCCATGGCGAGATCACCGGGGCGGTCGAGGTGTGCTCGCACCGCATCGCGCATGACCACCGTGTGCATCAGACCGATCGACATGCCACGACCCAACGACGGGTTGGTGCACGCCGCAGCGTCGGCGACCGTGACCATCCCCGTCACCACCGGGCGCCCGTCGACGACGAAATGCCGGCTCCGGTCGACCACACCGGTCATCGACGCCAACTCGCTGATCGGGGTGCCATCGAGCCAATGGGCGTGCGCCGGGCACGATCGCACCACGCGGTCGAACACCTCTGGCTCACGAAACCTCCGCAGCGGGGCGTCGTCGCTCGAGGCGTACAGGGTGACCGACCACGTGCCGTTGTCCGACGGGATGGTGAGGATCGACATCGATCCGAACGGTGTGAGCCCCGGTGCCAAGATCGCCGGAACGGACCCGTCATCGGATCGGTAGAACTGTCCGTAGTAAGCGAAGCCACTGTCCTCGCTGTGCTCCGATGGCGGTTGCGCCCCGATGGACTCGAGCCAGCGCACGGTGGCCGAGCGACGACCGGACACGTCGACGACGAGATCGGCACTGACCACCTCGCCGCTGTCGAGCCGCACACCGGTCACGTGGGGCACGCCCGTGATCACCTCGGTACCCGTGACGAGGTCGGCGATTGCACACGAATGCCGCACAGTGATGCGCGATTCACTGGCGACGCTGCGGGCCAATGCCCACTCGATGGTGGTCCGACGGCCCGTCACCATGTCGAAGCGGGCGTCGGCTGGCTCGATCTCCGACCCCGAGAGCGGCAACAGGCCCTTGACGACGTTGAATTGCAGCGCACCGTTCGACACGAGTCGCTCGATCACATCGGGGAGTTCATCTCGCAGGATCTGTGTGCCCCGAGCCAGCATCAGGTGGGCGAAGCGGAACTGGGCGACGCTGCGCCGATCCCATCCCGACCACGCTTGCTCGAGATCATCGGGGGCAGGATCGTCTCGATCGACGATGGTCACTTGGTGACCGTCGCGGGCGAGCAGCAGCGCTGCCGTGTTCCCACAGATGCCCGCTCCGATGACGACGATCCGTGCCATGTTGGTCCCCCGTCGGTGGTCCCGTCGCACCGGCGGAACCCCGTGTCGAACGTTACCGCGACGGAGAAGTGACAGGTCCCCGTAACGCACAGGCGCGTCGGCACGAGTGACGCTCAGTTGAGCACCGGGACCTCGCGCGAATGGCTGGCGGTGTAGCGCGACACGCGGGTCTCAGGTGGCCACGCACGCGCGGGCAAAGAAGCCTTGCGCCACAAGGCGTCGAGGAACCTCTCCGGCGTGGGGATCTCTTCCCACACCGATGGCAGGAACGTGGCCCGGTGGCGGCCGGCATCGATCACGATGCCGTCGATGCCGGGCCGCAGCGCGCGCAGCAACTCGTCGTAGCTGTCGACCGCGAGCGGTTCGAGAGGGCTGAGCACCGACACCGAGATGGCGAGATCGTCGAGCTCGTCGGGTTGGATAGCGTCGAAGCGTGGATCGTCGAACGCCGCGGCGCGGGCGCGATCAGCGATGGCGACCACCAGTGGAGCCTCTGGGGTCAAGGTGCCGACGCAACCGCGTAACTGACCGCGTCGAGCGAGCCTCCCGAGATGCCGCAGGGTGACGAAGACCGCGGCGGGGCCACGGAGCGACGGCTCGTAGGCACAGGGATCGGGCACCCAACAGCGATCGGCGGTCGTCGCGGCACGAACCGCCTCGGCGGCCACCGCGGCCAGTGTTTCGAGCTGTGAAGCGGTCAGCTCGCTCATCGCACGGCAAAGCTTCCGTAGCCGACGACTCGGTCGGAAGGGCCGGCGGTGTCGCCCGAGTTGCGCAGATCGAGCAACTCGACGCGCTGGCCGCCCCGCCGGCACAGCTCGAGCGCGGCCCGCACTGCACCGGCGCCACACGCGCCGTCGGCCTTGATCGCCTCCCAAGCACGGCTGACGATCATCGATGCCGTGACCTGATCGAGCCGTCGGGCGGTGTCGTTGTCGTGATAGTGGCTGAGGTCGGTCGACACGATCACCACCGTGCCAGGTGCGCCCCACAGCTCGGCGAGCGTGTCCGCCACCACAGTGGTGGGCACGCCGCCGACGAGGATCGGAACGAGCTGCCATCGGTCACCCAGCACCCGCTGGAGGAACGGCAGATGGACCTCGAGCGAATGCTCTGGCGCATGGGCCATATCGTCGACGTACACCGATCGATGTGACGCCAGCACGGCATTGGCAGCAGTATCGATCCCGATCGTGCCCAGCGGGGTGGCGAAGCCGCTCGCTGACGACAGAGCGATACCGCGCACCGCGACGCGATGGGGCGGCCCGATCGCCACGACGCGAGCGATCTGATCGCGCCATGGCGCGAGCTGCGCGTAGGCGCTCGCCGCGATCGGCCCGCTGTATATGTAGCCCGCATGGGGGACGATCAAGGCGATGGGCGCTGTGGACCCGACGTCGACGCTTGACGGGCACGTCCTCACGGACGCGAGCATCTGGTCGATGTTCCTGGTGAGAGTCGCGGGGTCGTCGGAGTAGAAGATCCCAGCGACCGCGGCGGGGCGGATGAGTGCGGTGGTCACGGCGTCGCCTCCGGTCTGGGCGCGAGTCGCACCGGTCGGCGTTGGCGACCCCAGTTGCCCGGCGGGCCGGCGAACACCCCGGGGATCGTTGTGCCGCAAGCTCGACAGGATCCGTTGTCGTCCAGTCGATAGTGCCGAATCTCGTACCAGTCGCGCTCGATGACTGCTGCGCCGCACCCCGGGCACAAGGTCGCGCCTCCCTCGAGGTCGTGCACATTGCCGGTGTACACATAGCGCAACCCATTGCCCATGGCGATGGAGCGCGCGCGGGTCAAGGTGGCAAGAGAAGTTGACGGCGTATCGAGCATTCTGAAATCAGGATGGAAGCTGCTGAAGTGCAGAGGAACGTCGGGGCCGAGATGGTCGGCAATCCATCGCGTCATGGCGTCGAGCTCTGCGTCGGAGTCATTGTGGCCCTCGATGAGCAAGGTGGTGATCTCGAGCCAGATGCCGCGATCGTGGATCCACTCCAGCGTCGCGAGCACTGGAGCCAGATGGCCGCCACAGATCCGATGGTAGAAGTCCTCGGTGAACCCCTTCAGATCGATGTTCGCGGCATCCATTCGCGAGAACAGCTGTTGACGCGGCTCTGGGCAGACATAGCCGGCACTGACGGCAACGGTCTTGATACCCGATGCGTGACAGGCGTCGGCAACGTCGGCGGCATACTCCAGGAACACGACCGGATCGTTGTAGGTGAACGCCACGCTGCCACACCGGTTGCGCGCCGCGGCGAGCGCGATCGACTCGGGGCTGGCGGCGTCGGCCAGCGTGTCGATCTCCCGGCTCTTGGAAATGTCCCAGTTCTGGCAGAAGCGGCAGCTGAGGTTGCATCCCGCCGTGCCGAACGACAGCACGGCGCTGCCGGGCAGGAAGTGGTTCAACGGCTTCTTCTCGATCGGATCTATGCAGAACCCGCTCGAGCGTCCATAGGTGGTGAGCACGACGGCGTCACCACGACGAGCGCGCACGAAGCACAGGCCGTTCTGGCCCTCATGGAGCTTGCATGCCCGGGGGCAGACATCGCATTGGACCCGACCGTCCTCGAGCATTGTCCACCAGCGGGTGGGGAAGCTCGTCGGTGATGGTCCCATGTACACACTCTGCGACGTATCTGTTGCCGTTCCAACCACCGTTGGTCCCGACAAAGGGACCTTTGCGGCCCGGCACACCGTCCCGAGTCGAGGTGATCCCACGCCGGTCGGATCGATCAGGCGAAGCCTCCGGCGACGGCGATCGCCTCGTAGTCATCGGGTGGCAAGCAATCTTGCGCGGCGGCCCGGAACAACTCGAAGATCTCCGGCGGGGCGCCGGCGTGCATCCCGCCGAGCATGTCGAGGCGCTCGCTGAAGTTCATGGCCGGTGCCATGTAGCGGATGAAGATGCACATGTCGGGCGGCGGAACGCTCATGCGGATGGACATGGTCACCTCGGCCAGTTCGTCGTTGGTCATGGCCGCGTTGAGCGCCGGCATGACCTTGTCCTCCTCGAAGCGGAGATGACTGATGTACTCGGCGGCGAAGTCGGCCAGATCGAGGTGGAACTGACGCAGGAGTTCCCAACGCGCCGGCGTTCCCGTCGCGCTGGTGCGCAGCGAAGCCGCGAGGGTGTGGAGTTGCTCGATGGCGTCCTCGCTCCAACGGTGTGCGGCTTCGAGCTCGGCACGCAGTCCCGGTGTGTGCCGCTCGACGAGTGGATCGCAGAACTCGTCCTCGTGGCCGTGGTGACCGGCCAGCACGAACGACACATCGGACCATTCACCGAGCAACCGTTGGAGCTGATCGTCGTTCCCGGCGTCGGTGGCGCCGGCCATGGTGGTGACTCCCGAAAGGGCGAACCGCATCGCCTTGTGGATCTCCCGGTACACATCCCATGGTGCTGATTCGAACGTTCCCACGCGACCTGCCTTTCGCTCGGCGGAGGTTAGTTTCCGGGCCGGGCTTGGTGAACCGGGCTCGCATTGACTGGACTGGCGAGACGTTCGTCAGAGGGAGACAACGATGACCCAGGATCCACCGGCTACGACCCACGGCCGCTTCGAGGAGAGCGACGGAATCGTGACCGTCACCTTCACCCGCGACGACAAGCGCAACGCCGTCAGCCGGCCGATGTTCGACCTGATCGAGCACGCGCTCAACGCGCTCGAGACGCGTGACGAGGTCCGGGTCATGGTCATCCGTTCCGAGGGTCGCTACTTCACCTCGGGCGTCGACATCTCGACCATGCAGGGCAACCTCGGTGAGGGCACCGACGGCGTCGTGCGCGGGTCGAACATGCGGCGGGATTATCGCAAGCAGGCCAACCACGATCTGTTCGATCGGCTCGAGCAGGTCGAAAAGC
>JBFWVD010000122.1:0-11633 GCA_050246915.1 Acidimicrobiia bacterium | reverse complement strand
CAGACTCAGACAGAGCCATCGGTGTGTTCTCCTTCAGGTGGGTTCTTGCGGAACACACCAAGGATCACGCCGATGGCTCACCGGCTGGTGGACCTACCAATCCCCACCACGCCACGGGGCTCTATCCCGCACTCTGGCATGGATCGCAGCGGAACTCCGTCCCATTGTGGAGAGCAGCGGCCCGCTTGCGCCGCTGACCGCCTCGGCGACGGCTACGGCGCTGGAAGTGCTCGAGGCAACGCTTTCCCTCTATCCGGAAGCGCTGCCGGAACGACCCGATCGACTTGATCTTGGCTCGCTCGCAGGCAGTGGTCATCCCTGGACCGCGGTGAGCAGGATCGCGTCAATCATTAGTCGCTCGGCGGCGGACCCCGAGTTCATCGCCTTCGAGTTGATTGCGCCCGAACCCGAACTTGCGTGGAGGTTGTTCCATCTTGCGGTCTACGGGAACGTGATCCGAACACTTCGTGAGCACCGATTCCTCGTGGTGTGGAGGCGACCACTTAGCGGTACAGCTCCTGGCGCACAGATCGAGGCCGTTAGCCCAACCGGTAAGTCATACGACCTTTGGTTCGAAGGTGGAGCGGCGCGGAGGCACTACAACCTGCCCCCCGCACCGTACGCGACAGTCGTTAAGCCGATTCCCCGTGCGGGTGGCCCCATCGGGGTCGATATCGCGCTCATCCAGCCAGGTGAGCGCGCGTTGTTGATGGAGTGCAAGTGGAGCAACGCGCCCGGGTATGTCGGACGCTACGGGTATCACCAGGCTGCGAGCTACGCCCTCGAGGCTCGGGCCGGCCTCGCAACAGATGTGTGGTCGTTCGTGGTTGGTCCGGACGAGCTGGTCACGGCGAACAGCGCGTCCGATGTGCTTCGAGCGACCACAGGTGTGGTGCTCGGCGCAACGTCACCCCTGCGGCTACCCCAGGTGATCGCTGGATGGCTTGCAGACGACATCTCAACGGTCCAGGTCAGTTAGCCGTTCCTTCGCAATCGCAAGGTACGTCTGCGAGGCGTCGATCCCGATGAATCGACACTGGTGATGGAGAGCGGCGATACCAGAGGTCCCTGATCCTACGAAAGGGTCCAGCACAAGATCGCCTGGTTCGGTCGTCAACGCGATGCATCTGCCCGGGAGGGCGACCGGGAACTGGGCGCCGTGACCCTTGCCCCCCACAGAAGTGTTCAGAGTCCACACGTCCGACAGCTTCTCGGTTTCCCAACCGTTGTTGCGTCCTCCAAACTCGGCAGGGGTATCGAGATACGGCTCTCGAAAGAACTTCGGGGTTCGCTGCTTGGCAAGGTGAAGGACGTACTCAAGGTTGCGGCTGACGCGCGAGTTCTGCGGCTCGGGCATGGACGAACGCTTTGCCCAGGTGATGACGGTCTTCACGTACAGCCCGGCTCGACTGGCACGCTCAGCGATCATCTGGGGAATCAGACACTGCTCCCCATCCTTGAGAAACGCGTGACCGGCCGAGTATCGACGCGAAGCATGGTCGTGCCAGCGCTTGGAATCCTTTCCTTGCATCGCTCGCAGTGCCTCAGCGGCGTTGCCTCGGATCTGTGTTCGAGTCATGAACGTGTCCATCACGTTCCACCAGATCGAGCCGTCATCTGTGAGGACGCGACTCATGGCTACAAGCATCTCCACGGTGTGGCGGACGAAACCCTCGGGGGTCTGCTCGTGTCCGTACGGGCACACATCTCCGTCGGCCCACACCACTGATTGCATGTCTTCATAGACCCGCATGCCCCAGTACGGCGTTGACGTCACAACACATTGCACTGAGCTCGTCGGGATCGCTGCGGCAAGGTCGAGCGCGTTGCCAAGACGGACATCCCAAGTCTCAGGATTCGGCGCCACGACGACCTGTTCGGACCGTCGTGTGGCGTCGTTCTGGAGGAATGACAGAATTCGCGAGCGGGGGATGTAGGTCTCTCGGAATGCATCCTGGTCCAGCAACGCCAGAACGTCGCGAGGGCTCAGGAGGTCGGCTTGCCCTGTCACTCGCCGCACGAAGGCGGGTGACATTCCAACGATCGGGGCGACTTGCTCCACGGCGAAGACTCGGTGAGTCGAGTCGAACTGCTCCCGGTCGAAGTTGACGACCGGTGTGCGAGGCTTGATGTCTGGGACGCTGGGTTGGCTGGGCTTCATGGCCGGGGTCGCTGAATCGGTCGGGTTGGTGAACAGCGAAGGCTGCTCGAGTCGGTGGCTACGCATGGGGCTCCCCATCGTTCGAAGATGAACCAGGGGGAAGTCGATGGTCCCCGACCATACGCACGGGGTGTGACAACGCTCTGGGAGGTCACGCTTCCACCCCAATTCGAACTCCCAGATGGATGCGGGCCGCGGCTAGGTCCTCCAACTGCATGACTGCCTCGCCTCGAAGCACCTTCCGGAGCCGATCTGGGGTCTGGCCGATGGCTTCGGCGTAGCGGCCGATGCTGCCGAAGCGCGCCATCGCCTCAGTTCGAATGCGCACTGCGCACTCGTGCTGCAGCCGTGCGGCCTCCGCTCGCTGTTCGTCGCTGGCCTCTACCCAGCTCACCACGCTCGCCCGTCCGTACGCAGCGGGCTCGGCGCAGAACTCACGAGGCCGAAACCGGGGATCACTCACGGTCCTCACGCTACTCGTTCGTGTCTCTTGGACATGGATTATGCGAGACAGACCTCGCGCAGTCGGTCCTCGCGAGGTCGGTCCTCGACATCGATCAGCGGCTCTTGGGCTGCCTGCAGCGCGCTCCGCACCCCGCCCCGCTCGGCGGTGTCACACCCCCTGCCTAGGGTTTCGGGAATGGACCAGCAGCGGGTCTGGCGACGCATCGACGCAGATCTCTTCCGCTTCACGACGACCGACGGGCGTGACCTGCACATGGCGCTGATGTCGGCGTTCGAGGACTCGGCCGTGACGGCGCCGGCGTTGGACATCGATCAGGTGCGCTGGGCGCTGACTGGCGCTGGATGGGATGAGCCGCTGGACGACGCAGCGCTCGAGCGGGCGCTTGCCCAGCTCGCCAGTTGGGAGCTGCTGGAGGTGACGCAGAATCACGCTGCGTCGTATGCCAGCCCCGAGGACTTCGAGCGCCGCAACCTGCAGTGGTCGCTGACACGTCGGGGTGAGGCCGCGATCAGTGGGGTGCTGCACACGTTCGGGGAGCTGCGGAACGCGGTTGGGCTTCAGCCGGCGGTGCTCGATGCGATCGGTGACCGCCTCGGTGACTTGGCAGTCTTGCTGGAGGGTCCGGAGCGGGAGGATCAGTCAGCGCGGGTCCACCTCATGTTGGCGGAGGTCGAGAATCACCTGACGTCGTTGGTGGCCAGTGTCCGCCAGTTCAACGGGCACTTGCAGGCGCTGCTGCGAGATGACGCCGCTGATGATGGTGTGTTCCTGGAGGTGAAGCGACGCACGGTCATGTACCTGGAGGAGTACGCCGAGGGCGTGGAGCGACGGCATCGCCGAGTTCGTTCCGGGATCGAGCGGCTGCGTGTGCTGGGCGTGCCCCTGCTGTTCGATGTTGCGGTCGTGGGGGCGAACCTGGCGCCGACAGCGGCCGGTGATCCTCGGCCCGAGTGGATCGCCGAGCGACGTCGACGCTGGGCCGGGCTCGAGGAGTGGTTCGCGCCAGTCGGCGGCGCGGAGGCGCGGATCAGCGGGTTGTTGCGGGTGGCGCGGACGGCGATCATCGAGTTGTTACGTGTGCTCGAACGGCGGTGGGATCAGCGCCGCCGTGCGGCGTCGGTGGCCCATGACCTGCGACGGCTCGCCGGCTGGTTCGCGGACTGTGCCGACGACGACGAGGCTCATCGGTTGTTTGGTGTCGCATTCGGGCTCTGGCCGGCCCGTCACGCTCACCTGTCCCCCGTGGACGGGGAGGCGCGCGACGTGCGACGGTCGTGGTCCGAGACGACTCCGGTGGAGGTAGCCCCGTCGCTTCGGACCAGCGGAAGTCTGGCCAACCGTGGCCGTGTACGCCCGATCGCTGATCCAGCGCCATTGCGAGCCGCCCGTCAACGCGAGCAGGCCGAGTCGCTCACGGCGCATCGTGCGATCAGAGCGGCCTTGGCCACCGACGGTGCGGTGCGGTTGTCGCACTTCGATCGACTCCCGGACACGGAGTTCAGCGAGCTGCTGGACTTGCTTGCCGTCGGGCTGGACGCCGAGATCGGAGCCGACGGCGCACGACGAGCGCTGTCGCTGGACGGCCAGGTTGAAGTCGTGCTGCTGGACGATGGCCGCGGCGGAGTGGCGACACTGCGCACGGAGTCGGGCGTGCTTCACGGCCCAGACATGGTCGTGACGATCTCGTTGACGGGCGAGTTACGCGCCACTGCTGGAGACTCGGCGGCTGCGGGCAACCGCGGCGCTGCTGCTCGGAGGTTGGTCGCCGGTGCGTAGCGATGTGTTGGCGACCGATCTCGCTGCCGAACGTTCTCGGGCGATCCGTCTGCTGTTGCGTTGGCCGATGCTCAACGCCCATGACCAGCCTGACGGCTTCCGCGAGGTCGTTCGACACCACGACTGGCTGATCGCGTGGTTCGACGACACGTGCGGCTGGCAGCTCATCGTTGACCCCGGTGCAGGGTTCGCCCGTCTCGGCAAGCGAGCCCGCAGCGCGAAGGTCGACCTATCGCGACCGTTGCGGCGATCCCGCGGGGCACATCAAGCCTTCGATCGCCGCCGCTATCAGCTCCTGTGCCTCGTCGCCGCTCAGCTCGTGCAGCACCCGGTTACGACTGTCGGGCTCCTTGCTCGGGCGATTTCTGCCGAGGCGGGTCTTGACACGAGCCGGCACCGCGAACGTGTCGCTTTGGTGGACGTGCTCCGAACATTGATCGATTGGCAGGCGTTGCGCACGTCGGGTGGCACCGTGGATGACTTCGTGGAGACCGAGGACGCCAATGCGCTGCTGCAGGCTGACACCACACGTCTCCACCGGTTGCTCGTCACGACGGTGGCGCCGACCTCGTTGGCCGAGGAGATCAACCCAGCGGCGGCACTGGTGTACCTCGGGGCCGAACCGCGGTACGGGCGCGGCCGCGACGCGGACGCGCAGCAGGCGGCGAGTGACGACGAGCAACGGTTGCGTCGAATCCGCCACATGATCGGCCGCCGCCTTCTCGACGACCCGGTCCTCTACTTCGACGACCTCACCGAAGAGGAGCAGAGCTACGTCGAGAACCCGGCCGGCCGGCAGTGGCTCCGAAACCGCGTGGCCGAGGCCGGCTTCGAGCTGGAAGAGCGATCCGATGGGCTACTGGCGGTCGATCCCGATGGACTTGCCACCGATCTTCAGTTCCCCGGTCCGTACGGCAACGCCCATCAGCTGGCTCTGCTGTTGGTCGACGCCTTGCTGACCGGTGGCGAGGAGGGACGCCGGGATCCGGTCCAGCTCTCACCGGTGGGCCTCGAACGTGTCGTCGATGCGATCTTCGATCGGTTCCCGAAGTGGGCCCGCTCGCATCGGGACACTGACGGCCGCCGAGCCTTGACGGTCGATGCGATCGAACTCCTCGAGTCGTTCGGCCTTGTGCGCCTCATGCCGGACGGAGGTGTCGTCGGCCGAGCGGCGATCGCCCGTTACAGCGTTGGGGCTCCAGTGCTGAGTCGTGTGGGCACGTTGTTCGACGACGAGTCGACGGGCGAGTCGGCGGGGGTGGAGTTCGAATGACCGCGACGACGGACGAGTCGATCGCCTTGAGCGTCGCGGCTGCATCGGCTCGCGCCGATCGTTGGGTGCCGTCCAGGGCTGGGCTCGTGTCGGTGTGGCGTTACGTCGAGGAGACCTTCGGCTTCCACCAGGGGCGTCTGCTGCTTCGTGGGCCAAACGGGTCGGGCAAGTCGATGGCGCTCGAACTCTTGCTGCCGTTCCTCCTCGACGCCGACACCAGCCCGAACCGACTCACGTCGGCAGCGAAGTCCCGAGGCGGCTTGTTCGATCGAATCATGACGGGCACCGACGAGCCCTCCCGCACCGGCTTCGTTTGGGTGGAGTTCGAACGCGGCGACGCCGCGTTCACGATCGGCGCAAGGCTGCGCGCGTCCCAGTCGACCCGACGAGTCGACGTCGACTACTTCACGACCACCGCTCGGATCGGCACCGGACTCGAGCTGCTCGACGACCAACGAGTCCCGCTGTCGCTGAAGGCCTTGAAGGAGGCACTCGCCGACAGCGGGCGGGTCTACGGAACTGCTGACGAGTACCGGACCGCCGTGCGCGAGGCGCTCTACGAAGGCTTCGGTGCGGACCGCTACGCCTCGGTCATCACCGCGCTGCTGGCACTGCGCAAGGAGAAGCTGTCGCAGAACCTCGACCTCGACAAGTTGTCCGAGGTCATGTCGGAGTCACTTCCGCCGCTCGACGACCACGACATCGCCGCAGTCGCCGAGGGATTCGAACGTCTCGATCGTCGCCGAGAGCAGCTCGAAGCTCTGCGTGGTGACCTCAAAGAGGTTGACCTCCTGGCGAGTCGGCAGCGCACGTACGCGCGCCAGGTCATCGCCTGGTTGGCCGATGAGGTGCGTTCGGCCGAATCTCGACGCGACACGATCACCCGCACCGCACGCGAAGCAGCCGAACGCCTGGCGACAGAACAGCAGCGCGCACAGGAGATTGCCGAACGCGACCTGCTGCTCGAAGCTCGAATCCGAGACTCACGCGCAGAGATCAACGGTTTCAAGGACAGCGATGCCTACCGAGAAGGGCTCTCGACTCCTCGAACTACGCGGACAGATCGAACAACGTCGTGCCGAAGTCACGGCCGCCGAGAAGTCCCTCGTGCGGGCCACCACGCGGGTGAGCGATGCCGAGTCCGCAGTCTCCAAGGCGTCCGACACGGTCTCGGCCGCCGAGGCGAACCTCGTTGACGCCCGCCAGCAGTTCGCCATCGCCGCAAGCGCCGCGAACGCCGACAACGTGGCTGCACAGGCGGCCGCCACGGCCGAAGGGTCGGCCGACGCCGACGATGCCGAGCGTCTGATCAGTGCGCACATCGCAGCCCGCCGGCAGTCGATCAAGGACGTGCGTGCAGCACTCCGAGCCCACGATCAGGCGTTGCAGCAGCGAGAGGCGCACGCAGATGCTCTCGCCGACAGCGTGACCGCACTCGACACCGCGACCGACGCCACTCGGCAAGCGCGAAACGCGCTCGACGCAGCGGCTGAGACCTTCGACCGCGATGTACGGACCTGGGCACGCTCGTCTCTGCAGATCCCAACAGATCGCCTGCTCGCCGCCCTTCCCGACGACCTGTCCTCACCGAGCGAGGTCGCAACGGCCCTTGCTGGGCTTCGCAATGACATCAGTCGCGAGCACGAACGACACGTCAGCGGGCTACGCCACGAACAACAGCGCCTCGACACCGCGAAGACCGACCTCGAGTCCGAACGCGAGCGCTTCGCTTCGGGGTCGCTGGTCGAACCAATGACGCCACCGTGGCGCGCCGATCGCAGCGGCCAAGCGGGTGCAGCGCTCTGGCGCACCGTCGACATCGATCCCTCGGTGGACAGCTCGGAGCTCGACGGTATCGAAGCGGCGCTGACAGCTTCCGGCCTCATCGACGCATGGATCCGCCCCGACGGTGGCGTCGACCTCCAGCGCGCCGACGTGCATCTCGTCGCAACCCCGCTGAATGGCGAGACCCTGCGTTCGATCCTCATACCGATGAACGACGTCGGCCTGGATCCCAATCTCATCGACCGCGTCCTTCGCTCGATCCGCATTGTCGAGACCGTCCGCGGTGATCACACCGCCCGCGACGGGTCATCCGATCTCGAGATCGGACGCGACGGATCGTTCCGTGTCGGCGCCGCAGTCGGTCAGGGCCGCGTACAGGAGGCCGAGCTCCTCGGAGCCGAAGCACGCGAGGGTCGCCGTCTCGCCCGTCTCGCGGAACTCGACTCGCAGATCGCCATCAACAGAGACGAGCACCGGCGGCTCGGCGAACGGATCGACACAGCCACCCGCCAATGGGACGCGGTAGCCGCCGAGCTCGCCACGGCACCCGATGGACGCGGCGTCCGCAGCGCCGAGCGTGACCTCGTCGCCGCGGAAGCCGGCGAGGGCCAGGCCCGGGGACAACACATCCAGGCACGCGAGCGACTCGATTCGAGCGAACGTGCTGTACGCGACGCCCTCCGCCGGCTCACCGTCGAAGCCTCCCGCCACGAGGTACCCGCTGACCCGGCCGGGCTCGACGACCTCACCGAGGCGCTCGGCGTCCTGGAGCGAAGCACAACGACGTGGGCTCGTCGCTGGCGTGATCGACACGCCGCCGGCCTCGGCGTCGAGAGGGAGCAACGTGAGCTCGTCGCCGCAACCGGCGCAGCCGCCGACGCACAAGAGACAGTTGACCGCCACGAACGAGCGCTGGCCGACCTCGTCTCGCGCATCACCGCGGTCGAGGAGGCGCTCGGCTCGCAGTATGACGACGTGCTCGAACGCATCGGTGCCCTCGAACAACAGCTCGGGCTCGACGATTCAGAGCGTGATCGAATCCGCAAGGACCTACCGGAACTGGAGCGACGGATCGGCAAGCTCGAACAGCAGGTCGAGCAGGCCGAGTCGGAGCGCGCGGCGGCCGACCTCCACCGCGCATCGACACACCAGCGCATCGTGACCGCCCTCCGCCGGGGGATCGGCACCGACGCCGGCATCGAGACACCGCAAGCCCTCGACGGTGTCACCGCCGTGCTCGCCGCCGCACGCGACATCACCACCAAGCTGGGCATCAGCGACACGAGCGCACCGCCGCGCGAGCGAGCCGGCTCCCGGGTCGAAGAGCAACTCCACGTCGCCCGCCAACGCCTCGTCGGATCCGACATCGAGCGAGCCCCGAACGACGACGGCTGGACGGACCTGACTGCACTCGTCGGAGGGCAACGTCGACGCATCGGGGAGCTCGCAAGCGCGCTGCGCGCCAATCTCGACAGCGCAATGGCAGAGCTCCACGACGAAGAGGAGCAGCTATTCGCTCGCGTGTTGGCCGGCGACATCCGCCGCACGCTCGCCGCAAGGATCCGGCACGCCAACGAACTCGTCGACAGCATCAGCCACCAACTCGACCAGGTACGCACCAAGGCCGCCGGCGTCCAGGCACGACTCACCTGGAACGTCGACGACGCGCAGCCAGACGCTGTGCGCTCTGCCCGAGCACTCCTTCTGCGTGACCCCAGCGACCTCACTGACACCGAGACCGCCGCTCTCCAAGCCTTCGTACGCGCCCGCGTTGAGCAAGCCCGCGTCGACCTCGAAGCGAACGCTGCATGGGAAGCACGGCTGCGCGAAACCCTCGACTACCGACGCTGGCACCGCTTCACCCTGCAACTCGCCCACCGCGACTGGGACGGCTACCAGACGGCGACCGCCAAGCGACTTCAGAAGCTCTCGACCGGTGAACGATCCATCGCACTCCACCTACCGATGCTTGCGTCGATCGCGGCGCACTACACCGCCGCCGATGGCCGACCCGCAACGTGTCCGCGGTTGATCATGCTCGACGAGCTCTTCGCAGGTGTCGACCCGACCAACCGGTCCCAGCTCTTCGCCCGCTTTACCGACTGGGATCTCGACGCCGTCTTCACCAGCGACCACGAGTGGTGCCAGTACGCAACCCTCGACGGAATTGCGGTCCATCACCTCCACCCGCCGGTTGGCAACGAGCCCGTCACGTCCACCCGCTTCACGTGGGACGGCCATCACCGCACCATCGACCCAGTCGCCTCATGAATCACGTCGATGAGGCCTGTAAGCGGCTCGACCGACCGGCCCTCACACCCATCGTCGAGGAACTCGCTCGACGACTCGACGAGGGCCGCGGGACACCCACACGGATCACGCTGCGCGGCCTCCACGATGACCATCGCAGTGCACTCGCCGACCTCCTCGGAACCGCCAAGCTCCCACCTGCGGACACCTCCCTCGAGGTCGCTCGACTTCTCAGCGCACTGCGCCTCAGCGACGCAGCCGAACTCCGACAGGTCATCGAGCAACTCCACGGACCGCTGGCCAACCGCGCGGCAGACCGGGCAGCCCAACGGGACGCCCGCGCGGCATTGTGGGACTGGTTCACGGTGCAATGCCAAATGACCCTTGTCGCCAACGTCGGCCCGCTCCGCGAATGGCCGACGCAGGTCCGAAAGGAAGGGATCCGCGGCGACCTCACCGCCCACCGCGCGCGCCTCACTCGAGTCTTCGACGTACTGACGGCGCTGACGCAGGTACCCCAGGCCGGCATGCCACTCGCGACGTTCGCCAACCTGACCCTGGGCGACTCGCACGCCCTCGACCACGGTCAACCACTCGCCCGCCTCGTCGTCACCGCAATCGCCGACGCCGCCAACGAACCGCGGCCCGACACCGCAGAAGACGCACGGGCGCTCTGGGAACTCGTCGGCGTCAACCCCGACCCGCTGTCATCCAACGCACTCAGCATCGGCCTCGCTGTACGAGCGGACCATCCGCTCGCCTCGATCCTCACCAGTCACAGCCTCGCGGCTGAGCCGGTCATCCTGACCCTCTCCCAGATCAAGAGATGGCCCATCGACCCCCTTTCCGCCGACCGCTGCGCCTACGTCGTCGAGAACCCAGCGATCGTCGCAGCAGCCGCAAGCCAGGCGTGGAGTGGACCCCCAATCATCTGCTCCTCCGGCCGACCATCGATCGCCGTCGTCTCACTCCTTCGACAACTCGGCGCTAACGGTGCCACGCTCCAACAGCACGCCGACTTCGACGCCGCAGGCCTCAGCATCACTGCTTGGCTCCACAGCCGCGCCGGAACGACACCGTGGCTGATGACGGCGAACGCCTATCGGGCCGCTGTCGGTACGCAGCGCGAGCGGCCCCAGCTCGGCGGAGTGTTGCCGGCCACGCCATGGGACCCGGAGCTTTCCGACGCCATGGAGAAGCACGGCCACGCCGTCTACGAAGAAGAGCTCACGGAGCACCTGCTCACAGCAATGGTCGACTCATGACGGCGTGTGCTGTACAACAGACGTACAACACGACAGGCACCAACGAGCACACACCAGCGCAAACGAGACGAGCCCGACATCCCTGCGGAGGAGCCTCTGATCAGGACCGATGCGGTCGACCGCCTACTACCTCGTACGGGGGCCACGCGACTCATAACCCGAAGGTCGCAGGTTCAAATCCTGCCCCCGCCACCACGTAACACCAGGTCAGAGGCCCTTTTCGACGGTCACGTCGGGGAGGGCCTCTCGCCGTTTCGGCCCGCTGTACAACACGAGCTGTTGTACGGCTTGGCGGCCGTCGCACGAGGTGAGTCGGCGTCGTCGAGTGTCCACGGCGCCGACCAGGCGTTTCGCGGCGGGCCTCGTCGACAGGTTCCGGCCCGCCGTTGACGACCGGGGTGACCTTCGGGTCGCAAACCCCCACGCTGCTTCACCATTGCTGATGCTCCGCGTGTCAGCGAGACGGCCATGACGTGAGGCAATGGGGGCGGGGGTATCGCGCTAATTCCTGTCGACGTGGACACGCGCCGCTCGACAGTGCGGTCCGAGTCGAGGCCCGCCCGAGGCGGGCAATCCTGCGCGTCACTTCGCTGCACCAGGCCGAGGATCGTCAGAGCCGGTTGCGGTGTCGGCGTAAGGGACTTCGCAGACCGTCGA
>JBFWVD010000121.1:0-11934 GCA_050246915.1 Acidimicrobiia bacterium | reverse complement strand
CCACCCCAGCCACCACGAACAAGCCCGCATGATCCGCCGCTACATCGCCTGGCGCAACCGCAACGCACACGACCGCGCCCTACGCGAGCTGATCAAGCGCGCAAACGTTGCCTGACGCGCCACTAGATCGGCGACTCGCTTCGACCTGCCGGCCGCGCGGCTGGTGCGGGACCGAGTAACGCGCCGACGCGACACGGATCCTGGACAACTTGTCGACGGTGCTGACCTCGACCCGGCCGATGCTTGGTGACTGCGGCCTGTCGGGCTGCGCCGAGAAGCGCAGGCCGGTGGAGAAGCTTGCCTTTGACCGCACCGCCATCGTCCAGGGTGATGCGCCGCAGCCGCAGCCGTTCCGACTCCCGGGTGAACCGGTCGCGGACGTCGCGCGTTACGTGGTCCCGCGTCAGGTCCGAGGCCTTTCGGGTGATGTGCGTGGTGTCGGTGGTGCGCTTGGCCTCCTCGATCTGGTGTCGGGTGGCCAGCCGCGCGACTTCATCCGCGAGCGCATCCTTGGCGGCAGCCAACGCGAGGTTGGCCTGCAGCTCCGCGGCCTGGCGCCCCACCGCCTCAAGCCGTCGCGCGAAGGTCGTTGCGTCGATCGCCGCCGCCTGGTTTCGTAGCTGTGTGGCGCGTTCGGCCATCTGGGGACCGGGCCCTTGGCCGAGCGCCCCCGGCGGCTCTTGCCGCGTGGCCTCTATCCACTGTATGAGGGCTTCCCGGGTGGTGGCGGCGGCCACCAGAAAGGTCACCGCCGCCTCGTCTAGGGGCTGGTCGAACGCCAGGTTGGCAGCCGTGGCCGCAGCGTCGGACACAGCGAGCTGTTGGAAGCCAGCTCGGGCGTCGGCCAGTGCCCGTTCTGCGGTGAGGGCACCTCGTTCGGTCGTATCCGTCATGAACGCCTGGAATCGGCGCAGCCGATCCGAGGCCTCCTCGGAGAGGTTCTGGTGACAGAGCACGCAGCGGCTGTCGTCGCCGGTCACCGGGAACTCGTGATCACGGTAGGGCTCGGTGGTCGGGAACGCCCTGGCCGCTTCCCACAGCGCCCGCCAGGTCGCCGTGCCAACGCCGCTCACCGGCTCGGCGTCAAAGCTCTCCGCTGACGCCACGGTGGCGGCGGCACGCAGTTGCCCGGCGTTGCTGCGAAGCCCCGCCAACCGCACAATGGCCTCCGCTCCGAGCGCGCCAGCCAGTTCGTCGCAGGTGTTCGCTAGCCGGGGGATGTCGGCCGCCAGGCTGACAAGGTGGTCACGCTCCTTTGTCGGATCGCTCGCTTTGAGCCTGGCTTCCTCCGTAAGCAGGTGCCCGAGTTGCTCGCGGGCGTCGGCCGGGAGCGTGCATGCGGCCTCGATCGCCTCTCGGGTCGTGGTGCGGCTGAGGCTCGCCACGAATTGTCTAGCGCTGGTGCCCGGCGGCAGCGCCGGAAGGGCCGGTCGGTTGGCGTCGGAGCGTTGTATCCGACGCTCCAGTTCGGCCCTCACGGCATCGCACACCGCGATGAGCTGGTCGAGTAGGACGAGGGCCGATGGCCGGTACGAAATCTCCGACTCTGTGGTTACGTACGCGTCGCCGTTGGCCTTGTCGTAGAAGTGGACCTGCTGCAACCGCGCCGTAGGCGTGTCCGGGAGCTTCCACTCTGCACTGCGTCCACACCCGAGACTCGGTAGTCGATGATCGCCGCTTGCGCCACCGGCACGGTGCGGGCGAATACGTCGGTGAGGATGCTGTCGATTACGCGTGCACCGACTGCCGTCTTGAGTACCCGGGCATAGCCGGACTTCCCGCTGGCGTTGTCGCCGTAGATGACCGTCAGCCCGCCCGCCCCGAACGTCAGCTGCTGGTCCGTGGCCAGCGCGTTGACCCCCGACAGGTCGCGGAGCGCCACCAGTTCCGTACTCGCGGGGACAGCCGGTGCGCCTGGTAGGTCAGCGGTGGTGAGACTTACCGATGCGGCTGGCCCGCCGGCGAGGAAGCGGTCGATGATCCTCGTCACCTGCGGCTCATCCACCGGCTGCCGGCGACAGAGCTGAGCGAAGACCTCGCGCTGCCATGCGGGTCGCGACTCGATCCAGGAGAGCAGGTCAGCTTCGAGCGTCAAAGCACGCTCATCTGTTCGTGAACTTCAGGTGCGGCGTCGCGCCCCAGTATCTCCGCTGTCACGTCATCAGCATGACAGAGGGGTGTCATGGTCGCAGACGGCCTGGTTGCTCGACCCGGCAACGCGGCGGAGGTCGCTGGCACTGCACCGCCGACCGCCTGCGGACAGCCGCATGGCGGTGTTGTTGTCGGTGACGGCTGAAAACTGAGCATCCCTGCCGGTCGAAAAGTGAGCACTCAACGATGGGAGTGTGATCCCTTTGGAGGATTGGGCGTTGATCCGGAGGTTGGCGGCTGAGGGGGTGCCGAAGACGCAGATTGCTGAGCGGCTGCAGGTCTCTCGGAACACGGTTGCTCGGGCGGTGGCGTCGAGGTCGCCGCCGAGGTATGAGCGGGCGCCGCTGGAGGCGACGTCGTTCACGCCGTTCGAGGAACGTGTGCGAGCGTTGTTGGCAGAGTTCCCGGAAATGCCGGCAACGGTGCTGGCGGAGCGGGTCGGTTGGACGGGGTCGCCGTCGTGGTTCCGTGAGAACGTGGCCCGTCTGCGGCCGGAGCAACGCCGTCCCGATCCGGCTGATCGGCTGTCGTGGGCTGCGCGCGACGCCGCGCAGTGCGATCTGTGCTTCCCGCCGAAACGAATGCCGCTCGAGGACGGTACGACCGCTGTGTTGCCGGTGTTGGTGATGGTCCCAGCGCACTCGAGGTTCATCTGCGGGCGGATAATCCCGACACGACAGACCGAGGATCTGTTGTTGGGGTCGTGGTCGTTGATCGAACGGTTCGGGCGGGGGCCGCGCCGGTTGATCTGGGACAACGAGGGCGGGATCGGTCGACGTGGCCGGCTCGCTGCCGGTGTCGCCGAGTTCGCCGGGACGCTGGCCACGCGGGTTCATCAGCTCCGCCCGCACGATCCGGAATCGAAAGGGGTGGTCGAGCGTCGCAACGGGTTCTTCGAGACCTCGTTCATGCCGGGCCGCAGCTTCACGTCGCCGGCGGACTTCAACAGCCAGTTCGCGGACTGGTTGGAGCGGGCGAACCGGCGTGTCGTGCGCACGATCCAGGCCCGCCCGATCGATCTCGTCGACGCCGATCGGGCAGCGATGCTCGCGTTGCCGTCGATCCCACCGACGGTCGGCTGGTCGAACACGATTCGGCTCGGCCGCGATTACTACGTGCGTGTCGACACGAACGACTACTCCGTCGACCCGACCGCGATCGGTCGACAGTCACCGTCACCGCCGATCTGGAACGTGTCCGTGTCCGGTTCGATGGGCGGATCGCCGCTGATCGTCGTCGGGTGTGGGCTCGTCGCATGACGGTCACCGACCCGGCTCACGTCGACACCGCCCGCCAGTTGCGTGAGAACTTCATCCGCCCGCCCACCGTCGACGACAATAACGTCGACGAACTGACACGTGACCTCGCCGACTACGACCGGGCGTTCGGCATCGACGGCATCGACGGCATTAACGGGCGTGACGGCATCGACGGACGGGAGGTCGCGTGATGGCCGAGCAGCAGCCCTCACCGTCGGATGCGGTCAAGCAGATCCACTACCTCGCCGCCGCGCTCAAGGCACCACGGATCGTCGAGGCCGCCGGCCGGCTCGCCGACCAAGCCCGTGACGCCGGCTGGACACACGAGGACTACCTCGCCGCGGTGCTCGAACGCGAGGTGTCCGCCCGCAACGCGTCCGGCGCGGCGCAACGGATCGTCGTCCCCATCAGCTCCTGATCCGGTCGGGTTCGCTTCTCGGGTCGCGCTGCGGGGCCGTAGGTTTCAACCGTCGTGTTGACCGGGGAACACGTCGGTTTCGGACTTGTGCCAAACCGGCGAATCCCCGGCGGTCTCGACGTTGAAGCCGTAGTCGTAGACGAGCGTGCCCCCGAAGGTCGACCCGAGGGAGACGAGCGCGGCGATCACGACGGACAGGATGACGATCCCGAGCGGCGTGACCGGTTCGGTGTTGTAGCCGTTGAGCCGCCACACGATGTTGGCCAGCGCCAGGACCGTGACAGTGATCATGATGGTGGCGTGGGTGTTGATCGTGCGTCGAGCTTGAGTGCCGGCTCGTGACGACTTGCGCGCGTCCCACCATCCCGTGAGCGCCGCGAACACTGACACTGCCGCACCTGCGATGAAGGTGTACGTGGCCGCGTGCCACATCTCACGCGCCCATCCACGGTCTTCACTGCCGATCGCCGAGAGCACGTCGAAGCCGGCGGCGATGATGTAGGCAGCGATCGGGATGTCGGTCAGCGGGGGATGCAGTGGCTTACCTGACCATCCTCGCAACCCCTTGAACGTTCGGCCCTTCATCGTGAGGGTGGGGCGAATCGAGAACTTTCTCATTGGTTCCTCCTCGGCGATCCCGGTTCGGGGATCGTTGTTGTGGCTGTCAGAAACCAGGTGCGAGCGTGGCCATCCCTTCGATCGCTACGCGCTGGCGTCTCGAAGGCGGACGCAGCACAACCCCGTAGCCGGTTCGAGGCAAGCCTGCAGGTTGGAACTGGCGAGGTCCTCGACGAGGCCGGTCAGGAGATCGAGGTTCATGCCGCAGACGAGATCGGTGTGCTCGCGCGCGAGAACGTGGAACGGGCAGTTGACGAGCGTGACGCTCGGACCGTCGACGCGCGGTTCGTAGCCGGCCCGCTCGAGCGCGGACACTGCTACCGCGAGCACGTTCACAGGTTCCAGCGCTTCGGCGTCGTGCCGCGCTTGTGCACCGACAGCCCTGCCCGTGTCGCGGGCAACCTGCGTGAGGGCGTCGGCGACGGTGATGCTGTCGCGACCGGAGATGGTGACGGCGTCGGCCAGAAGTCGCGCGGCCAACTCGTACTGGCGTTGCGGCACGCTGAGGGTCAACTCCCTTGACGAGCGGCTGTACAGCTTCGCTGGCCGCCCCGCCCCCGGACCGCGCCGCCCGGGTGGCCGGGCGTACTCGACGGCAAGTAGCCCGTCATGGACGAGCCTGTCGAGGTGGAACTTGGCGACATGGCGCGGCACACCCATCCCCGAAGCCGCCGCGTCCCGGCTCACCGGGACCGACTGGGCGGTGACGAACCGGAAGAGGCCGCGACGAAGGGGGTCGGCGAGGGCTGCGATGCCGCTGACCCGCGCATCGAAGTCGACGATCGAGGTCATCGCCGTGCCAGTCGGGTCGTCGGTGGGCATGGGTGTCCTCTCGAGACAACGTTGGAGACGGAGCAGGTTGCGTTCTAACGATGAAAATAATCTCCGATAGAGATCGGTGCAAGCAGGATGTACCAGCGCCGGCTCCCCGGCATCGTGCCGGGTCGAACGACGGCCTCACCCTCGTCGCAATCGGCGTCGCCCAGTGGTAACGACTGCGACCTGTTGCGCAGTAGAACAACGGCGTGGACGAGGGCCAACATCGCACGCTGGTTCGTTTCATGCTGGTGTCACTCGCAGCGGCGGTCGTGACGATCTGCTTGAAGACTGTGGCCGCGGCTGCAACCGGATCAGTTGGCCTGATGTCCGATGCTTTGGAGTCGGGCGTCAACTTGGTCGCCGCCCTTGTCGGGCTATGGGCGCTGCGTCTCGCGGCGCGACCTCCTGACGAAGTGCATCAATTCGGCCACGGCAAGGCCGAGTACGTGTCGGCTGCCGTCGAAGGTGGCATGGTGTTCGTTGCCGCTGCGCTCATCGTGTGGACGTCGAGCCATCGCTTGGCCGATACACAGCCCCTGGACGACCCCGGACTAGGGCTGGCCGTGTCAAGCGTGGCCTCGTTGATGAATCTCGTCGCCGGTGTTGCACTCCTACGGGCAGGTCGTTCCCACCGCTCGATCACCTTGATCGCCGACGGCAAGCACCTCTTGACCGATGTCGCCACGTCAGCTGGCGTGCTCGTAGGCATTGCGCTCGTGGCGATCTTCGACTGGCAACTGCTCGACCCGATCATCGCTCTCCTCGTGGGTGTCAACATCTTGTTCACCGGATGGTCGCTGGTACGCCGGTCGGTCAGCGGCATCCTCGATGCCGCCCTCCCGGCCGACGACATCGCCGCAGTCGAAGAGGTCCTCGGCCCGTATCGACGCGACGGGATCGAGTTCCACGGCTTACGAACCCGCGAGTCGGGCCGGCAACGCTTCGTCTACATCCACGTACTCGTGCCAGACGACTGGACAGTCAAGCTCGCCCACGACGTCGTCGAGAGAGTGAAGGCGGACATCGCCGGATCCCTTCCGGGAGTCATCACCTTCGCCCACATCGAACCACGCGACGACCCCGCCTCGTACGGCCACACCCAACTCCATCCGCACGTACCACCGTTGACCGAGACCTGATCTGTCCGCGGCTCAGAACCGATCCCGACATCGACTCGACAGGCGGGCCTCGCCCGCTACTGCGCAGCGTTAATCCCGCTCCGCGTCCGGAACTCGACAGCACACGCACGTCGTAGCATGGACATGTGAGCGCCCGACGGAGTCCTTCCACCGTCACCGAAGCGTTGAACGCCCTCCGAGAAGCGGGCTACACGGTCGACTACCAACTGGTCGATGGAGTTCTGCGTGCCGACGGTGGCAACGCGCCGTGCCGCATCGACCGGGCAGTCGTCGAACGCTTCTACCGCTTCGAAGGCCCCTCCGACCCCGGTGATCAGATGATCGTGTACGGCCTGCGCGACCCCAACACCGGCTTACGCGGATCACTTGCTGCCGCGTACGGTCTCGCTGCCGATCCCGATCTGTACGACCACTTGACCCGCCAACTCCGCAAGAATGGCTAGCGGCGCGAATCGCGAGGGCCAAACCCTGCGGCTACCGGGGACAGAGCGGATTCGGACGCGCCACGCTCGAAGTCAGCACCACGCGCTCGTCACGCCGGGCTTCAGCGCGATTTGTGGCGGGGAGGATTTGCCGATCTCCCCTCGGTGATGAGGAGCACCACAGTGGAAGCGGCATCGATTCCCACGTGGGCTCGGAACGTGGTCGCCTCCGAGCCGCAGACATCGCTCAACGCCGCAAGCGAAGCAGCCCCACACGGACCAGCGTCAACACCCAGTTCCGCGAGCACTTCGGCGGAACGTGCGACGTCCGTGTCGTTAGTGACGAGGGCGGCGTCCAGCCCTGACGCAACGATCGGCCACGCCAGGCTCGAGATCGTCCCACAGCTCAGGCCCGCCATCGAGGTGATTCCGGTCGCGACGCTCACTGGTCGACCGGCGGTGAGACTGGCATACACGCAGGCCGCACTGTCGGGTTCAACCGACACCACCGCGGTGCGAACGTGACCTCCGCGCTGGCGGAAGTGGACGAGCGCGGCCTGCAGCAACGAGCCCACCCCAGTGGGCACCACGACCATATCGGGCTGGCGGACGCCACAATCACTGAGCTGTTGATCGACCTCGACGAACAACGTGGCGTACCCGTCGACGATCCAACCAGGGATCTCCTCATAACCGGCCCACGCCGTGTCCTGGATCAGGACATGATCAACCTTGCGGGCCAACCGGGCAGCGAGCTCGACTGCGTCGTCATAGGTTCCGTCGACCAGCTCGACATCTGCGCCTTCGGATCGAATCGCCCCAATCGCGTCTGGGTGCACTCCTTCGGGCACGAGCACCTTCGCTCGCTGCCCAAAATGCACCGCCCACCGCGCCACGGCGCGCCCGTGGTTGCCGTCGGTCGCAGTCACGACGGTGACCTGCCTCGAACCGTCCATCTGGTCGAGCACGCGACTCACAGCCCACGACGCGCCGAGTGCTTTGAAGGCCGGCAGACCCAAGCGTTGTGACTCGACCTTTGCGAACACTCGCCCGACGTGAAGCTCTCGGGCGATCAGCGGGAGCTCGACGAGCGGCGTGACGGCGTAGTCCGGGAGCCGTCGATGAAACGCAATCGCCGACGGATCTGGCTGTGGGGCTGACCACGCCGGGTCGCGTTGGTTGGCAAACCACGTCGGCTTCGATGTCACCCGTCCATTCTGCGTGACGCGCGCAACAACCGCCGCCGCGCCTCGACTCCGCACGAACCGCGACGAGAGACGCGGAATAGTTGACACGTCAACCATGTTGCCAAGAGTGGTACAGCAACAGCACTGACACGGTGCCAACGGGAAGGAGACAACGATGTCAGTCCACGCCAACGGAGTTCGCCGGGAGGCAGGAGCGGAAACGGAAACGGAAACCTTTGACCTCGCGTTCCGCGTCGGTGAGCTCGACCTCACACACGACGATCCCACCTTCGCCCGACGTGTCCGCCGGCAGGTGCGCGCCGAGCGCACCAACGTGGTCATCGTCTTCGCGCTGCTCGTGGCGACCGTTCTCCTGCTCGCCGCAGGGCTAGCGACCTACTCGTGGTCTGCCTTCGTCGCCGGAGCGGTCGTGTTCATCAGCGCGTTCGCGGTTGACGACCGCTACCGCCGTCGTCTTGCGCGCCTGTCACTCCAGCACTGACCGAGCCTGCCCGCTCATCGAAGGCGGCGAGCACGATTGCAGCGGCCTCGCCGACGGCGTCGAGCTGAGCCGGCGTCAACCGGTCGACGAAGATACGTCGAACGGTCGCGACGTGGCCCGGCGCGGCCGCTGCGATCGTCGAACGACCACGTTTGGTGACGACCACATGGGCACCTCGCCGATCCGTCGCGCACTTGTCCTTCTTCACCAGCCCGCGTTCAGCCATGCGACTCACATGATGCGACAGCCGGCTCTTTTCCCACCCCAAGACCTCAGCCAACTCGAACAACCGCATCCGCCCGTCCGACCGATCAGTGAGCGCAACCAACACCAAGTAGTCGGGATACGACAAGGCCGAATCCGTCGCCAACTGACGCGCCAGCTCGCCCTCGAGCCGCATCTGCATGAACTGCAACGACCGCCACGCCCGCTCTTCCCGCTCGTCCAACCACCGATCCTCATCCATGAACAACATGCTACTTGCGGAATAGATGACGCATCAACTATGTTAGATGACATGTCCACTACTTCTGGAGGAGCAATCAACATGAACACCACCACCACCACGATTCCCAGCGGCACGTACACGATCGACCCGACCCACAGCCGGATCGGGTTCGTCGCCCGTCATGCGATGGTCACCAAGGTCCGCGGCTCGTTCAACGAGTTCGAGGGCACCGGTGCTTTTGACGCCGACAACCCGGCAGCGGCGCACCTGGTGCTGACGATCCAGGCGGCCAGTATCGACACTCGCAACGCTGATCGCGATGGCCACCTGCGCTCGAACGACTTCTTCGACATGGAGACATACCCCGAGATCACGTTCGTGTCCACCGACGTCGAACAGTCCGACGACGACGAATACCGAGTCACCGGCGACTTGACCATCAAGGGTGTCACCAAGCCGGTGACGATCGAGTTCGAGTACAGCGGCAGCGCCGTCGACCCCTACGGCAACACCCGGATCGGCCTCGAGGGCAAGACCACCGTCAACCGCAAGGACTGGGGCGTCAGCTGGAACGCCGCCCTCGAAGCCGGCGGCGTGCTCGTCGGTGAGAAGGTCACCCTCGAGTTCGAAGTGTCCGCCATCCGCATCGGCGCAAGCTGACCCCCAGGGTAAGACCGAAAGAAGGAGAGAACGTCATGCCAGAACAACTGTTGGACTTCACCGGAAAGGTCGTCCTCGTCACGGGCGGCGCGACCGGCATCGGACGGGCCACCTCGCTGGCCTTCGCCCGCCAGGGCGCCACCGTCGTCATCGGCGACGTCGACGACCGGGCCGCCGAAACCGTGCGCCTCATCGAAGAAGCCGGCGGCACCGCCCTGTTCGTCCGGACCGATGTCACGGTCGCCGCCGATGTCGATCGCCTCATCAAGGCGGCGGTCGACACCTACGGAGGGCTGCACATCGCATTCAACAACGCCGGCATCCTGCCACCCACCGGCGCGCTGCTCGATCAGACCGAGGCGGACTGGGACCGCACTATCGCCGTCGACCTCAAGGGCGTGTTCCTCGCGCTCAAGGCCGAGATCGCCCACATGGTCAACAATGGTGGCGGCGCGATCGTCAACACCGCCTCGATCGCCGGCATCATCGCCGACCCAGGCATGGCCCCCTACGTCGCCGCAAAGCACGGCGTCATCGGCCTCACCAAAGCTGCCGCGCTCGACTACGCCACCGCAGGCGTCCGGGTCAACGCGCTCGCCCCCGGGCTCGTGGCCACCGGCATGACCAAGGGCTGGCTCGATGACCCCGAGATGCGCAAGGTCGTCGTCGCCGGCTCACAGCTCGGCCGTCCCGCCGAACCCGAGGAGATCGCCGGCATGGTCCTCTACCTCACGTCGGATCTCGCATCATTCGCCACCGGCGGCGTCTACGTCGTCGACGGCGGCCAGACCGCCCACTGACCACGCGCCGGAGCGGGCACCGACCCGCTCCGGCCCCCCACCCACTGGAGTCTTCAATGACACTCTCACCCGTCCGTCTCAACCACGCCGTACTGTTCGTCGCCGACCTCGACCGGTCGCTGCGCTTCTACACCGACCTGTTCAGCATGGAAGTCGTCGCCCGCGAACCACGCGCCAACGCCGCCTTCCTCCGCCTGGCCCGCTCAGGCAACCACCACGACCTCGGCCTGTTCGGCGTCGGCACCGCCGGCGGACCCAAGCGGCTCGGCGCAGTCGGGCTCTACCACCTCGCCTGGCAGCTCGACACCATCGACGAACTCGCCGCCGCCCGCCAAGCACTGCTGGACGCGAGCGCCTACACCGGCGAATCCAGCCACGGCGCCACAAAGAGCGTCTACGGCGCCGACCCCGACGGCAACGAATTCGAGCTGATGTGGATGCTGCCTCGCGACCAGTGGGGACCGCACGAGAACGCCGCACCCATCGACCACCTCGACCTCGCCGGCGAAGTCCGGCGCTGGAGCGGTGTCCGCACCGCCGGTCAGGTCACACCCGACACCGAGCAGGTGCCGTCATGACCGCCTTCGCCGAACCAGTCGTCGCGTGGCAAGGCGCGACCGGCGACGACCTACCGCTGGTCGTGCTGTTGCGCGGCCGCGGTTCGAACTGGCCCGCGGGTACGCGTGGTTCGCCAACCGTGGCATCGGCCGGCCCGTCAGACTGACTCGAAGTGGCCGGCCTTGCTCACTAGGTCAACGAGGCGTGAGGTGTCGACTGCACGGCCTGACAGCTCGCCGGCTTCGAGCCGACGGTATGCCTCCAGGGCATCCCCCTCTGCGAAGCGTTCGATGTCGGGCCGGATCTGACCGGCGCGATACATGCGACGACCTCGTGCAAGTCCTCGATCGTCCCCCAGCAAGTGTTGGATCGTCGACTCGTGCCGGCACCGCGACGTACTCGGCCAACCTCCGTCACGCCCCAACCCCACGCCGAGGTACGGCATCGACGCTGCGTTCTGGCGGTACCTGTTGCTCCCGAGGGCTCCCGATGCGACCGGCCTGCAGACGACGCCGGTGACGCGCTGTCGAGAATGTCGAACGCCCAGGCCGTCTGACCTGGGCGCTCATTGAGCGGCGGGGGCAGTGTGGAGTCTCACGACATAGCGGACAGATGTCGCGCGTCATAGCGGACAGTCGATGTCGCGCGCCATCGGCAACGGTCGGGACCGTGTCGACGCGCATCGGCCGGGCCCGGCGATGGTTCCGGCACCAGTGGTGGACCTCGTCAAGGTGGATCGCGAAGACGACGTCGGCCCACCACACCGCTGAGCGCCATCAGCCATGATGGGGTGATGACAGCTACATGGATCGTCGGTGTCGATGGCTCGGAGAACTCCCTGCATGCTCTGGAGTGGGCGATCGACCAGGCGGTCGGTCGGGCCGTGCGGCTGGTCCTGCTGTCGACGTGGTCGCCTCCGCTCACCGCAGCTGGCAGGTTCCCCGAAGCTGCAC
>JBFWVD010000120.1:0-11976 GCA_050246915.1 Acidimicrobiia bacterium | reverse complement strand
CAGCTCACGGAGCAGCCGCAACACATGGGTGCGCCCGGTGCGCGGCGGGATCGTGCGGCCTGACTCGATGCTCGAATACAAGATGGCTCCGACGCGATTTCCGCCTCGCGTGAGCAACCGAGCGATGGTTGTGGCGATCTCGGTGAGCACGAGCGCCTTGGGTCGTGCGTCGGCGCCGAAACTCATCGATGGCGAGCAATCGAGCAACAGCCATGCGGTGAGCTCCCGGTCTTCGTGGAACGTGCGTACGTGCACAGCGTCGGTGCGGGCCGTGACACTCCAGTCGATGTGGCGTACGTCGTCGCCGGGCTCATAGGCCCGAAGGTCGGCGAGGTCGATGCCCGCGCCTCGAAAGAGCGTGCGGTAGTTGCCCTGCAGCCGGCCGTCGAGTCGACGGATGACGCGCCATTCGAGTTGGCGCAACAGCCGCTCAGGCGTGACGGTTGATGATGGAGCTGCCATGAGCGGATCGGATCGGCTGTTCAGCGAGGGGGACGTCGGGCAGCGGGACGGTCCGCAGAACCCGTGCGAGGATCTCGTCGGCGGTGATCGAGTCGGCGAGCGCTTCGTACGACAGCACGATGCGATGCCGCAGCACGTCGAGAGCGAGATCGCTCACGTCCTGGGGGAGGGCGTAGTTGCGACCGCGCACGAACGCCAACGCCTTGGCGGCGAGGATCATGTTGATCGAGGCCCGAGGACTGGCGCCGTAGTCGACATAGGCCGCCAGTTCGCCGAGTCCGATGGAACGAAGATCTCGGGTTGCGCCGACCACCTTCACCACGTAGTCGATGAGCGCAGGGTCGACGTACACGTCATCGGCCTGTCGCTGCAGTTGGGCGAGCTCGGTCACGTCGATGACCCGTCGAATCGGCTCCAGCGTCCCCGTCATCCGTTCGACGATCACGAACTCCTCGGTCGGAGTCGGATAGCCCACCAACACCTTGAGCATGAAGCGATCGAGCTGGGCCTCGGGCAGCGGGTAGGTGCCCTCCGACTCGATGGGGTTCTGGGTTGCCATCACCAGGAACGGATCGGGAACGCGATGCGTCTCGCGTCCGATCGTCACCTGTCGCTCCTGCATCACCTCGAGCAGCGCGCTCTGCACTTTGGCTGGGGCGCGGTTGATCTCGTCGGCGAGCAGAAGGTTGGTGAACACCGGACCGAGCGACGTCTGGAACTCGCCATCGCGCTGGTTGTAGATGCGTGTGCCGATGAGGTCCGCCGGGACGAGGTCCGGGGTGAACTGAACACGTTGGAACTCCCCACCGATCGATTGTGCGAGCGACTTGATGGCCATGGTCTTGGCCAGACCGGGAACTCCTTCGACGAGCACGTGACCACGCGCCAGCAGCGCCACCACCAATCGCTCGAGCAACCGGTCCTGGCCGACGATGAATTGCTTCACCTGGTACACGACGCTCTCCATCGGACGCGTGTCGATCGGCAGGGGAGCGGTATCGATCGGGAGTGGTTCCATGTCCTGCTTCCAGTTGTTCATTGCGGCGGTGCCCCAGCGGCTCCGCCCGCAGTCTCGATGGGCACCGCGAAGCCGATGCCGATGAAGTAGTTCTGATCGGATGGGTTCGCCAGCGCGGTCACGATGCCGACCACTTGTCCGTCGCGGTTCAACAACGGCCCACCGGAGTTGCCGGGGTTGACGGCGGCGTCGAACTGGATGAGTCCGTCGAGTTCGACGCCATTGGGAAGGGGGATCGATCGGCCGAGGCCGGACACGACGCCAGCACTGAGCGAACCCGTGAGACCGAGGGGATGGCCGACCGCGTAGGTCTCATCGCCGATTCGTACTCCGCCGCCCATCACGGCGGGCACGATCACTTCGGGACCGCGATCGGCCCGAAGCACGGCGATGTCCTTGTCCGGCTCCTGCGAACTGACCACCGCCGTGGATCGTGTGCCATCGGCGAACGACACCTCGATCGACGTTGCCCCGGCGATGACGTGATGCGCGGTGAGGATGTCGCCCGCTGAGTTGATGATGACTCCGGTTCCGAGACCGGCGTCGGCCTCACCCGGCGCGTCGGGGTCGGACGATTCCTCGGTCGAGTCGCTGGGAGCGCTCGTATCAGGTGTGCCGTTCGATGCGATGCCGTTGGCGCCGGGGTTGACCGACGTGGCCGAACGACGATCGGTTTGGATGACGACCAGCGACGGCAGGATGGTCTGGAACACAGTGACCGAGCGAGCCGGCTCTGCTGCGGCTGCCTTCTCGGCCTTGTCGACCGCTGCTTCGATCGACCGATCGACCTCGGCTTTGGTCAACGGCGGATCGTCGGAACTGTCGCGTAACGCCACGGTGGCGAGTGCGATCGCGGCGATGCCGCCGGCGACCCCGAGCACCACACGACCCCGCATAGCCACGATCGGACCGTAACCGTGACCGGTGCTGCTCCGCATCGGCCGGAGCCGGACTCTCACCAAACTCTTGCCACCGGATCGTGCGACGCTGCCGGCACGGGTGGGTACTACGACGGACCCAAGACCGTGTGCAGCCGTGTCGAACGCGGTTGAAGTTCCGCAGCCGTGGGGATCGATAGCGTGACCGGACCGCGGTGCGAAGGGGTTGCCATGCCGGTGACGGCGAACGACAGGTTCATCGGACGCGTGCGCACGCTGATCGTCGGCGTTGCGATGCTGACCATCGCCGTGAGGCCCACGAGCGCCGCGGCGGCGCCCGCGACAGACCCCGACACACAACACGCCGCAGCCGCGGCCGGCGCGATCGTGGTGGGTCGCGGTGGTGCGCCCGATGTGGACGTCGCTTCGGCGATGCGTCCCGTTGCGGCGGCCGCTGCGCCGGTTGGACTGTGGCTGGCCGACGCCGATGGAAGAGTCGTCGGCATCGGGGGCGCGGCGTCATTCGGTGACCTCGAGCAGGTGTCGCTCAACGCTCCCATCGTGGGGATGGCGGCGACGCGAACGAGGGCGGGCTACTGGCTCGTGGCCTCCGACGGCGGGGTGTTCTCGTTCGGCGATGCGCGGTTCTTCGGGTCGACCGGCGGTATGCGGTTGAACCAGCCGATCGTTGGTCTCGCCGCCACGCCATCGGGCGCCGGCTATTGGATGGTGGCCTCCGACGGTGGGGTGTTCTCGTTCGGTGATGCGCGCTTCTTCGGATCGACCGGCTCGATGACGCTCAACAAACCGGTGATCGCCATGACGAGCTCGCCGACCGGCGCGGGCTATCGGCTCGTGGCGTCCGACGGTGGGGTGTTCTCGTTCGGTGACGCGCCCTTCCTCGGTTCCACCGGATCGACAGCGTTGAGCGCGCCGATGGTGGCGATGGCGACGGTCCCCGGATCGACGGGTTATTGGATGGTCACCGCCGGCGCCGATCTGTACGGGTTCGGCGTCGCGGCGCCTGATGGTGCTCGACCCGATGGTGCCGCGGTGGCGATCGTGGCGCGCCCCGCAGGCGGGCTGTGGCTCATCGGCTCAGGACGTGCGCTGCTGCCCGGTGGGACCACCGAGGTGTTCGCCGGGGGACGCATGCTGGTGGCGCATTACGGCTCGCCAGCGAGTCCGCTGCTCGGTGTCCTCGGTGAGAAGCCGCCGGCGGCCGCGGTTCAAGCGGTGATCGACCGTGCCCGTCAGTACGGCACGGTCGGCAGCGACGTCGTGCCTGCGCTCGAGATCATCGCCACCATCGCCAACAGATCGCCCGGAGCCGACGGCGATTACAGCACGCCACTGGCCCTCAGTGCGCTCGAGCCCTGGATTGCCGAGGCCACTCGCCGCCACGCGTTCGTGATCCTCGACCTCCAGCCCGGACGCGGTGACTTCCTGGCTCAGGCCAAGGCGTTGGAACCGTTGCTACGCCTGCCCAACGTCGGTCTGGCCCTCGACCCGGAATGGCATGTCGGGCCGAGCCAGATACCGGGGCGCGTCATCGGTTCGGTCGACGGTTCGGAGGTGAACGAGGTGTCGGCGTGGCTCGACGCGCTCGTTGTCGCCAACCGATTGCCCGAGAAGTTGTTCGTCGTGCATCAGTTCACCGACGAGATGGTCCGCAACCGCGCAGTGATCGTGGATCGACCGAACCTGGCCTCGGTGTTCCACTGCGATGGGTTCGGTGGACGTCAGGCAAAGCTCGGCGATCTGCAGCGCTATTGCGGCAAGGCGCCCTTCTACACCGGATTCAAGTTGTTCCTCGACGAGGACACGAACCTGTTCTCGCCGACGGAGGTGTTGTCGCTCGTGCCCCGCCCGAACCTCGTCACCTATCAGTGACGCAACTGCGAGGTCACTTCCACCAGTTGTTCATGATGGCCGCGTACTCGTTCTTGCTCGGATAGTGGCCGGGCTTGAACGGTCCGACGTTGCTCGCACCGATGAGCGCGTCGTACTGCGCAGCGGTGTAGCGCCAGTTGCCATCACAGAACCAGGTGAGGTCTGGGCGACATGGTCCACCAGCACCAGCGGTGCGCATGAGATCGTCCGAGTGGAACAACCGGATCTGCACGCCGGGCGCCGGGGCGCAACCTTCCACACCTCTGTCGGTCACGGGATCATCGATGATGTAGCCGACCACCCGACCACCGAACGTCTCACCTCGGCAATACATCTTGGCGGCGAAGCCCGCCCCGTTCGAGAACCCCTGTACGACGATCTGACCGCATGACTGCCGGGACACGGCGTCATTGACAACGGCCATCGCCCCTTCGTAGCTGGCCTGCGGATAGCTCGAGCGCGGGTAGTCGAACTGATCGTCGTAGTAGAGCCACATGTGCGCATTGCGCTTGTAGTTCGGCCAGTACCCGAGATCGATGTTGCCGTCGGGTTGGATGTTGGTGCCGGTGAAGCCGGGCACACCGCCCTCGCCGAAGTAGCCCCATCCGTGCAACCCGAGATAGCACCGAGTCCCACTCGGGCCGACCTCGGGACCGGCCAGCGCGGGGTCGAGCGCTCCGAACACCTGGACCTCACCGCTGTCGCTCACAATGGCGTAACCATGCACCTGACGTGATGCTCCCAATGCGGTGATCTGACGTCCAGCCACGCCGCCTCCGAGCGCTCGAGCCGATCCGAAGGAGTCGATCTGGCCGTCGGAGTGTGCCGTCCAGTAGCCGTTGTTCCCCGGTGCCGGGGCCATGGCGACCACACTGGTCGTACTGGCGACGATGCCCGACGCACTGGCAGCGCTCACCGACGAACCGAAGAACGCCGCGTCGCCGAAGCTGAACACGCCACCGTCGGAGGCGACGAAGCGATACCCACGCCCGGTGGGTGATGCGGTGATGCCGTTCACGGGTTGGTTCAGCCGTTGGCCGCCAGTGGACCCGTAGAAGCGAGCGTCGCCGAAGGAGAACACACCGCCGTCAGAACCCACGAGCCAGTAGCCCTGCCCCGAGGGCGTGGCGGCCATCGACACGATCGGGGCGTTGAGGCGCTTGCCGCCCATCGATCCGTAGAAGCGGGCATCACCGAAGGAGAAGATCCCGCCGTCGGCGGCCATCAACCAGTAGCCGTTCTCCGATGGCGTCAAGATGACTTGACGGATTGGAGCGTTGAGCGACTTGCCCGCCAGATCGCCGAAGCTCACCGCGGTGCCTCGCGTGACGACCCGTCCGTCGCTGCGGGCGACCCACAGGCCGGTGCCATTGGCCTTGACCGCGATGGCGACAGACCTCGGCGGTGTTGCCAACGAGATGGCGGCTGGCCGACGGGCGCCGGCTGGTATCGCCACGGCAACCATCACCGTCGCCAACGTGGCCATCGCGGCGGCGAGCGCCACGCCGTACCGGCGCAGCGGCCTGGGGAGGTTCCATCGAGATGTGTGTCGGTGATCTGGAGTAGCCGTCATGGCACCTTGCCTCGGTCCTGTTTCGGTTGCTCGAGGCGCGGGCCTCACCAAATGGGTCGGCACGCTGGTGGAGGTCTTGAGTGTGTTGACGGGCGCGAAACGCGCCGAGGCAGGTGCCTCGGCGCGCTGTGCAGGGGGTTTGAGGTGGTGTTGAGGAAGGGATTGTTCAGTTCGATGCGAGTCCGTTCACACCGGCCGGCACGGACACCTGTCCGGCGCTCGTCAGCGACCCGTTGGATGCGATGTCGTGGGCAGTGATGGTGTGAGATGCACTGTTGAGGGTGTAGAGCACGCCATCCTCCACGATCATGTCAACCGGGCTTGCCCCGGTCGACGCGGCGACCGCCGACGCGAGCGCGATCGTGCCGTCGTTGCCGACGGAGTAGCTCGACACCGAACCGCTCCCGGCATTGGTGGTGAAGGCGAAGCGGCCGTCCTCGCTGAGGGCGACCCAACAAGCGGCGGTCTGCGTGGTGGCCACCGTCGGGCTCACTGCGGCGATCGTGGATCGACCGGTGAAGCGATAGCTCGACAGCGAGCTCGCTCCGGCGGCTCCACCCGCCGCGTTGGACACGATCACGTTGTTGTTGTCATCGATGGCGAAGCCGAACGGGGTCATGCCGACCGACGGGTTCGATGTCGCCGCACCGGCGACACCGTGTCGCACCGGGAGCACGTCGATGGTGTTGGTGGCCTTCTCGGTGACGACGAGTCGCCGGCCGGTGCGATCGAACGAGATCTGCGCGCCGCCATCGCCGGGCAGGCTCTGATGGGAGCCCTTGATCGGTACCAACTGATCGTGCCGGATCCGGAACCCGTCGACGCTGCGACTCCCGGCGTTCAGGACGTACACCGTGTCATCGAAGATGGTGACGCTGACCGGACGGACTCCGTTGCTGGCCTCCACGTCGGTGCGACGCAGCCCGCCACGCTCACCGAGGCGGAACAGCGAGAGTTCATTCGATCCCGCGTTCACGGCGATGAGGTGATCGTCGTCAGTGGCGATCGCGCCTTGTGATCCGAGCCCGCCACCCGTGCCGAGACCGCCAGTGGGGTAGGACGCGACGTTGGTGAGGTTGCCATCGACGCGGCGCAACGCCAGCACGGCGTTGCCGGCGGTGTCATTGGTCTGTGTGAAGACGGTCGTGGCGCGCTCGTCGTGGTGGCGATGTCCCGACGATGCCGCGGCGTTGCCGGCGAGGGGGATGATGGCGGCCGGGGCGATTGCGATGGCCGCACCGATCGTGCGGATGATGTTGTTGGGCATCGAAGGCTCCTGTGGTGATGGCGTTGGTGCCGTGCACCACCATGCGGTTCGAACGCTGTGGAGACCATGCGACTGGGCCCGAGTTTCGCAAAGCGAAAGGAGTCATGGCGGCTGCCTCGGAGGCTGCCGCGATCACCCCAGTTCGGTGAGGAACGGGGCGACGGCGGCCAGGAACCCGGGTGTGTTGCCGGAGTGGACGTTGTGGCCGGTGTTGTCCACGGTGACGAGCCGGCCCTCGGGTAGCGCAGCGACGAAGCGTTCAGCGGCGTCGGCCATGAAGATGTTCGACTCCGCACCGCGCACCACGAGCACCGGAACGCCGATGTTGGTGACCATCTCCAACGTCAGTTGCGTGTTCGGCGTCGGGAGGCGGCGATGATCGACCTTGCTCATGTACTTGCCGTCGATGCGGCGCAGCATGTTGTACTTGACCGTTCGGGCGATGTGTTCACGGCTGCGGAACGGGTCGTACTTGGCGACGTTGTCGAGGAAGATGTCGAGATCGTCGAACTCGACGTTGTGTACGACGAAGTTCTGGATGGTCTTCATGCCCTGCTCGGTGAGTTCCGGTCCGACGTCCACCACGACGAGCGCCTTGACGATGCCGGGATGGCGCAAGGCCAAGTTGAGCGATACCCGTCCACCCATCGAGTGTCCGAAGACGATGGGGTCGATCAGGCCTTGATCGGCGATGAACGCCGCAGCGTCGGCCACCATGGCATCGATCGTGTAGTCGAGCTCGCGGCTCCATTCGGAGTCGCCGTGGCCGCGTTGGTCGAGAGCGAACACGTGGTATCGATCGGACAGATGCAGGCTCACCAGATCCCACGAATGGCTGGACTGGTTGCCGCCGTGGAGGAGCAAGATCTGTTGACGTCCGGGTTGTCCCCATTCGGTGAAATGGAAGCGTTGGCTGCGCACGATCGTCTGGCGCGACAGATAGCGGGCGTCACGGGAGTGGGGGATCCCGAGGTCCGCCGCACTGGTCAGGAGGCTGGCGAACTCCTCCGAGCCGGTCATGTCACGCGGGGAGAGACCTTCGGCGAACTCGTTGAGGAACATCGACGCAGCATAGGGAAGTGCTGTGTCTCATCCCCGAGGGGTGAGGAGCTGCCAGGTGCCGTCGTTGAGGGTGTTCGGGTCGAACCCGGACTGATCGACGGCCAGGTATTCACCTCGCTGGTTCACCCAGTAGGTGTTCCACCCCAGCGGCAGCTGCACCAGCGCGCCGTTGACGGGATCGTTGTAGGTCTGCACCCCGCCGAGGGTCTCTCGGAACAGCTCGGCCTGATGGTCCTGCGACGCTTGGCGTTCGGCCACCACCTGTTGCTGCAGGCGCGCACTCTCATCGCGGTACTGGGCCAGCATCTGCCCGAATGCGACGGTGTCGGCCATCTGCTGCTGGATCCCTTGGTAGAACAGCTGGGTCACGATGCGGTACGTCGCCTCCCATTGGGGTGTGGAGACGCGACTGGCAATGACGGTCGAGATCGTGCCGGTGTTCTGGTCGAGCACGCCCTGAGGAGCACTGGCCGTGTAGGCGAAGTTGACGAACCACGACACGAGACCGCCTGGAGTCCCGGAGAACAACAGTGCCAGCCACACGTCTCGTTCCCACGGCTGTCCGTTCAGCAGGTACGAGTACCGCAGCCGATAGGCGTGGGCTTCGCCAGGACCGCCGAACTGGGTGAGGAACTCCTGGGCGGTCTCCGGGATCTCGGTGACCGATACCAGCTGCGCCCCCTGCAGCTCGGCGAGGTCGTCAGGCATCCAGAACTGACGGACGAACTCGGCCGGGTCGGTGATCGGCGGGACGAACGCCTTGCCTTGGTAGTTGCCACCGATGGGAACGTCGAAGCCGGCCGGAACGGGGAACGAGATGAAGTTCTGGATCGGTAGCCAATCGATGGTGATCCCGCTGTTGGGATCGCTCACGCGGGTCTGGAGGAATGCAATCCGCGCCCAGGTGGGGAGCCACTGAACGCTTCCTGAAGCCTGCCATCCCTCCGGAACGAGCACGTTGATCGCGGCGACCCCGTTGGCTGCGGGATCGACGAAGTACTGCCATCCGAAGCGGATAGCTCGAACGTTGTTGACCGGCGGTACGGTCCTGGCCGGGGGAGTGAGGCGCGTCGGTGGTGTCGAGATGGCCGACGCCGGCTTTCCCGAGCTCGATCTGGTCCCTGTCGTGGTCTGCGTCGAGGAGTCCGTGGAAGCCGACTCGGTCGTTGCGATCGACGGTGTGGACTCATCGCTCGTGGATGCGCCCAGCCCAGTGGTCGAGGTCTCGGGTGTAAATGGGGTGCTGTCGCTGCAGGAGGCCAGGAGACTGGCGAGACACGCGATCAGAGCGACCATGATGACTGTCCGCCGTGGCATGTGGGCAGTGTGGCACATGGCTCGTCGATCTTCACCCGGAGGTGGGCTCAGGGCGGTGTCGTTGGTCGGTCAGGTTGGTCAGGGCTGAGCCCGCAGGATCTCACCGGTGTGGCGTAAGGGATCCGGGTCGGTGACGAGGCCGAGCACCAGATCGACGGTGAGGGACATCGGCCCGGCCGCCTCGGCGTCGCGATGGCCACCGGCGGCCAGCAGTTCCACCAACTCGGTCCGCGTGAATCCGGGATCGACGGCCACGACCCCGATGCTCGACGATGCGACGTCGACGGCAACGGCATTGGTGAGGCGATTGAGCGCCGCCTTGGAGGCGCTGTAGGCCAGCTTCGACGATGCGTTGACCGTGCTCGCCGCCCCCGTGGCCACCGCCGTGGACCGAGCGGCGATGGCGTCGTTCGCCGGGATCAGATCGCCGGCCCCGGAGGTGATGTTGATGATCATCCCTCCACCGACGCTGCGCATGTGGGGGACCACCAGCGACATGAGCGTGAACGGCGCGTGCAGGTTGATGGCGAACTGGGTCAGCCAACTGGCACGCGTGTGGCTTTCGATGGGGTTGCGATCGGCGACGGTGGCCGCGGCGTTGTTGACCAGCACGTCGATGCGGCCGAACGTGTCAAGTGCAGTTGACACAATGTGCTCGAGGGCTTCGGGATCGGACACGTCCGCAGCGACGGCGACGGCAGTCCCACCCGCCGCTTCGATGGCTGCGACGGTCTCGCCGATCGTTCCGGGGCGGCGTTCGCGTCGCTCCACGGTGCGCGCAGTCACCACCACCTTGGCGCCGCGCGCCGCGAGGGCGAGCGCGATCTGTCGCCCGATGCCCCGGCTGGCGCCGGTGACGATGGCGACCTTGCCGTCGAGATCGCAGTCCGTCATCGTCGATCCTCCTCGGCCGGTCACGTCGCCACCCTCGCACCGCCGAGATCGATGGAGCAACCCCACGATCATCTGGCCGCTGGATCGGTCGAGAGGTCCGGTGAACTACGTTCAGTGTTCATGGAGACACGACGGCTCGGCAGCTTGGACGTTTCGGTGATCGGCCTCGGCTGCAACCAGCTCGGCACAGCTGCTTGCGACGAAGCCACCGCGATCGCGGTGATCAACGAGGCCCTCGACAACGGGGTGAACTACTTCGACACGTCCGATGAGTACGGCCGCAACTACGCCGATGCCAGCGATCTGAGCGGATGGGGTCGTTCGGAGGAGATCTTGGGCAAGGCGCTGCGGTCGCGTCGCGACGAGGTGATCATCGCCACCAAGTTCGGCCCCATCGGCGACGAAGCCATCGGCACTGGCCCGGGCGACCCGCTCTGGGAACGCAGTCGTGCCAGCGCCCATGGCATCCGCGTCTCGATCGAGGAGAGCCTGCAGCGGCTCGGCACCGATCGCATCGATCTGTACCAGATCCATTTCCCCGATCCGTTGTACCCGATCGCCGAGACCCTCGGAGCTCTCGACGAACTGGTGAAGGCCGGCAAGGTGCGCGAGATCGGCTGCAGCAACTTTTCCGGTGAGCAGCTCGCCGAGGCGCGCTCGACTGCCCTCGAGCTCGGCACGAGTTCGTTCGTCAGCGTGCAGTGCGAGCTGAACGTGCTGCGTCGCGGCGCGCTGGAAACGGTGATGGGGGAGTGCGAGGCATCGGGGGTCGCGTTCATCCCGTACTACCCCTTGGCCAGTGGGGTGCTGACGGGCAAGTACCGACGCGGTGAGGCACCGCCGGCCGGTGCTCGTCTCACCGAGCAGTTGCCCGACTCGGTGCGCAGCCGGATCTTGTCCGATCGCACGTTCGCTCGCATCGAAGCGTTGGAGGCATATGCCGTCGAGCGAGGCCACACGTTGCTGGAGTTGGCGTTCGGATGGCTCCTCGGACATGGTCCGGTGGCGTCGGTTATCGCTGGTGCCTCGAAACCTGGGCAGGTTGCCAGCAATGCTGCGGCAGCCAACTGGCGCATGACTCCCGACGAGGTCGCCGCGGTGACGGCGTTGGTCGAATCGCTGAGCTGACGCCGCAGAGCGGTGGTCGCCGAGCCGCGACCACCGAAACTGGTTGCCAGTAAGCCTTACCCGAGTGGCGGGGTCATCTCCGAGGAGCGCAGTGTCATCGCCCGGGCGTCTTCGATGCGCAGAGCGCCCGAGGCAACCAGGACGTCGACCGCGTTTTCCCAGCGGGCGATGAACTCCTCGCGCGATGGGTAGAGGGTGCGCAATTCATCTTGCGTGAATGGACGCGCTGCTCCGAACAGCGGGGCGCGCCCCGTGCCGAACGCCGAGGCGCGGTACTCGAAGGTGGGCGCCTCGATCTCGGGGAGTCGGATGCCGCCGAGGCCGTTGCCGAACTGATCGCGCAACACGGTGGCGCCGGTGGCGTCCATCTCGATGCGGGGCTGATGCGGAGCGGCGATGGCGTGGGTGAGCCATCGGTGCAACGCGCGCAGGGCTGCGTCGTAGATGGGCCTGTAGGTGAGGCGGTTGATCATCCGGCCGCGAT
>JBFWVD010000119.1:0-12010 GCA_050246915.1 Acidimicrobiia bacterium | reverse complement strand
TCAGCCTCAACGGCGCACTCGATCACGCATCGAAGATCGTCGGACCGGCACTGGGCGGCGTGATGTACGCCACCATCGGCAGCGGATGGTGCTTCATCGTCAACGGCCTCACGTCGCTGGCAGTGCTCGCCGGACTCCTGCGCATGGACGACTCGCAGATCAAGCGAACCAATCTGATGACACGCGCCAAGGGCCAGATCCGTGAAGGACTCAGGTATGTGCGTTCGAATCGCGACGTTCGGTTGCAGCTGGTGCTGCTGGGCTCTGCCTCGGTCTTCTCATGTCATTGGGCCACCCTCCTGCCGTTGTTCGCGACGCGCGACCTCCACGGCGGCCCGGGGACCTTTCCGATGTTGATGGCAACGATGAGCGTCGGCGCGTTGGCCGGGCTCCTGTTCCTGGCACGCTTGCACGATGTGCCGACGCACCTCATCGCCTCGGCCAGCATCGCCCTCGGTGCATCGTGGGCGTTGTTGAGCATCTCGCCGACGGCATGGTGTGCGGCGCTCTCGGTCGCCGGGATGGGTGCTGCTTCGATCGGCGTGCTCAACGGTGGGATGGCAGGTCTCCAGCTGAAGAGCATCGCAACCATGCGCGGTCGGGTGATGGGGTTCTTCAGCATGGCCGTGCTCGGTGGCGTCGCTCTGGGGGCGCCGTTGCTGGGATGGATCGCCGATGCGCTCGGCACACGCGATGCGGCCCGCCTCAGCGGAGCCGCAGCTGTCTTCTCGGGCCTCGTCATGCACGTCGTCCTGCGCACACCGCACGACCGAGCCCGGCCCGCCCGAATGGCATCAGCGTCGTTCGGCCCCGAATCGGGCAGAGCGGCAACCAATGGCCTCGAAATGGGAGGATTGCGATACATGAGATTCTTGCCGCGACCGACGTCTGGTAAACTTGAATCATGCGTGTGATGCCCGCCCACGAACTCGCCGAATCGGCCGTCGTGCTCGCGGTCGGAGCGTTCGACGGCGTGCATCGCCTCCATCATGCTTTTCTCAGAGAACTGCGGACAGCTGCGGACGAACAACAGGCACAGACCGGTCTGGTCCTCATCGACGGTGGCGTGCACTACAAGTCGCGAATTCTCACGAGCCTCGATCACCGTCTCGAGCTCATTGCCGACACCGGACTCGTCGACCATGTCTGGATTGCTCCTGAATCGGTCTATCTCCACCTCGCCGAGTACCTCGGTCAGATGTTCGACGAGCTCAAGCCGCGTGCAGCCGCCAACTGCCTCAGCCTGCCCGTCTCGTCGGAGACCACCTTTTCGAGCAGCGATTTCGATGCACTTGCCACTGCTCGAGGCATCAGTCTGGTCCCGATCCTCCACGCCAATCCCGGCCATGCGAGTGCCACCGACCGGTTGTACACGACTCGGAGCATCAGCGAACTGCTCACTGCGGGCCATGTCGCCGTAGCCGCCCGCCTGCTCGGACGACTCTATGAGATGCGTGGTGTCGTCGAAAAAGGCGACCAACGAGGTCGTTTGCTCGGCTTCCCCACAGCCAATCTCGGCGTGCACGAGACACATCTCATTCCCAACGAGGGGGTGTATGCGGGCGTGGTGTTGATCGGAACAGAGGATCCGATCACTGCCGCAATCTCGTTGGGTCGTCGATCGACGTTCTACGAGGCGGGATGGGAGTTGCTCGAAGCGCACCTGTTGGACTTCGGTGCCGATCTGTATGGGCAGGAGATTCGCGTGCTCTTCGCTGAACACCTGCGTGGTCAACGTCAGTTCTCATCGGCTGCAGAGCTTGTCGAGCAACTGAAACTCGATGTTGCTCTGGTTCGAGAAGTCGATCCGATCGTGATGTATCGCGGCAGCCAACTATGGGCTGAATGACGATGCATTGTCTCCGATCGAGTCACGCAATCGAGCAGATGTGACGCCGAGGATCGCGCCATTGAGCCCATTGGAACTGGGGCCGGCCGGCGACGAACGACCACCGTCCAACCTGCTCGCGACGTTTGCACGCCATCCACCGTTCGTCGAGCGCTGGCGGCCGCTGACCGAACTGTTCCTCGCGGGCACGCTGCCTGCTCGCGACAGAGAGCTCCTGATCCTGCGCACCGCGTGGCGATGCAGATGCGACTACGTGTGGGGCCATCACCAGCCCATCGCGCAAGCGGCAGACATGACGACCGCTGAGATCGACCGCCTGATGCTGACCGATACCTCGACGCTGTGGACCGATCACGAGCGGGCAGTCATCGACGCCGCCGACCAGCTGCACGACGAGGCGTGGATCAGTGATCGAACGTGGGCAGTCCTCGCCGAATCGTTCGACGATCAGCAGCTGATCGAGGTGCCGATGGTCGTTGGCCACTACCACTCCATCTCGTTCACGCTCAGATCCATCGGTGTGCAGCTCGAGCCCGCGTTCTCGGGATTCGACCGGTGAGCGCAACCGACGTCGCTGCAGGTCCTCGGCCCGTCCGGCGATGCCATGCGTGAGCTCAGCGGCAAGGTCGCCGTGGTCACCGGCGCGGCAAGTGGCATCGGCCGGGCGCTGGCGACGCGGTTCGCTCACGAGGGGATGCGCGTGGTGCTGGCCGATGTCGAGGTCGCCGCGCTCGATGACGCCGTCACCCAGATTGCGGCGGCCGGACTCGACGCGATCGGAGTCGTGACCGACGTGTCCGACCTCGCAGCCGTCGAAGCGCTGGCCGCCCAGACGCTCGACGCCTTCGGCGCCGTGCACGTCGTCTGCAACAACGCCGGGGTCGAACCTCGCGGCTTCATGGAGGCCCTCCACGACCCGCCTCCGATGTGGGAGGAGTCGCTCGACGAGTGGCACTGGGTGCTCGGCGTCAACTTCTGGGGCGTCGTTCACGGCATCCGCGTCTTCGCTCCGATCCTGATGGCGCAGAACGAGCCGGGCCACATCGTGAACACCACGTCGGTAGCCGGTTTCGTCAGCAGGCCGGGCGGGGGTGCGTACGGCGCGAGCAAGCACGCTGTCGTGAGGATCACCGAGGGCCTCTACTTCCAGCTCGCCCGGATGAATGCCGCGGTCCACGTGTCGCTGCTCGCTCCGGGGGCGGTGACCACCAGGATCGCCTCGGCGTACCGCAACCAACCCGCGAGCATCGCCGCGGTCGACGGTCTGCCGAACACCGAGGACCTCGATCGACTCGATCGACTCTTGGAGTCCCACGGCGGGAAGGATCCGGCCGATGTCGCCGAGCTGGTCGTGCAGGCCATTCACGCCGAACAGTTCTACGTCTTCACCGACGACAAGGCCCAAGCCAACATTCGAACACGGATGGAACGAATCCTCGCTGGGCAGAACCCGCAAGAACGACGGTAGCCAACGGGCGGACGCGTGACTGGAGTCTCGTGCTCGTGAGCCGCAGCCCAAAATGCGGACGGCCCCAGCACATCGGGTCTCACGACGACGATGTGCTGGGGCCGTCCCCTTTGGGGGAACGAGAGCAGCGTGCTAGCTGCCCGGCTTGGTCAACGCCCGTTCGAGGAACGTGCGATCGAGGTAGTCGGTCTCCCGGATGCAGCACTCGTACGTCAGTGCGTCGGCGTCTCGGAACATCTCCTGGATGCCGGTCAAGGTGCCATCTCGGTAGAAGTAGTCGAAGATGTAGGGCGGCGAACCCTGCAGCGTCTCCAACGGGATCTCCATCAGCCGTGCCACATCGTCCTGAATCGCTGGATCGTGCTTGTAGTCGCCACCGAGATAGGTCGAGATGGTGCGGACGTAGGCACGAAGGAAGGCGACGACCGCTTCCTCCATCTCCGGGGTGTCCGTCGACGGCCCGATGAGGATGCCCGAGTCGGGCTCGCCGGGCCAGTAGAACGGTGCCAGGAAGTGGAAGTTGGGATCCTGGTCCAGACCGGACGCCACGGCTGCGGCGCCGAGCACCAGCGCGGCATCGGCCGCACCGTTCTTCAGTGCCAGGGCACCATCGGCCGTGTCGACCGGCAGGTGCTGCAAGTCGCTGAACGAGAACCCGGCCTCCCGGAAGCCTCGGTACGAACCGTAGAACGCCGTCGTGGCGAAGACGCTTGCGGCCACGACCTTGCCCTTCAGGTCGGCGATCTCGAGGTCCTTCTTGGCCCACAGACCGTCCTGCGAGTCGGGGCTCTGGTAGAAGCCCGACGCCACCACGGTCAACGGGAAGTCCTCGTTCATGAGGTTGTACGTGCCGCCGGTGAGGTTGGTGACGATGTCGAGATCGCCCTGGGCGATCAGCTGCATGGCGTCACCACTGCCCATCTGCACGAGCTCGATCTCGAGGTTCTCCTTGGCGAACTCGCCCTTGTCGATGCCGACGATGAGCGGCAACGCAGGTTCGCTGGTGCCACTGCCCGTCTGCACCCGAAGCGTGATCTTCTCCTTGAGCGGGATGGGTGCCGGGAACCCCGGTTCGCATCGCGCCGACGCGACGTCGGGATCGAGGGTGTAGTCCTCGACCCAGCCGTTCTCGCAACCCTCGACTGCTCTCGACTCGGGTTCGGTGGTTGCCGACGTGGTGTCCGGTGCAGCGGTGTCGGGCGCCGCGGTTTCGCCTGTCGTGGTCTCCGGAGCGGCCGTGTCGGGCGCTGCGGTTTCGCCTGTCGTGGTGTCCGGTGCGGCCGTGCTGACGGCGTCGGTGCCGGAAGTTGACTCGTCGTCACTCCCACACGAGCCGACGATGAACGCCAGCACGAGAACGGTTGAAACGGCTCTGATTCGCCTCACATGGACCCCCTGAGATCACGATTTGTGGTGATTCGGTGGACCGTCCGAGCGTCCGCCGAGCACCTGCCGAACGACCGGCTGCGGCAGTACGTCCATCTGACCCCCTTTACACATGAGTGTAATGGTATTCAACAGTTGTGTCAACTTTGGAGATGACCGACGTCACAGCCGTGAGGTCACGTGCGAGGTCACCGGACGGTGAGCTGCCCGCCGTCGACGTTCCACTGCTGCCCGGTGATCCAGGCGGCCTGATCGCTGCACAGGAAGACGGTCGCGTGGGCGATGTCGTCACCGGTGCCGGCGCGACCCAAGGGAACGTTCGTGCGCACGATCGATTCGTACTGGCCCGAATCGACGAGGTCGTCGACGCGCCCGGTTCGCACGTATCCGACACAGATCGCGTTGACGCGCACCTGCTGATCAGCGAGCTCCGACGCCATCGAGGCCGTGAGCGACTGCAGGCCCGCCTTCGACGCGGCGTACGCCGCCGCTCGCGGAGGGCTCAGCTTGCCGCCGATCGACGAGATGTTGACGATGCTGCCGCCACGACCCTGGTCGACCATGACCCGACCGAACCGGCGGCTCATCAGGAACGCTCCCGTCAGGTTGGTGTCGATGACATGTCGCCACGCGTCGGGTGACACGTCGAGCACAGGCACCCTGTCGGGGCCGCGCGCTGCACCGGCGTTGTTGATCAGGATGTCGACGCGACCCAGCTCGCCGACCACGCGAGCGCACAGCTCGTCCACCGATCCGGCGTCGGTCACGTCGTTCACCACCGCCAATGCCCGTCGACCGTGTGCGCGGATCTCGTCAGCAACCGATTCGACGTCGCGCCACCCCACCGCCTGCTCGGCGGGCGGGTAACGCTCTGCGGGACGCCCCGTTCCGGTCACCACCACGTCGCAGCCCGCTCGAGCGAGCTCGACCGCGATGGACCGACCGATCGAGCTCATCCGGCCCGCTCCGGTGACGACGGCGACCTTGTGGTCAAACCCCGTCAAGAAGTACGACAATCGTCACCACCTCGTGCTCGAGGTCGCCGGTCACGGCATCCACAGACCGCCGCTGACATGCAGCGTTTGCCCGGTGACGTATGCGGCCGCCGAGGACGCGAGGAAGCGGCACATGTACGCGACCTCGGCAGGCACGCCGAGACGTGGGATCGCGAGGACATCGTCCAGGGTCTCCTGGTCGGGGGGCCACACGGTGTCATCCGGGTCGCGGGTGGTTTCCATCGATCCAGGAACCACGACGTTGGCGGTGATTCCCCATGGTCCACACTCCAACGCGATCGATTTCATCAGCCCCATGAGCCCCGCTTTGGCCGACACCCCGTGCACTTGGTGTGCGGCACCGTGCAGACCCTCCGGACCGCCGATCAGGATGATTCGACCCGAACGATTCTCGACCATGTGCGGCAGCGCAAAGCGCGAGACGTAGAACGCTGCGCTGAGGTTGAGACGGATCACCTCCTCCCACTTCTCGATCGAGATGTCGACGAGCGCCTGACGCTCGCGGACCACCGCGCTGTGGCACACGTGGTCGATCCGCCCGAACTCGGCGACCGTTGACTCGACCATGCTCTTGGCGAAGCTCGCGTCGCTGACGTCACCGATGACCGTGATCGCTCCGACACCCAGGCTCCGGGCTTCGTCGGCGACCGATTCCGCCTCGTCGCGGTTGGTGCGCGAATTGATCACCACGTTCGCGCCACCCTCGGCGAGCGCCAAGGCGATGGCTCGACCCAGGTTGCGTCCCGAGCCGGTCACGAGCGCGGTTTGCCCGACCAGTTCCCCCTGCCAACCGGCCGGCCACTGCGACGTTGCCGGCACCTCGCCGTGCAGCGACGGCCGGTCCGCGCGAAAGTCGCTCTGACGAATCATCCTTCGTATCGACATTGTTCTCCCATCCCTCGACGAACGACCAGCCCCGGTCAGGGCATGAACAAACCACCATTGACGTGCAGGGTCTGCCCGGTGATGTACGCCGCCGCCGGCGACGCGAGGAAGCGGCACGCGTACGCGAGCTCGTCGGCCTGCCCGAGACGCGGGATCGCCAGTCGCTCATCGAGAAACTCCTGCGTCGGTGGCCATCCGGGGTAGTCGGCGAGGTCACGAGTGGTGTCCATCGAGCCCGGCATCACGATGTTGACGGTGACACCCCATGGACCAGCCTCGAGTGCGACGGCCTTCATCAATCCGAGCATCCCGGCCTTCGCGGTCACGCTGTGGGCGCGGTCGCGTGCGCCGGTGTTCGCATCGGGTCCGCCGATCAAGATGATCCGGCCGGTTCGGTTGGCCATCATGTGAGGCAGGGCGAATCGGGCGAGGTAGAAGCCAGCGCTGAGGTTGAGACGGATGACGTTGTCCCAGTCCTCGACGGTCATCTCCAACAGGCCGCCTCGTGCCCGTCGTGCGGCACTGTGGCAGACGTGATCGATCCGTCCGAACTCGGAGACGGCGGACTCGATCATCGACTCCGCGAAGGCTGCGTCGCTGACGTTACCGATCGCCGCGATGGCGTTGCCGCCCAGCGCGCGCACCTCATCCACCACCGATTGCGCTTCTGCGCGATTGGAACGTGCATTGATCACCACGTTCGCTCCGCCCTGCGCGAAGGCGAGGGCGATCGCTCGGCCGAGGTTTCGTCCGGATCCTGTGACCACGGCGGTCTGCCCGGCGAGTTCGTTCTGCCACTCGTGTGGCCACACTCCTCGTTCGACGACTCCTGGTTCAATCATCATTTCCCCGATCTCGTGCAGCGACTGCCCAACCATGCATCACCGACGTGGCGCCCAGCGCTGGTCCGCGGTGCACGTCTACCGTCGATTCCAATGGATGATCTCGCGCTCGAAGTCGCCGAGCGCACCGACCATGGCCTCGTAGTCGACTGCGAACATCGCCGTCATGTGCGTGACGCCGCGCTCTTCGCAGAACGCGATGTGATCGCGAGCCGCGCCGTAGTCGCCGCCGAGGTCCGCTTGCGCGTGCCCTCCGGATCGCCGATGGTGCTCCTCGCTCGAGCCGGGCTGGGCGAACAGGGGCAGGCTGCGGAAGATCGGGAAGTTGTCGAGGTCACGGCCGTGCTGCGGGAGCAGTTCTCGCAGGGTCTCGAGGTTGCGCAGGAACTCGTCGAAGGGTGCCGACATGGGCATCCAGCCGTCGCCCAGCCGGGCCGCGCGCTCGACGGACCGCTGTCCGCCGGCGATGTACAACGGGGGGTGCGGTCGCTGCACCGGGAGCGGATGCGCGCTTGCCGAGCTGAATCGAACGAACTCGCCGGAGAAGTTGGCGGGGTCGCGAGTCCAGAGCTCGCGGAGTACAGCGATGTACTCCTCGTATCGGCGGGCGCGGGTCTTGAAGTCGACGCCGAGGAACTCGAACTCCTGCTCGCACCACCCGACGCCGAGACCGACCGCGATGCGCCCCTCTGTCACCGCATCGAGCGACGCGAGCTGGTGGGCGAGATCGACGGGTTGGTACTGGGGCAGGACCAACGCGGTGAACACGATTCGAATGTTGGTGGTGTGCGCGGCGACGTGCGTCGCGAGGACGATGGGATCCCACCAGATCGGGCCCATGGTGGGCACGAGCGAGGTCGGGAACACGCTGTGGTGGGCAATGGCCAGGTAGTCGAACCCGGCATCCTCGAGCCGTTTCGCATAGTCGGTCAGCTGCCGAACATCGGAGTACACCGAGTACGGGAAGAGGCGGGCTCCGATCAGCACGCCGACGCACCGCCCTTGGCATCTTCCAGGAACTGCCGCCCCATGGTGCCGAGCATCGTGGCGGCCCGGACCCCGATCATCAACGAGCCGACATCCGCGAACTTCTGCGTCGACTTACCGCTCGCATCTGCGATGCATGTGCTCAACACCTTGCCGGAAGCGACGACACGTCGCTGGGCGTCCTGCACGGCCCGCTGCACGTCGGGATGGTCGATCTGGCCGGGCAAGCCCATGCTCATCGCGAGATCACCGGGTCCGATCGACACGCCGAACAGGCCCTCGACCGCCAAGATCTGGTCGAGGTTGTCGAGGCCTTCTTTCTCCTCGATGAGGGCGATGACAGTGATCTCGTTGTTCGCGGCCGCGAAGTACTCGTTCGGCGTTTGGGTGACGCCGTAGTTCGCGATGCGGGACGTGCTACATGCGCCGCGATGTCCGGCGGGGCCGTACTGCGTTGCGGCGACCGCCTCGCGGGCGTCGTCGGCGGTGTTGATGTGGGGAACGATCAAACCGAGCGCGCCCGCTTCGAGGTAGCTCAGGATCACCGGTTCGCGCGCTTCGGGAACTCGTACGATCGGCGTCATGCCGACGACGTTGCAGGCGCGAACCAGGATCTCGCAGCTCTCCCGTCCGATGCAGCCGTGCTCGGCGTCGATGAACAGCCAGTCGAAGCCGGCATGGCCGAAGAGCTCGACGAGGTCGGGTGCCACCCACGGGAACAGGACACCGTACGAACGTTCACCACGGGCGGCGCGAGCCTTGACGCCGTTCTCGAGAATTCGGCTCGTGGGCATCGTTGGACCTCCAGGTCAGACAACGGTCGGAGGACGAGGTCAGACCGGCCGGAGACATGTCACCGCCCTTCCCCGAGGGCGTGTGTCGAGCGGCAGACTAGAGTCGTGTATCGTCATTGTCAACAAACTGACATACGCGTCAATACGAGATTCGAGGTCACCGATGTATGCGGAGCAGGCAGATGTCAACCACGTGGGGGTCGTCGGGGCCGGATCGGTGGGCTCGAGTTGGATCGCGTTCGGCCTTGCCCGCGGATTCGCGGTCACCGCGGTCGATCCGGCCGAGGGCAGCCGAGAGCGGGCCGCCGACTTCATCACGGCCGCATGGCCAGCGCTGATCGAGCTGGGGGTTGCCTCGGCTGCGGTGCCCCCGCTCGACCGGTTGACGTTCAGCGAGCAGGTGGGCGACCTCGAAGACGCGCAACTCATCTTCGAGGCCGGACCGGAGCGTCTCGAGACCAAGCGGCAGATCCTGCGGGACGTTGCCGAGGTGACGCCTGCGTCCACCATCGTGTCGAGCAGCACCGGCGGCATGCGCATCACCGACCTCCAACGTGATTGCCGGCACCCCGAACGCGTCGTGCTCATGCACCCCCTCAACCCCCCGCACATCGTGCCGCTCATCGAGATCTGTGGCGGCGACGCGACCAGCCCCGACGCGGTGCAGTGGGCGGCGGCGTTCTGCCGGCTGCACGGCAAGGTGCCCGTGGTGCTGAACCGCGAGGTTGTTGGCCACCTCACCAACCGCCTCCAGGCCGCGCTCCTGCGCGAGGCGATCCACTGCTTGGTCGAAGGGATCGCGAGCGCAGACGACATCGATGCCACCGTGACCATGGGCCTCGGTGCGCGTTGGGCAGCCGTCGGACCTCTCACCACCATGCACCTCGCCGGCGGTCCCGGCGGCACCGCAGGGATCCTCGCCCACGCGGGTGACGCGATGAACGCGTGGTGGAGCGACTTGGGCAGCCCCGAGTTGACGCCCGAGCTCCGCGCGCAGCTCGTCGATCTCTCGGTTGCGTTTGGCGGCGGGCGTCCCATTGCCGACCTCGTCAGGGACCGAGACGCGAAGCTGCTGCAGGTACTCGGAGTCGGTGGCGCAGCCACCGACTCCGCGCCAGGCTGATCGCGCGTTGCTAGCGATCGGACCCGAAGATCTGCACCTCGCCTTGACGCTCTAGGATGTCGGCGCTCGTCGCGATGTCGACGCGGTCACTGATGACGTCGTCCATGTTCCGCAGCAGCGCTGACGACGCTTCCACCTGCAGAATCTCGAGGTGCTCGTCGCCGGTGCGCTCGAACCAGTAGGGAAAGCCACGAGGGACGAGAACACCTTCGCGCGGCCCGAGCTCGGCGATCACTTCGTCGCCCGTGGTGTAGAACGTCGCTCGTCCACTGAGAACGAACCAGAAGCCGTCGAGCCGCTTGTGCATGTGCAGGTTGGTCTCGCCGCCGTCGCCGACGGTCTGGATGGCCGCGACCATGAGGTCGGACCGGCACAGGAGCTGCGCCTGCTTCCTGCCCGTCAACGGTCGGGGTTCGAACCGGAAGACCGTGGCCGCCGGCGCCGACTCGGCTCCGACGGATGCGCCCTCGCTGGTGTCGTTCATGCCGACCCGCCGACGGGCTGTGCCACGGACCGCTGTTGCTCCCACGCTCGGATCGCGGGGATGACCTCTTGTCCCATGAGCTCGATGGAACGCATCTGATCCTCGTGTCGAATGTCGGCCATCTGCATGACGCACACCAGACGATCGGCCCCCGTCTCGACGTACACCTTGATCTTCTCGATGATCGACGCAGGGTCACCGACACAGAAGGCACCGGAATCGATGATGTCGTTGATGGGACGAGCGGTCAACGACGTCGCCCAGTTTCCTCCACCGCCGGCCGATCGTGCCTTGGCGTGGTAACGGTACGAATCGGGCACCGCTTCGAGCGGGGTTCCACGCCAGTCGTTCTTGTAGATCTCGTTCACCCGATTCACGTACCACTGGCCACCCTGCCCGCCGAGCAAACGGGCCTTGTCGTCGTCTTCGTTGCAGAAACCGATGGTGAAGAGGGCAGCCTGATTGTTCTGGAACATCCCGACCTGGTCGATCGGCTGCTCCGACGCAGCCTTGTACACGGCGATGTTCTCGGCCAGCAGCTCGGGCGCGCGGATGCCGGTCATCAACAAGCCGACACCCTTCTCGCCTGCCAGCCGGCAGGTGTCGGGCTGAGTGCTGGCGACCCACAACGGCGGGTGTGGTTGCTGCACCGGACGCGGCACCACGGTGACCTTGTCGGACCAGTTCCAGAACCGACCCTCGTAGGTGACGTCCTCCTCGGTCCACAACCGAGGCAGGAGCTTGATCGACTCTTCCCACTGCTCACGAGTCGTGCCGACATCGACACCGAACGCCTCGAGCTGATACGGACTGGACGACCGTCCGGTTCCGACCTCGAGCCTGCCATTGGACACGATGTCGGCAGTGGCCATTCGCTCGGCGACCCGAATCGGGTGATTCACTTGGCTCGGCAGCAGCGTGACGCCGAAGCCCAGCCGAATGCGATCGGTTCGAGCTGCCAGCGCGCCGAGCCAGGCATCGGGTGCCGACGAGTGCGCCAGCTCGGTGAGGAAGTGGTGCTCGACGACCCACACGGTGTCGAAGTGCATCTCTTCGGCAAAGACCGCCTGATCCAAGGCCTCGTGGAACCGGCGCTGTTCCTTGCCCTGCTCCCACGGGCGCGGCACCGAGATCTCGAAGAGCATGTCGAATTTGAACACCGTGTCTCCTGACGTC
>JBFWVD010000118.1:0-12350 GCA_050246915.1 Acidimicrobiia bacterium | reverse complement strand
CAACTCGACACAGGAAAGGCCACCGACTGTCTGGCCGCGGCGTACGACGCCGGCGTCAATTTCTTCGACAATGCCGAGGCCTACGCCGGAGGCGAGTCCGAGCGCATCATGGGTGAGGCCATCGCCGAGCTCGGATGGAAGCGCGAGAGCTACCTGGTGTCGACCAAGTTGTTCTGGGGTCTGACCGAAGGGGTCAACACGCGCAACACGCTCAACCGCAAGTACCTCTTGCACGCCATCGAAGGATCACTCGAACGGTTCGGTCTCGACTTCGTCGACCTCGTGTTCTGCCATCGCCCCGACCCCGACACCGAGATCGAGGAGACGGTGTGGGCCATGAGCGACATGATCTCCGCCGGCATGGCCCACTACTGGGGGACGTCGGAATGGTCGGCCGATGAGATCCGAGCCGCGTTCGAGATCGCCGAGCGTCATCATCTCCACAAGCCGGTGATGGAGCAGCCGCAGTACCACATGTTCGAGCGCCGCCGGGTCGAGACCGAGTACGCCCGCTTGTACGACGACATCGGGCTCGGCCTCACGACGTGGAGCCCGCTGGCATCGGGTCTGCTCACCGGTAAGTACCTCGATGGTGTGCCGGAAGGTTCACGCGCCACGCTGAAGGGCTACGGCTGGCTGCGCGATCGTCTGCAGGACACGTCGCGCAACCCGCAACTGTTGGCGCTGCGTGATCTGGCCGGAGAGCTCGGGGGCTCCCTGGCCCAACTGGCCATCGCGTGGTGCGCGGCCAACCCCAACGTGTCGACGGTCATCACCGGTGCCAGCCGCATCGAGCAGGTGCACGAGAACCTCGGAGCGCTCGATGTGCTCGCCCAACTCGACGATGGCGTGATGGCACGCATCGCCGAGATCATCGCCTGATCTCGGGCGAGGCCGGTTCGATGTCGCTGTTCACCGATCTCCGACTGCCGGTGATGTGTGCACCGATGTCGTTCGCCTCGAGCCTCGATCTCACGCTGGCGTGTTGTCGAAGTGGCGTGATCGCCGGCTGGCAGGGTATGCAGATCAACGACGTCGAGCAGTTCAGCGGCTACCTGAGCGCGATCGACGCGGCACGGCGCGAGGCACGCATGAGCGGCGCCGCGTTCGCCGCGCACGCCGTGAACTTCGCCGCCGGCATCGTGAAGGACCCCGGTATCGGAGCGCAGAAGCTGGCGTTGTGCGAGCAGCAACGGGTTCCGTTGGTATTCAGCAGCATCGGCGACCCAACGGGGCTGGTGGAGCGGGTGCACTCATGGGGCGGCAAGGTGATCCACGATGTCGTCACGGTGGCCCATGCGGCCAAGGCCATTGCCGCTGGGGTCGACGGGCTCATGCTCACCTGTGCCGGAGCCGGTGGCCATGCCGGCTCGCTCACGCCGTTCGCCTTCGTTCCCAAGGTCCGCAAGATGTTCGACGGTCTGCTCGTGGTGGGTGGCGGCATCGCCGACGGAGCTGGAGTGGCCGGCGCCTTGGTTCTCGGCGCCGACATCGCCTGCCTGGGTACCCGCTTCATCGCCACGCACGAGTCGGGTGCGGTGGACGGGCACAAGCAGATGATCGCTGCGGTGGGGATGGACGACATCTTCCCGTCGGCGGCCATGAACGGTGTGAGCGCCAACTGGATCCGTCAGTCGGTCTCACTGGCCGGTCTCGATCCGGACGACATGCCGCCGCAACGTGGGCCGCGTCGCGGTGCGGTGATGCCCGACGGTGTCGTGCCGTGGCAGGACATCTGGAGCGCCGGACACAGCGTCGGGCTCGTCGACGCCGTGGAATCGGTGCAGTCGGTGGTCGATCGTCTGGCACAGGAATTCGAGGCGGCGGACAGCACGCCGGACTGGCGATCGCGCATCGAGCGCCACTGCTGGTCGACGATCGAGCGGTGAAGCCGGCCGCGGCTCGATCCCGTCTCGCATCGATCCCGTCTCGAATCACAGGTATTGCCCAGATGAATGGGGTCGCGCCCATCGGGTTACGATGGCGGCACGATCGTCCGACCATCGGGCCATCGCCGTCGGCCCACGGTTGTGGGCGCACACCAGGGGGACAGCGGATGCAGATCAGCAAGGAGTTGGCACGCGCCACCGATGAGCACATCGAGCGGGCCATAGCGCAAGCCGACCCACTCATCCTGCGCGGGCTGCTCTATCAGTTGACCGGCAACGATGTGCTCATCGACATGCCGATGAACCGTGAAGAGTTCGGCTATTCGTTCATCGATCGCATCGCGGACCCGGCCGACGTGGCCACCATCCAGCGTCTCGCCGTGGAGTTCCTGAAGCATCTCCGCGACAACGAGGTGACTGAGATCGATGCCGGACCCGAGGACCGCCTGCCCCGCAGTCTCGGCCTGATCGCCGGTGCCCCGCTCCCCACCGATGAACTGGGACTGTGGATCGAAGAGACCGGGCTCGATCCGCTGGCCCGTGGGCTCCAGTGGCGAAACGAGCCGACAAAGGCTCGCAAGGAGCAGTTCCAGGTCGTCGTCATCGGCGGAGGCATCTCGGGCATCAACGCTGCCGTGCACCTCAAGTCCGCCGGGGTCCCCTTCGTCCTCATCGAGAAGAACCCCGAAGTCGGTGGCACCTGGTACGAGAACCGCTACCCCGGCATCCGCGTCGACACCCCGAGCCGTGGATACCTCCACTTGTTCGGCCTCGACTTCCCCTATCCCTACGCCTTCTGCCCGGGGGAAGAGAACCTGCGGTACATGAAGTGGGTGGTTGAGCGCTACGGCCTCGCCGAGCACATCGTGTACGACACCGAGGTCGACTCGGTCATCTGGGACGAGTCCAGCGCGACGTGGGCGATCACGGCCAAAGGCCCTGACGGGGACAAGTCGTGGCGGGCCAACGCGGTGATCAGCTGTGTGGGCTTCCTCTCCCGTCCCCTCATGCCGACCATCGAAGGCCTCGAGACGTTCGAGGGCGTCGCGAGCCACACGGCCCGCTGGCCCAAGGACCTCGATCTCACCGGCAAGCGTGTCGCGATCATCGGCACCGGCGCCACCGGCTATCAGATGACGCCGGTGGTGGCGAAGACCGCCGCCCACGTCGCGCTGTTCCAGCGCACGCCGAGTTGGTGTTACGCCACGCCGTCGTACGTGAGCCCGTTGCCCGACGATCTGTTGTGGGTCGAGCGGAACCTGCCGTACTACGTCAACTTCGCCCGCTTCCGCATGGGCCGACTGAACGGGCCTGACAACACCAAGTCCGTCATGTGGGCCGATCCGGAGTTCGACGATCCCCATGCCCGCAGCGCCACCAACAAGGGGATGCGCGACAGCTGTGTCGCCTTCATCAACGAGAAGCTGGCGGGCCGCCCCGATCTGATCGAGAAGATGACGCCGGCGGCGCCGCCGATGACGTCGCGTCCGATCCGTGTCGATCCCGATGACAACGTCTACACCGCGCTGTTGCGAGACAACGTCTCGCTCATCACCGACCCGATCACGCGCATCACGCCCAAGGGCATCGAGGTCGACGGGGTGGAGCACGAGTTCGATGTGATCGCGCTGGCCACCGGCTTTCGAGCCAACGACTTCTTGTGGCCGATGGAGGTCATCGGGCGTGATGGGGCACGGGTGGAAGAGCTGTGGGCCAAGGATGGCCCCCGTGCCTACATCGGAGCGATGCTGCCTGGCTTCCCGAACTTCTTCATGTCGTACGGGCCCAACACCAACAACTTCGGTGGGCTGCAGGTCATCGACCTGTTGGAGATCATCGTCCGCTTCGCGCTGCAGTGCATCGCCGGTCTCATCGAGCAGGACAAGCGTTCGGTGGACGTCACCGAGGACGCCTACTGGCGGTTCAATGCCGAGCTCGACGATGTCGAGAAGCACATGATCTACATGGACCCCCGAGCGTTCAACTACTACCGCAACGAGCACGGTCGCTCGTCGGTCAACGGCCCCATCGACATCCGCCGCATGTGGAAGTGGCTGCGCGATCCCACCGCTGAGCCGTCGCAGACACTCGACGCAGGGATCAAGCCCTGGTTCGGCGAGGACCTCATCGTCAACTGAGCGTCATCGACGCTCGAGTCGCGCCGGCAGGGCATGATCAGCGGGTGTCAAGCGCTGCGACAGATGTACTCGCGTCGCGAGCAGGGCACCGGCAACCGTCGCGATGGGCCATCATCGTGCCGGCCTTGGTCGGTGCTGTGCTCGTGCTCGTCGCCACGCGCCGCGATCCGTTCCTGTCGTCCGATTCGATCACGTACCTCTCCGCCGCCGACCACGTGCGTGACGGTGAGGGCCTCACCGATTTCGCGTTGAAGCCCGTCACCATCTTCGCCCCGGTCTTCCCGCTGCTCCTCGCCCCGGGCGGCCGCAGCCTGGTGTGGGCGAGCATCGTCGGGGCCATCTCGGTCGCCGTTGCTGCCGCACTGATGTGGTTGCTGCTGCGTGAGCGTGTTCGGCCACTCGCGGCACTTGCCGGTGCGACGGCGTTCGGCGCGAGCCAGGGGATGGTTCGGATGGGGTCCGTGGTGTGGAGCGAGGCGCCATACGCGGCAATATCGATGGCGACGCTCCTCGTGCTGACACGACGGGCGCCGACAAGGCGGTTGGCGGCGATCGCGGGATTGTTTGCGGGCGTCGGTTTCCTCACCCGCTATGCCGGGATCGGTTTGATCGCCACAGGAGCGGTGGTGGTCGCGCTGGCATCGTGGCGGTCGCAAGACCGCGATCGTGTGGAGGTCATGAAGTGCTCGGCGGCCTATCTGATGGCTTCGCTGTGTGTCGGTGGCGTCTGGATCGTGCGCAACCTCGCCGAGACAGGCGAGCCGCTCGGTCCGCGGTTCGAAGGTGGTGCGAGCGAGCACGTGACGCGCACGATCCGTCTGGCACTCATCGGCACTGCACATATCGTCGTCGGGGACGGCTGGTCGGCCACCGCTCGCGCTCGCATCGGTGCGGCGATCATCGTCGCGCTGTGCACCGTGGCGTTCTTGTCAGTGCGCAGCGCACGGTTCGTCGTCATCGACGTTGCCGTCGCCGTGTTCGGGGCAACGTCGTTCGTGGTCCCGATCGTTGCCCGGCAGATATCGGCCAACGACATCGAACTGCGAGTGATGTCGCCGATGCTGATCCCGGTCGTCTACTTCACCGCGGTCGTGTTCGATCGTTGGTGCACGGTCCGTGTCGCCGCTATGGCGGGCTCGTTGTTGCTCGGCGTGTGGCTGTATCACGGCGTCGCCTTCGCCGCCCGATTCCCCGACAGGGCATCGGACAGCAGCGGTTACGAACCGCAGTTCGCGCCGCAGTTGTACGAAGCCATCGACACGCTGCCGACCGACGCGACGATCCTCACCAACAGTCCCCAGCGCGTCTGGTGGTTCACCGATCGTGAGCCGACATTGCTGGCGTTCACCCGACCGAGGGCGGGCAACAGCCACTACCCGCTCGACGTCCATCACACGCTCGCGCTGGCATGCAACGGTCACGCCTACCTGGCGTGGTTCGACGGGTTGGCGAATGCCGGGGAGGGGCCGGCGGAGCGCCGGCCCGATCTGGTCCAGCTCGTCGATCTGCAGCTCGAACGGTCAGTGCCCGGCGGGGAGTTGTACCTGCTGCGGCCTGTCGACGCGAACTCATGCACAACGGCCTTGGCCACCAATGGTCGGTCCTGACTGCTCTCGCGCTCGGGTTGTGCGCTCACATCTGCGTGAGGAGGGTGCAACGTAGGTGACGGGCGGGGAGTCTGAACGAGCATGATGTGCCGTTCGCCGTTCGCCGTTCGCCGTTCGCCGTTCGCCGTTCGCCGTTCGCCGGGGTGTCTCCTACTGCGGTGGTATGGTTTGACGCATGCCTCGAGGCAACCCATCGCCCAAGCTCGCCATCACGGTCGATCCGGACATCCACGCTCAGGTCATCGACGCTGCAGCGAGAGACGGCGTGAGTGTGTCCGCCTGGATGACGGAGGCGGCTCGACGTGCCCTCGTCGTCCGTGATGGCCTCGCCGCCGTCTCCGAGTGGGAGCGCCTCCACGGCGAGTTGACCGACGATGAGATGACCGCCGCCCGCGGACGCGTGGCTGGAGAGCTCGGCCGAGGCCGTCGGCGATCGGCGTGACCACCATCTACGACACGGGCGTCCTCATCGCCGCCGAGCGCAACGACCGCGCCGTCTGGGCCGACCATCGTGCACGCCTCGAGGCCGGCCTGCTCCCCGTGACGACGTCCCCGGTCATCGCCCAGGCCAGTCGATCGCCGCGGCAAGCGCAGTTGCGAAGGTTCTTGCGCGGGTGCGATGTCGTTGCTTTCGCGGCGGATGAGGCGCACCAGGTCGGCGCGCTGTTGTCGAAGGCATCGACATCCGACGTCGTGGATGCCCACATCGCCGTCACCGCATCTCGCCTGCGTGCCGTCGTCATCACCAGTGACCCCGAGGATCTCGAAGTGCTCGCGACGCATGCCCGGCCAACATTTCGGGTCACAGCCGTCTGAGCGGAGCCACCATCCATGTCGGCAGCTCCACTTGCACCGTGCCGTTGATCTCACGACATCCGAAGCGGCGCAACGATCCTTTCGTGAAACCCAGTGGTGCTCCCGTGCGAACGCTGAAGCGCCAGTCGTGGAACGGACAGGTGATGACGCCATCACGGCACTCGCCCCCATGGATGGGGACCATGGCGTGCGGGCACAGATCGGCCAAGGCATGCACATCGTCGGCAGTTCGCGTCACGATCAGCTCGACGCGACCCACCGTGACCGGGAGCATGGCGTCGATGATGACCGCGTCGCTGGGCGCGGCATCGACCCAGATCAGCTCCTCGTGCACATCGCGATGGTCGGCACATCGGAGCCAGCCTTGAGCCCGTACCTTTCGAGGCGGGCCACAATGGTGTACATGAGCATGGTCCTACGCGATGACGCCGATGGCGTTGCAACCCTCACCTTGAACCGTCCCGAGAAGCTCAACGCCGTCCACATGGGCGTGTTCGCCGAGCTCCGGGCCCATCTCGCCGCCATCGCGGACGACGAGTCGATCGGCTGCGTGATCCTCACCGGGGCTGGGCGAGCGTTCTGTGCCGGACATGATCTCGACGCCATCGCCGCGGCCCAGGGGACGGTGATCGACAACCCGTTCTTCCCGTCTGAGACCGTCGACGCCATCGAATCACTCCCCCAGCCGACGATCGCCAAGGTCAAGGGACATTGTCTCACCGGCGGCCTGGAGATCGCGCTGGCGTGTGACTTCATCATCGCTGGCGAGTCGGCCCAGTTCGCCGACACCCACGGCCAATGGGGCCTCAGCCCCATCTGGGGCATGTCGGTCCGGCTGCCCGAGCGCATCGGCCGGGCCAGGGCCAAGGAGATGGGCTACACGTCTCGTCGCGTGAGCGGCGCTGAGGCCGAAGCCATCGCGCTGGCCAACCACTGCTATCCAGACGACCTGCTCGACGCCGAGGTCGCTGCGCTCGCGGCGCGCATCGTGGCCAATTCGGCCAGTGGCAACCGATTGGCCAAGCGGCTCTTCGCCAACGCCGCGTCCACACCACGGGACGCCGCGCTGTTGGTGGAACGCAGCCGGGTGCTCGGCGTCCCCAGCGACACCGCCGAGCGGATGACCAGACCGCGCAAGTGATTCGGGCCAGCTGAGTCAGAGCCGGCTGAGCGAGCGCTGCGGCGTGCACTGAGCGTCCCGCGGTCTGGAAAGCTGGGCCCATGGATCTCGAGAGCATCGATCACGTCCTCACCACCACCCGCGCCGTGCGCCGCCGTCTGGACCTGTCCCGTGAGGTTCCCCGCGAGGTCATCGTCGACTGCATCCGCATCTCCCAGCAGGCCCCCACCGGGTCGGACATGCAGGGATGGCGTTGGATCGTCGTCACCGACCCCGAGGTGAAGGCGAAGCTGGCCGACATCTACCGCGATGGTGGCAGCGACTACTTCGCCGACGCCGCCAAGCTCGCGGCCGAGTCGGGCAGCGCCAAAGTGCAGCGCATCTACGAGTCCGCCCAGTTCCTCTCGGCCAACCTGCACAACGTGCCCGCCCTCGTGGTGCCGTGCATCAAGGGTCGCATCGAGGGACAGAGCAACGCGTGGGCGTCGGGCTTCTACGGCTCGATCTTCCCGGCGGTGTGGAGCTTCATGCTCGCCGCACGCTCGCGCGGGCTCGGCTCCTCGCTCACCACGGTGCATCTGTTCAAAGAGGCCGATGCCGCCGAACTGCTCGGCATTCCCGCCGACGTGACCCAGGTGGGCTTGGTGCCGCTTGCCTACTTCACCGGCGATGACTTCAAGCCGGCCGCCCGTCCCCCGGCCGAGTGGATCACGTCGTGGGATCGTTGGGGCAACAAAGGTTGACATCGGTGAGCGAACCTCACGGGGCGGTGGCTCCCCCGCCGCCCGACGGGATCTCGTTCCACGTCGTCGAGGACGGCGTGAACCGCTTCCGCAGTACACCCATGCAGTCAGGCATCGTGGGGGCCACTCGCCTACCCGGTAGCCAGATCGCGGCCGAGACGCTGATCATCGCCCATCGGTCCACCGGCCGATTGCCCCATTCGCTGCACATCCACTTTGTCACGGCCGGCGATGTGGTGAACCCGATCATCTATGACATGACGTCGGTGCGCGATGGGCGCTCGACGTCTCTGCGGCACTTCACTGTTCGCCAACGTGACGACGTTCGAGCGCTGGTCACGGTCAGCTGCAGTGAACCTCCCCGCTCCGCCGATGATGGCGACGACGGTGATGGCACGCAGTGGAGTGAGCCGCTGTCTGGTGAGCATCTCGACCCAGAAGTGCCCATCGATCTCGTCGCACCGGCGGCGACGTCGCCAGCGATGGAGGCCTACGACGTGCGGGTCGCACTCCAGCCTTCGGCCGGGGCCAAACCCAGTGTCCATCCGTTCTGGGCGAAAGCCAAGCGATCCCCGGGAACAGAGCCCATCGATCATCTGGCGTGCATCGCCTTCGTCACCGACATCGGCATGAGCGCCACGGCGCGCGCTCCGGGCACACCCATCTATCAACGCCTCGCCGGCGCGTCCATGGATCACACGGTGTGGTTCCAGCGCCCGGCCCGCGCCGATGACTGGATGCTGGTGAGTGCCGAGGCGGTGTCGTTCGCGTCGTCACGCGGGGTCGCCCACGGCACCGTGCGGACAGCTGATGGCACGATCCTTGCGGTCATCAGCCAGGAGTCGCTGGCCCTCAAGCCACCGCCTCGTCGCTCGTCGTGACCGCTCGACATGATGACGGGCCCGAGGGTCCCGAGTCGCGTTTCGTCGAGATCATCGACGCCGACGACAAGATCCGATGGCGCCTCGATGCCGGGTTCCTCACCTCGCGCTGGCAGTGCATCTGGGGTGCCGGTTGCCAAGGCATCCACGAAACCCGTCAACCTGAATTGCATGACGGATGCTGCTCGGTGGGTGTGGTGCTCACCGATGAGGAAGAGGCCATGAACATCGCGGCCATCGCCGCCGCCTTGTCGGCCGATGAGATGCAATTCCACGACGCGGGCCGTGCTGACGGGTTCGTGCAGGCGTCCGGCGGCCGATGGACGACGAGGGTGGTGGACGGCGCGTGCATCTTCCTCAATCGGCCGGGGTTCTCGGCCGGACCGGGATGCTCGCTGCATCGGGCCGCGCTCGAGGCCGGTGACGAGCCGATCCGATGGAAACCCCAGACGTGCAGCCGAATCCCGCTGCGGGTCGACGAACTCGAGCTACGAAGCAACGCCGACGACGCCCTCACCGACATCACCGTGCGGGCGTGGCGCCGCGACGATTGGGGACCGGGTGGTGCAACGATGGCGTGGTGGTGCACCGAAGCACCTGAAGCATTCTGCGCCGACGAGCCGGTCACCGTCACGCTCGAACAGGAATTGCGCGACATCGTCGGCGATCGGACTTACGACGAGTTGCGTGCGCGACTCAGATATCGGTCGGAGGCTCCTGGGGTGATCGACCCGACTCGGGACGATCGACCCGATTGAACATCCACGGATGATGCTTGCGGCTTTCGTGGCGCTGCGTCGCGTAGATCCCTTGATGTCGCGAGAACACATACGCCACCACGCACCCGATCGCTGCGGGCGCGGCAATCTGACCGCCGAAGAGCTCGACGGCCATGATCGAACACGCCAATGGGGTGTTCGACGCTCCAGCGAACACTGCCACGAAGCCCACCGCGGCAAGCAGCGTCACGGGCACGTGCAATGGGCTCGACAATGCCGCCCCCAGACTGGATCCGATCACGAAGAGGGGGGTCACCTCACCACCGGGAAATGAGCAGCCCAATGCCACTGCGGTGAACACGAGCTTGAGCGCGAACACCGCGAAGCCCACGTGCTCTCCGCTCACAGACCTCGTGATGATGGGAATCGAGAGCCCGAGGTAGTCGCGTCCGGCGAGTGCGGCGAGCCCGATCAGGGCGATGCCCCCGGCGGCCGGTCGCAACGGCGCCCACCGAATCATTCGTTCCATGAAGCGTTTGATCGAGTGGGTCAGCCACGCGAAGACCGCACCGGCGAGTCCGAACGCCACCCCTGCGATGGCGATGCGAAGCGCGAGCGTCGCCGAGAGGTGCACTGCGACCATGGGCATCTGCGCATGTTCATATCCCAAGGCACCGACGACGAGATTGCCCGTCACCGATGCGGCCAGCCCTGGTACCAGAGCTTCGTAGCGGATGCGTCCCACGGTCTGGACTTCCAGCGCGAAGACGGCGCCGGCCAGCGGCACCCCGAACACGGCTCCGAACCCAGCTGCCAACGCAGTGCTGAGCAGGATCCGTCGATCCGTGGGCCTGACGCGCAGGATTCGGCTGACGTTGTCGGTGAGGCTCGCAGACATCTGCAATGCCGTGCCTTCGCGTCCCACCGAGGCACCGAACAGATGACTCGTCCACGTGCCGATCAGCACGAGCGGCGCCATCCTGCGTGGAACCCACCGCGACGGTTCGTGGATCTCATCGATGAGGAGCGCTGTGCCCCGTCGGGCGTCGCCACCGACATAGTGATAGACGAGACCGATCGCGAGACCAGCCAATGGCAAGATCCAGACGATCCAGTGATGCTCAACCCGGTAGCGCGTCGCACGATCGAGCACATCGAGGAACACGAACGAACTCACGCCGGCCAACAGACCGGACACGATCCCCAGTACGGTCCACGAAACAAGATGGACCACGGCACCGCGCTCCTCGTCGAAGCGCGAACCGACTGGTTCCTCAGCCATCACGGGATCCGTTGAGCGTAGGTTCCGACAAGGTGACTCTCAGTAGTACCACGGGTACTTCGACCAGTCAGGGTCTCGTTTCTCGAGGAACGAATCACGACCTTCGACCGCTTCGTCCGTCATGTAGGCAAGCCGGGTTGCCTCCCCGGCGAATAGTTGCTGGCCGACCAACCCGTCGTCGACCAAGTTGAACGCATACTTCAACATCCGTTGCGCTGTGGGGCTCTTGCCGTTGACGAGCCGCCCCCATTCGAGCGCCGTCTTCTCGAGATCGGCGTGATCGACCACGGCGTTCACCGCGCCCATGCGATGGGCATCTTCGGCCGAATACTCCTGACCGAGGAAGAAGATCTCGCGGGCGAACTTCTGCCCCACCATGCGGGCCAGATAGGCCGAGCCGTAACCGGCGTCGAAGCTGCCCACGTCGGCGTCGGTCTGCTTGAAGCGCGCGTGTTGCCGGCTGGCGATGGTCATGTCGCTCACGACGTGCAGGCTGTGGCCGCCACCGGCGGCCCAACCGTTCACCACGCAGATCACGACCTTGGGCATGAAGCGGATGAGTCGCTGCACCTCGAGGATGTGGAGGCGCCCGGCGCGACCTGGCTCGATGGTTTCGGCCAGTTCGCCGTCGGCGTACTTGTAGCCGTCACGGCCGCGGATGCGTTGATCGCCACCCGAGCAGAAGGCATGCACGCCGTCCTTGGGCGACGGGCCGTTGCCAGTGAGCAACACGCATCCCACGTCGGTGCTTTGACGGGCGTGGTCGAGCGCGATGTAGAGCTCATCGACGGTGTGGGGCCGGAAGGCGTTACGGATCTCGGGTCGGTTGAACGCCACCCGCACCGTTCCGTGGGCCTTGGCCCGGTGGTAGGTGATGTCGGTGAAGGCGAAGCCGGGGACCTGCACCCAAACTGAGCTGTCGAAGATCTCGGAGACCATCCGCTCAGCCTCTCATCTCGCCAACCCCGCACGAAGTTCCGCCCCCGCACGCCAGCTCGCCCCGGCTCGCCCCCGCACGCCAGCTCGCCCCGGCTCGCCCCGGCTCGCCCCGGCTCGCCCCGGCTCGCCCCGGAAAGTCTCGCACGTTGTGATCGCTCACCGATCACAACCTTCGAAACTTCTTGGCGGGTTGGTGGGTTGGTGGGTTGGTGGGTT
>JBFWVD010000117.1:7212-12928 GCA_050246915.1 Acidimicrobiia bacterium | reverse complement strand
CTGTCCGCCGGACGTGGCGAGGGCCGATGCTGCCACGCATCGAATGGTCGATGCTCATGCGCGGCAGTGGGGCGGTTGAGATGGCACGGAAGTTCTTCGGCGGGTCGCGTGTGGCGCGCGTGGCGGTGACCACCGCAGTGCTGGCGGCGGCCACCATCGGCACGGGAATCGTGCAGACATCGGCGACCACTCCCGCGGGCGGAGCTCTGACCTTCGACGGGGTCAACGACTACGTGACCATGGGTGTCGCTTCATCACTCGGAGCCACCAACTTCACCCTCGAGGCGTGGGTGAACCGCACAGGCCCGGGCGCTACGACGTCAACGGGTTCTCTTACGAGCGTCATTCCGATCCTGGCCAAAGGCCGCGGCGAGGGCGAATCCCCTAACAACCTGAACTTCAACTACTTCCTCGGGATCGATAATTCGACGGGCGCTCTCGTCGCCGACTTCGAAGAGGTGACTGGTCCCAACCATCCGGTCACCAGCACGACGGTCGTTCCCATGAACTCGTGGCACCATGTCGCGGCCACCTACGACGGCCGGATCTTTCGCCTGTTCATGGACGGCGTGTTGATCCAGTCACTGACCGTGGCCGCTACGCCCTTACCACCAGTGCTTCCTCAGTCGGCCAGCATCCAGCACGCGTCGGTGGGTTCGGCCCTCAACTCCGGCGGCGCTGCGGCAGGCTTCTTTGCTGGGCAGATCGACGAGGCCCGCATTTGGAGCACCGCTCGTGCTCAGTCGGACATCCAGATCGGCATGAGCCAGGAGATCACCTCCGGCACCGGACTGCTCGGTCGGTTCGGGTTCAACGAGGGGTCGGGTGCCACGGCGGGCAACAGCGTGGCCGGCAATCCCAATGGCACCCTCACCAACGGCCCGACCTGGAGCAGTGGCTTCCCCCAGCCGAGCGCCGGTGACGCGTTGAACATGGGCACCAGCGGGTTCGTGTCCTTCGGTGATCCGGCCAAGCTCGACCTGGCGCAGTTCACCATCGAGACCTGGTTCCGCCGCTCCGGCGCCGGTACCCCCAACACGACGGGCGACGGTGGCATCGCAAGCTTCGAGCCGTTGGTCACCCACGGTGCTCCCGAAAGTGAGACGGGTAACCTCAATGCCAACTGGCTGCTCGGCATCAGCACCGTCAACGTCGCCAGTCCGGTGCTGGCCGCCGACTTCGAGGACAGCAACAACGGTCTGAACCATCCGGTATCGGGCACCACCGTCATCACCAACAACGTGTGGCACCACGCGGCAGCCACCTATGACGGCACAACGTGGCGCTTGTACCTGGACGGAAATCTCGAGGCGACGGAGGCCGTCCCCTTCACCCTGTCCGGCAGCCAGACCCCGCGTTCCGACTCCATCCAGGGCGCCGGGCTCGGCGCCATGTTCACTTCCTTGGGCACCCCGCTCGGTCGCTTCAACGGCTCACTCGATGAGGCCCGTGTCTGGAACGCGGCGCGCAGCGAGGCCGACATCCGTTCCACGATCAACAACTCGTCGCTCACCTCCGGCACCGGTCTTGTGGCCCGATGGGGTCTGGGCGATCCGGTGGGAGGCGCGGTCATCGACTCCATCGGCACTCCCGCCAACGGCGGTGTCGCCGGCGTCGGCGCCGATCGGGTCACCGGTGCACCGTTCAATCTCACCTTCGGCGATCCGCCCCTGGTGTTGGTGGGTGCCGGCGACGTCGCCGACTGTGCACGCACGCAGGACGAAGCGACGGCCGCTCTGGTGGCCGGGATCGATGGGCACGTGTTCACCATCGGTGACAACGTGTACGAGAACGGCACCGCGGCCGAGTTCGCCAACTGCTACGACCCGGGCTGGGGCCAGTTCAAGAACCGCACCCGCCCAACACTCGGAAACCACGACTACGGCAATGGCACCACCCCCGGAGCCACCCCGTACTTCGACTATTTCAACGGTGTCGGCAACCAGACCGGACCGGCGGGTGAGCGCGGCCTGGGCTACTACAGCTACAACATCGGTTCCGGCGCCAACACCTGGCACATCGTCGTTCTCAACGCCGAGTGCGAGCCAGGTACCGGCTACTGGGTGCCGGGCGGATGTGCGGCCGGTTCGCCGCAGGATCTGTGGCTCCAGAACGATCTGGCTACCAGCCCCACCAACAACATCATCGCCATGTGGCACAAGCCGCGGTTCTCCTCGACCGGCAACTTCCCCCACATGCAGCAGCTCTACCAGGACCTCTACAACGGTGGTGTCGAGCTCGTGCTCGGCGGCCACTGGCACAACTACGAGGTGCTGGCACCGATGGATGCCAGCGGTGCGATCGACAATGTCTACGGCGTGCGCCAGATGGTCATCGGGACCGGCGGCGTCGCTCCGACCGGGTTCGGCACCGTGCTGCCGAGCAGCCAGGTTCGCAACTCGGTCACCAACGGGGTCGTGAAGTTCACGCTCCACGAGGACAGCTACGACTGGGAGTTCATCCCGATCGCCGGTCAGACGTTCACCGACTCGGGTTCCACCGTCACCCATGACGCGCCGCCCACGCCCACCGGCGACGCGCTCGATCTGGGCACCGCCGGCGCATACGTCACCTTCGGCGATCCGGCCAAGCTCGACCTGGCGCAGTTCACCCTCGAGACCTGGTTCAAGCGCACCGGCACCGGCACCGCCAACACCTCGGGCTCCGGCGGCATCGACCTCATCCCCCTCGTCACCCACGGCGCGCCCGAGTCCGACGGCTCCAACGTGGACGCCAACTGGATCATGGGCATCAACACCGCCGGCAACGTGCTGGCCGCCGACTTCGAGGACACAGCGACCGGTGCGAACCATCCGGTCTCGGGCACCACCGCCATCCCCGCCGACGGCTCGTGGCATCACGCCGCCGCCACCTATGACGGCACAACGTGGCGGTTGTACTTGGACGGCAACCTCGAGGCGACTTCGGTCGTCGGGGCGTTCACGCCTCGTTCTGACACCACTCAGCAGGCCGCGCTCGGCACCATGCTCACCTCCACCGGCACCGCTCTCGGACGATTCGTCGGAACGCTCGATGAGGCCCGCGTCTGGAACACGGCGAGGACTCTGACGGACATCCGGGCCACTGCAAACAGCGAGCTCACCTCCGGCACCGGGCTTGTGGCTCGCTGGAGCCTGGGCGATGCCAGCGGCACCAACGTCGCTGACTCCATCGCACCCACTGCCAACGGCACGGTGACCGGCACCGGGGCCACGTGGGTGAACGGCGCGCCGTTCGACCTCACCTTCGACACCGTTGCCCCGGCTGCGCCGAGCGGCCTCACCGCCAACGGGACCGTCACCGCCAACGATCTGGCGTGGACGGCCAACGCCGAGCCCGACGTGGCCAGCTATCGGGTGTATCGCTCGACCACCAGCCCGGTGTCCATCGCCGGTGCCCCGCTCGCCACGGTCAACGCCCCGGCGGTCGTCTACGCCGACACCACCGCGGTCGCCGGCACGCCGTACTTCTATGTCGTCACTGCGGTCGATGGCTCCGGCAATGAGTCGCCGGCATCGGGTGAGGCCACGGCGACGCGGCTGTCGGCCAGCGGCACGGCGCTGCAGCTCGGTACGGCAGGCGCCTACGTGACCTTCGGTGATCCGGCAGAGCTCGACCTGGGAACCTTCACCATCGAGACCTGGTTCAACCGCACCGGTACCGGCGTGTCCAACACGACCGGGACCAATGGCATCGAGAACTTCCTCCCGCTGGTCACCCACGGAGGGCCGCAGTCTGAGAACTCCAACGTCGATGCCAACTGGCTCCTCGGTATCAATACGACTGGCAACGTGCTGGCGGCCGATTTCGAGGACAACGCCGGAGGCACGAACCACCCGGTGTCAGGCACGACCGCCATCACCTCGAACGTGTGGCATCACGCTGCGGCCACCTACGACGGCACGACGTGGCGCCTGTATCTCGACGGCAACCTCGAGGCCACGTTGGCGGTGAATGCAACCCCGCGGGCCGACTCCATTCAGCACGCGGCAATCGGCACGATGCTCAACTCGAGCGGTGCGCCGGGTAACACCGCTCGCTTCCACGGCATCATCGATGAGGCCCGGGTGTGGAGCGGTGCGCGCAATCTGCAGCAGATCCGCACCACCATGAACAGCCAGCTCACCACGGGGACGAACCTCGTGGCCCGCTGGGGTCTCGAGGAGGGCACCGGTACGGCGGTGTCCGACTCGGTCGCTCCGGCGTCCAACGGCACCATCACCGGCACCGGCTCGAGCTGGGTTCCGGGGGCGCCGTTCAATCTGGTCAACCCCAACACGGCGCCGAACGCCCCGACCAACCCGGTCCCGGCCAACGCGTCAACCAATGTTGCTACGTCCCCGACGTTGAGCGTCGACGTTTCTGATGTCGACAACGACGAGCTGCAGGTCGACTTCTACGGTCGGTCCCTCGGTGCTGGCGATCCGTTCACGTTCGTGGTCATCCCCGACACCCAGCACTACGTGGACGCCAACGGTGCGAACTTGACGCACTTCGCCAGCCAGGTGAACTGGATCGTCGACAACAAGGACACGCTCGACATCGCCTTCGTGAGCCATCTCGGTGACATCACCGAGAGCTTCGACACCGTGCCGGCCGAGTGGACCCGGGCCAGTGCGCAGATGGCCGTGCTCGACGCGGCGGGAGTGCCCAACAACATGGCGCCGGGCAACCACGACATGTTGGCCAACGGCACGGCGACCAACTACGACATCCACTTCCCGCCGAGCCGCTACGACATGAATACGTGGTACGGCGGCTACCTCGGTGACTCGGGAGATCCGGTCCCCGAGTCGGTGGATCGCCTCAACAAGGACAACTACCAGCTGTTCACCGCTGGCGGCATCGACTTCCTCATCATCCACCTCGAGGTGGACATGCCGCAGTTCACGCTCGACTGGGCATCGGACGTGCTCGAGCAGTATCCGAACCGGCACGCCATCATCTCGACCCATGCCTTCGTGAACACGTCCAACAACCGCGGCACATCCGTCATCCACCAGACCAACGGCACGACGGCCGCCCACGTGTGGGACACCGTGATCCGCAATCACTGCAACGTCTTCATGGTGGTGAATGGCCACTATCCGGGTGAGGGACGTCGCACCGACAACAACGACTGTGGCGAGCCGGTCCATCAGGTGCTCACCGACTACCAGAGCCGGACACAAGGCGGTTCGAGCTGGTTGCGGTACTACCGCTTCACGCCGGCCACGAACCAGATCGAGGCGTTCACCTACGCCACGAGCACCAACACGTTCGAGACCGATTCCGACAGCAGTTTCGTGTTGCCGTTCGACATGAGCGCGGCGGCCGGATTCCAGCTCATCGGTAGCACCACGGTCCCGTCGGGGTCCACGGCCAGCGTCGTGTGGAACGGCCTGGACACGAACCAGCAGTACGAGTGGTACGCGGTGGCCCGCGATGGCATCGCATCAACGGATGGCCCGGTGTCGTCGTTCACGACGGCAGCGCCGGTGAACGCAACACCGACGGCAAACGCATCGGCACCTTCCGTCGTCGAGGACACGGCCACTCCGGTTGCCTTGTCGGGTAGCGATGTGGAGACATGCGAGCTCACGTTCGCCATCGTCACCCCGCCGACCAACGGCACGCTGGGGTCCATTGGCAACAGCGCTTGCGTTGCCGGCGCTCCCAACACCGACAGCGCTTCGGTGACCTATACGCCGAACGCGAACTTCAACGGTGCTGACTC
>JBFWVD010000117.1:0-7112 GCA_050246915.1 Acidimicrobiia bacterium | reverse complement strand
GATGTTGATGGTCCGTCGTTGACGACGAACTTGGTGGCAACGACGTCCAATGGTGTGTTGGTGCTCGCTCCGAACGGGTCGTTCACCTATACGCCGAATCTGAACTTCAATGGTGTGGATTCGTTCACCTATCAGGCGTTCGATGGGTCGTTGTTCTCGTCGACGGTGACGGTGACCATCACTGTTGCCGGGTCGAATGATGCGCCTACGGCGGTGGCTGATGCGTACAACGCGTCGGAGGACACGGTGTTGAACGTGGCGGCACCGGGTGTGCTCGGCAACGACAGTGATGTTGATGGTCCGTCGTTGACGGCGAACTTGGTGGCGACGACGTCCAATGGTGTGTTGGTGCTCGCTCCGAATGGGTCGTTCACGTACACGCCGAACGTGAACTTCAATGGTGTGGATTCGTTCACCTATCAGGCGTTCGACGGGTCGTTGTTCTCGTCGACGGTGACGGTGACCATCATGGTCAACGCGGCGCCGCTCGATTGCAACGGCAGCGTGGTGACCGTCGATATCGGTCTCGGCCAGGTGCCGACGGCCGGTGACGACGTCATCTTGGGCACCGAAGGTCCAGACGTCATCAATGCGCTCGGTGGCAACGATCTGGTATGTGGTCGGGGCGGCGACGACATCATCGATGCCGGAGACGGCAACGATCTCGTGTTCGGCGGCGCCGGCAACGACATCATCACCGGTGGGCTCGGTGGCGATCAGCTGATCGGTGAGGGCGACAACGACACCTTGAACGGTGGCGACGGTCCCGACTACCTCGCTGGTGGTGCGGGCGATGACACGCTGAACGGCGATCTCGATGCCGACATCCTCGACGGTGGGAGCGACAACGACCTGCTGCAAGGTGGCCGCGGCGGTGACCAGCTGTTCGGCTGGGACGGCAACGACATCATGTGGGGAGAGGCCCCCGGTTTCCTGCTCGGTGAGCCCGACTATCTGTGGGGTGGCACCGGCATCGACACCTACAACGGCGGCGCCGGCAACGACTGGCTCGCCGGCGGCGACGAGGGCGAGACGATGAACGGCGACTCCGGCGACGACATCATCTTGGGCTTCGGCGGTGACGACATCCTCAACGGTGGGTCGGGTCTCGACTACCTGTGGGGTGGCACCGGCGTCGACGTCTACAACGGTGGCGACGATCGCGACACCCTCGATGGCAACGACGGTGGCGAGAACGCCGGCGAGGTCATGAACGGTGACGGTGGCGACGACGACATCCTCGGCTACGGCGGGAACGACACCCTCAACGGCGGTGTCGGGTCGGACTATCTGTGGGGCGGCGCCGGAGTCGACACCTTCAACGGTGGCGACGATCGCGATCATCTCGAAGGCGACGACGAGGGCGAGGTCATGAACGGTGACGGCGGCGACGACCTCATCATCGGTTGGGGTGGTGCCGACACGCTCAATGGTGGTGTCGGGTCGGACTATCTGTGGGGCGGTCTCGGTGTCGACACCTTCAACGGTGGCGACGGAGCCGACTACCTCGACGGGAGCGACGGTGGCGAGGACGCCGGCGAGGTCATGAACGGTGATGCTGGTGACGACCTCATCATCGCTTGGGGTGGTGACGACACGCTCGACGGTGGAGCCGGTGCTGACTATCTGTGGGGTAGCAGCGGGGCCGATGTCCTGATCGGTGGACCTGACGCCATCGACATCTGCATCGACCCGCAGAGCGGCACATTCGACACCAGCTGTGAAGCCATGGGGTTGGTCTGACCGCATGACCTTGGGGAGGGCCGGGATCACCGGCCTTCCCCGATGGTCGTAGTAGGTGAGGTCACCGCAACTTGGGGTGCTCGCCCCCGCACATGTGTCTAGTTAGATGTCTACATTTCGTGGATGTGAGCGAGTGTCGGCACTGCGATCGTTGCGGCCGAGAGGTGTACGCGAATGTGCGTGTCCTCGCTCGTCGACGGGTTGCGTTGATCGATCGGCAGTGGAACCGGGAGATCACCTTGTGCGATCGGTGCTCTAAGGCGTTTGCCGAGTTCCTGGCCGGACGCACCGAGCCCGATCCGGTCCCGTACTACTGAGTGCTGACGTCTCGTCCAACGGGTGTCGAGTGAGCTGCTGAGCTCCTGGCGTTCGCCTCGCTCGTGCACGCCAACGCGGTGGTGAGGGACATCCCGCAGATCGCCACGAACGCGCCGGCTATCACGTCGAGGGTGAAGTGGTTCGACTGATACACCGATGCCCACCCAACGGTCACGGTGGTGGTTGCCGCCAGAGCGCTGGCCAGGAGCAACGCCACTCGAGGTGCGTCCACACACGCCATGAGCGACACGAGGGCGAGCGCCGCGCACGCTGCTCCAGCGACGTGGCCCGATGGGATGAAGTCGTCGAGGCGCGCCGTGGCGCTCGAGCCAGGCCCCGGTCGCACCACGAGTCGTTGCAGGATCTGATCGTTGACGATCAACGTCGCGATCGCTCCGGCGACGATGATCGCCGCGGTGCGTCCTCGGCGCATCGCCACGCCCATGAGGCTCACCCAGCACATCGACAGCGCGACGAATCCGGGGCCTCCGAGGAAGCGGGCATTGCGGATCCGGTACGAGGTGTCGAGATCGACGATCCGTCGATAGATGCGCAGTTCGATCCACGCCGGTTCGGGATGGATGCGCACTGCCAACAAGATGGCGACGAGCGCCACACCCGATGCCATCGCCAGCGTGATGCAGATGGGGAGCAGCCACCGGGCGGGTGCGGGGGTGGGGCCGAGGTGCACGGCTCAGAGGCTACGGGACGGGCGAAAAATGAAGAGGAGGCCCCGTGTGGGGCCTCCTCATCACCAGGGGAGAACTCGTCTGTTGCGGGAGAGGCTCAGCCGTTGCTGCGGACCTCAGCGGCCTGCGCCCGGCGGCGGCTGAAGGTGAGCAGTCCAGCGCCAGCGGCGGCCAGCGAGACGCCGAGGAGAGCCTCGACCCAGGTGGCGCTACCGGTGCGGGGGAGCGTGGCGGTGGTGGGCGCCGAGGTGGCCGGGGCGACGGTGGTCGGCAGGACGCTGGACGGAACGACGACGCTCGGGTTGGTGGCCGGGGCGGTCGTGGCCGGGGCGGCGGTGGTGGCCGGCGGGTCGACCACGGTGGTGGCGCCGGTGTCGAAGTCCTCGCCCTTCGGGGTCTTGGGGACACCCACGTTGATGTAGATGTACTTCCAGTCCATGTTGCCGAACTCGTCGGTCGCCTTGATCTTGCAGGCGGCGACGCCGTTCTCGTCGGCGGCACCTTCGTACCAGTCGTCCACGCCGTTGCCGTTGGCATCGGAGGTGGCGACGATCCACCGCTCGATGCGGTCGGCGTCGGACTCGGTGCCCGACTTGACGTGGTCGGCGGCCGGGGCGTCGTAGGCGTAGAAGCACTTGTTGCCGTTGGCCAGGTAGGAGGTCAGCGTGTAGCTGGCCGGCAGGGTCTGGGCGATGACCACGGTGGTGGTGTCGCCGGGGACCAGGTTCATGTGCGGGGCGGCGTAGAGCAGGTCGAGGAAGGGAGCCTGCTCCTGCTCGACGGTCGGCTGCTCGACGGGCGTGTCGCCCGTGGCGAATGCCGACGGAGCGAAAGCGAGTGAGACGGTGACGGCTCCGGCCAAGCCGAGTCCGATGGTGGTGGCGGTGCGCTGCATGACCACGAAGAGTGGCGAGCGTTGAACGGCCCGTAAATAGCCTGGTCACGGGCTTGAAAGACACACAACGGAACTTGGGGGGTGGCCCCCTTCAGGCGGGTATACAGGCACCCGTCTACTCACGCTCCGTGGCAGGGCGGGGTCGTGAGGCATCACGACATCAGAATCAATGATGCTATGATGACTAGATGAGAACCACCGTGACGCTCGACCCCGACACCGAGCAGATCGTTCGTCGGCGCATGCGCGAACGAGGTGTGTCGTTCAAGGAGGCGTTGAACGACTCGATCCGTAACGGTGCCGCGGCACCCACAGCGAAGCCGTTCGTCACGGAGGTGGCTGACCTCGGTGTGAGCACGGTCAATCTCGATCGCGCCCTCCAGATCGCCGCCGACCTCGAGGACGAGGAACTCATGCGGAAGATGCGTTCAGCATCGTGAAGCTTGTCGATGCCAACGTTCTGCTCTACGCCGTCAACTCGTCGGCCCCGCACCACGAGCAGGCTCGTCATTGGCTGGATGACTCGCTATCGGGTGGCGACACGGTGGCGTTCGCCTGGATCGCGCTGCTTGCGTTCGTCCGACTGTCGACCAAAGTCGGCCTCTTTCCTGCGCCATTGACTGTCGATCAAGCGATGAGCCGGGTGGATGCTTGGCTCGGCGCTTCGCCTGCGGTTGTCCTGGATCCAGGTCCCAATCACGCCTCGATCGTTCGGAGCCTCCTCGAGCCGCTCGGCAGCGGGGGCAACCTCGTGAACGACGCTCATCTGGCCGCCCTCGCTATTGAACATCGGTGCTCCATCGTGTCGTTCGACAACGACTTCGCTCGGTTTCCCTCGGTGCAGTGGAGCCCGCCGCCCCAGCGATGACTCCATACGCGGCACGGGGCCCGGACCGTGTGGCCCGGACCCCGTGGATCGACGTGACGTGTGTTGCGTGAAGGTCAGGCGTAGGTGGCGGACAGGCCGGTGATGATGGCGGTCAGTCCGGCGCAGGTGTCGCTGACCGCGTCGCCGCGACGGAAGTAGCCGACGTTGATCGAGTCACCGGGCTGCAGCGGCTTGGTGGCGTCCGGGCTCACGATGGTGGCCTTGGTCTCCACCACCACGTTGGCGCTCGTCGAGGTGGCCGTGGCAATCGAGTTGCCCGAGCTGGTGGCCGGGCCGGTGATCTGGGCGATGCCGGGTCGGGTGACCGTCAGGTTGTTGGCTTGGAAGGCGACGGTGCACGCGCCGTTCACCACCCAGCGGATGTTCACCGAGATCGGCGTGCCGGCGGTGTAGTCCTGGGGCAGATCGAACGCGGTGTTGAACGACGCATACGAACCGAACGCGTTGTCAGCCATGCGGACACCGCCGGGGAGGGGGTTGTCGAAGGCTGCGTTCTCCAGTGCGAGCCCGGTGAGGGGCAACTGGATGACCTTGTCGTTCGAGGCCGTGTAGTAGCCGGCCACGTCGGCGATCACGTTCACGTTTCCTGCGTAGTTGTAGAACGACACCTTGCCGTCGGCCGACAACGCCACGGTGACGAGGTTCGGCACGACGTCACCGGACACCCAGTTGAGGTTGGACGCGTCGGGCCGGGAGGCAGCGTCGCTCGGGTACACGGTCAGAAAGGACCCGGCCGTCGTATCGGCCGCGGTCACGTTGAGCACCACGGCGATGGCGTTGGCAGGGACCGGGGACACCCCGGCGACGGTGAGGGTGATGGCGGCGTCAGGGCCGACCGGACCGGTGATGCCGCCGACGTTGGCCGAACCGGGGCGGGTGTTGAGGATCCGCTGCGGTGTGACCGCGTGGTACGACCCGGTGGATCCGGGACCGCTCGAGGGAGCGGCGTCGGCGAAGACGAGACCACCGGCCCCCAGGGTCACGGCTACTGCTGCTCCGACGGCGGCCCAGCGCGAGCGCCACAGGCTTGGACGAGATTCCATGAGTTCTCCTTCATCCGTTGCGAGGACGAGCGGCCACACCGGTGTGTGAGGGGGACATGGAGGCCGTCTCTGACGGGGCCGCCGACCGGCCCTTCGTCGTTCCCCGAATTGAGTATCTGCCCATCGCCGCAACGATGCAGTCCCCCTGGGAAAGGTTTCGACACATTTGTGCCGTGACTGAACGCCTACGTATGACCGGGGTGGGGATCAGAAGGGGATGGGCAGTGTGGAAAAGCGATGAGGAGGCCCCATGTGGGGCCTCCTCATCACCAGGAGAACTCGTCTGTTGCGGATGAGGCTCAGCCGTTGCTGCGGACCTCAGCGGCGATGGCCCGACGGCGGCTGAAGGTCACCATGGCGGCGCCGGCGGCGGCGAGCGTGGTGCCGATGAGGGCTTCGATCCACGTGGCGCTACCGGTGCGGGGCAGCGTGGCGGCCTCGACGGTGTTGGTCGGGGCAACCGTGGTGCCGGCAACAGCCTGCGGCGTCGTGGTGGCGGCGGCCGGAGCGGCCGTGGTCGGGACCGGAGCGGCGGTGGTGGTTGCACCAGCGTCGAAGTCGTCACCGGCGGGGGTCTTCACCGTGGTGTCGGTGGGGACCTCGTGGGTCTTGGGGAGGCCGACGTTGATGTAGATGTACTTCCAGTCCATGTTCCCGAACTCGTCGACGACCTTGATCTTGCAGGCGGCGATGCCGTTCTCGTCGTAGGCGCCTTCGTAGTGATCGTCGATGCCGTTGTCGTCGGCGTCAACTCCACTTGACACGATGGTGCGGACGACTTGGTCGGCGTCTTGCTCGGTGCCCGACTTGATCCAGTCGGCGGCGGGGGCGTCGTAGGCCACGAAGCACTTGTTGCCGTTCGCCAGGTAGGACGTCAGCGTGTAGCTGGCCGGCAGGGTCTGGGCGATGACCACGGTGGTCGAGTCACCGATGTGGAGGTTCTGGTGCGGGGCCGCGTAGAGGAGGTCGAGGAAGGGGGCCTGCACGACCTTCTCGATCGGGGTCTCCTCGACGAGGGTCTCGTCCATGGGGGCCTCGTTGGCGAATGCCGCCGGGGCGAAGGCGAGTGAGAGGGTGAAGGCTCCGGCCAGGCCGAATCCGATTTTGGTGGTGGTGGCGGTGCGCTGCATGACCACGGAGAGTGGCGAAGATCTAGGGTGCCGTAAACAGTTCGGCCCGGACTTGAAGGCAACACAACGGATGTTGGGGGGTGACCCCCTTCAGATGCACCCATGTGGGTTCGGTCACCTCACGGAGCGTGAGAGCCGTTGACGGCGCTGCTGCCTGGGTGGTGACGCCGGACCGTTGTTCCGGGTCGCCAGGGTGTGCTTAGGTGACGAGCTATGCGGGCGATGCATCGAACGGACCTTGGCGCGTGACGTGTCCCCGACACGTGGAGGTCGTCGGCGCCGCCGTTGAACGTGCCTTCGGCGTCGCGCCGGCCTCTGCGCCCTGCTCCCGTGGCAGTGTGAGGGCCACATGACTGCCCAACCCGACCTTGTCATCAAGCCCCCGGCGCGGTGGTCGCCAATCAA
>JBFWVD010000116.1:0-13066 GCA_050246915.1 Acidimicrobiia bacterium | reverse complement strand
CAGGTAAGGTTCTTCGCGTTGCCTCGAATTAAGCAACATGCTCCGCTGCTTGTGCGGGCCCCCGTCAATTCCTTTGAGTTTTAGCCTTGCGGCCGTACTCCCCAGGCGGGGCACTTAATGCGTTAGCGACGGCACGGATCCCGTTGATAAGGACCCACACCTAGTGCCCACCGTTTACGGCGTGGACTACCAGGGTATCTAATCCTGTTTGCTACCCACGCTTTCGCTCCTCAGCGTCAGTGCCGGCCCAGAGTGGCGCCTTCGCCACCGGTGTTCCTCCTGATATCTGCGCATTTCACCGCTACACCAGGAATTCCCCACTCCCCTACCGGACTCTAGTCACAACAGTATCGGGTGGCGTCTCTGGGTTGAGCCCAGAGTTTTCACACCCGACTTGCTGAACCGCCTACGAGCTCTTTACGCCCAATAAATCCGGACAACGCTTGGTCCCTACGTGTTACCGCGGCTGCTGGCACGTAGTTGGCCGGACCTTCTTCTGTAGGTACCGTCATTTTCGTTCCTACTGAAAGCGGTTTACAACCCGAAGGCCTTCATCCCGCACGCGGCGTTGCTGCGTCAGGCTTTCGCCCATTGCGCAAGATTCCCCACTGCTGCCTCCCGTAGGAGTCTGGGCCGTGTCTCAGTCCCAGTGTGGCTGGTCATCCTCTCAGACCAGCTACCCGTCGACGCCTTGGTAGGCCGTTACCCCACCAACTAGCTGATAGGCCGCGAGGCCCTCCCGAACCGAAAAACTTTCGTCGATGCACCATGCGGCGCTCCGACGGCATCCGGTATTAGCAGCGGTTTCCCACTGTTATTCCCGAGTCCGGGGCAGGTTCCTCACGTGTTACTCACCCGTTCGCCACTAGATCTTCCCCAATGTTGCCATTGGTTGGACCCCGTTCGACTTGCATGTGTTAAGCACGCCGCCAGCGTTCGTCCTGAGCCAGGATCAAACTCTCCATCGAGACCATCCGATCGGCGAACCGATCGTTAGATCAGAGAGTCAGTTCGGTGCTAGCACCGTCCTGACGGACACGAGTGAGGTTTGACGCTCACCCGTATTTTAGAGCAATTGACAGTCGACGTGGTCCGTTGAATCGGAGCACGCCGTCCGCACTGGCGTTCTTTCGTCCTCTATTCCATTTTCAAGGAGCGACTCGCCCGAAGGCGGTCCGAGCACACGACGAATCGGAGGTGCTCTTTTTTTGTTGCGCCCGCTGTTTGGCGGGACCTAATGTCTACTAGAGACATTCTCACCGTGTCCATTCGGACCATTCGTGGCTTGGCCACCCGGTGTGTCTTGCGTGCACCCGCTGTTCGGCGGGATTCAATGTCTACTAGAGACATTCACAGCGTGTCCATTCGGGCAGTTGCTGTGGTTCCGAGGTGCGCCTCGAGCGCCCGTAAGCCGGTCGTTCGCTGCGCCTGTTCGGCCACCCCTGCGGTACTTCGCCGGTCGTGCTGGCTCCGTGGGGCGAGGGGAAACAATAACGGCAGGTTACGGATGCGTCAACTCCGATCGGCGATTTCCACGATGTGGTGTGTCTTGCGTCCCTTGCTGACCATGAGGAAACGCCCCCTGAGCAGGTCGGATGCCGCGATCGCGTGCTCGGGTGTGACCTTCGTCCCGTTCACTGCGAAGGCGCGTTGTTGCAGGCCGCGACGGGCGTCGGAAAGCGATCCGGCGATTCCGATGTCGACCAGCAATCGGCTCAGGTCGACCGGGAGTTCGGGCACGACGGTGCTCGGGAGCTCGGCGGCCAGGGCTTCGAGCACCGCTGCCGTCGCGTCACGGGGATCTTCGCCGAAGACGATGCGGGCCGCCGCCTCGACCGCGTCGGTCTGGTCGGGGCCGTGGACCAGCCGTGTGACCTCCTGAGCGAGTCGACGTTGGGCGTTGCGCTTCTCGGGAGCGGCGAGATGGTCGGCGATGACGGCGTCGGTCTCTTCGCCGGGGAGGAACGTGAACTGCCGCAGGAGCCGCCCGACGTCTGCGTCGTCGGCCCCCATCCAGAACTGGAAGAACTGGTACGGGCTGGTGCGCTGCGGATCGAGCCACACCGCACCATCGGCCGACTTGCCGAATTTGGTGCCGTCGGCCTTGGTGAGCAGCGGCCAGGTGAGCCCGAAGGCGCTGCGGCCCAACGTCCGTCGGATCAGATCGATGCCTTGGGTGATGTTCCCCCATTGGTCGGAGCCCCCGGCTTGCATCTCGACACCGTGGTGCTGGCACAGGTGACGGAAGTCGTTGGCCTGCAACAGCATGTAGCTGAACTCGGTGTAGGAGATCCCAGCGGTGCCTTCCATGCGCGAGCGGACCGAGTCCTTGGCCATCATCTGGTTGACGGTGACGTGCTTGCCGACGTCACGCAGGAACTCCAAGATCCCCACCGGAGCGGTCCAGTCGAAGTTGTTCACCAACGTCGCGCCGCATGGCCCCGGCTCGAAGTCCAAGATCCGTTGCAGTTGCCCTTCGATGCGTTCGACGTTGTGCCGCAACGTCTCGGCATCGAGGAGGTTGCGCTCCTCGCTCTTGCCCGAGGGATCGCCGACCATCCCGGTGGCGCCACCAGCCAAGGCGAACGGACGATGGCCAGCCAGCTGGAAGCGACGCAACGTGAATTGACCGAGGAGATGCCCGACGTGCAGCGAGTCAGCGGTCGGGTCGAACCCCACGTAGATCGAGATCGGTCCCTCGGCAAGCCGGGCGGCGAGGACCGCCGGATCAGTGCTGTCGTGCACGAGGCCGCGGGCTCGCAGATCTGCCAAGAAGTCCATGGGGCCCATGATCGCAGCCCGGCTACATCGGACGCCCAACCATTGCCGGGCCGCGACCGCTACGGCCGGATCGAGGCCGTGTCATCAGCGAGAGACGAAGCGGTTGCCGGCCAGCGCCCAGCGCCACGGCTGATCGATGGCCTTGGAGATGCCGATGCGCGGCGATGCCACGATGAGTCGCTGATCGATCGACTCGGAACGGGGCTCGAGCCGGATCGGACCGCCGACGAGATCGGCGCCGTTGTCGGCTCCGCCGATGCCGAAGGCCTCGCACAACTTCGCCGGACCGTTGGTGAGGTCGACATCGCGCCGGGCGCGTTGGCGTCGCTCCCGCATGATCTCGAGGCCCTCGATCGGCTCCAGTCCCCGCAGCAGCACGGCCTGGCCGTCGTGGAGCGGTCCGGTCACGACGTTGGCGCACCAGTGCATCCCGTAGGTGAAGTACACGTACAGCCGACCTGAGGGCCCGAACATCACGGCGTTGCGCGCCGTCATCCCCCGATGAGCGTGGCTGGCGGCATCATCGACGTTGAGGTAGGCCTCCACCTCCACGATGCGCCCCCGACACTGCCCGCTCACCAGCACGCACCCGATCAGATCGGGCGCGACCTCGAGCGCGGAGCGATCGAAGAACCCGGGCGGGAACAATGCCTGGTCGGTCATCGGGCTGCGAAGCGAGACGCTTCAGCCGCCGAGGGCGGTGCGCAACTCGTCGCTGGGCGGTGTCGGGACGTTGGTACCGAGCGCGACGATCACATAGGTGATCGTCGCGTCGAACGCGGCGCGACCGTCGACCGAGCCGGTGATGACCGCATCGAAGCTCGTCCTGCCCCATCGTCCGACGTGCGCCTTGATGTCGATCGACTCGCCGAAACGCACGGGGCTGTGCCATGTCAATTCGGCCTTCTTCAGCATGAAGTCGTACCCGTAGCCCTCCGGGCCGCCACCAGTGAGCGAGCGGGTCCAGGTATCGGTGGTGTCGTCGATGTACACGAGGTAGTTGGCGTTGAACACCACCCCCTGCATGTCGCATTCGCCATAGCGCACACGGATTCGATGCTCGAACATCGTCACGTCACTCGGTCTGCATCGATGGCGAGGCGCTCGTGGAAGCGGCGCATCTGCTCCACCAACGCGGCGGGTCCGCCGGAACCTGCGGTGGTCCGGTTGCGCACAGCAGCGCCCGGGGCCAGCAACCTCGCCGCATCCGGACCCAACAGCTCATGCGCTGCAGTGAGATCGGCCAGCGACGTCGAACCCTCGAGCGACTCGCGCACGAGTCCGCCCACGATGGCATGGGCCTGACGGAACGGCGTCCCGTGCGACACGAGGTACTCCGCCAGATCCACCGCGGCAGCCGCAGGATCATCGGCGGCCGCCTCCATCCGATCGTGACGAAAGACGATGGTGTCGAGCATCCCCGTGATGGCGTTCAGCGCGAGCAGCACCTGATCGGTGGAGTCGAAGAGCGGCTCCTTGTCCTCCTGCAGATCGCGGTTGTACGCGAGAGGGAGACCTTTGAGGGTGGCCATCAGTCCGGTGAGGTTGCCGATGAGTCGACCGCTCTTGCCGCGGGCAAGCTCGGCGATGTCCGGGTTCTTCTTCTGCGGCAGCATCGACGAGCCGGTCGCGTAGGCATCGTCGAGTCGAGCGAAGCCGAACTCCTCGGTGGTCCACAGCACGATCTCCTCACCGATGCGCGACAGGTGCACGCCGATGAGGGCGAGATCGAACAACGCCTCGGCCACATGATCGCGATCGCTCACCGCATCGAGCGAGTTCTCGAACGCCCGCGCAAAACCCAGATCGAGCGCGGTGCCGTGCGGATCGAGCGGCAGCGACGATCCGGCGAGCGCACCAGCGCCCAGAGGACTGACATCGAGACGTTCTATGGTGGCCAGCAAGCGGTCGACGTCGCGCGCCAACGCCCAGCCGTGGGCCAGCAGATGATGCGCCAGCAAGATGGGTTGCGCGCGCTGCATATGGGTGTAGCCGGGTAGGTACGAATCGCCCGCCTCTTCCGCCCGACGCAGCAGCACCTGCTGCAATGCCACCAGCCGTTGCGCGACATGTCGCAACTCCCGCTTGCACCACAGCCGCAGATCGGTGGCGCACTGGTCGTTGCGGCTTCGGCCGGTGTGGAGCTTGGCTCCTGCCGCGCCGGCCAACTCGGTGACGCGCCGCTCGATCGCCGTGTGGATGTCCTCATCCGACGCCACGAACTCGAACATGCCCTGTCCCAGCTCATGCGACACCGTATCGAGAGCAACGAAGATCGCCGACGCTTCGGTGTCGTCGAGAAGACCGCCTCGAACCAGTCCGCGCACGTGAGCACGCGAGCCTTCGATGTCGTCGCCGGCGAGGCGCCGGTCGAACGGCAGGCTGACGGTGTAGGCCATCAACTCATCTGAAGGCCCGGAGCCGAATCGCCCATGCCACAACGTCATCGATCTCGTGCCTCCTCGAACGGCCGCGCACCAGCTGCGCGTGCCGATGCTTTCGTGCTCAGCGGCCTGCGAGCTTGCGCAAGCGGGCAGCCAGTTTGGCCCCTCCGAGTTGCTCGGAAGCAACGCAGAGCAACGTGTCATCGCCGGCCACCGTGCCGATGAGACCGGGGAGCCCGGAACGATCGATGGCCGATCCGACGACGTGCGCGCATCCCGGCGGGGTGCGTAACACGACGATGGGGCCCGAATGATGAACCTCGACGACCCACTCGTGGAGCATCCGTTTGAGATGGTCCTCCGGAGCGATGCGCTCCGGCTCGAAGTCGGGGATGGCATACACCGTCTCCCCGCCGGGGATGCGGACCTTCACCGCTCCGAGGTCTTCGAGATCGCGGCTCACCGTCGCCTGGGTGGCGTGGATGCCTTCACCGGCGAGCAGGTCGACGAGTTGCGATTGGTTGGTCACCTCGTGCCGCCCGAGCAGTTGGCCGATGCGGTGCTGTCGTTCGCTCTTGGTCGTCACGACGCCACCGCGCTCGCATCAGGCAGCCCGACGCCATCGGCGAGCACACCGGCCAACACAGCCACCACCTCGTCGATCTCAGCGTCGCTCACCGTGTAGGGCGGAGCGAGCCGCAACGCTGTCGCGGTGACGGCATTCGTGACCACTCCACGAGCCAGCAACTCGGTGTAGACGGCCTTGGCATCGCGCCCGCCCAGCTCCGCCGCGAGCAACAGTCCTTGACCTCGCACTTCGCTCACCCCAGGGGTGGATTGGAGTGCGGCGCGCAACTTGGCGCCCTGTCGAGTGACGAGGGCCGGCGCGTCGATCTCACGCATCGTTCGCAGCACCGCCCGCGCCGCTGAGGTGGCGATGGCCGTACCGGAGTATGTCGAACCGTGGTCGCCGGGTTTGAAGGCGGCCGCGATCTCTCGCTTGGCCCAACACGCACCGATGGGGAAGCCGTTGCCGAGCGCCTTGGCCACAGTGACGATGTCGGGGCGCACCCCGTGATGCTCGAACCCCCACCATCGCCCGGTCCGGCCGAGTCCGGTCTGGATCTCGTCGACGATCATGAGCAGACCGCGCTCGTCGCACAGCTGGCGGATGCCGCGCACATAGTCGGTGGTCGCCGGGATCACTCCCCCTTCGCCTTGCACCGTTTCGATGAACACAGCGCTCACCGACGGATCGATCGCAGCGGCAACCGCCTCGAGATCGTTGTAGGCCACATGCCGGAAGCCCTCGGGCATCGGGAAGAACGGCTCGTGCTTGGCGGGCTGGCCGGTGGCAGCCAACGTGGCGAGCGTGCGCCCGTGGAACGACCCGTAGGTCGACACCACGACGTGGCGGCCCCGGCCGCCCCACTTGCGGGCGAGCTTGAGAGCCGCTTCGTTGGCCTCGGCGCCGGAGTTGCAGAAGAACACCTGGCCCCCACCACCGAGCTGCTCGTCGAGCATGACTGCGGCTTCGGTGGCCACCGGGTTGGCGAACAGGTTGGACACGTGGAGCAACGTCTTGGACTGTTCGCACAGCGCCTCGGCCACGGCCGGGTGGGCGTGGCCGAGGGCGGTGACGGCCAGCCCGCACAGGAAGTCGAGATAGCGCTTGCCATCGACGTCCCACAGCTCGGTGCCAGAGCCGCGCTCGAACATCACCGCCGGCGGGCCGAACACGGGCATGTATGGGCAGTGATCGCCATTGGTGGCGAACTGATGGGCGCTCATGACGTCACGCTCTTTCCGGGGAGGTCCAGGGCGATCATGGTGCCGATGCCCGAATCGGTGAACAACTCGACCAGCAGCACGTGGCTGATGCGACCATCGAGGATGTGAGCTCGCTCCACACCGTTGCGCACCGCGTGGGTGCAGGCTTCGATCTTGGGGATCATGCCGCCGGTCAACGTGCCATCGGCGATGAGCCCGTCGAGCTCGTCAGCGGTGGTCTGGCGGATGAGCGTGGCGGGATCGGCCACGTCGCGCCGCAGCCCCTCGATGTCGGTGAGGAAGATGAGCTTGGCGGCATCGAGCGCCTCGGCGATACGCCCGGCGACCGTGTCGGCGTTGATGTTGTAGGCCTGCCCCGAGTCGTCGGCGCCGATGGTGGCGACCACGGGGATGAAGTCCTCGTTGAGCAAGCGCAGCAATACCTCGGGACGCACCTCGGCGACGTCGCCGACGAATCCGAGCTCGGGATCACGCGGGACCGCGCGGATGAGACCGGCGTCGGTGCCGCTGATGCCCACGGCGAGCGAGCCGTGCATGTTGATGGCGCTGACCAACGTGGGATTCACCTGGCCGACGAGCACCATGCGAGCGATGTCGACCGTTGCGGCGTCGGTGACCCGGAAGCCATTGCGGAACTCGGCCTGCATGCCCAGTCGATCCATGAGCGACGAGATCTGCGGTCCGCCGCCATGCACCACCACCGGACGGAGCCCGACCGTCTTGAGCAACACGATGTCGCGGGCGAACTCCTCGAGGTCGCTGCCGCCGTCGATGGCATTGCCGCCGTACTTCACCACGACCACCGACCCGGCGAAGCGTCGGATGTACGGCAGCGCTTCGACCAGCGTGGCTGCGACCTCGCCGGCTCGTGCGACCTCGGGGCGAAGTCCGGTGTTGGCGGACCGGACCTTGGTGGCGTCGGGCACCGGCGCGCTCACGGGTAGAGCCCGATCATGGGTAGGCCGAGGGTCTCGGGCAACCCCAGTGCGACGTTCATCGATTGCACCGCTTGACCGGCCGTCCCCTTCACCAGGTTGTCGATGGCGGACAAGATGATGACGGTGTCGGTCCGCTCGTCGTAGCGGGCGCTGAGATGGCAGCAGTTGGAGCCCATGGTGGCCTTGGTGGACGGCGGCGTCGGTCGAACGACGACGAAGGGATCGTTGCGATAGTCGCGTGCGAGCACGGCGAGGAGCGACTCGGTGGTCGGCGTCGTACCCGCCACCGGCTTGGCGTAGATGGTGGCCAAGATGCCCCGGTTCATGGGCACGAGGTGCGGGGTGAACAACACCTGTGCGCCGGTGCACTGTTCGATCTCCGGTGTGTGGCGATGATCGAGCAGACCGTATGCCGTGACGTCTTCGTCAACGGTGTTGAAGTGGGTGGTGTGCTTGAGGGTCCGGCCCGCGCCGCTCACACCGCTGACCGCGTTCACCACGATGCCGGTGGTCTCGATGACCTCGTTGCGGACCAGCGGAGCGATGGCCAGCGACGCCGCCGTCGGGTAGCAGCCCGGCGTGGCGATCTTGGTGGCGCCGATGAGCGGTTGCCGGAACAGCTCAGGGAGGCCGTACGCGAATTGCGCGAGGAGTTCCGGCGCCTTGTGCGCCTCGCCGTACCACTTCGGGTAGAGCTCAGGGTCCTTGAGCCGGAAGTCGGCGGCCAGATCGATGATCATCCCAACGCGCCCGATGAGGTCGGGCACCACGTCCTGACTGGCCCCGTGTGGCATGCCCAGGAACACGATGTCGCAGCCGTCCACGGCCTCGGCCGAGGTGGGAGCGAACACCAGATTGGGATAGGCGGCTTCGAGGCTGGGGTACAGCTGTGCGGCACGTGTGCCGGCCATGGAGTCGCCGGTGGCGACAACGACCTCGAGCTCGGGGTGCAGCGCGCACATGCGCATCGTCTCGAGCCCGGCGAACCCGGAGGCCCCGATGATGCCCACTTTGCGGATGGTCATGATGTGCCCCCAGCCAGGGACTCTGTTGCAGCGATCCAGATCACCGCATGATCATACAAAAGCCTGCATGATCATGCGGCATTTCATCGATCTCGTGGCGCTCAACCCCGCAGGGTTGCGCCGAGCGACTCGGCCGCGGCGATACAGGCGGTGCGTACCTCGGCAACATCGGCATCGGTGAGGGTGCGATCGGGTGCCTGAAGTCGCAAGGCGTAGGCCAGGCTGCGCGCGCCGTCGGCAATGCCCGTCCCCCGGTACACGTCGAACAGACGCATATCGACCAGGTTCGCTCCCCCGGCCGAGCGCAGAGCCCGTTCGAGGTCAGCGGCCGGCACCGCGTCGGCCAGCACGAAGGCCAGATCGACATCGTTGGACGGGAACTTCGACACGGGACGATACGGATGGCCGCTGCGCTCACCGGCCAGCAGCGCCCCGAGGTCGATCTCGAGCCAAGCCACCCGCTCGGTGATGCCGTGAGCTGCCAGCACATCGGGATCGATCTCGCCGACGACCCCGAGCTCCACGCCAGCGGCGGAGTGGACCCGGGCTGAGCGAGTCGGGTGCAGGCCGGGGAGCTCGGCTGCTGTCAATGCAACTTGCTCATCGAGCGCGACGGCCAGCTCATCGAGCACCGCCACCGCCGCGGTGGCATCGCTGCCGGCCAGAGCGACGCCGAGTCGCTCGGGCTCGACGGGCAGCAATTGCCCGGGCGGCGGGACAAGGAACACGTGCCCGATCTCGAACCATCGCGTCGACAGCGACCGGCGCGACTCGTTGTACCCGATCACCTTTAGCAGACCCGGCAGCAACGAGGTGCGCAACACCGACTCCTCGCTCACCAGCGGATTGGTGATGGTGATGCCCGTCGGGTCGAGCCCAGCTCGCTCGAGATCGCCCGGTGCCAGGAACGGCAATGGCATGGCCTCGTCGATGCCGAGGCCGACCAGGATCTGACGTACGCGGCGCCGATCGAGCTGACGCTCGGTGAGACGCCCGGGGTGGGGCGTGTCGGCCACGGTGCGAGCGATTCGGTCATAGCCGTGATGGCGAGCGATCTCCTCGATGACGTCGATCTCACCGGTGGAGTCATACCGCCACGTTGGGATGGTGACGAGCAGCAGCCCTGGCGAGTCGGGCGAGATCTTCGAGGTGTAGCCGATGGGGGCGATCAGTTCGGCGATCGTCTGCACGTCGAGGTCCACGCCGAGCAGCGCGTTCACCCGCTCGACACGCACCTCCACCTGCGAACCGAGTTGGGCAGGGAGCACACCGGTGGCCACCACGACCTCGTGGAGTTGGGCATCGGGTGCGGTCTCGCGCAACAGCTGGACGAAGCGGCGGGCCGCGTAGTCGTCGTCGAAGGGATCGCATCCTCGCTCGAAGCGGGTGCTCGCCTCGCTGCGCAGCTGCAGGCGGGCGACGCTGCCGGCGATGCGATCGGGGTCGAACCACGCCTGCTCCAACGCGATGGTCGTCGTGGCTGCGTCAACTTCTGTTGACGCTCCGCCCATGATGCCGGCGACGCCGATCGGGACGTCGTTGCCATCGCAGATGAGGCAATCAGCAGCGGTGAGGGTCCGTGTGACCTCGTCGAGGGTCACCATCTGCTCTCCGGCGTTGGCCCGACGCACGATGAACCCGTCCCCGCCCAGCTTCGCCTCGTCGTAGGCATGGTTGGGTCGGTTGAGTTCCAACATCACGAAGTTGGAGACGTCGACGACGTTGTTGATGGGTCGCATACCGGCGCGGATGAGCCGATCGGCCATCCAACGCGGGCTGTCGGCGATCTGCACGCCGGTGATGCGGCGAGCGGTGAAGCGTCCACATCCTTCGGCGTCGCTGATGGACACACCGAGCCCACTCGACGGCCCGATGTTGGCCACCGACGAAACGTCGGGCAGTGCGAACGGCAGGCCGAGATGCGCGGCCAGATCACGGGCGATGCCGAGATGCCCCCAACAGTCGGGGCGATTGCGCGTCAGGTCGAGCTCGAACACGACGTCGCTGGTGATGCCGAGCGCGTCGAAGATGGGCAACCCGAGCGGCGTGTCGCCGGGCAGGAGCAAGATGCCGCCGTGATCGTCTCCGAGCTGCAGCTCACGTGCCGAGCAGAGCATGCCGTTGGACCACTCGCCACGCATCTTCGCCCGGCTGATCGTGATCCCGTTCGGCATGGTGGTGCCGATCGTTGCCAGGGGCACCACATCGCCGGGGCTCATGTTGAAGGCGCCGCAGCAGATCTGCAGCTCCTGGCCGTCGCCCACATCGACAAAGACGAGACCGATGCGGTCGGCCTGAGGATGCGGGGCACGACGGAGCACCTTGGCGGTGATAACACCCTCGATCGGTTCGCCGACGACGTCCATGGCGTCGACGGCGAGACCGAGCCGATTGAGGGCGTCGGCGATGGGCGCGGGGTCGGTGCCGAAGGGAGCGAACTCGTTGAGCCAGCCGAGGAGGACCTTCATCAGAACTGCTCCACGAATCGAACGTCGTTGGTGTAGAGGTCGCGCAGATCGTCGACCCCGTGGAACTCCTTGGCCATGCGATCGATGCCGAAGCCGAACGCGAACCCGCTCCATCGTTCGGGATCGATGCCACACGATCGCAGCACGTTGGGGTGCACCATTCCGCAGCCGCCCAACTCGAGCCACGATCCGTCGGGCCGTTGGATGTCGAACTCGGCAGACGGCTCGGTGAACGGGAAGTAGCTCGGCCGCAACCGCGAGCCGAAGCCCTCCCCGAAGAACTGCTTGGTGAAGGCATCGATGGTGCCGGCCAGATCGCCGAAGGTGATCCGCTCGCCGATCACCAGACCTTCGATCTGATGAAAGACAGCCAGATGGGTTGCATCGGCGGTCTCACGACGGAACGTGCGACCGGGCATGACACATGCGAAGGGCGGCTTGCGCTCCATCATCACCCGCACCTGCACCGGGCTGGTGTGGGTGCGCAACAGAACTTGCCCTGGGTGCCCGAGATCGACGAACAACGTGTCCCACATCGAACGAGCCGGGTGTGACGGCGGCATGTTCAGCGCCTCGAAGTTGTGGAAGTCATCCTCGACCTCGGGGCCCTCCTCGACAGTGAAGCCCATGGCGACGAAGACGTCCTCGAGCCGCTCCCACGCTTGGGTGGTGAGATGGAGATGACCGCGACCGGGCCTGGTGAGTCGCTCGGTGAGATCGAGCCGCTCGGCTTCCAGCTGGGCCCGGCGGGCCACCGCGGCCAGGGCCGACCGCTTGGCCGACAGGGCGTCGTTGACGGACTTGGTGGCCTCGTTCAGCGCCTGCCCGAAGACCTTGCGATCTTCGGGGCTCAACTTGCCGAGCTGGGCCTTGGCCTGGGGAAGGTCGGCGGTCTTGGCGAAGATGGCCTGCTGGACCGCCTGCAGCTCGTCGAGGGTGGAGGCGGCTCCGATGCGGTTGAGCGCGTGGGAGCGGGCGGCGTCGATGAGGTCCTGCATAACGATCGACAAGTCTGGCAGGGCGCCCGTCGCGCCCCGGCATCAGTTGCCGGCCACGGCGTTCGACGCCAGGCCGGAGCGATCCAGCCTGTCAGTCCCCAGCCGGTCAGTACTCGCGCCGGTCAATACTTGGGGTAGGTGTCGGTCATCAACTGGGTGTACGCGTTCACGTTCGCCCCGAATCGATGGAACCGCACCAGGAAGTCGAACATCCCTCGCGGCATCTTGCCGGTGATGACGATGGCGAACCACGCCCCGATCGTGACGAAGAACGCCCCAATTCCGACGAAGAACATCACGACCAGCGCAGGGATCGCCCAGATCACACGCAGACCGTTGGTCAGTCGGTCGGCAGTTTCCTCGCCGGTGAACGAATAGCGCATCGGAGTGTTGGCACCGTCGGGTGTGAAGGCGAACGCCGGGTACTCATCGAAGAGCAGACCGCAGTAGCCCGTCGTCCTCGTCGAGTAGGCCAGCCACAAGTTGGAGAAGTCGAACAGCCCCTTGTTGCGCTTGCCGGTGAACAGGATGATGAACCATTGGATCACCGCGATGGCCTGGATCAGCGATTGCCACGCGCTCGCGATGATGAGGTGCGGGACGGCGAGGATGATGCGGGCAGCGGTAGTCCCGCGGTTGCGTGGCTCCACGTACGGGACATCCATGAACACTTGCGACATC
>JBFWVD010000115.1:0-13205 GCA_050246915.1 Acidimicrobiia bacterium | reverse complement strand
GGTCACGCCGACGTGCAAGGGATAGTCAGTCACATCGGCCAGTTGGCGATAGGCCTCGACCATGAGCGGCACCGACGACGCCTTCACGCTGATCTTCACGTTGTCGAAGCCGACCTCGTCGAAGTACGCGATCTCTTGCTGCGCCGATTCGACCATCGCTTCGGGTGTCACCACTCCCCCGTACTTCACGTACAGGCGCTCATCGAGCGAGCCGCCGTTGACGCCGATGCGAATCGGCACGTTGCGATCGCGGCACTCCGATGCAACGAGCTTGATGTGCTCGGGGTTGCGGATGTTGCCCGGGTTCAGCCGCAGCCCGTGCACACCGGCCTCCAACGCCGCCAACGCCATGCGGTGCTGATGGTGGATGTCAGCGATGATCGGAATGGGCGAGCGGGGAACGATCTGAGCGAGGCCCACCGCGGCTTCGGGTTCATTGCACGTGCATCGCACGATGTCGCAGCCGGCGGCGGCGAGCGCGTAGATCTGCTGCAGCGTGCCCTCGACGTCCGCGGTCTTGGTCGTCGTCATCGACTGGATGGTGATGGGCGCATCGCCGCCCACGGCCACGTTGCCGACCATGATCTTCTTGGTGATCCGGCGGGGATAGCGATTGGTCCCGAGTTCCATCGGCCTCAGCCTTCGTTGAGCACTGCGTCAGCTACGACGCCGTCAGCACCAGCGTCAATGCACATTGACATGTCAGTTCACGCCGCGCGTGATGTCCAAGAACCCGGCCGACAAGAACAACAGCAGGAACACGGCCAACACCCCGTAGACCACCGGCAGCAGCTTGGCCACATCGGCGTGGTAGCGCACGCCGTTGGGCTTGCCGATCTCACGGATGCGCTCATAGGTGGCAATGGCGATGTGGCCGCCGTCGAACGGGAGCATCGGGATGAGGTTGAAGACTCCGATGGCGATGTTGATCGCCAGGAAGATGCCCAACAAGCTCTCCATGCCGTCCTTTGCTGAATCAGCGACACCCTGGGTGATGCCGATGATGGACGACGGTCTCCCCTCGGTCGTGCCAGACGCACAAACACCCGAGCCACCCGACTCATCCGGACGGTTCGACAACGTGTTGATGTAGCCCCGGATTCCACTGGGAGAGAAGAGCTTCCCGAGACCCACGGCGCTGTCCCACACGCCGGTGACGACCACGCGCCCCGACTCCACGATCGACTGTGGCAAGGACTGATCGACCGGAACCGCCGTCGAGGCGATCCCGAGCCGTCCGACGGTGCCGTTGCAGTCAGCGAGCAATGTCACCGAACGCTGCGTCACCACCCCACCGCTGTCCACACCGAGCATCACTGTCGCGCCCGGCTTCGATCGGAACACGTCGCGCATCTTCGTGTAGTCGTCGACCGGTGCGCCATCGATCGACAGGATCTTGTCGCCCGGAAGCAAGCCAGCCGATGCGGCCGGGGAGTCGGGCGCGACCGTGCCGATCTTCCAAGAGTCGGCCTTGTACACGCCATAGCCAGCGAACAACGCAATGCCGAGCACGAAGGCGATGAAGAAGTGCATGAGTGAACCGGCACTGGCCATGAGGACTCGACGTGGATAGCTGGCGTGTCGATAGGTGCGCTTCTCCTCAGTCGGGTCGACCGCCGGATCGAGCGAACTCATGCCGATGACCTTCACGTACGCACCGGCAGGGATGGACTTGATGCCGTACTCGGTCTCACCCCGCTTGAAGCTCCAGATGCGTGGGCCGAAGAACAAGAAGAACTCGGTCACCTTCATGCCGGCGCGTTTGGCCGTCACGTAGTGGCCCAGTTCGTGGAGGAAGATCATCACCACCAACAGCACGATGGCCAGCAGGATGTACGGCTTCACGAAACCGAGGGCCGCCATGGCGGCGAGCAGCACGATCAGCTGGACTGGAGAGCCACGCTCCTCGGGCGCCTCGGCTGGCGGTTCGTCGTCCGGGCGGTCATCGATGACGGGCGGTGGCCAGGTGGCGCTCATCGTCCCGCCCCGGTCAACAGACCCGCAGCGCAGCGACGCGCCGACGCGTCGGCCGCCACCACGTCGTCCACCGATGCCAAGGGTGCGTTGTCACGCTGGTCGAGCGTCGATTCGATCACACCCGGTATGTCGGCCCAACTGATGCGTCCATCCAGGAAAGCGGCCACGGCGATCTCGTTGGCGGCGTTCAGCCAAGCCGGCGCCGCGCCACCGATCCGACCCGCGGCATAGGCCAACCGGAGACACCGGAACGTCGCCGTGTCGGGCAACTCGAAGTCGAGATGCGACAGCTGGGCCCAATCGATGCCACCGAAGCTGGTGGCCACCCGCTCGGGATAGGCCAAGGCGTAGGCGATCGGCAGTCGCATGTCAGGCAAGGACAATTGCGCGATGGTCGCGCCGTCGGTGAACTCCACCATCGAGTGGATGATGGACTGCGGATGGACCACCACGTCGATGCGGTCGTAGTCGATGCCGAACAGTTCGTGCGCCTCGATCACCTCGAGCCCCTTGTTCATCAGCGTGGAGGAGTCCACCGTGATCTTCGGACCCATCTTCCACGTCGGATGAGCAAGAGCCTGTTCGACGGTGATGTGGCGCAGATCGTCGAGGGTCCGGCCGCGGAAGGGACCCCCCGATGCGGTGAGGACCAGTCGACGGACCTCGGGTTCACCTCGCAATGACGAGCGCAGGCATTGGTGGATGGCACAGTGTTCGGAGTCCACCGGCACCAACTCGGCCCCCGGTGTGGCCCGCAACGGCTGCACGACGGGGCCAGCGGCGATGAGCGATTCCTTGTTGGCCAATGCCAACCGCTTGCCCTGACGGAGCGTCTCGAGCGTCACCGGCAGCCCGGCGAACCCGACCACGCCGTTCACCACGACGTCAGCATCGGCAACCAGGTCGGCCATGGAGTCGACGACCTGGGCGAACGGGACACGCGCGGCCACCTCGGCCCGACGGCTGGGATCGGCTACTGCGACCACCTTGGGGCGCCATCGCTCGGCTTGCTCGACGAGCGCGTCGACCGAGGCATTCACCCCGAGCGCGACGATCTCGAAGCGATCAGGTTCGGCCGCCACGACGTCGAGGGTCTGGGTGCCGATCGACCCGGTCGACCCGGCGATGGCGATCCGCGCAGTGCTCACCGCAGCAGTCTGCCAGCGCCATGGACCCGATCCGCTGTCAGGTCGATCCGTTCGACCGAGCGACGGGGGGCATCGAGCATGTCCGCCTGGCCCGGTCGGCTCACGGCAGGTGCAGGACCTCGAGCAGATACCAGGTGGCCGGCAAGGTGAACAGGAACGCATCGAAGCGATCGAAGACGCCACCGTGACCGGGGAGCAGCGTCCCCATGTCCTTGACGCCGAGGTCCCGCTTCACCAATGACTCCACCAGGTCCCCGAGAGGGGCAGTGAGGGCGATGGCGATGCCGAGATAGGCGGCATTGGCCCAGTCGTCGTCCCACGGATGCAGGAAGTTGGACAACAGCACCGTGGCGACAATGGCACCGGCCATGCCGCAGATGAGGCCTTCCCAGGTCTTGTTGGGGCTGATGCGTGGCGCCAGCGGAGATCGGCCGGCGATGGACCCTCCGGCCAGTGCGCACACGTCGTGAGCCACGGTGCCGGCGATGCAGGCCAGCAAGATGCCGATGCCATCATCGGCTCCCGTGGCGGGATCTCGCACCGCGAGGATGAGCCCGGCGAACGAGCCGAGGAATCCGACCCACACCACACCGGTGATGGTGAGCGCGGCGTTCACCGTCGGGCGAGCCTCGGTGTCGACCAGCACGAACCACACCAGCGAGGCGAACACGGTGAAGGCCAGCACCAGCACCATGCCGCGCGTGCCTTCGTTGTAGGCGGCGACGGGCATGAGGCCGGTGGCCACGAGACCGACCAAGGTCGCCGGCTGGTACTTGGCCCGTCGAAGGGCGTCGAAGTACTCGACGACCGCGGCGATCAAGATGGCCACGATCAAGATGAGGCCGTAACGCGGGCCCGCTTTGAACAAGGCCAACGCGGCACCGATCAACACCACGCCGACACCGATCGCCATCGGCATGTTACGTCCACCAGCTCCAGCGGTTCCGGGGCTGGCGTCCACCTCGGGGCGACGCCCGGTGCCCGGAGGGGCCGTGCGCTGCCGTGACGAGATCGACGTGACCTTGGCCGGTGCTTCGGGCTCGAGGGATGCGAAGAAGTCATCGGGGTCACCCGACGCCGCGACCTTCAACGGGACCTCACTGGTGAGATCGGCGATGTGATCGAACCCGTCATCGCTGGAATCCTCACGCCACACCGGAGCCGAGCCGAACGCGCTCCACGCGTCGAGATCGTCACTCGATGCCTCGTCGGCGAACACCGGGGCGTTCTCGCCCGTCGGGGGGTTCGACCAGTGCGGCATGTCATCGGAGGCAGCGAAGCGGAGCGGTGGGGCGTCGATGGTCTCCTCGGCGCCCAGATAACGGATCGCCTCAACGGTCTCGTCGTATGCGCCGTCTTTGTCCTGCTCGTCGCTCATCGGCTCGTCCCTTCCTCGACGGCGGCGCGAGGCCACCGCGAGATGCTCGGGCGTGAGCCTAGTTCGGGCGTTACGCGCTCCCAGTGAGGGGCACGCGTTGAATACGCCCTACACGATCCGATCACCGGTCATCCGATCAGTGGACGTCGGCGCGGTTCACCGCCAGCAGATCGTTGGCGTACGCGTCGCCGACATCGACCCGAGTGACATCCGCGAACTTCCAGGAGAACGAGTCGGCCCACCACTGCGCCATCGGCGACAACTCACGGAGGCGGAACGTCTTTGCGTTGGCGTCCACCGACTCGACGATGCCCACATGACAGGTGCTCGGCTGACGATGCTCGGGATGCACGGTGAGGATCTCGAAACGGGTCGCGCACCATCCCAGGACCGCAGCCGTCGAGTCGAGGCCCGCCGGGATCCATCCGAACTCGTGGCCCTTCAGCTCGAGGGCCCGAGCCACGACCGTGCTGCGCGGATCGATGACGATGTCGGTGATGTCGCGCAGTCGGATGGCGCTGTAGCCATCGAGCGTCGTGTCATGGCATCGATGGATGAGCGCCCATCGGTCGCCGACACTGGACACGAACCCCGTGATGGGCTCTCCGCTGCGTCGCCGGACGCGCAGCAGTTGATCGTCGGGCATGACTGCGAGCACCTTCGCCGACGCCACGTTGCCCACCATCTACATCCTTCCGATTCGACCACGAAACGCTTTAGGCGGGACTGATGGAACACACCGATCGAGAGCCGCTCCTCTTCGATCGGCAGATGCACAGTGCAATGGAGATGGAGTGCCGATCTCGGACAGTGCGAGCCAGGATGTCGCTCGGGTCGGATCGGCTTCGCCGCTCTATCTGCTTCGCCGCCTCGCTTCGCTCGGCTTGCTCAGGCTGGGCTGACGCTCGGCTTGCTCAGACTCAATCTGCTTCGCCGCCCTGTCTGCTTCGCCGCCTCGCTGACGCTCGGCTTGCTCAGAGGGGGCTCAGACTCTGTCTTCTTCGCCGAGTCCGCTTCGCTTCCTCGGCTCAGACCTCGAGCAGTTCCTTCTCCTTGCGTTCCAGCGCCTTGTCGATGTGATCGACGTGCTCGCTGGTGATCTCGTCGAGCTCCTTCTCGGCCCGGGACAGATCGTCCTTCGAGATCTCGGCAGCCTTCTCGGCTGCTTCGAGGTGCTTACGGGCATCGCGGCGGACGTTGCGCACCGCAACCTTGCCCTCCTCGGCCATGTGCTTGACGACCTTCACGTACTCCTTGCGCCGCTGCTCGGTGAGCGGAGGGAAGTTGAGTCGCAACACGACGCCGTCGTTGTTGGGGTTCATGCCCAGGTCGGAGTCGCGGATCGCCTTCTCGATGGCATTCATAGCCCCACGGTCGTGCGGCTTGATCACCAACTGTCGAGCCTCGGGGACGGTGAACCCTGCGAGCTGCTGCAATGGAACATCAGCGCCGTAGTAGTTGACCATCAACCGTTCCACGAGGGCGGGCGTGGCCCGACCGGTACGAACGGTGGCGAACTGGCTGGTGGTGTGCTCAACGGCCTTGGACATCTTGTCCATGGCTTCGAGCAGAGTGTCTTCGATCACCGGACCAGCGTACCGATGCGAGCGCCTTCGAGAACGGCTCTGGTGTTGCCCGCTTCGAGCACGTCGAACACCACGATGGGCAGGCTGTTGTCCATGCAGAACGTGATGGCGGTTGAGTCCATGACCTTGAGGCCTTGGTTGATCACGTCCATGTAGGTCAGCTCGTCGTAGCGGGTGGCGGTGGGGTCCTTCTTGGGATCGGCGGTGTAGATGCCGTCAACCCCTGAATGGGTGCCCTTCAAGATCGCCTGGGCCTCGAGCTCAGCGGCCCGCAACGCGGCGGTGGTGTCGGTGGTGAAGTACGGGTTACCCGTACCGCCGGCCAGGATGACCACCCGGCCCTTCTCCAGATGTCGCACCGCCCGACGGCGGATGTACGGCTCGGCGATGCGTTCCATCTCGATCGCGGTCTGCACCCGGGTGGGCTGGTGCAGCCGTTCGAGGGCATCTTGGAGTGCGAGGCCGTTCATGACGGTGGCCAACATTCCCATGTAGTCGGCCTGGGCCCGATCCATGCCTTCGCCGGCACCGGTGAGGCCGCGCCAGAAGTTGCCTCCCCCGACGACCACGGCCAACTCGACGTCCATCTCGCGGCGGACCTCGACGATCTCGTTGGCCAACTGGCTGAGGATCTCGGTGGACAGACCCATCCCGACATCTCCGGCGAGCGCCTCGCCCGAGAGCTTGAGGACCACCCGATTCAGGCGGTGGGCGAACCTCGGGCTCTCGGACATGTGGTCTCCGATCGATGGGGGGACTGATCTTGTATCGCCTGGTGCGGTGTCGCCTGTTGCCAGATCGCCTGTTGCCAGATCGAACGGCGCCCGGGCCTTGTCAGCCCGGGCGCCTGTCAACTTCTCTTGCGTATTGCTCAGTCTTCGTTCTCAGCCGGTGATGAACGCCTGGGCGAACCGCACGACGTCGCCGCCGCCGAGGTATGCCTTCACCGACTGCTTGTCGTCTCGGATGTAACCCTGCTCGGTGAGGCAGACGTCCTTGAAGTAGCCGTTGACGCGTCCCTCGATGATCTTGGGCAGCGCGGCCTCGGGCTTGCCTTCGCCACGGGCGATGGCCTCTGCCTCGGTGCGCTCCCGCTCGATCACGTCGGCCGGGACCTCGTCACGGCGGACGTACTTCGGCTTGGCGAAGCTGATGTGGAGCGCGATCTCGCGGGCCTGGTCTTCGGTGGAGCCGGAGAGCTCGACCAGTACGCCGTTGACGCCGCGTCCACCTTGGATGTGCAGGTAGGTGCCGAGCACATTGCCCGCGGCGGCCTCGATGCGGGCCACGGTCCCGATGTCGATGCCTTCCTTGAGGAGCACCTTGAGGTCCTCGAGTTCCTTGGATCGCTCGGCCACTGCGCCTTCGCCCTTGGCCAGGACGAGATCGGCCAGCTCCTGGACGAACGCCTTGAACTGATCGGAGCCGGCAACGAAGTCGGTCTCGCTCTTGAGCTCGACGAGCGCACCGCGGTTGCCGTCGATGGCCAGGGCAACGGTGCCCTGGGTGCCCACGACGCGCTCCTTGGCCTTGGTGAGACCCTTCTCACGCAGCAACGCCATGGCGGCGTCGATGTCGTTGCCGGACTCCTCGAGGGCCTTCTTGCAATCCATCATGCCGGCGCCGGTCGCGTCGCGAAGCGCCTTGATGTCCTTGGGGCTCGCAGCCATCTGCGTCAGGCCTCCGTGGTTTCGGTAGTGGTGTCAGCGGTAGGGGCTTCAGCAGCCTCGGCCGGTGCGTCGGCCTTGGCAGCCTGCGCCGCAGCGATGCGAGCCTCGCGCTCAGCAGCGGCGGCGGACGCCTGACGGCGTGCCTCGGCCTGCTGGGCATCGATGCGGGCCTGATCCTCGGCGGAGCGCACGATGATCGGGCTGGCGGCGACAGCACCACCAGCGGCAGCAGCGCCAGCGCCGGGGTTGCGGCGCGAGTGGATGTAGCGACCCTCGGCCACGGCGTCGGCCATGATGCGGCACATCAAGGCGCCGGCGCGGATGGCGTCGTCGTTTCCGGGGATCGGGAAGTCGATGACGTCGGGATCGCAGTTGGTGTCGACCACGGCGACCACCGGGATCTTCAGCTTGCGGGCCTCGACCACACCGATGTGCTCCTTCTTCGTGTCGAGCACGAAGACGGCGTCGGGGAGTTTGTTCATCTGGCGGATGCCGCCGAGGTTGGTCTGCAGCTTCACCAACTCACGGCTGAGGATGAGGGCTTCCTTCTTCGGCATGGCCTCGAACTCGCCCGAGACCTTCATGCGCTCGTACTCGGTCATCTTGCCGACGCGCTTGGAGATGGTCTCGAAGTTGGTGAGCATGCCGCCCAGCCAACGCTCGTTGATGTAGGGCATGCCGCACTTGTCGGCGTAGCTCTGGATGGGATCTTGGGCCTGCTTCTTGGTGCCGATGAACAGCAGCGAGCCGCCGTCGGCCGCGAGATCACGAACGAACGTGTACGCAGCCTCGATCCGAGCCAGGGTCTGGTGGAGATCGATGATGTAGATGCCGGAACGCTCGCCGTAGATGAATCGCTTCATCTTGGGGTTCCAGCGGCGGGTCTGGTGACCGAAGTGGACGCCGGCATCGAGCAGCTGGCGCATGGTGACAACGGGTTCTGACATGGGGTGCTCCTCCCGACGGTTCGCGTATTCCGGCCCACGCCCTGAACAGGGCGACCGCGGGGAGACCGGCGCTGGAGTGAATAGGTCTGGTGTTCGAACGACCCGGAACCGGGCCGTCGGAAAAGCTAGCTGATCCGACCGCCGAACAGCGATCCGGTTCACCGATCTGGATCGGACCGCCGTCTCGATAGCGTGCGATCCGTGGCCGAGATCCCCCCGCCAGCGGTCGACTCACACGTGACGATCCCGCCACGCCTGCGTGTCTCGGCCCATCGCCATGGCAACGAGCCGACGATGATCCCCCAGGCCATGGCGGCTGGGGTCGACATGATCGAGGTCGACGTCCATCTCTTCTGGTCACGCCTCGAGGTCCGCCACGCCAAGGCGCTCGGGCCCCTGCCCCTCATGTTCGATCGCGGTGAACCGTGGCGCTGGCGGCCGGCTCTTCCGGAACTGCACGAGGTGGTGACGGCGATCGGGCCGTCCGGGGTGTTGCACATCGACCTCAAGGGATGGCGCCCACGGCTGGCGCACCGGGTGGCCGCAACCGCCAAGGCGCAGGATCGATATGTGGTGAGCGCCCGTTGCTGGTGGCTGCTGCGGCCCTTCCACTCGCTCGAGCATGTCCAGACCATGCACTCCATCGGGTCGCCACGTCAGTTGCGGTGGTTCCATCGACGGCATCGAGATCGCGTGGTCGATGCGGTGGGCATCAACGCCGACATGGCCGACGAAGCAACGGTGTCCGCTCTGCGCCGCCGCGCCGGCACCGTGTACTCGTGGAACGTCACATCAGTGGAACAGGCCCTCGCTCTGCACGCGATCGGCGTCGACGTGGTGATCGTCGACAGCCTCGAGATCGCCGCGGCCATCACCGGATCGTGATCGCCGTCCCCATGCCGGCAACTCCAGCGCGGTGAGGTCGATGCCGCGCCGATCGGCCCACTGCAACAGGACGATCGAGGCGACCAGACCGACGAGCGACAACGCGGCCCCGGCGATGGCATCGATCACGTAGTGGTTGGCCGTCGCCACCACTGCAAAGGCCATGAGCAGCGGGCTCGCCACAGCGAAGGCCCGAACCCGCTTGCTGGTGAACGCATGCCACAACGCGATGCCGACCAGCAGGTTCCATCCGGCATGCAGGCTCGGCATGGCCGCGTACTTGTTCACCAGACTCGGTGGCTGCAAGACCCGGTACGACGTGGACCACTGCGTCACGGTGTCGATGAACCCACTGCCAGGGGGAAGCAACCGCGGTGGCGCCACCGGATAGGTGGCGAAGATCACGAGCCCGATGGCGCCAGAGATGAACATGGCATTGCGCAACACGACGTAGGTGCGGCGGCGACGGGCGTAGAGCATGAACAACGTCACCGCGATCACCGGCCAGTGGCCCCACATGTAGACCCAGTTGACGATGTTGATCATCCAACGATGTTCGAGCACGTCCCGCTGCAGACTCGCCTCCACATCGATGCCCAGCGCTCGCTCGAGGTGCAACAGATCGCGGGCATGGGCAACGGCCGCCGATTCGCTCCCCTGGGTCAAGCCCCTCACACCGAAGTACAGGAGCGCCGCGCAAACGATGAGCAGGAGTTGGAACAGCACCCCGAGGGCGGCACGAAGCGCGGCATGATCGGCAGCGCGCCATTGGGGAGTCGCTCCCCTGTCGTCCGGCCACACCAGGTGCGCCAACGCCATTGGCAACCTCTATCTGCGCTCCGGTCATCACCCTTCGATGATCCGCTGGCGCAAGTGTAGAGGTCAGGCGAACTGGAGTTGCACGCCCTTGTGCCGCAGCGAACGACGGAACCACACGATCGCGGCCGCGATGGTGACGCCGGTGCACGCCGGGCCGAGGAACGACTTCACGACCACGAACGTCGTGACCGACTGGGTCAACAGGAGCCAGCAGGTGATGGCGGTGTTGATGGCACTGCTCGCCGCCCACAGCAGGCTGAGCCGCGTGAAGAATCGCTGCATCTCGGGGTGCGCCGACGTCTCGGGATCGAACGGGCAGAAGTCGTGAGCGAGGCGCTCGGCGAGCGGGCTGGCCGTGCGGAGTGAGAGCAAGAACGCGGCACCGACGAGCGCTGTGGTGGCGGTGGGCTGCAGGAAGTAGACGACCATGCTCCCGGTGGCGAGTGCAGCAAGGGTCCGGGCGATGAGGCCGACGGCGCTCATGATGAGCAGCCCCGGGATGCGATGACCCTTGACCATGCGGATGGCGATGACGGCGATGGTCCACGACAGTGCGGCGATGAGTGCGCCCGTCCGCCCACCGAGTTCGAGGAACCCGAGGAAGATGGCCAGCGGAACGAGCTTGTTCTCGAGCAACGAACGTGCGGCGCGGCGCACCATGGCACCGATCTTGGGAACGACGAGCACTTGTGTCACGTGCAGTCCATCGACCAGTGACATGGGTGAGTTGATGTTGATGACGTCATCACATTCGCAAGGTTGCAGCTGTCACATCGTGATCTCCAGAACCCAGGTTGACGAGATGCTGGATCCGGCTCGAGAGACGGCTTCGGGGGGTGCTGTGACCATAACTGCGACCTGGTCAGCGATGTCGGCACGGGACAACTGTTCCAACGATGGCCATCAACGGGAAATGCGAACGTCATCTGTTGGGCACCAGACGAGGGCGGAGCTGACCTCCCCGCAACAGGCGCTCCGGATCGAGGTACGTGGGGCCCCGACGAACACCGAAGTGCATCAGCGAGCCGGACGTGCCGATCGCTTGACCGGCAAGCACCGGCGTGCCCGCCACGACCGACGCCGACCTCAAGAACCCGTAGGTGGTGCGCAGTCCATCGCCATGGGCGATGACAACGAACAGATCGACACCGACACGACCGGCGAAGGTCACGACGCCGGCTGCCGAGGCGACCACGACGGCATCGGGTTGCGTGCGGTAGTCGATGCCGAGGTTGCCCGGTCCATAGGGCCGCAGCGGAGGCCGGAAGCGGTCGACAACGATGCCGGCCACCGGCGGTCGATATCGGGGAGCGGCTTGCGCGGCAGCGGTCACCGGGCGAACTCCAGCGATCGCAAGAGCGGTAACGACGAGGAGAAGGACGGTGGAGAACAGGCGGGGCGTGCGCATCGCAACCTCCGGGATCGATCGTGAGTGGCCGCTCATCGCGGCGATCGGTCCCCAGGGCAGGTGCGGTTACACCGTTTCGCGTTCAGCGGCGGCCATGCGAGCCCGGAGGTGGATGACCGCCTTGGTGTGGATCTGACACACCCGGGACTCGGTCACCCCGAGCACCTGGCCGATCTGGGCCAAGGTGAGACCTTCGTAGTAGTAGAGGCCGAGCACCATCTTCTCCCGTTCCGGGAGCGCTGACACGGCGCGGGCCAAGATCGCTTTGGTCTCATCGGCTTCGAACAACGCGACGGGCGTCTCGCCCTTGTCGGGCAACGACTCGCCGAGCGTCGTGGAATCGCCCCGCTCCCCCGTCCCGACCGCTTCGTCGAGCGCGGCCACACCGGCGAAGTTGATCTGCGACAACATCACCTGGAGCTGCTCCTCGGTGACGCCCACTTCCGATGCCAGCTCGGCGTCGGTGGGGGTTCGATGCAGCTCCGCCTCGAGCCGCTGGAAGGCCTTCTCGATGGAGCGTGCCTTCGATCGAACCGACCGCGGCACCCAGTCGATGGCGCGCAGCTCGTCCAAGATCGCGCCCTTGATGCGAGCGATGGCATAGGTCTCGAACTTGAAACCGCGCTCGAGCTCGAACTTCTCGATGGCGTCGATGAGCCCGAAGATCCCGTAGCTGACGAGGTCGGCTTGATCGACACTCTGGGGAAGGCCGACGGCCACACGGCTGGCCACGTACTTGACAAGCGGCGAGTAGTGCAGGATCAGACGGTCGCGCACCGGGCGCGTGGGTGCCGTCTTGAACTCCGCCCACAAGTGGGCGACGTCGACTGCTTCCGCCTGGTCCATGGCGAGCCTCTCCTATGCACGGGGGTGTGCCCTGTCGTACACGGAGCGCAAGCGCTCCTTGCTGACGTGGGTATAGATCTGTGTGGTGGCGAGGTCTGCATGTCCCAGCAGCTCTTGCACGACCCGCAGATCGGCCCCGTTGTCGAGGAGATGAGTGGCAAAAGAATGTCTTAACGCATGGGGGTGCGTCGGCGAGGGGGAACGACGATCGAGAATGCGACGAACGTCACGTGCACCGAGTCGGCCGCCGCTGCGGTTGATGAACACCGCACGCGCGGAATGGGTCGTTCGGCCTACCGCGGACTGTTCCGCAGCGATGGCCGACATCGTGGGCCGGCCGCGCGTCAGCCAGTCGTTGAGGCAGTGACGGGTGGGTTCACTGAGGGGGACCCTGCGCTCCTTGGACCCCTTGCCCATGACGGTGACCATGCCCGAGCGCAGATCGAGATCATCGAGATCGAGGCCGCACAGCTCGCTCACGCGCAGGCCGGATCCGTAGAGGAGCTCGAGAACGGCGTCGTCGCGCATGCGGACCTCGTCG
>JBFWVD010000114.1:0-13242 GCA_050246915.1 Acidimicrobiia bacterium | reverse complement strand
ACCGCCTCGATCGTCTCCTTCATGGTTCCGAGCTGCTCGAGGTTCCAGTCGTCGTACACCTGGTCGTCCACGAAGCCACGGACCTCGTAGCCCAGCGAGCGATCGGACTCGAGCATGTGGGAGATCTCGAGGCCTTCAGCGTTGCCGCCCACCACGATGACCGGGCGGAGCATGCCGCCGGCCTGACGGATCCGGTTGAACACCCGTCGGGCCACGAACCGCTCCATGGTGACCAGGATGCTGGTGCACACCCCGACCGCAGCGATCCACAGGCGGGTGTTGGGCTGGTTGAACACGACCGTGGCGAACGTCATGAGGACAGTGCCGGTGAAGCACGAGCGCACCACGCGGCGGAACTCTTCGGTGGCTCGGGTCACGAAGCGATGGCCGTACAGCTTCTGATTGGCGAACAAGATGAGCCACATCGGGGTCATGCACAGCGCCAGCAAGAAGTGGTCGTTGCGCTGATCGATGACGTCGGGGTTGCTGCCGAGGGACGAGATCTGCACAGCCAGCAAGAGTGCGGTGAGCACCGTGACGAAGTCGGCCGCGATGAGCAGCAACTTCGACAACCACGGGGCCGCGGTGCGGGGGACCGTCAGTGGGGCTCCTGGGGCCGCGCTCAAGACCGCATCGGCCTTGTTGCCCTCAACGGCGTAGCCCAGATTGGTGTCGGTCACAGACGCTCCCGGCCGGTGGTGTACCAGGACGTGTCGGTGCCCTGGTGTTGGTGTGTGCGGAAACCGATATGTATCGGTCGCCCGCAACGGCCACAAGGGATCTTGACAGATCCCACACTCAAGCGGACGTCCGTCCAGCCTGAGTTCACATGGCTTTCCACAGCCTGACGCGAACTGTTCGTCCGAGCGCGGCAATCGGATGTGGATTGAGGCCGATTTTTACGGGAGTAGGGTCGGGTCATGGGGAAGAAGGACGCCTATCTCGAGCACCTCGCCGCGGTTCCCCTCTTCGCCAACTTGGCCAAGCGCGATCTCGCCGCCATCGCCAAGTCGGCCACCGAGATCGCGGTGAAGGCCGGCACGGTGCTGGTCGACCAGGGACAGGTCGGCACGGAGGCCTTCGTCATCGTCGAGGGTCGAGCGACCATCACCCGCAACGGGCGCAAGATCACCTCGGTCGGGCCCGGGGCCATCGTCGGTGAGATGTCCCTCATCGACCGCGGGCCCCGCAGCGCCACCGCCAAGATGGAGACCGACGGCGTGGTGTTGGTGCTCACCCAACGCGAGTTCCTCGGCCTGATCGACCAGTCCCCCGCGGTCAGCCGCAAGGTCATGGTGACCCTGGCTCGCCTGGTGCGGGAGAGCGACCGCCGGACCTACGGCTGAGCAGGCTGTCGCGGCTACCGTCGCGACTGCCATGACCACGCACGCCGCCTCGCCCAGCACCGAGCCGAAGAGCCGCAAGCTCACACCGCATCACGCGGTCATCGGACTCGGCGCCGCCTTCGCCGTCGTCACCGCAATCTCCGGCATCGCCGGGGCGGTGAACGAATGGCACGACGATTCCCCCGTCAGCCGGAAGGTCTTCGGGAACATCCCCGGTGCCCTCCAAGCGGCGTTCTACACGGTGATCCCCGTGTTGATCGTCTACGGGGCAGTGCTCTTCTCGTATCGGGTGCGCAACTGGCAGCGCGGCGTGCCCGACGACCGTCGCACCACGGTGAAGAACCTGCCACGGCGCCTCAAGGACTTCCGCGCCGGTGTGTACATGCGCACCCTGCTGCGCGATCCCCAGGCCGGGATCATGCACTCGATGATCTACTTCGGTTTCTTGGTGTTGCTCGGGGTGACGACCACCCTCGAGATCGACCATCAGCTGCCGGAGGACCTGAAGTTCCTCCACGGCAAGACCTATCAGGGCTATTCATTCATCGGCGATCTGGCCGGCATCGTGTTCCTCGGCGGCATCGCTTGGGCGGCCGGTCGTCGTTACATCCAGCGGCCGTACCGCATCCGCATCAAGACCAAGCCCGAGCACGCCGTCATCCTGGTCACCTTCGGCCTCATCGGCCTGTCGGGTTTCGCCGCCGAAGGGTTCCGCATCGCCCTGGTGGGCACGCCGAGCTTCGAGAAGTGGAGCTTCATCGGCTACCCGCTCGCCCAGGCGTTCGACGGGCTCAGCGTGAGCACCATCGAGACCTGGCATCAGGCCATGTGGATCACCCACGTCATCGCGTTCATCGCCTTCTTGGTGATCTTGCCGACCACGATGCTTCGCCACATGTTCACCAGCCCGTTGAACATGTACCTGAAGGACAAGGAGCGTCCCAAGGGCGCCATGCGGGCCATGCCCAACTTGGCCGAGACCTCGCTCGAGACCTTCGGTGCCTCGGTGGTCGAAGAGTTCACGTGGAAGCAGTTGCTCGACACCGATGCCTGCACCATGTGCGGCCGTTGCACCGCGGTGTGCCCGGCGCACGCCACCGGTAAGCCGCTCGACCCGCGCGAGATCGTCCTCAAGACCGGTGAGGTCATGGCCGCATCGGGTTCGCCCGTCGTGTCGCCTCCCATCGGCACCGACAAGGCCATCAACATCACGGCCAACTCGCTGTTCGAGCGCATCACCGCCGAAGAGGTGTGGAGCTGCACCACCTGCAAGGCGTGCGACGAGAACTGCCCCGTGAACATCGAGATCCTCGACAAGATCCTCGACATGCGGCGCTATCTGTCGTTGATGGAGTCGAACTTCCCGAGCGAGTTGGGCAACGCCTATCGGGCCATGGAGAACCAGGGCAACCCATGGGGCATGAACCAGGGCGAGCGCGCCGATTGGGCCAAGGGCCTCGACGGCATCAACATCGTCGACCCGGGCGATGCGTTCAACCACGAGTACCTCTACTGGGTCGGTTGCGCCGGTTCGTTCGACGACAAGAACAAGAAGGTCACCCAGGCCATGGCGCAGCTGCTGCAGCGCTCGGGCATCGACGTGGCCATCTTGGGTCCGTCGGAGATGTGCACCGGTGACTCGGCTCGCCGCTCGGGCAACGAGTACCTGTTCCAGATGTTGGCCATGCCCAACATCGAGATGCTCGACGGCATGGGCGTGAAGAAGATCATCACCCAGTGCCCCCATTGCTTCAACACGCTCAAGAACGAGTACCCGCAGCTCGGTGGCAACTACGAGGTGGTGCACCACAGCCAGTTCCTCGATGAGCTCATCGAGTCGGGCAAGCTCGACGTGTCGACGGCGTCGTTCGAGGAGCGGGTCACCTATCACGACTCGTGCTACCTCGGTCGCCACAACGACGTGTACCTCGCGCCCCGCAAGGTGGTCGGTTCGCTCAAGGGCGTGCAGATCGTGGAGATGGGCCGCAACGGCACCAAGGGCATGTGCTGCGGCGCCGGCGGCGCTCGCATGTGGATGGAGGAGTCCATCGGCACGAAGGTGAACGACGAGCGGGCCCGTGAGGCCATCGCCACCGGCGCCACTCGCATCGCCACCGCCTGCCCCTTCTGCTACATCATGCTCGACGACGGTGTGAAGGCGAACGGGGCCGACGAGGACTCGATCAAGGTGGGCGACATCGCCATGCACGTGCTCGACGCCATCCAGCGCGGCGAGGCCAAGCTGCTGAGCGACGCGGCCACCACCATCATCGAGTGAGCGTTTCCTGACCGGCTCCGCGACGTTCGGTCGCTTTGTGTCGCCCAGCGGCATGAAGTGACCGAACGTCGGGGCCGGGACTTTTGTCTAGCGAGCTGACCTCAAACTGACGACCTCGTTGCCGATCGTGCGCGGTGGACCGGGCAGATCATGACGAGGAGGGCTTCACCCTCATCGAATTGATGGTCGTGGTCCTGGTGATCGCCATCTTGTTGGCCATCGCCGTGCCGACGTTCATGGGGGCGCGTTCCCGGGCGTCGATGGCGACCACGAAGTCTCGGGTGCACTCGGGATTGATGGCGATCGCGGGGTTCCGGTCGTCGTCGGGAGCGCTCGTGTCTGATCCCGCGCTGCTGCAACTCGAGGAACCGTCACAGACGTGGGTGGCCACCGCACCCACCGGCAATGCCATCGGGGTCGCCGGTGACGGGTCGACCGCGATCGTCGTTGCCCGTCCGGCCGGTGTCGCCGCGTCCGCGCAGCGCGGTTGCGTGTCGATGTCGTACAGCGACCGGGGACCGGGCGACGTACAGACCGACTCGTTGTGCGATCCGGTGTCGCTGTTGATGTCGATCACCGGTGCACCGATGAACCTCGTCGGCCGTGGCGACAACTTCGCTGATGCCGCCGATCTCCCCCCGCTCCCGGTCGGCACACGAGCGCTCGCCAGCATCGACCTGGCGGGCACCACGTCCGAAGCCGGTGAGCCCTGGCCGTGGACGACCGGCGCGTCGATGTGGCTGCGCTACACGCCGGAGGTGAACCAGACCCTGCAACTGAACATGGCCGCGCTGGCCAGCGGCGGCGAAGCGCGCATCAGCGTGTACACCGGATCGTCGTTGGCCTCGTTGGTGAACGTGACCTACGGGTACAACGGAGCGACGTTCAACGGTGTGGCCAACACGACGTACTACTTCCGGATCGGCACCCAGTCGGTGCTCGGGGGACCGACCACGGTGACATTGCGGGCAGGCTCTGCCGCCGCTGATGACTTCGGCGTGTCAACAATTGTTGCCCAGGCCTCCGGTGGATCGACCACGGTGTCGTACAACCTCGCCAACGCAACGATCCAGCCCGGCGAGCCGTGGCTCAACCCCGGGTCGTATGTCACGAACTGGTTCGACTACACGCCGACGGTCAACCAGACCATCCAGCTCGTCCTGACTGGCGGGACCACCGGTCCTCGGTACATCGCCGTGTACACCGGGGGCACCATCGCCACGCAGACTCCGCTGATACAAACGAGTAGCGGCGTCGGCTTCACTGCCGTGGCCGGCGTGACCTACCACCTACAGGTCGGCACCACGCTCGCCGAGGCCACCGGCACCGGCACGCTCACGCTGCGCGCCGGGTCGAGCGGCGCCGACGACTTCGGTGCAACAGCAATTGCAGCGATCGCGTCCGGAGCATCGTCGACCACGTCGTACAACCTCGTGAACGCAACGATCCAACCGAACGAACCATGGCTCAATGCCGGCTCGTACGTCTCGAACTGGTTCACCTACACACCCACCGTCAACCAGACCGTGCAAGTCCTCGCCACCGGCGGCACCAACGGCACCCGCTACATCGCCGCCTACACCGGCAACACACTCGGCGCGTTGACACCGATCCTGCAGACATCCAACGGCACCGCGTTCAACGCCATCGCCGGAACCACCTACCACATACAAGTCGGCACCGAACTCGCCTCACCCAACGGCACCGGCACCCTCACCCTGCGCGCCGGATCACTCGGTGCCGACGACTTCACCGCGTCAACCATCGTTGCCATTCCATCCGGCACCTCGACCACCGCGACCTACGACCTCAACAACGCCACCATCCAACCCGGCGAACCCTGGCTCAACGCCGGCAGCTACGTCTCGTACTGGTTCACCTACACACCGACCGTCAACCAAACCATCCAAGTCATCGCCACCGGTGGCACCAACGGCACCCGCTACATCGCCGCCTACACCGGGTCGACCCTGAACACCCTCACATCGATCCTGCAAACAACCAACGGCACCGCATTCAACGCCACCGCCGGCACCACCTACCACATACAAATCGGCACCCAACTCGCCTCACCCAACGGCACCGGCACCCTCACCCTGCGCGCCGGATCCACCGGAGCCGACGACTTCGGCGCGTCAACAATTGTTGCCATTCCATCCGGCACCTCGACCACCGCGACCTACGACCTCAACAACGCCACCATCCAACCCGGCGAACCCTGGCTCAACGCCGGCAGCTACGTCTCCAACTGGTTCACCTACACACCCACCGTCAACCAGACCGTGCAAGTCCTCGCCACCGGCGGCACCAACGGCACCCGCTACATCGCCGCCTACACCGGCAACACACTCGGCGCGTTGACACCGATCCTGCAGACATCCAACGGCACCGCGTTCAACGCCATCGCCGGAACCACCTACCACATACAAGTCGGCACCGAACTCGCCTCACCCAACGGCACCGGCACCCTCACCCTGCGCGCCGGATCACTCGGTGCCGACGACTTCACCGCGTCAACCATCGTTGCCATTCCATCCGGCACCTCGACCACCGCGACCTACGACCTCAACAACGCCACCATCCAACCCGGCGAACCCTGGCTCAACGCCGGCAGCTACGTCTCGAACTGGTTCACCTACACACCGACCGTCAACCAAACCATCCAAGTCATCGCCACCGGCGGCACCAACGGCACCCGCTACATCGCCGCCTACACCGGGTCAACGCTGAACTCGCTCACCACCCTGACGCAGACCAGCAATGGGATCTCCATCGCCGGAGTGGCCGGCGTGACGTACCACTTCCAGATCGGAACCCAGCTCGGTAGTGCGTCCGGGACGGGGACCGTGACCATCCGGGCTGGATCGAGCGGGGCCGACGACTTCGCGGCGACCACCATCTCCGCGCAGGGTCCGGGCGTGTCGTCATCGACGTCGTACAACTTGGCCAACGCCACCATCCAACCCAACGAGCCATGGCTCAACCCCGGCAGCTACGTCTCGAACTGGTTCGACTACACGCCGACGATCAACCAGACCATCCAGGTCACCGTCACCGGTGGGACGAGCGGGCCCCGGTACCTGGCGGCCTACACCGGTTCGTCGCTGGGCACGCTCACCGCGCTGACCCAGACCACCAACTCCATCACCATCTCCGTCGTGGCCGGGGTGACCTATCACCTGATGGTCGGGACGACGGTGGGCGACGGAGCGGGTACCGGCACGATCGCGATCACGACCTAGCGCCGGTCGCACCGCGCGCGAGCCGCCGCGACGTTTGGTCACTTCGTCCCGCCACGCGGTACAGATCGGCCAAACCTCGAGCCCTGGACCGGGTTCTGAGAGACTTAGCTAAACTTAGCTATATGCCAGTCCGCATCGTGAACACCCATGAAGCAAAGAGCCGGCTGTCCGAGCTCATTCGCGAGGTCGAGGACGGCGGCGATGTCATCGTCGCTCGCAACGGGCACCCGGTAGCGAAGATCATCCCCTGGCCCCCGGCGCGACCAGCACGTGTTTCGGGGGCATGGACCGGTCAGGTCACGTATCAGAGTGATCCGGTCGCGCCTGACGACGATGTCACGGCTGCGTTCGAGGAGTCGGCGGACAGGATGGAGCCGTGAGGCTGCTCGTCGACAGTCACGTAGCGCTGTGGTGGCTCGCGGCCGACGCACGGCTCGGTAGCGCTTGTTCTGAACATCTCCGCTCGGCAGATGAGGTGTTCTTCTCGGCGGTGACGCCGTGGGAGCTCGGCGTCAAGCGAGCGCTCGGCAATATCGACTTTCCCGATGGGTTGGTCTCACAGCTCGTCTCGGCGGGATTCAGTGAGTTGCCGATATCAGCGGCGCACGCTGAGCGCGCACCCGACCTACCGGCTCATCATCGAGACCCGTTCGACAGGATGCTCGTCGCGCAAGCGCAACTCGAGTCACTGGTCTTGGTCACGGCTGATCGCTCGCTGCGCCCCTACGACATCGAGTTGATCGACGCGGGGCTCTGACGCAGAACCCGGTCTGCGGCTCGTCGGTCTGCGGCTCGTCGGTCTGCGGCTCGCCGGCGCGGCACCGAGCGACCGCTGTCTCGACGCGTCGCCAGTGCCAGTGCCAGCGCCAGCGCCAGCGCCAGCGCCAGCGCCAGCGCCGAGCCTCGCAGCGGCGGGCGGTTCTCTTCAGTTGTCAAGGATCATTGACGCGCCACTCACTGGCCGGGGCGACCGACCGGGGTGGTCAGTCCCGGTGGCGGTTGGGTCCGGCGCGTGGCAGTTCGGTCCCGTCGGGCAAGGTGACGTGCAAGGTGCGGTCGTCGTCCATGGCCAGTTCCCAGCCTTCGGCGTGGATCTTGTGAGAGGGACCCGGTGTGTGGTCCAGGTGTTATGCGACTTGGGGTTGGTTGTTGGTGGTCCAGTTGGCGGCGAACTCGCTGGGGGTGAGTTCACCGTGTGCGGTGTGGGGCCGGTTCACGTTGTAGTCGATCCGCCAGTCCTCGATGATCACTCGGGCTTCGCGGAGCGAGTCGAACTGCCAGCCGTTGAGGAGCTCGTCACGGAACCGGCCGTTGAACGATTCGATCCAGGCGTTCTGCCATGGTGAGCCCGGGTCGATGAACACGGTGTTGACCCCGTTGAACCGGCACCAGTCCACAACAGCGTGAGCAACGAACTCGGGACCGTTGTCGAAGCGGACGAACCCTGGTGCACCGCGTTCGGCCATGAGCCGATCGAGTGTCGCTACGACCTTGTCAGCGTCGATCGAACGATCAACGACGATGGCGGGGCATTCACGGGTGTACTCGTCGATGACGTTCAACATCTTGAATGTGCGGCCATCGGCGAGGGTGTCGAACTGGAAGTCCAACGCCCACAACGCGTTCGGTCGGATCGGGCACATCGTCCCGACATGAGTGCCGATCCCGGTGAGACGCTTCTTGCGAGGCTTGTACGGCACCTTCAACCCTTCGTCGCGCCACAACCGGCGGACCCGTTTGTCGTTCACGTTCCAGCCGTCGCGTCGAGCCTTCTTCGCGGCGCGTCGCCAACCCCATCGGGGTCGGTCGGTGGCGAACCGGCGCAGGAACACCCGCAACTCGGCCTCGTCATCTGATCGCTGCGGGGGTTGCAGCCGTTGAGTGGAGCGGTGCTGGCCGATGACCTTGCACGCCCTGCGTTGGGAAACCCCGAACCGTTCACGCAGCATCGCCACGGCGCTGCGTTTACGGTTCGGGGTCAGAAGTTTCCCTCCGCGACCTCTCGGAGCATGTCGATGTCCAACGCCTGGTTGGCCACCAGCTTCTTCAGCCGGGCGTTCTCTGCTTCGAGTTCCTTCAACCGCTTGGCCTCGTTGGCTTTCATCCCGCCGTACTGGGCGAGCCATCGATGCCACGTCGACTCGGCCACCTCGAGATGACGGCACACCTCATCAAGGTCCTTGCCCGCAGCGAGGAGCTTGTGCCCCTCCGCGAGCTTCCGGATGATCTGATCCGGCGTGTGACGCCGGCGCTTCTTGCTGGTCATGGTCGTGCACTGCTTCCTGCCCTCACGGGCATCACAGTCGCACAACACCCGGACCACTACGAGGGTCTCAGCTCACTTGGGGTGATGCCGCCCGCATTGCGGGGTGAAGTTGCGCAGATCGCTGGTCCCACCGTGTTCCCACGGGTGGATGTGGTGCGCGTCGCAGTGATCGAACTCCACCTCGCATCCGCCGATCGCGCACGTCTTGTACATCGCCCGGAGCGCTCGGCGTTGCGCCCGGTTCGCCAAACGGCTCTCCCTGCCGCAATCGAGGCGGCCGGGCGCCCAGACGACGACACCGTCACGCACCGCGATCCCATGGATCTTCGTCCCCGGTCTCGACAACAAGTCGATGAGGAACTCGACCGGTACCTCCAGGCCACTCCCCCAGTCGATCTCGACGGTCTCTTTGGTGACATCAACCACCACCGAGATATCGACACCACCAGCCCGTACCGGCAACCGATCACCGTTGGGCATACGACCCGTGACGATCGCGGCGAGCGCCAACGCGCGGAGATGGTCTTGTTTGGCGATCGGATCGACCGGACAATGCTCCGGGACCGCCAACGCATACAACTGGGCGAGGACCGCGTCGAGTTGCGGGATCATCTCCACCGCCAACGTCGGGTCGAACGCACCAGCGAGATGCCACATACCGGTCTCTTTGTCGACCCATGTCCGACACCGCGTGTCATGACGTTGCCGACCCACACGAGAGATCCCCAACCCCTCACGGATCTCACGCGAGACAGAAGCGAGATGACGGCGGAACGACTCCACCGACTTCGCCTTCGCGGCGTCGATCAACTCATCGACCCGAGAACGCATCACCCGTGACACGGCCGGGTCCTGCGCGCGTAACGACGCGGCCAACACCTCGGCATGCGCTGCGGTGATCGACCCATCCGTCAACGCCTCGGCTACACCGGGCACCCCATCGAGCTGACGGGCCTGTTGCACCATCCGATCCGCCGCGCCCATCGTGACCCGACACACCGCAGCGACATCACCCTCCGCCACCGACGACACCCGAGCCAACTCACGCACCACCGCGAGCTTGCGAGCGTGCACCCACGCCAACAGCCGTTCCACCTCACCCAACCGGGCCACGAGACCTTCGCGATCACCCGGCAACGGCGCGTCAACCGACGTCGCCAACGCAACAACGGCCGACGCCGTGTCGCTATCCGGGATGGTCATGGAACTCATGGGAACAGCATGACAAGGGGGTGTAACGAAAAATCGGGGCGACCGAGATCGAACGATCCGGTCCGAGGTTCGGTCGTTCTGTACCGCCTGGCGATACAAAGTGACCGAACCTCGGCCGGCTGGATGGGAAGGCCGGCGGGATGGGGCCGCCGGCGGGATGGGCCGGCGGGGCGTGGCCCGGGCCGGTGCCCGCCTCACGACACGTGTCCACGTCGACAATCCGCGACATCAATGTCGCCCACCTCTAGGGTTTCGGTGTGCTGGGACGTAAAGGGCGGAAGAACGCCACACCATCGACGCCGGAACCGGCAGTGCCCATCACGTCGATCGCCCCCGCCAAGCCATCGGAGGGAACGGGTCGTCGGCGCAAGGTCATGGGCAAGGGGTCGCAACCGCCGCGGCCATGGCGCATCCTCATCGCCGGTGACGACGCCGACTCCGTGGAGCTACTTGCCCGCCTGATGGACGCCGCCGGACACGAGATCATGCTGGCCGAGTCGCAGATGGAAGTGCTCGGTCAGGTCGCAGCAGGCGGTGTCACCTGCGTGCTGCTCGACATGACCCGCAGCGGGACCGGTGATGCCAACAACGTCATCGTCGGCCTGCGCACGTCGATCCACCAGGCCCATGTGGACGTTCCCATCGTGTTGTGCGGTAGCCGTGCAGTGAACGCCATCTTCGCGTGGGACAGTGGTGCCGATGAGGTGCTGCGCCGGCCGTTTCGTCCCGAGGTGCTCGAGGACGCCATCGAATCGGCGGTGTCGCGGCCGGCATCGGAGCGCGCCGGCTATCGACGGTCGATGCGAAACCTGGCGATGGACGGCCAGTGATCCGTCCGTCAGCACCACTGCGCAATTTGGGTTGACACCCCTGGCGATCGTCGCGTCGTGACAACACTTCCCCCTCCGTGGCCGCCGCCCGACGGAGAACCCCGGCGTCAGCCCGAACCGCAGGCTCAACCGGCACCAATCCCGGCCCCGACCCCGACCCCGACGACGGCACCGACCCCGACAGCAGCACCGCCCCCGGCACCAACCGTGACCCCAGCACCAACACCAAACCCGGCAGCCCCGACCACACCGGTGCCGGTGGTGACGCTGGTGTGCACGGCAAACATCTGTCGCTCGGCCATGGCCAAAGTGCTGCTCGAACGCGAGCTCGGCAATCGAGCCGTCGTGCGCTCGGCGGGCACGTGGCCCAACGATCTGCGCCCACCATATGAAGCCATCAGCCTCATGGAACAGCGGGGCCTGAACCTGGTCGGCCATCGCTCCCAGGTCATCACCGAGGAGATGGTGCGCGAGTCAGCGTTGCTCATCGCCATGGAGCGCGCCCACGTGGCTCACGTGGTGTCACTGGTTCCCGAGGCGTTCTCCCGCACCTTCACGTTGCCCGATCTGGTGCGCCGGGCCGAGGCCATCGGTCGACGCGGTCCTCGTCGCCCATTGGACGAGTGGCTGCGCTACGTACACGGTGATCGCACCGCCCGACAGGTGCTGTCCAGCACCGGCGTGCTCGGCCTCACCGGAGCGCCGTCAGATCGCAATGCCGACGAGATCGCCGATCCCTACGGTCACAGCCGTGAGGCGTTCGAGCAATGCGCCGCCGACCTCGAGGTGCTGCTCGCCCGGTTCGTGGCCGTGGCGTTCCCGAGCTGACCACTGGTGGCGGTGGCCGCCCGTCGGGAGCCGCTCAGGCGACGAGCGAGCGAGGATCGGGTGGCGGGAGTGGTGGCGCCATCAGCGATCGACGCGCGCTGGCAACGACAGCACTCGCACCCATGGCCGCACGAGAGCGGGGTTGATCGAACACCCGCGAGTCACCTTCGGCAAGGCCCTCGGCGCCATCGTCGTCGCGCAGGTCGATGGTGGGGGCCGGCAGTCCCTTCACCGGGGCGACGGGCTGCGGCGGATCTCGGAGGTCGATGACCGCTCCGTCGTGGTTGCTGCGAACCGTGACGGGGGGCGGAGGCAACTCGGCTCGCCCGACCGGAGCGACCAGCGGTTGAAAGGGTTGCGAGACATCGACGCGCGCGACGAGCGGGACCGGGTCGGGGTCGGCGAGCGGGACCAGCGGCCGCAGTCGCGAGATCGGGGCAGCAGCGGGTTCGTCAGCGAGTGCACGAGCCCCAGCGAACGGTGCGGCCACGGACGGTGCGCCAACCGAGGGTGCGGCCAGCAACGGAGCGGCAGCCAACGGAGCGACCACCAACGGTGCACCAACCGACGGCGCAGGCAACGAAGGCGCAGGCAATGTCGGCGCAGCGGTCGACGGTGGCGCCAACTCGCTCTGAGCATGCTGCACGGCCGGCGCCGCCGCGTCGAGCAGCTTGATCTGCACGAAGAATGCGTCACGGTCGGGCCCGGCGAGACAAGGGCGCTCGAACCAGTGCGCGGTCTCGATGGCGATGGCGAACGCAAAGGGCGACCCGAGCGTCAAGATCACGGCGACGGCGCCCGAGCTGAGGCCGGACCCTTCGCAGAAGATCTTCCACAACACCTGAACCACCAGCCCCGACATCAAGCACAGGCTGAGCGACATGACCCCGACGGCCCGCACGGGGTAGAAGTTGGCGATCCTGGCGGCGTAGCTCACGGGATTGTCCATCACGTGGAGCACCGTCGCCGCCACCACGATTGCAATTCCAATTGACACCAGCGGTTGGTGTCCGAGGAATCGGTAGGGCCCCGCGATGGCCAGCGCGAGGGCGAGTACGCCGCTGACCGCCGTGGCCACGATCCACCATGGCGCCGCCCGGCGGGCCGCTGGAATCAGTCCAGGTTCGGTGGCCACACCCGCCACGCCCATCCCGAAGGCGAACAGTCCGATGGCCAAGGTGGTGGGCCCGATGCGGGTGGAGTCGACCAGTTCGGCCAAGGCGACGATGACCAACCCGAT
>JBFWVD010000113.1:0-13249 GCA_050246915.1 Acidimicrobiia bacterium | reverse complement strand
ACGCGTGGGATCGAATCCGAAGGGGAGTTCGAGGCGGTTGGCGCTCATGAGTTTTGTGTTGGTGAGGATGTCTCGGGTCGGGCCGTCGGCGACGATCCGTCCGTTGTTCATGACCAGGGCGCGTGGGCACAGCTCGAGCGCGTAGGGCAGGTCGTGGGTGACCATGAACGTCGTCATTCCCAGCGCTCTGATGATGTCGGCGAACTCTCGACGCGCCGCGGGGTCGAGGTTCGACGACGGTTCATCGAGCACCAAGATGTCCGGCTGCATCGCCAGCACCGTCGCCGCCGCGACCCGTCGACGTTGACCGAAACTCAGATGATGTGGAGGACGGTCGATGTACTCGAGCATTCCCACGAGGTCGAGCGCCTCACGAACGCGGGCATCGAGTTCATCGCCACGCAGGCCGAGGTTCGCCGGGCCGAACGCGATGTCGTCGCGGACCGTTGGCATGAACAGTTGATCGTCGGGGTCTTGGAACACGATGCCGACACGCCGGCGGATCTCCTGGAGATTCTTCTTGACCACCGGGAGCCCGGTGACATGGATCTCTCCGTGGCCGGGGCTGAGAATGCCGTTGAGGTGGAGCACGAGCGTCGTCTTGCCGGCGCCGTTCGGGCCGAGCAACGCAACCCGTTCACCGGCTTCGATGGTGAAGTCGATCTGGAACAGGGCTTGATGCCCATCGGGATAGGCGAACGCAAGGTCCTTGACCTCGAGCGCTGTCGTCATCGCACGATCCAAGCCAGCGAGGAGATCGACGCTGCGGTGATCGGCAGCAGCAGTGCGACACTCCATTGGGCGCGGGTAGCACGGTGGTCATCGAGAACGGGCATGGCCCCGTTGTAGCCCCTCGACGCCATGGCGAGATACACCCGTTCCCCGCGTTCATAGGACCGGATGAACAGCGCACCGGCGGAAGCGGCCACCGCTTTGACCTGCCAGATCCACCGCGGGTTGTGGCCTCGTGATTCTCGGGCGACGCGCATGCGCTGCATCTCACCGCTGATGACGTCGATGTATCGGATCATGAATGCGCAGATGCCGACCAGCATCTTGGGGAGGCGGAGCCGTTCGAGTCCGTGGAGGATCTCGCTGATCGACGTCGACGACGCCATGAGGATCGTGGCCGTGACACCGAGGGTCCCTTTGATGAGGATGTTCCACGCCGCCCACAGGCCGGCTTGCGACAACGAAAGGCCGAGAACGTCGACTCGTTCACCGCGACCCACGATCGGCATGAAGAACGCGAAAGCCACGAAGGGTGTCTCGATGACGAGTCGGCGAAGGATGTAGAGCGCTGGGATCCGTCCGATCCGGGCGACCGTGATGAGGAGCGCCACGAACAGTCCGTAGGCCCAGAACGCCTCTCGTGGCGCGGCGACGACGGCAAGCACGAACAGAAACGTGGCCGCCAGTTTGCACTGGGGCGCCAAGCGATGCAGCGGACTGTGTCGGTGAAGGTAGAGACCGGCGGATGGGCCGTGGCCGGCTCCCACCGATCAGGATCCTAGCCCGATCGGCCCAGAGTTGGCCGGCGATGTGATGGGTCCACGCTTTCGGGCAGCCTTGATGGCGAAGAACAGGCCCGTGCCGATTGCGAAGGTGATGGTCACTCCGATGATTCCGGCAACACCGGTGCTGAGCTTTTCGTTGTCGACCCCATCGACGGCATAGTCAGCCAACGGTCCATCGGCGAACGTGTGATCCTTCACCCCGGTGTCGATCGCTTTGTCGGCTGCGACCTTCTCGAGTCCGTCGGGTGAGGAACTGGCATACGGGCTCACGAAGAACGCCAACGCCAATGCAACGGCGAGGCCGACGCCGAGGAACACGCCGATCGTCATCTTGCGGGCCATCGGTCAGCTCCTCGCCGCGACGGCAGTGCCATCGCCGATCAACAAGGTGGGTGTGAGATCTCCGGCGCCGTACACCAGGTCGGGACGAACGGACAGCACGGCGCTGATGGTGAGGGCGGTGATGATCCCTTCACCGATACCGATGAGCAGGTGCACACCGATCATCGCTGCAGCGACGGTGCCGACCGATGCCGCGTTGTTGCCGCCGATGGCGTACTCGACCGTGAACAAGACCGAGGCCAGCACCGGTGCGAGTCCTGCGGCGATTCCTGACGCGATCACGACGGACCCCTTGGTCCGGCTCAGCACCCGTCGCAGCGCGATGAAGATGAAGTACCCACCCCATGCTCCAACCAAGGCCATGTTCACGATGTTGAGCCCCAATGCCGACAGACCCCCGTCGGCGAACAGCAATCCCTGCACCATGAGCACAACAGACACACACAACGCTCCGGCCCATGGCCCGACGAGTACCGCGGCGAGTACTCCTCCGAGGAGGTGGCCGCTGGTCCCGTTGGCGACAGGGAAGTTGAGCATCTGCACCGCGAAGATGAACGCCGCCGCCAGCCCCGCCATGGGGACCTGCTTCTCATCGAGTGACTTCGTCGCCTGGTGAAGGCAGACACCGACACCGGCGACAGCGACGACGCCGGCGCCCGCCGATGTGCCCGCGTTGATGAAACCATCGGGTATGTGCATTGCGGCCCCTCTGTCGCCGAATGAATCTCGCTAAGCCTGCGCGCAACCGCGAGCAGTTCGCAAGAGTGTTCGTCGCTGGACGACGTGCGGATTGGAGAAACCGACCATCGGGTTACCATCGTGACGATGTGTCCTCGACGACCGCCGATGAAGATCCGTGGCTGAGCCGAGACGGTCGCGGCCTGAGCACGCAGTCGGTAACGAGCTGGCTGACGCGGTGCAGGCGTTGCGGGAGAACGGTGGCCGTCTCACACAAGCCAAGAGAGCAATGCTCCAGGTGCTCCATGACGCGTCAGCACCGTTGACAGCCGACGAGGTCCATGGCTTGTTGCCCGAGATCGACGCGGCGACGGTCTATCGAACGCTTGCCCAGTTCGAGGCGGCCGGAATCGTCCACCATCGCCATCTCGCCCATGGCCCCGCCAGCTATCGGTGGGCTGGCGTGGAAACGATGCCGATCGTGTGCCAGGGCTGTGGTCTCGTTGTCGAGCTCGGGGCGAGCGAGTTCCGTGCACTGGCCAAGCGGGCCAAAGAACGACACGGCATGACGCTCCTACCGGGCCACTTCGCACTCACCGGTTGGTGTGAGCAGTGCACGATCAAGGGTGATTGACGCGATCGGCAGTGGTGCCAGATCAGGTTCGACCCAACCGGTGCGCGCCGACGCGCTCTCCAACACCTCCTCGCTGTAGTGCCGGCGAAGAAGACCGCTGTCGAGCAGGCGTGGATGATCGGCCACCAGCAGTTCGAACGTGGGGTCGTCCATGTTGCGCAGGGCGGCGTTGCGCAGCGCGTCGTGGCGCAGCGCGTCGGCGACGACGATGGTCCATGCCATCGTCTTCGTCACATGGACGACGCCACCTCTTGCCGTCGCCCGTCTGGTGATGGCTGACAGCATCTCGACCGCAGCGTTCGCCGGAGAGTGACCGGTCAGCAGTAGCCAGGCCAAGCGGAGATTGTCTCGATGCCCGACCGGTGCGTCCATCGCCGCGACGGCTCTCAGGAACTCAACATCGGATGAGGTCGTCACGTTCGGGACCAGTGTCTCGAGAGCAGTCATACCGCTCCTTCGTTCCGGGCCCACGATCGGTTTTTCTGAACCAAGGCAATCCACCCACGACGCGTCGACGAAGGCACGTTATGCGAGCTGGTCGCAATAAGAGAAGAGAGGGTCGATCGTGAGTCGGTCATCGGATCATCACGACCACCCCACCCACGCCGGTCATCACGACCACCTCTGGCACCTGCCTGACGGCACCGGGCTCCACGCCCCCATCGGCTCCTTGACCCGAGACCCCGATACTGGAACGGCGTGTTGTCACCTCTGCGGGCAGTGGTACCGCGCCCTCGGCAGCCACATCCGAGTTCACGGCTACAGCGGCGTTCGCTATCGCGAGGTGATGCAACTCACCAGAACCACGCCACTGGCCGCCCCCGAAGTCTCGGCAGCGATCGCGGTGCGGCAACGCTCGGCCTACGCAACGTCAGCCGAACACCGCCAACGCCTGGAAGCTGGCCACCAACTGGCGCGTACGACACGCGCCGCGTCGCCGTCGAATGACGACCTGTCCATCGAAACCATCACGCGACGGGCCGCGGCGCTCGCCGTCGGGCGAGCCACCCAGGTTGCTGCTCGCGAGACGGCGCGGACTGCACGGCTCGCGCTCACGTCGCACGACGACCTCGGCACCTATCTCCGCGACGCCTACCGATCCGGGCGAAGCATCGAAGACCTCCGACAGGCGACCGGACTGGGTCGCTCTCAGCTGCAAACCGCGTTGCGCGACGCGGGCGTCGAGATTCGACGGGCGGGCCTGAACAGCCGCAATGGCAAACGATCCCGGGCTGCATCCGCCGATGCACGCGCTGCAGAACGAGTCGGCACATCCGACATCGACGCATGGCTCGCCCACCGACATCGCGACGGGGTGTCGTTCAGCGAACTCGCCCGACTTGCCGGACACAGCAATCACTGGGTCCGATGGCGCATCCAAAGAAGCCTCGGTCAATCAGCCTGAGTGTGATCGAGGCGGGCCACTGGGACCTTCGGCACTACTACGGGACAGAAGGAACCTCGGGTGCTCGGGGATCGACCCTCTTGGTGGAGTGAAGAGGAGGTCTGCGATGAGAAAGCTTTTCGCAACGGTGGCCTGTTCGATGTTGGCGTGGCCGTTGGTGTCGTGTGGTGATGACGGGTCGTCGTCGGGCACCACCGCCCCCGAGGTGACGACAGCGCCGGCGGCTGATGCGCCTGTCCCAACCACGGCGCCTGCGACGACCGAGGCCGCGACGGCCACGGCCGTCACCGCGGCAGCGTTGGACGGGACCTTGACGATCATGGCGCCGGGCCCCTTCAAGGGAGTGCTGGAGGCTGCGAAGACCAAGTTCGAAGCGGCCAATCCTGGGGTGACCATCGAGTTGAACCTCGGTCACGTGCCGACGCTGTTGACCCAGTTGGAAGGGGGAGTCGTAGCAGACGTGCTGATCACACCCGACTCCGGCACGATGGGCCAGGCCGGCACCAAGGGGCTGACAACTGGCAAGCCGACTGTGTTCGCCAAGGTGCCGATGGCGCTGGTCGTTCCGGCCGGGAACGCGGCGGGAGTTGTCGACGTGACCGCCTTGGCCAAAGCAGACCTTCGAGTGGCGGTGTGCGCTGCCGAGTTGCCGTGCGGCAAGTTGGCCGATCAACTGGCCTCGAAGGCGGGCATCGTGATCAGTGCCGACACGCTGGAGACCGGTGGTTCGCCTGGTGTGGTGACCAAGGCATCGACCGGTGAGATCGACGTCGGTCTGGTGTTCGCCACTGACATCGCTGCTGGCGGTGACAAGGTCGCCAAGGTAGCGATTCCTGACACGATCAACGTTGCGTCCGATGCCTCGGTGGCCGTGCTGAAGGCCGCCGATGATGCCGATGTCGCGGCTGCGTTCCTCGCCTATCTGACTTCCGAGGCGGGCCTGTCGCTCGTGACCGGCAAAGGCTTCCTGGCGCCATGAGATGAGCACCTCGTCGAATCCCCGTGTGCGAACGCCGCGGGGTTTCGGCGCGCTCGGCGCCATTGCCGCGCTGTTCCTGGCCTTACCCGTGGTGGGGTTGGTGATCCGCGCGCCGTGGAGCGGCGCCGCCGACCGGTTCTCCCGCCCTGGGGTGAGCGATGCGTTGAAGCTGTCGGCAATGTGCGCCACGGCATCGACCGTGGCCGCGCTGGTATTGGGCGTCCCGCTCGGTTGGCTGCTGGCCAACGACCGGGTCCCGGGGCGCTCGTTGCTGCGGGCGGTGGTCCTGGTGCCCCTGTTGCTGCCGCCGCTGGTGAGTGGCATCGGGCTGTTGTCCGTGCTCGGTAGGCGGGGCATGGCCGGCAAGTGGCTCGACCGCTGGTTCGGTTTCACGTTGCCGTTCAGCACCGTTGGTGTGATCGTGGCCGTCACGTTCGTCGCACTGCCATTCGTGGTGATCACGATGGAGAGCGGCTTTCGATCGATCGACCGACGCCTGCTGAGTGCTGCGGCCACGCTCGGCGCTGCACCGGGTCCAGTGACGCGCACCGTCACGCTGCCGCTCGTGGCGCCGTCGGTAGCGGCGAGCGCGGCCCTTGCCTGGGCGCGCTCGCTCGGCGAGTTCGGCGCGACAGTGACCTTCGCCGGCAACCTCCCCGGCCGCACGCAGACCCTGCCCTTGGCGACGTTCCTTGCACTCGAGACCGATCTCGATCAGGCGATCTTGTTGAGCATGTTGCTGCTCGGTCCGACCGTGCTCGTGCTGGCGCTGCTCAGGAACCGATGGCGGCCGGCGCTGTGACTCTCTCCTTCGCTGGCTCCGTCGACCTCGGTCGCTTCACGCTCGACGCGACGTTCGATTGCGCTCCGGGCGAGACGATCGCGTTGGTTGGTCCGAACGGTTCTGGCAAGTCGACAGCACTGAACACGCTCGCCGGGTTGCTCAAGCTGAGCTCTGGCTCGCTCATGGTCGATGGCACCACACTGGACGGGCCGGGAGTCTGGCTGCCGCCCGATCGGCGAAGGCTCGGCATGGTGTTCCAGGACATGCTGCTGTTTCCCCACTTGAGCGCGCTCGAGAACGTCGCCTACGGCCCACGCCGAAGCGGTGTTCCAGCTACCGAGGCTCGTGCCGCAGCGGCACAACTCCTCCAGCGGTTCGGTATCGCCGACCTGGCCGACGTGCGGCCCCGCTCCTTGTCCGGTGGCCAGGCGCAGCGCGTCGCCCTTGCCCGGGCACTCGCCTGTACCCCACAGCTCCTGCTGCTCGACGAACCATTGAGCGCGCTCGACGCCGAGACCCGGCTGCAGGTGCGCTGCGAACTGCATCACCATCTGCGGCAATCCGGTGGCTACGCGTTCCTCGTTGCCCACGATGTCGTCGACGTGCTCGTGCTCGCCGATCGAGTCGTCGTTCTCGAGCAGGGCCGCGTCGCCCAGATCAGCACACCGACCGAACTGGAGCACCACCCGCGTACCCGCTACGCAGCCGCGCTGGTCGGCACCAACTTGGTCCGCGGCCATCGCCACGGCAACGCGATCGAACTCGCGCCCGGCGTGCATATTCCGGCAGTGCGCCAAGGGCCGGACGGGCCCGTTGATGTCGTCGTCTCTCCCCGACACGTCACCGTGACAGCCCATGCAGGCTCGACGCAGAGCGGTTCATGGAGCGGAACGATCGCCGGAATTGAAGCAGCTGGCGACGACGTACACATCCGCATCAGCGCACCGGTACCGATCGCCGCGCGAGCGAGCATCGACTCGCTGCGCGACCTTCACCTCACCCCCGGCGCCCGAGTCGACGTGCGCGTCAACCCAGAAGCCATCTCGGTCTTCGACGACGTCTCGGCGTTCATCCAACCCCAATCACTGCTCACGAAAGGAGCACCCACATGACTACGTGGCAGTACCTCGTCACCGTCATCCAATGGACCGACGGCCACTGGCGTCCGCAGATGGAGAACGGGCAGCGAGTCGATCCGGCTGATGCTGCAGCCATGTACGAGTACCTCAACCAGAAGGGCGCCGACGGATGGGAGCTCGTCACGGCGCCACCGTCCAACAAGGCCGGCATCGGTGCCAACGGTGAACTCGATCCACACATGCATGTGCGCCTGATCTTCAAGCGGCCGGTCGCGTGATCGACCACGCCACTCGAGCGGGTGAGCGCTGGCGATCAGCGCTCACTTGCTGGGCGATCCCCCCGCGCATTGCTGACCAGGCGCCACAGAGCCCGTTCGAGATACCCCCCGAACTGTTCCTGCCGCAACATCAAACATGCTCACCAGCCGCGCGACGCCATGCCCTCGCCGGCCTCGGCAGCGGCGGCACACTGCTCGACATCGGTTGCGGTTGCGGCGCGGCGAGCCTCCCCCTCGCGCCGGCCGCGACCATGATCACGGGACTCGACGCCAGCGCCGCCATGCTCGACGAGTTCGACAAGCAGGCTGACCACGCAGGAGTGCCCCACCGGACGATCCACGGGCGTTGGCCCGAGGTCGCACCCGAGGCTGGTCGGCACACCGTTGTCACAGCGCACCACATCATCTACAACGTCGCGGCGATCGAGCAGTTCATCATCGATCTCACACAGCACGCCCTCAAGCGCGTCGTGATGGAGGTCACCCGCTCCCACCCCCAGAGTCCGCTCAACGATCTCTGGCGTCACTTCCACGGTGTCGAGCGACCCACTGAACCCACCGCCGATGACATCATTGCGGTGATCCGAGAACTCGGCATCGACCCCACCATCGACATCAACCAACGGGGCGCGCCAGGGAAACCGGTGCCGCGCGAACTGCTCGTCAGTTTCGCCCGCCGCCGACTGTGCCTCACCCCGCAACACGACGCCGAGATCGACCACCTTCTTCCAGACGACCACACTGCACCACCCCGAGATGTGGTCTGCATCAGCTGGGACAGTGTGCACCACTGACGCGACGAGACTTCAGTCGGCTCGTTCGTGGTGCCGATCGTCAGCCAATGAGGACCCACCGGCGCAACCTGCAGAGATTCGCCCGCCGTCGAGGCGGATGACGCTGTCGACGGTTGGGAACAGCTCTGGACGGTGCGTGACGATGATGACCGTGCGGCCGCTTGTCTCGCTGACGATGTCGCGGGCAAGTGCAATTGCGGCATCTTCGTCGAGATGCTCGGTCGGCTCATCGAAGACCAGAATCTGGCGATCGGTGAGGAGCACCCGGGCGAGCGCGATGCGTTGACGCTGTCCACCGGAGATCAGGCCTCCATGCTCGCCGACCATCGTCGAGAGACCCTCGGGCAACGATTCGACCCAGTCCATCAGGCCGGCGCGTCGCACCGAGCGCACGATTTCTTTGTCGGTCGCGTCGGGGAGCGCAAGACGGATGTTGGCCTCGATCGTCGAGTCGAAGATGTAGGCGTCTTGAGCACACCAACCGGTGATGGCCCGGACATCGTCACCGGCCATCGCGGAGAGGGCGATGCTTCGGTCGAGGCCGACGAGTTCGATCACGCCGGCACTCGGATCGAGGAGCCGCAGCATGACCGCCGCCAAGGTGCTCTTGCCGCTACCGCTGCGTCCGACAACGAGTGTGGTGGAACCGGCAGCGATGTCGAGATCGATGTCCCGCAACACCTCTGGCGACGACAGCGACCAACGAGCCGACAGTCCTCTGGCCCTCAGCCCGTACGGTCCTGACGGCGCCGAAGACGGATGATCGGGCTCGCTCGCGGCGGCCTCGGTATCGAACATCTCGCGAACGCGCGACGCGGCAACCTCGAGCGCTGGGAGCTGCTGCGCCGCGGTGGGGAGCGCAGCGAAGATCTCATGGATGGCGAGGGGGACCAGTGCCACCACGGCGAGTCCAACCGTTGCCAGCGATCCCGCCTGTACAGCTCGGGCGCCGAACCAAACGGCCGACCACAGAGCGACGCCCGATGCCGCCGCCGTGAGTGCGGCCCCCGATCCCGCGGCGCGAGCAGACCGTGCTTCCGCTTGCGTCATGGTCACGCTCATCGCCTCGAGCCGCTCGAGTCGGTCGGGTGCCACGCCGTAGACCGCGAGCTCGGTCGCCCCGGACATGAGGTCGAGCACGCCGGTCTGATACTCCCCGCGCAGCGGGCCGAGACGAGCGCCCGCATCGCGAGCCAGTCGGATCGACACGAGAGGTACTGCAATTGCAATTGACGCGAGCGTCACGGCGAGGATGACGGCTGCCGCCGGCACCAGCACCCCGATCAATGTGACCGTCGCCAATGCGGTGATGAAGGCGCCCACGTAGGGCAAGAGGAGCCGGACCCACAGGTCCTGGAGGGACTCCACGTCGCCCACGAAGCGAGCCAGCAACTCACCAGTGGCCAGCGAACGTCGGGGATCATCGGACCGAGCCGGGAGGATCTGCTCGAGCCTGGTGACGGTGGCGACGCGCAGATCGCCCAGAACGCGAAACGATGCGTCATGACCGATGAGGCGCTCGCCGTAGCGCAACAGGCCACGGGCCAACCCGAACGCTCGGACGGCAACGATGCCCACCATCAGATGGAGTACTGGTGGATGCTGGCTGGCGCGGGAGATGAGCCAAGCCGATGTGGCAGCAAGGCCGACCGCGGTAGCCGATGCGAGGGCGCCGAGCAGCGCGGCGAGGATGAGTTGACGCCGACCGGCGCGCGCCAGTCGCAACACCCACACCAGCGCACTCACGTCATCACCTCCTGCGACCTGACATCGACGTCGCCGACGACGCTGTGATCATGAGCGGTGATCGACACGATGCGGTCAGCCGCGGCAATGGCGGCCGGACGATGCGAGACCATGATCACGATGCTTCGAGCGGCGAGCTGGCGAATGACGTCCAGCAGGTCGCGCTCGACGCCGGCGTCGAGGCCCGCGGTGGGCTCATCGAGAAGGTTCAACGGTGCGTTCCGCACAATTGCCCGGGCCATGGCGACACGGCGTTGCTCACCCGATGACAGACCGTGACCGGCTTCTGCGAGGACACGATCGGGCGATATCGATGCCAGTCCAGCCGCGGCCAAGGCGTCGCGCACGTCCGTGTCGGACGCCTCCGGGGCGGAGAGTCGGACGTTGGCGGCCACGGTGCCGGCGAAGAGATAGGGACGCTGATCCACCCAGGCGAGCTGTCGTCGCCATGACGAACGATCGAGGGTCGCGAGCGGAGCAGAGCGGCCGCCGCCGACGACGATGACCTCTCCCACATCGGGCTCGATCGCACCGAGGAGCACCGACATCAGCGTGGACTTCCCGGCGCCGCTCGCGCCCGTGACCACGACCAGTTCGCCGACCTGCGCGGTCAGCTCGGCGTTGCACGGAGCGAACCCGATGCGGCCGGCATGGGTCACGCTGAGTCCCCTCACCTGCACCTGGCCGCGGTCGCGAAGATCGGGCACATCGCGATCGTCGCCGCCTGTGGTGACAGGGGTCTCGAGAATCGCGAAGACCTGTTGAGCTGCCGCGATGCCTTCGGTGGCTGCGTGATAGCGCACGCCGACCATCCGCAACGGCAGATACGCCTCGGGAGCGAGAACGATCACGAGGAGCCCGGTGCGCAGATCGAGCCCGCCGTCGACGAGGCGAAGCCCCACGCTCACGGCCACGAGCGCCACCGACAATGTGGCCAGCAGTTCGAGCACCAGCGACGACAAGAACGCGACGCGAAGCGTGGCCATCGTCGTTGTCCGATAGCGATCGCTGGAGGCTCGCACCGATTCGGCCTGCGCCTTGGCCCGCCCGAACACCTTCAGCGTCGTCATGCCGCTGACGACGTCGAGGAAGTGATGGGAGAGATGTGTGAGTTCCGCCCAACGTTTGGCGTTCGATGCCTCGGTCGCCAGGCCCACCAACGCCATGAACACCGGGATGAGAGGGAGCGTGAGGACAACGATGATCGCCGCGGCGAGATCGACCGTTGCCAGCCGAACGATGATGGCGATGGGGACCACGATCGCCAGGATGAGCTGCGGCAGGTACTGGCCGAAGTAGCCGTCGAGTGCATCGACGCCGCGAGTGGTCAGCGTTGCCACCTCGGCGCGGCTCACCTCGCCCGCCGATCGTGGACCGAGTTCGACCGTGTGGGCGAGCAACTGGCGGCGCAATTGTCCTTTCACCATCGCCGCGGAACGCTGCGCGGCGCTGTCTTGCATCCACGCCACGACGACCCGCCCGCCGATCACCGCGGCGAGACCCACCATGAGCGTCGATGTCGCCGAGATGCTGAGACCGGTGGCGACGACGCCGGCGATGATCTTCGAGAGCAACTCAGCTTGCGTCACCACCAGCGCGGCTGTGGCCACCCCGAGCCCCACCGACACCGCCAAGTAGGTCTTGGTGGCACCTGCGTAACGGAGGAGACGTGGATCGAGTGGTTTCACCGGGTTGGGCCACTCACCGTCGGTTCAACCGCGACCGCTGTCGGGATGTGCTGAACGCCGATCCGGCGGCGGAACACGATGTAGGTCCAGCTCTGGTAGAGCAGCACGACGGGAGTGAAGATGACCGCCACCCACGTCATGATCTTGAGGGTGTACGGCGTGCTCGAGGCGTTGCTCGTGGTGAGCGAGAACGCAGGATCAATTGACGATGGCATCACGTTCGGGAACAGCGACACGAAGAGCGCGGCCACGGCGAGGGCGATGGCGGCCGCGGTGCCGAGGAAGGCCCACCCTTCTCTACCGGCGCGGATGGCGATGAGCGCAGCGACCAACGACAATGCCGCAGCGACGGCGAGCGCTACATACCAGCCGATGTGCGGAGCGTCGGAGCGTTGGTCGTAGGTCCACACGAGGAAGGCAACGGCGATCGCCGCCGCGGCGAGGCCGACCTTGAGTGCCAATGCCCGCGCCCTGGTACGGATGTCGCCGGTGGTCTTCAGCGACACGAACACTGCACCGTGGGTGAGGAACAGCGATGTGGTGACGAGGCCACCGAGCAGGGCGTAGGGGTTGAGGAGATCGAAGAACGACCCGACGAACTCCTTGTCGGCATCGATCTCCACACCACGCACGATGTTGCCGAACGCCACGCCCCACAACAGTGCGGGGACCAGCGACCCGGCGAAGATCGCCCGATCCCACCATTGCCTCCATGATGCCTCGGGCCGCTTGCCGCGGTACTCGAAGGCGACGCCCCGGAAGATGAGGGAGACGAGGATGAGGAACAGCGGAAGATAGAAGCCGCTGAACAACGTGGCGTACCACTCGGGGAACGCCGCGAACGTCGCGCCGCCGGCGACGAGCACCCACACCTCGTTGCCGTCCCACACGGGGCCGATGGTGTTGATGAGGACACGCCGCTCCGTCTCATCACGGGCGAGGAGGCGAGTGAGGATCCCGACGCCGAAGTCGAATCCCTCGAGGACGAAGTAGCCGATCCACAAGATGGTGATGAGGATGAACCAGACAGTGGTGAGTTCCATGGTGCAGCCCTCTCAGTACGCGAACGCCAGCGGGCGCTCGGTCTCGGTGGTCCCGGTCATGCCGGCCCCGGTGCTCTCATCATCGGCGGGTGGGATTTCGGGAAGTCCGCCGTGGATCGTCTTGAGCAGCAGGCGGACTTCGATGATGGCGAGGAACCCGTACACCAAGGTGAAGCCGATGAGGCTGATGAGCACCTCGGTGAGGGTCGTGCCGGGTGAGACGCCAGCGGATGTGGGCATCAACCCGAACACGATCCACGGCTGACGACCCATCTCGGTGAA
>JBFWVD010000112.1:0-13342 GCA_050246915.1 Acidimicrobiia bacterium | reverse complement strand
GGTCACCGAGATGGTGCGATCGGTGAGATGCGGCTGTACGCCAACGCTGGCGCGTCTGTCCCCTGTCGTCATGCTGGCCCCCCGAGCTCGACGAGGGCACCGTAGCGGACATTGACACCACGGATGAGCAGCACGCTGCCGCTAGTGCGCCGCGCGAGCCAGCAATCGCCTCACGTGCCATCCAGCGATCGGACGTCCGCCGCCGTGATGGGCCGGCCGACCGATAGCGAAGGTATCTCGCGCCGACCGGACGACTGCTCGCTGGCTGCATCAACCTCGAGGCCCCGGCGGATGAGATCAGCGGCCATTTCGCTCACGGTCAGTTTGCGCTGGCGAGCCAACTGACGCATTGCCTGAAGCAGCTCCTCGGGAATGTCAACGGTCACACGCACAGGCGGAATCATGCCTCATCGCCAAACGGCTGGTTTGTCGAACCGGCGAGTCCGCGTCGACGGGTCCGGCGCTTGCCGTATTCTGCGATCGGGGATGGGGGCAGGCATGGCGATCGACATCAGGCACGTCGACGTGGTGGTGGTCGGGGCTGGATTCGCGGGTATGTACTTCGTGTACTGCGCTCGACGACAGGGACTCAGCCTCGAGTGCTTCGAGGCCGCGCCAGACGTGGGTGGCACGTGGTACTGGAACGCCTATCCGGGAGCACGTTGCGACGTCGAGAGCATGGAGTACTCCTACGACTTCGACGAGGACCTGCAGCAGGAGTGGGTGTGGACCGAGAAGTACGCGGCCCAACCCGAGATCCTGCGATACGCGCAGCACGTGGCCGATCGGTTCGGCCTGCGTCCTCACATCACTTTCGACACGCGCGTCGAGTCGGCGGTGTTCGATGAAGCCCCTGGACGTTGGATCGTCACCACTGATCACGCCGGGACGGTGAGTGCGCAGTTCCTCGTCATGGCGACAGGCTCACTGTCATCGGCGAACATGCCCGACATCGAAGGGCTCGATTCGTTCGACGGTCAGATCGTGCACACCGGTCGCTGGCCACGAAGTGGTGTGGAGCTGGCAGGTAAGCGAGTCGGGGTCATCGGCACTGGATCGTCGGGCATCCAGACGATCCCAGTCGTCGCCGAGATCGCGTCGCACCTCACCGTGTTCCAACGAACCGCGCAGTTCTCGATCCCGGCCCGCAACACACCACTCGACCCCGCGGTACAGGCGGCGGTCAAGGCCAACTACGCCACATTCCGCCGACGCAACCGCCGCATGTTCGGCGCCCTTGGCTCCGGGCATGAGAAGGCGAGGTTCAATGTCGTTGACTTGGACCCCGATGCGTTGCGTGCCGAGCTCGAGAGATGGTGGGAGCGCGGAGGCACGTTCTTCCTGTCCGGATTCCTCGACGTGATGCTCAACGACGAGTCGAACCGTCGTGTGGCCGACTTCGTGCGAGGCAAGATCGCCGAGATCGTGGACGATCCACAGACCGCCGCGCTGTTGACCCCCGAGGGGCACATCGGGTGCAAACGCATCGTCGCGGATACGAACTATTTCGCGACGTACAACCGAGCGAACGTCACGCTCGTGGACGTGAGCGAGAGAGGTCGGCCAATCAGCCGCATCACGCCCACAGGCATCAAGACCGGGGATCAGCTTCACGAGCTCGATGTGCTGATCTTCGCCACTGGATTCGATGCCATGACCGGCGCGCTCTTGCGCATCGACATCCGCGGACGCAATGGGCAGCGGCTCGCGGATGCCTGGGCTGATGGACCGACGAACTACCTCGGGCTGGCCGTGCCCGGCTTTCCCAATCTGTTCACCATCACTGGCCCGGGCAGCCCATCGGTGTTGGCCAATGTGATCATCGCGGCGCAACAACACGTCGAGTGGATCATGGGGGCCATGGCGCACATGCGCGAGCGCGGGCTGGACACCATCGAGGCCGAGCGCTCATATGCCGATGCGTGGATGGCCGACGTGAACGCACGAGCGGGCAAGACGGTGTTCCGCACCTGCGACTCGTGGTATGTCGGGGCGAACATCCCCGGCAAGCCACGCGTGTTCATGCCACGCCCTGGCTTCCCGTCATACGTCGATGAGTGCGACCGCATCGCGGCGAACAACTACGAAGGTTTCACGTTGCGCCACGTCTGAGGCCTGGACCCGCACGGGTATCCGACGGCCCGGATAGGCGCAGTGGCAGCATCAACGGTGATCGTCGATGCGGCCTGGTACGAGGACGGAAAGCGGGTGATGGTCGCCACCTCGATCAATGAGCTCGCCCTGTACCTGCGACTCAAGGCAAGCAACTGGCTGTGAGGATGCGCGCGCCGCTGGGCCCACAACGACCTGACCCAGCACCCAGCCCGCTCAGCTGGCGGGCGGTGGCCTGAAGCGGCTGTCGGGTGAGAGCCAGAGCATGTCGACGTTTCGAGACGCGATCAGCCACTCATCGCCCACCTTGCGGTACTCGTCGTCGTAGGTGCCGCAGTGATCGGGCCCGACATCGGTGACCACGAAGAAGTAGGCCCGACCCGTCGCGCTGTCGGGTCCGGTGAGATCGATCTTGCACGTGGTCAGGTTGTGTCGCACGAACGCCGCGGTCAGCACCTTGGTGCGGGCTGCCTTCCACTCCCGGAGCTGCTCGCGACCAGCGATCTCCATGCCACCGGCTCGCACGACACCGTCTTCGGTGAACACCGCGGCGTAACCGTCGGCATCGTTGCCATCGCCGGCGATGTGATAGCTCGCCAGCGTGTGGCGAATGGCTTCTCGAGCGATCAGGTCGTCGTTGTTCATCGTGAGCCCCCTCGTTGTGCGCTCTCCGCCCCAGGCAGGCAGAGGCGTGGTCAGCCTGCCACGGTGGCAGCGTTCGCAGAGCCGGGCGAGTCCGTGACGGCCGAGCGTCGATACACACGTTTGGTGCGAGCCGAAGGCCGAATGCCCTGTCACAGATGGTGGGCGCTGAGGGACTTGAACCCGGTGCACCGTGATCGAGCCGATTGGTAACCTCCGCAACGTGCGCTTTGAACGAATCACCATCGATCCCGAGCAGATGGGCGGCTTGCCGTGCATCCGAGGGATGCGGGTGACGGTGTCCGCTGTTGTAGGGCAACTGGCGACCGGGAGATCGATCGACGAAGTACTGGCCGACTACCCCTACCTCGAGCGCCAGGATGTTCTCGCCGCCCTCGAGTATGCGGCCGCTGCGGTCAGCGAGCGCGAGCTTCCACTGCCGGCGTGAAACTCCTCATCGACGCGAATCTCTCGCCCGTGGTGGCGCTCATCCTTGCCAGCGCTGGAAACGATGCGGTCCACGTCGCCGAAGTTGGATTGCTCACTGCCAGCGACAGGGCCATTGCTGAGTTCGCACACGAAAACGGCCGCTGTGTCATAACGAGCGATTCGGATTTCGGCACCATCCTCGCTCGCACCAAGGCAGTCGGACCGTCGGTCATTCTGCTGCGGCACACAAATGACATCGCACCCGGCGACCAAGCCGAACTGGTGAAGCAGGCGCTCGCGGTTGGAGAGCAGGCGCTCCGCGCTGGCGCAGTCGTGACGATCAGCCGTGATCGGATCCGGGTACGCGACCTTCCGATCGCCTGATGTTCGGGCGACCCCTTTTGCCGAAGGGTTCACAGATGGTGGGCGCTGAGGGACTCGAACCCACGACCCCTTCCTTGTAAGGGAAGTGCTCTAACCAACTGAGCTAAGCGCCCGCGAACGGGAAGTACCAGCCTACGGCCGAGTGCGCTCCCCCAGCCAGTGGGCCATCCCCGATCGACGTCAGGTCCCCCCACTACCGTGGCCACTCGTGGTTGCACGACGCGGAGGGTCGGCTGGAGACGGCGACGCCATGCGCCAATATCTCGATGAGATCGGCGCACACACTTTGTTGTCCGGACCGGATGAAGTTCGACTTGGAAACGTCATGGCCGAAGGCCGTGAGGCTGCGGAGCGTCTTGCCACGTTCGGGGCCATGGACGAGCGCGATCGTCGCAAGTTGCAGCGTCTCGTCGATGCTGGCGAGGGCGCACGGGACGAGTTCATCAAAGCAAACCTTCGTCTCGTGGTCTCCGTCGCACGTCGCTACCAGGGCAATGGCCTGGCCATGGCCGACCTGGTGCAAGAGGGCAACATCGGCCTGATGCGGGCCGTCGACAAGTTCGACCCCAACCGCGGCTTCAAGTTCTCGACCTACGCCACGTGGTGGATCCGTCAGTCGATCGGTCGCGCCATCGCTGAGTCCTCTCGTTCCATCAAGGTCCCCGCCCACGTGCGTGAATCAGCACCGCTGGTGATGAAGGCCATGGAGAAGCTGGGCGCGGTCCACGATCGTCGCCCGACATCGGCGGAGGTCGCGGCCGATACCGGCCTGACCGCCGAACGCGTCGAACTGGTGCTCATCCATCGAGCCGATGTCGTGTCGCTCTCTACCCCGGTGATGGAGGACGACGCCGAGCTCGGAGATCAACTCGAGGACCCCACGCTCGAGACGCCGTTCGAGGTAGTGCTGTCACATCTGGAGCGCGAGCGCCTGTTCAAGTCACTCAACCGCCTCAATGAACGCGAGCGCGACGTGCTGCGTCTTCGCTTCGGCCTCGACCGCGGTGAAGAGCAGACGCTGGCCGAGATCGGCGATCTGTTCAAACTCACACGCGAACGCATCCGTCAGATCGAGGCCAAGGCACTCACGAAGCTGCGCCATCCGTGCATCTCGGGCATGCGCCCCACCGCCCGCACGACGGCCTGAGACGCCCGCGAGCTGTGTGTCAACGCCAGTTGACGCGTGCTGTCACCAACGAAGCGCACAGCGACCCGCTGGCCGCGGCGATCGGCGTACGCCGCACTGCGTGATCCATCACGATCAACTCACGTCCGAGCGCATCGCGAACGGTCGCTCCGGCTTCTTCGCACACGAGCAGCGCACCCGCGTAGTCCCATACCCCGTGGGCGTCGAACGAGCAGTCGACATACGCGTCCAGTCGTCCGCACGCCACCGCACACATGTCGAGGGCGGCCGCGCCCAGAGCCCGGAACTGTGCCCAACCCAGGTGACGCGGCGGCAGTCCCGACAGCCCGACCACGGCGTCGCTCACGCGGGAGCATCCCGACGACGAGATCGGCTGGCCATTGCGCCATGCTCCCTCGCCGCGAACCGCCTCGAAGCGCTCACCGCTGGCCAGGTTCACCACCAACGACGCGATCGCCACGCCATCACGCACCGCGCACAGTGATGTGGCGAACCACGGGATACCGAGCGAAGCGTTGGTGGAACCATCGACCGGATCGACGATGACCACGACCTCCGCCGAGCCATCCACCAGCCCGCTCTCCTCGCTGAGCACGCCGTAACCATGACGCCGCAGCACCGCAACCACCGCGTCATCGGCCCGCAGATCGTGGCGATACTGACCATCGCGAGTACCGGCCAGACCCCAATCACGCAGGTCGACGAGCGACGCGGCCACCGCCTCGGCAGCTTCGGACAACACGGTCAACACCTGGCGGCTCATCGCGCGGCTCACGGTAGTGGCAGGCTGTAGGTCTTCCCCTGCCAGACCCGGCATCACCGAGGAGTTCGAGTGGCCTGGATCGACGTCGCCGGCTTCGTCGCCGACCTGAAAGAACACGCAGTGGAGCACGGCTTCCACGTGCACGACGAGCGGCATTTCGTGGAGACCTACAGCCTTCGTCAGGCGTGGGAAGTGGACCTGCACCCGGAAGAGGCGTGCGGCGGCCCACTCGATCTCCACCTCGCCCTCGAGGTGGACCCGCGCGCCCTGCTCAGCTTCGAAGATGCCATGGCCGCCACCGACGAAGGCGACGACCCTCCGGCGGGCTTCGTGTTCCCCATGCACTTCACCTGGACACTCCCGCCGCTGCCCAAGGGCCCCGACATCTTGCTGCTGGCCACCGACTTGGCCGGAGTGGGCGGTACCGACCTCCCGTTGGAGGTCTCCGCCATCGATTCGATCTCGTCGCTCGACGCACCGGAACGATCACTGTCCATCGTGGCCCGCCTCGAGGTCTCACTCGCCGCCATCTACCTCGGTGAGGAACTGCTGTGCGAGGCCCTCGATCGCTGCGCCGACGTGAGCCGCTACTTGCTCGAGCACGCTCCGGGTTGGTTGGGGGAACCGGGCTGAGCGATCCAGGGCAGTTGCACCCCGGCGAACACGGCGACAACGGCCAGGAACACCCCAGCGCCCACACCGAGGGCGACAGCCGCGGCGGCACGCTCGAACCACGCCGGGAGTCCCGAGAGCAACACGGCGTGGTTCCACGTGTTCAACCGCGTGAACGTCCACACCGCCAGCGCACCTCCGCCGCCTGCCAACATCGATTGACGCGACTTCGGCAGCACGAACGCCACGCCGATGAGCACGACGGCGCACACCGGTGCGAGCAACGGGGCGATGGATCCGCCCGCCGCCTTCGGCACCGACGCCAGCTCACCGATGGCCACGATGACGGCCGGCACCGCCGCTGCACACACCGCCACGGCACGGCTGAGGAACCGACGGAGGAAGAACAACACACCAGCACAGATCGCGACAGCCACGATCCACCACGGCCAAGATGGCGGCGCGTCGACGACAACGAGGCGGCCCACCACCGACGTCCCCACACCATCGATGACGATCGGCACCGTCCAGTTCATGCCGACAGGATTCACCAGTCCCATGAAATGAATGCGATGGTCGTGCCATGTGTACGTCCCGCCCTTGCCGACCTCTCGCCAGTCGGGCTCGGCCGACGCGTCGGCGTTGGCCGGTCGATCGCTGGCCCCATAGCGGTTCTCGTTCAGGTACACGGCCGGTGACCGTTCGTTGCGTTCGACGGTCCCATCGCTGAGCACCCGCACGTACGGCTCATCCTCATAGCCGGGGATCACCACCTCGTGGCCACGGTCCACGCGGATCCGCAAGAACGCGTCGCCGCCGACCACATCGAGCCGCACGACGCTGCTGGGTGGCTCGATCCCGGTCACCTCGGAACGAGCGTTCGTCGGACGAGCCGGATCGGCCGCGGCGACCGGCGCGGCAGCGATACCGACCACGAGAACCGCCCCAGCAAGGGCAATTGCGCGTCGAACGACTCGCGTGACGGCGAGGCTCATTTCACGTTCACGACCGTCTTGTACCGGATGCTGGTATCACCTCGTACTGCCGTGATCTCGAACGTCCACGCCCCGCTGTAGGGGATGTCGATCCGATACGACGAGTAGTGGTTGGGACCGGCGACTTCCACAGGGACATCGATCGGTCCGAGATCGCGCTCGTCCAACGTCATGCGTACCGACGCAGAGTCCAACGCGTCCAACGTTCCCGCGGGCGAGGCGAAGTACAGGTGAATCGCGTTGCTTCCCGCTCGCGCCGGGTCGATGAGCATCGTCATGGTGAGATCGGCCTCGATCATCGAGACCGTGACCGGCTCGCCGCGCTGCACCCTCGGTGGGACCGACTCGACGAGCAACGACGTTGCGCCGAAGACGACCAGCAAGATCGCGGTCTCAGTGAGCACCAAACGACGCAGCAGACCCGGTTCCTCGGCGCTCGTCATCACCAAGGCACGAGCACGCGCCGCGATGGCCAGTGTCACGGCCACCAGGACGATCTTCACGGACAACGTGCGCCCATAGGTGGTGTCGAACAGGGACCCCAGTCCGTCGAGTTGACGGCCAGCGCTGGTGACGCCGCTGGCCACGAGCACGACGACCGCGCTGAACGCCACAGTCGACCACTGCCTCGTCACCGCGGCGCGATCGACGTCGCCGATCTCACCGCCGTCGATCTCACCACCGCCGATCTCACCGCCGTCGACCGCACCGCCGTCGACCTCACCGGCATCGACCTCACCGGCGCGTAGATAGGCCGCCATGGTGACGAGCCCACCGAACCACGTCGCCACGGCAAGCACATGCAGCGAGTCAGCGGTGACGCCGATGGCGCGCTGCGTGCCGCCAAAGGCGTGGCCGCCGAGCGCCATGCCGACGGCGACGGCACCGGACCCCAACGCGGCCGGCGCGATCCACCAACGCCGCGCTCGTTGACCCACCGTGATGAGCGCGACCGCCAGCACCGCGAGCCCGATCAGACGCACGATGATGGCCCGGCCGTAGTCCGTGGGAACGACGTCGGACCACAACGAGACCCGCCCGATGTCGGTGACGTCACCGCCGATCGCCGACGCGCCCTGCGCCCCGATCGAGAACACCGAGGCCAAGACCGCCAATGACCACGCGCCCCAGAGCACCTCGTTGGCTCGGGGCGGCAAACGCCAACTGCGGAGCACCAGCACCAGTACCGCCAGTCCGCCAATGACAATTGCGATTGACAAGTACCCGACCCACCGCAAGATCGCGAACGTGATGCCCACGCCGGTCGAGGCGCCCGAAGCCGAGAGCAGCCGCTCGATCAGATCATTGGACGCATCTGAACCGGCAGCGCCCACGCGGAAGGTGAACGCACCTTGGACCGGATGGCCATCGGCCGACACCACCCTCCACGCGGCTACGTATCCGCCATCGGCCAGCGTCGGGACCGACGCGGACACCGTCTTGTCATCACCGTCGACATGCTCCGAACTGCCCAACGGGATCTGCGAACCAGCCGAGTCGTAGAGGCGGATGCCGCCCAGGGTCACCTCGACATCCTCGTCGAAGGTGACCGAGAGCGTGGTCGGTGACGTGTCGAGCCGCGAGCCCGCCGCGGGATTGGTGGTCTCCACCGACGCGTGAGCCGACGCGGTGCCGGCACTGGCAATGACGATCACGCAGGCGACGGCCACGATCGCGGAAAAGACGGCGGCGCGTCGAGGTCGACGGACAGCTTCGACAGCGCGCATGCGTACATATCGTGGCACGCGGCAATGCCGCAGTTCCCGCCGAGCGTCCTGTGACAACGGCCCAGGGGGCCGATGTGGTCGTGCCGGGGCCCGAACGAGCGGGAGCGATCAGTAGGGCTTGTTGAGGGTGAAGGGCACGTCGGCGAAGCGGGCGGCTTGGGTTTCGAGCTCGTCCAGGCTCCAACGATGATCGGTCTCGATCTTGTCGATGATGGCCCACGGATGGAACAGGTATACCGCCCCGCCCTGCACGAAGAAGTTGCGACCGTGGATCGGACAGTTCTCACTGGCCAGGTACGCGACGAACGGCGACACGTTGGCCGGGTCCCGCGAGTCGAACTCGTCGGCCTTGATCGTGATGTCGTTGCCCCGCGCCGCGTGCAGCGGAGCGGTGAGTCGGGTGAGTGCGGATGGCGAGATGGCATTGGCCCGCACGCCGTAACGCTCGAGCTCCTTGTCGATGATCTCGGTGAAAGTGGCGATGCCGCTCTTGGCCGCCCCGTAGTTGGCCTGGCCCGGGTTGGAGAAGAGTCCTGAGGTGGACGAGGTGTTGACGATGGACGCCTTCACCGTCTTACCCGCCTTCACCTGATCGCGCCAGTAGTTGGCGGCGAATCGGGTGGGGAGGAAGTGCCCCTTGAGGTGCACGCGCATGATGGCGTCCCACTCGGCCTCGCTCATGTTCGCCAGCATGCGGTCGCGCAAGATGCCGGCGTTGTTCACCAACACGTTCAGATCGCCGAATACCTCGATGGCGGTGTTGACGAGCCGCTGCGCGCCTTCCCAGTCGGCCACGTCATCGGTGTTGGCGACGGCCTGACCGCCCATGGCGATGATCTCATCGACCACCTCCTGTGCCGGCCCCACATCGCCGCCGCTGCCGTCGGGCGCACCTCCGAGGTCGTTGACGACGACCTTGGCGCCTTCCGCCGCGAACAGCAGCGCGTGCTCACGTCCGAGACCCCGCCCCGCGCCGGTGATGATGGCGATCCGTCCGTCCAGTGCCCCCATGGCACACCTCCCCCGAGTAGCTCAGGGGGCACTGTAGAACGCGGACAAGCGCGGTCCGCACCGTGCCGGCGAGGACCGCGAACTCGTCGGATCAGGAGCGCTCGTTGAACCGAGCGTCGGTTGCCTTCAACCGAACGGCCAACATCTTGAGCATGCGCCGGGCGATGCTCGGGACCTTCTCGAGCAACACATCGAAGCGGCCCGGCTCGATGACCAGCACGTCCATGTCACTCGACGCCGTCACCGTGGCGGTGCGCTCGTCGTGGAGGATGAGCGACAGCTCACCCACGATCTCGCCGGGGCCGGCGGATGCGACCTTCTCGCCCTTGATCGAGATGTCGGCCGTGCCCTCGACGATGATGAAGCACTCGTGGCCGGCGAGTCCCTCCCGGGCCAGGACCGTGCCGGACTTCAAACGAAGCTCGGTGGTGATCTGCGCAACGTGCTCGAGCTCGTCATCGGTGAGCGCGGCAAGCAGATCCACTCGCCGCAGCAGGTCGACCTTCGAGTGCTTCGTCATCTTTCGACTCCCCCTGTTGCACCCCCTACGGGTGCCTGTGTGGACCGTAGTCTGCCCGCGGACGCGCTGTCACCATGCCAACGGCCCAATGGTCACAGACGTTCGGCTTGGTCGCAGCGCCTCAGCCGTCGGTGACACGGATGACGTCGACCATGTCACCACGGCGGACCAGGCCCCCGATGATCACGCGAGCGTTTATGCCTCGGAGGTTCAGCTCACGCCCGATCTCCGAGTTCACGAACCGGTGGGCCTCCAGACCGAACCGCTGGGTGAACTTGGCACACCCGCGGTGCGGCTGGTCGGTCACCTCCACGACGGCCCCACCGATGTGGAGTCGCGTTCGCGGTGGCAGATTGTCGCTGCTCAGGTCGAGGTCGACGTAGAGCTGGTCGCCGGCCAGTTCCCATGCGCCGTCGTCGCCGGCCAGCAGCGCCACCACCCTGGTCGACATGATGTTGAGCTGCATGTCGGGGTGGGGTGAACCATCGGGCGTGCGCGAGCTCGGACGGGCCGACCAGTTGTCCCCGACCAGCCCGCACTCAGGATGGAGCTCACCGACCTCGAGGACCTCCCGCTGGTCTTCGGCCGGCCGACGCACGATCAACGAGAGCACGCCGGCTGAGTGCGGCGCGGCACGGATGTGGTCGAGACCGGCGATCAGCTCATCGGCTGTTCGTGGTGACATGACATGAAGTGTGCCCTGCATGCGTCGTTGTCGACGGGCCATTTGCTCGGGCGCGGGATCAAGCCGGTGAGATGAAGCCGTCGATGGCTCCAATACGCTGCGACCATGTCCGAGACGGGGAATGGGGTGCCGACCGACGCGGTAACGGCGGTGACGCTCCCCCCGGTGCTGCCCACTGGTCGGCGGGCAGTTCTGTTCGCGTTGCGACGCGCCGGGGACGCCACGGTGGAACAGATCGCCGAGGACCTCGGCATCTCGGTGAGCGGGGTGAGGCAACACCTCGCGGCCCTGAGCGAGCGCGGGTTGGTTGCCACCAGCGACGAGCCCCGACAGAGCCCGTCACGGGGTAGACCACGGCACCGCTACCACGCCACCGAGCTCGCCGATGCGCTGTTCCCTCGCGCCTACGCGGCGTTGACCAACGAGCTGCTCGGCTATCTCGCCGACGAGGACGAGGCCACGGTGGGTCGTCTGTTCAGCCGGAGAAGCGACCAGCGCGTCGCCAAGGCCAACGTCCGCCTCGGCAAGCAGCGGTCGCTGCGGTCAAAGGTGCTCGAGCTGGCCCGCATCCTCGACGATGATGGCTACCTCGCCACCATGGAGGAGGTCGATCGGGATCACTTCCGGATCATCGAGAACAACTGCGCCATCTCCGACGTGGCCAAGCGCTACCGCCAAGCGTGTGCCAGCGAGCTGGAGTTCATCCGCGCCGTGCTCCCCGAGGCCGAAGTGAACCGGGTGAGCCACATCACCGAAGGTGCCCGACAGTGTGGGTACACCATCGATCGACGCGTCAACTCTTATTGACGCTACGTGTGCACGGGATACGCCTCACTCACCGGTGACGCCATCGGTGATTTCGCGCAGGATGTCGAGATGCCCGAGATGCCGAGCCGTCTCCTCGAGCATGTGCACCAACGCCCAACGAAGCGTGAACACCCCATCGGTGCTGGCGCTCATCTCGTCGAGCGATCGATCACCCACCGCTTGCCGCGAGCGTTCGCATGCCGCCTCGTATCCCTCGCGCAGCTCGTCGACGGTGAGCAGATGGGCGTTCTCGAACTCCCAGTTCGGTGTGGCGTCCCAATCGACGCCGGACCATGGCTCCCCGATGTCGTTACCGGCGAAGCGTTGATGGAACCACGAGTCCTCCACCAACGCGAGGTGGTACACCAACCCGCCGATGGTCGTGTCGGAGGCCACCAGACGACGTGACGCTCCCACCTGATCGAGCCCGGCGAGCTTGCTCACCACCCCGACGCGGTACCAGTCGAGCATGCTCGTGAGCATCGTCCGCTCATCGCCGGTGCGTACCTGAGGGAAGTCCCGCTCCCCCATGGAGGCCGTGGCAGCTGCGTCGACAATCTGATCATCATCAGCATCGGTCATCGCGGCAGCCTGCCACGGCCCCGTCGATCACGGGCGAAGGATTTGGCCGCCGTCGACGTGGAGCGACTGACCGGTGAGGAAGCTCGAATCGTCGCACGCCAGGAACACGGCCACCGGACCGACATCGGAGTCGACATCACCGAATCGGCGCAGCGGCATCGCAGCGACGAGCTTCTCGCGGATCTCGGGTCGAGCGACGAAGAAGGCCTCCGCCGAATCGGTGAGCATGGTCGGGATGATGCAGTTGGTGTAGATGCCGTACTTACCCCACTCGGCCGCCGCTGTGCGGGTGAGCGAGCGGATGGCTTCCTTCGTGGCGTTGTAGGCCGCGGTGCCCTTCATGGCGCCGATGCCATTGCCCGAACCGAAGTTGATGATCTTGCCGTACTTGTTCGCCTTCATGATGGGGAACACGGCCTGCATGCCCCAGAGGCTGGCCTTCAGGCCGGTTTGGAACGTGAAGTCCCACACGTCGTCGGGAAAGTCCTCGAGGGCGATGTGGCCCGGCGACCCAGTGGGGTTGTCGGCCGTGCCGAACCCCTGCGCGTTGTTGACCAGGATGTGCACGGTGCCGAAGGCCTCGACGGTCTTGGCCACCATCGAATGGATCTGGTCCTTGTGGCCCACGTCGCAGGTGATGCCCACGGCCGTGCCGCCGGCGGCCGTGATCTCGCCGACAACCGAGTCGACAGTGGACGCAGTGCGCGAGGCCACCGCGACCTGAGCGCCCTGCCTGGCGTACTCGATGGCGATGGCACGACCGATACCCCGCCCCGCACCGGTGACGATGGCAACCTTTCCCGACAAACGACCGCTCACGGTGTCCCCCTCAACTTTGACGTTTCGAATCCCTACCGTAGGCGCGGCGCCGACGTCGTCCCAGTTGAGACGACCCTCGCTACGTCGTGGCGGCCGTCGCGGTCGGG
>JBFWVD010000111.1:0-13419 GCA_050246915.1 Acidimicrobiia bacterium | reverse complement strand
CTCGGTGGTCAGACGCTCGACGTCGATCGGGTCGGTCCCCGGACCGGTCCCGCTCCACGCCAGAATCGAACGAGCACCATGTCGAGCGGCGATCGTCGCGACGTCGACGATCACACGGCGCAACGCTCGATCGATGAGAGGTGGACGGTCCACCGCGATGGCGACCAGTGGCTCGAGTGGCGCTGGGGGTGTGCTCGCAGTGACGTGGTCGAGCTTCGCCGCGACCGAGGCCATGATCACGCCGTTGACGATGTCAGCGCGCAGATCCGCTGCTGTGGCGATGAGCGGTGGGAACAGCTGGGCTGGTCCTCCGGCGACGACGAGTGGATGATCGTGTTCCAGCCCGGCCAGGCGTGCACGATCGTGCCGCGCTCCGGCGTGCACGACGTGATCGTTGCTGTCGATCAGCGTGACGCCCACGGGTGCACCAGTGCGACGATGGGCTGCGAACAGCGGGGCAACCCACGCTGCATCGACGAGGACACCTTCGGGGGCGATGAGCACCGGCGTGTTCGGTGCAAGAGCATCGATGAGTTCTGCCAGTGCGCTGTCTCTGGCGTCCGCCGCAATGTCGATCACGGCGATGTCGAGCGAGGTGGGCAGGGCATCGATCCACAGCCCACCGCTGCTGCGGCCGGTCTGCACGACGACGATGCCAGCCGTCGCGGGATCGCCGGTGGCCTCGTGTCCGTGGGTGAGACCGACGGGATGGCCGGCCACCACGAACTGATAGGTCTGGGCATCGGGCTCGCCTTCGACCCAGGAGATGAGATCAGCGGGGAAGTCACCGGCGTTGACGCGGCCTTCGACGCCGAGAACGGGTGCGACCACTTTCGACACGCCGGTCACGTCGTAGCCGCATTGCTCCAGCAACGCGATGATCGACGTCTCGGTGAAGAAGCGCAGATGGGTGCGATCGAGCAGGCCGGTCTCGGTGTACGTGAAGCGACCACGCAACAGGTCGAGACGGATCGATCCGTGGGACACGTTGGGAACGGAGATGACCACGCGACCAGATGGGCGCAGCAGCGAACGCGCCTCGATCAGCGCGGTCTGCGGCGCGGGGAGGTGCTCGAGTACGTCACCGAACAGGACGACGTCGAAGCGTTGCCCTCCGCACTGGGCCAACAGCTCGGCCGCGCAACCGGGGCGCGAGATGTCGGCGTTGATCACGGTCAGCCCCTTGTCCTGGGCTGCGGCGGCTGCGTCGGCGTCGAGTTCGACCCCGACGACATCGCAGCCCTGGTCGATCAGGACTCGGGAGAAGAACCCGGTGGAGCAGCCGATCTCGAGCACACGCGAGCCGGCGTCGATGAAGGACAGTTGACGAAGGTAGGTGCCGTTCCAATCGTCGAGATCGATACCGACCTCGTAGCGCTTCGCACCAGCGGCAGATGTGGCCACCCAGGTGTCAAACACGGCGAACTCCTCCTGCGGCACCTTCCGACAAGGGCCGCCTGAGACATCCGTGTCCAAGACGCGAGCGATCGTGCTCGCATCACCTATCGGTAGGAGCGACCTCCGATTGAGCCGGTGGAGTTCGCGACGAGGCGTTCGACATCGGCTGCGAATCGCGGGCCGTCGAACGGCTCACCGATGAACCGCTGGCGCCACTCGTCGAGCTCAGGGCCCCCTGCGCAGGCCCGTGCGACGGTCCGCGCCAGATCGGGCGCCTCGGCCTCGTAGGGATAGCGCAACAGTTCGGCATAGCGCGGCCAGGTCCTGGTCACCAGCGGTTGTCCGGGGTAGCGCCAGTACTGCTCCCAGTCCCTTCCGAGGTACCAGACGACCGGCTTCCCGCGAGCCACCGCGTTGAAGGCGAAGGAGCTGGTGGAGATGACGACGTCGGCGGCGTCGATGTCCTCGACCATCGTTCGACTGACGGCGCCGACCACGCCGGCTTGGTGGTACTCGACGCCTTCGATGTAGCGCAGTCCGTTGGACCGCATGCTTCCGAGGTGGCGGACGGTGACGTCGAAGCCCGCTTCGACCAGACGATCGAGCACTGCCGCGGTGGCCTGCTTGCGATCGGTCGAGTTGTAGCCGAGGGGGTCGGGATGGGTGGGAGCGAACAGCACCCGGCGCCCGGCGGTCGGGGCGAACGGTCGTTGCTCGACGAAGGGCCACCCGATCACGATGAGTGGGATCGGATAACCCATGGCCAGCATTGCTTCGGCGACGCCTGAGCCGATGACGAAGTTGGCCTCGACGCGCGGGTGCACGCGCCAGATGCCGTCGTTGTGGGTGATGAGGCCGGGGCCATGGGGATAGATCAGTGCCGGTTGATCGAGGGCCAACGCCGATCGGTAGGGATCGGTGGGCAGATCGGCATCGATCAAGGTCACGTCACCCGGCCCGTTCACGAGATCGTGACCTGCCTTGGTGAGGGCATCGGCGAACGGGGCGCCCTTGTCGGGGTTGTAGAGCAGGTTGACCCGAAGAGCCCGATTCGCAGTCATCATCGAAGGCTAGATTGGCCTTCCCTGCCCATCACGGATCATCGATAGGTGCCATGGTCGCCATTGTCGTGTGCTCGAACCGGGTCGATGAGCGCCCCAGTTCCGACCTGTGGTCCGTCGAGAAGGTGTGCCTCACTGCCCTGAGTAGCTACAGCCGCGATCATCGCATCGTGTTCGGGTGGGCAGGTCCGTGTCCTCCCGAGGGTCTCCCCGCCGGGGTCGACGTGGTCGAGCAGCCACCGTTCCTGTCCCTGTGGGAGGCGCGGCAATGGGTGGTGCGCGAGTTGGCCGACGGCGCGCCTGAGACCGAGCCCGTCTACTTGGTCGATCGTGACGTCGTCGTTGCCCCCGACACCATCGAGATGATGGCAACCGATTGGGACCTGCTCAGCGATCAGCAACCACCGATCGGCATGTTGGTGTGCCGGAGCAACCACGCTCCACCCGGCCAGGACATCCGGGTCGCTCGCGACTCGCAGTACCTCGGCGCCGGCCGCGGTTTCACCAGCGAATCCGAGGTGGTCGGTCGGTCGGTGGTCGAAGTGAACGCCGCTCTGATCCGTCGTGACGTGCTCGCAGCAGTGCGCGCCCCGTGGTTCGACGAGATGAGCGACGAGGTCGTCGCCATCGATCTGCTGCTTGCCGGTCTGGCGAACGTCGTGAGCCGCGCGTACGTCCACCGCAACCCACGTCAACGCCTCATGCTCGGTGGCAGCGACGACCTGTCGTTCTCGGCTGACGGGTTGGAGTTCCTCGGGCGGACGCGTCCAGACCTGCGGGAGCTGATCGACGACCCGCCGCCACCGTGTCCGGCGCCCGACGTTGCTCTCGAGGAGGAGTGGCCCGACGAGGCCTATCGCCGTTGGTGCGCCCAACCCGAGTCCCGTATGCGCACCGTGGGGATGGCCCGATGCCTTCGCTGGATCGGCCGGTCGGTGGAAGCAGCGCAGTTGCTCGCAGCGCTGGAGGTCGAGTCGCTCAGCGACGCGGAGCTGGAGCTGACTGCCGATGTCGCTCGGGCCATCGGCGATCTCGACTGGGCGTTGTCGCTCTATCGCTCACGGCCGCAAGGGTTCTCGCGAGCCGAGCGTGAACTGTCGGGATTGATCGATCGCTACACCAAGGATCTGGTCGCGCGGGATGTGAACGCGTAGCTCAGCGACTCGCTCGAGCCACCAACCACATGTGGGTCGACATCTTGTGCTCAGCGAGGAAGTCCTGGAAGGGCCCTCCGAGTTCGTCCCAGCGCTCCACCAGGACCTCTCGGAGGAACCCGGACAACTTCACCGTTCCGTCGATGGCCGCGTCGTGCACCAGTTCCGCATCGAGGCGACCAGGGGTCGAGACGTCGATGACCTCGAGGCCGCAACGTTCGACGAGGAGCGACAGGCTCGACGGGGTGAAGTAGTTGAGATGCTCGTGGTCGATGGTGCTCGACCCCGTGCCGAGGGTCGTCACCTCGAAGCCGGCGAGGTTGGGACACGACAGCACGAGCAGGCCACCCGGTGCCAGCAATCGCGCGCACGACGAGATGAACGCAGCGGGGTCGAAGAGATGCTCGATCACTTCGAAGCTCATCACCACCGAAGCACCGTCGAGTGCGGCCGGGTCGACCTCCTCGATCGGCAGTTCGATGACCGACACACCTCGCGCTCGGCACTCCGCAGCGAGCCCCGGTGTGGGTTCGATGGCGAGAACATCACCGAACGCCCCCGATTCCACCGCGACCTGGCACAGGGTCCCGAAGCCGGCGCCCACCTCGACCAACCGCTCCATCGGCGCGCCGAGGCGCTCGACGACGTCCAGCAATCTCGCGAAGCGCGGCCGCATGATCGACTCGCGGCGAGCCCCCTCGGAAGCCGGGAAGATGTGCTCTGCCCAGTACCGATAGTTGAGGCTGTGACGGTGGTAGTCGCCGAGCAGCGCGGCGCTGGGCCGTGGCGACATCGCGACAGTGCCGCACGTCTCGCAGCTGCGGTAGCGGAACCCGAGTTTGGTGAACGCGAGAGACAGATCGTCGGCACCGCACGCCGGACAGGCGACGTCAACAAAGGTTGCGCGCTGATCGAGCAGCCATTGACGGTCGTGGGCGGCCATCTCCGACTGCGTGGACAGCAACTGCGCCGGCCGGATCGCGTCGACAGTGAGGATGCTCACGCGTGCACCTCGACGTGATCCCAGATGTTGTCCTTGACCCAGCTGCCGCTCGAGTCACGCGACCAGACGCGCGGATCGCGGAAACCGTCGGCAATGGCGTCGAACTCAGCCTCGGTCATCTCGACGTAGTCGAGCCAGCGCGCGAGATCAGAGGGTTTCACATGGTCGTAGCGGCGCACCATCTCGATGCCCTCTTCACGGGTCATGATGCCGGCGCGGATGTCCTTCGAGGAATGGTCGGTCCCGCGGCCGTAACCGAACTTCACGTACTTCAGGTAGTCGTGGATCCCGTTCTCGTGCATGTCATCGAGGTTCGACATGCGTCGATAGGTCCGATCGAAGGGCTCGGGCGCTGCTTCCCATCCGTAGAGGCGCTCCATGAGCGGCCCATGGTCGTTGGCTTCCCACCGGTGGTAGTTCGAGACGTGGATGCCGCGGACACCGACCTCGTCGATCTCGTCGTCGGTGGGGTATTGCGCCCACAGCAGATCGCGTTGGGTGAGCCCCTCGCTCTGCTCGATCATGTCGTGCCAATCGAATCCGCGCAGCGCGTGCTCGAGGCGGTACCGGGCGGTGAACTCCACCAGATCGTTGTAGGAGTGCATGCCACCGAGGTCCATGAAGCCGTGCTCACCCCAGATGATCAACGGGATCTTGTAGCGCACCGCCACTTGGATCGGCACGGTGAAGATGCCGCAGTGTGCATGCCAGTTCATGTCGCCCATCATCCGCATGCCGAGCCGGTTCATCTTCTTGAGCACATCGATGCCTGGCCCCATGATGATGTGGTCACAGTCGAACACCTCACGCATCCGGTACAGGTTCCGCTCACCGACCGGGAGGTAGTTGTTGCCGTGGTAGGTGACGAGCAACGGCTTCAATCCGTACACCGCTGTGATGAGGTGCACCTGGAAGTAGCTGTCCTTGCCTCCGCTCACCGGAACGATGCAGTCGTAGTTGGAGCCATCGGGCGATCGATATGACTCGAGCAGATCGCTGAACCACTCAGCTCGCTGCGTCCAGTTCACCGTGTCGCGTTGCGCGGACACGAGACAACCGCTGCAGACACCGGCCTCGTTGGTGGTGAGGGGTGTAGCGGCGATCATCGGCATGACGCATCTCGTGCAATAGCGCATTGGAACTCCCAGGTGAAGTGCTAGGTGCGGACGTTGACGCCGGCGCGGGCGAGCGAGCGCTTGGCCTGCCGGTCGCTCAGCTCCTTGAAGTGGAAGAGGTTCGCTGCGGCGACGGCTGATGCGCCGGCGCGCACGGCTGGCGCGAAGTGTTCGAACGTGCCGACGCCGCCGAGCGCGATCACCGGGATGTTCACGGCGGCAGCGACCTGTTCGACCAGATCGAGGTCATATCCCTGGCCGGTGCCGTCGCGGTCGATCGAGCCGATGAGGATCTCACCGGCGCCACAGTCCTCGGCGCGCATGGCGCAGAACACCGGATGCAATCCGGTGGCGGTCCGCCCCCCGTCGACGAAGACCTCCAGGCTGCCATCGGCATGACGCCGCGCATCGATCGATGCGACAACAGCTTGTGAACCGAACACGTCAGCCACCTCGGTCAGCAGGGCCGGACGACGATGGCCCGCAGAGTTGATCGCGACCTTGTCAGCACCGTGGGCGATGCGGAACGCCGCGTCGTCGAAGGTGTTGATCCCGCCGCCGAAGGTGAGCGGAACGAAGCACAAGGACGACAGGGCGTCGAGGACCTCGGCGAAGTCGCCGAACGACGCGGTCTTGTGGTCATTGCGCCGCGCGTCGAATTGCGCATCACGACTGATGTCGAGGTAGATGATCTCGTCCACCGACCATTCGCTGTAGCGCGCGACTTCTTGGACCGGGTTCCCGATGATCTGGTGGAAGTCGAACCCTTCGCTGCGCACGAGCAAGCCGTCGCGCAGCAGCAGGACCGGTATCACCCTGACCTTCAACATGGCCGTCGACAGACTTCTAGGAAGTTGGTCAGCAGGGCCAGACCACTCTTGTGGCTTTTCTCCGGATGGAACTGGGTGCCGAACGCGTTGCCGTGCTCGATCGTCGCGGCGAAGGTCGACCCGTGGTGGGTCACACCGGTGACCCCCGGTGTGTCGGCGCTGAGCGCGTAGGAGTGCACGAAGTAGAAGGCGCGAGGGCTCTTCGACGGCTCGATCAGTCGGGACGGGGCGATCATCTCGACGTCGTTCCATCCCACGTGGGGGATGCGGACACCGGGAGAGGCAGGGAGGCGTTCGACGGTACCGGGGACGAGTCCGAGACCTTCGGTGTCCCCACCTTCGACGCCACGCTCGGCCAGTAACTGCATGCCGAGGCAGATGCCGAGGATCGGCGTACTCGTCACCGCAGCGCGCAGCGGCTCCACCCATCCGCCCGAACGAAGTCGTTGCATGCCGTCGGCGAACGACCCGACGCCGGGGAGCACGATCCCGCGCGCGTCACCCAGTGCGTTGGGATCGTCGATGAGGATCGGCGACGAGCCGAGGTGGGTGAGCGCGTTGATCACCGAGCCGAGGTTGCCGGTACCGACGGCCAAGATGGCGATTCGCACCGGGGCGCTCTGCGCGAGCGGATCGTCGGCGGTGGCCAGGAGGTTGGTCGACGCGCTCGTCACGCTGTCTAGGATCGGCAGCGCGGGGTTGGTGTTGAGAGGACGGACTCAGCCGGTCTTCTCGAACAGCCACCAGGTGAGGTTGTCGAGACCGGTCAGCCGGTTCCAGAAGAACCCGCAGTCGACGGCTCGCAGATCGGGGAAGTTGTCGAGCCAGAACGAACCGAAATCTCGCTTGAACAGCTTGTTGTCGTTGCCTCGGTACGTGATGGTCTCGGGATTGGCGGCGAAGTACTCGACACATCCGATCAGGCGACGAGAGACCCGGTGGATCTCCGAACAGGCCTGGAGCAGGTCATCGGGGTGGATGTGGATGAGCACGCCACTGGTGAACGCCAGATCCACCGCACCGTCGGCGAGCGGGATGTCGCCGGCCATGGCGTCCATGACGTTCGACACCGGCACGATCCCGTCGTCGATCAACATCGAGCGGGCCCGGTCGTTGGGTTCCACTGCGAACAACTCGGCGTCGGTGAGGCTCCGCAGCGCCCGCAAGTTGTTGCCGATGTTGGACCCGACTTCGAGGATCTGCCGCGGCGGATCTCCGGCCGTGGCGCCGAGGATCGTTGCCCACATGGCGATCCGTGACCGCATCGTGCTCATCGTGGCGGCGTTGCGGTCGATGTAGTCATCGCCGAACTGGCCGCGCCAGAACTCGAGTTGCTCGGTGTCGGGTCGTGGGGTGTTCATGTGGATCTCCTGGCCATGTCGGCTTCAGCCGGGTTCGCTACTGCCAACGTAGCGATGCCCGGCCGATCAGCAGAGCACGTTGGCTGGGCGGCGCCTCGCTAGCGTCACCACAAGACCGGTCGGTGGCAGTTGGCCGGAGATGAGGGGTCGATGGTGAACGAACGACACTCGATGCTGATCCTCGGCGCTCGTGGCTTCCTGGGGAGCAACCTGCTGTACGAGTCGGCCCGAGTGTTCGACGTGACGGGGCAAGTGCGAACGATGCCGGCCGCGACCGACCGCCCCCGCGGCCTCGCGCATCATCATCTCGTCACCGACGATCTCGACGGGCCGGCGTCGATCGAGCGTCTCCTCGACGCGATCGGGCCCGATGTCGTGGTGAATTGTGCGGCCCTTGCCAACGTCGATGCCTGCGAGCGCGAGCCCGGCCTGGCCCATCGGGTCAACGACGAGTTGGTCGGTTGGCTCGCTGACGCGTGCCGCCGGCGGGGATCGCGTCTCGTGCACGTCTCCACTGATGCCGTCTTCGACGGGCAGGCCGGTCCGTACGACGAGGACAGCGCCGTGCGCCCCCTCAACGAGTACGGCAGGAGCAAGGTCGGTGGCGAGGAGCGGGCCACTGCCGCCGGAGCGCTGGTGCTACGCACCAATCTCGTGGGTTGGAGTGCGGTCGGTGATCGCAGCTTGCTGGAGTTCTTCGTCGATCGGCTGCGGCGACTCGATCGGACTCCCGCGTTCGACGACGTCCGATTCCGACCCGTGACGCCTCGGCAGTTCTTCGAGGTGCTGGTCGAGTTGCTCGAACGGGAGGTCACGGGGATCGTGCACCTCACCGGTGCGGAGCTGATCTCGAAGTTCGAATTCGCGCACCTGGTGGCTCGGGAGTTCGGGCTCCCGGCCGATCTGATCGACCGGCGCAGTGTCGCCGATGCTGGCCTCACTGCACCCCGCGCCAACACGCTCGATGTCGTGCCCCGGCGGTTGTCCCAGTTGGGGATCACGCTTCCGCACCTGGCCGCCGGGCTGGTGGATCTGCGCGAGCGCGAAGAGCATGGATACCGAAACGACCTCGCTGCGGTGAGGGCTTCTCGAGGAGAACTGGTGTGACCATCCACATCGATGGCCGAGCGATCGGCCTGAGCGAACCCACCTACTTCATCGCTGACATCGCGGCGAACCATGACGGCTCGTTGGAGCGGGCGCATCGCCTTATCGAACTGGCGGCCCAGGCCGGTGCCGACGCTGCCAAGTTCCAGAACTTCCACGCCGCGCAGATCGTCTCGGACTACGGCTTCGATCGATTGGGCGGGCAGCTCAGCCATCAGGCGAGCTGGACCGAGAGCGTCGGCGAGGTGTACCGCAAAGCATCTGTTCCCGACGACTGGGCGGCTCAGTTGAAGGACAAGTGCGATGAATGCGGCATCACCTTCTTCTCATCGCCCTACGACACCGACGCGGTCGATCTCCTCGATCCGCTGGTCCCCGCGTTCAAGGTCGGCTCCGGCGACATCGATTGGCTCGAGCAACTCGACTACATCGCGGCGAAGGGCAAGCCGGTGATCCTCGCCTCTGGGGCCGCGACGATGGGCGAGGTGGAGCGTGCCGTCGAGACGGTGCTGGCGCGAACCAGCGATGTGGTGTTGTTGCAGTGCAACACCAACTACACCGCCAACGAGAGCAACTTCGATCATCTGCATCTGAACGTGCTCAAGACGTACGCGTTGTTGTGGCCCGATCTCGTCCTCGGCCTCTCCGATCACACGCACGGCCCGGCCGCCGTGCTCGGAGCGGTGGCGCTCGGCGCCCGTGTCATCGAACGCCACTTCACCGACGACAACGCGCGCCCGGGGCCCGACCACAAGTTCGCGCTCGAACCGGCGGCGTGGCGAGACATGGTCGACGAGGTGCGGCATCTCGAACGTGCTCTGGGCTCCGCCCGCAAGTTCATCGCCGACAACGAGATCGACACCGCGGTCGTGCAACGACGGTGTGTACGCGCCGCCGTTGCCATCGATGCTGGGTCGACGATCACCCGCGAGATGCTCGATGTGTTGCGGCCGGCCACGCCTGGGGCGATCACACCAGACGAGGTGACCAATGTGCCGGGCACCCGCACGCGGCGAGCCTTGGAACCAGGCGAGGAGATCCGTTGGTCGGATCTGGATCGTTGAGCGCCGATCCGACGTCAGAGGACTTCATGACACCGGAGCTTCTGACGTACGATCGCCGGCCGCTGGTGCTGTATGCGTCGGCGGGCTACACGACGCACGATCGGCGGTTCCTCGAGGCCATAGTCGATGCTGGATGGGATGTGGCCTATGTGCGGTTCGATGGCAACGGATCGAGCCAGGAACAACGCCCGGTTCCCGATGGTGTTCGCTCGATCGAGTGGCTCGGCACAACAGGGCACATGCGCGCGGATGCACTCGACTCCTACGTCGCACCGCTGCGGGAGTTGATCGATTCGCTGCGCCCCGACGTCGTTCATGCCGGACCGGTTCCGACGGTTGGCTGGGTGGCCGCCACCGCTGGTGCCTCGGCCCTGGTGACGATGTCGTGGGGATCGGATCTGCTCGAACACGCTCGTGAGGAGCCCGATCGCAGTCGCGGCCGCGTGGCCCTGCAGCAGAGCGGATCCGTCATCGTCGACTGCGCCGCGGTGGGCGAAGCGGCGGTCGCCCTTGGCGCGGCTGAGTCGAAGCTCGTCACCTTCCCGTGGGGTGTGGACCTCGACGCGTTCGATCGATCCCCGACCCGGTCGGAGAACGGACCGTTGCGAGTGGTGTCGCTGCGCTCGCTCGAGCCGATCTACGGTGTCGATGTCGCGATTCGGGCCGTCGCCCGGTGCCGGTCAACTGGAGTTGACATCACGCTGACGATCGCCGGTGATGGCAGCCTCCGTGGCTCGCTCGAGGCTCTCGCCGACGAGTTGGGGGTGGTCGACGTCGTGACCTTCGTCGGTCGGTTGCCCGAGCCGGACATCGCCGGGTTACTCAGCGATCACGATGTGCACCTGTCGACCTCGTACAGCGATGGGAGCGCGATCTCGCTGTTGCAGGCCCTGGCGGTTGGTCGTCCGTCGATCGTGACAGCAATCCGGTCGAACCTCGAGTGGGTAGCACCCGGCATCAACGGTTGGGTGTTCGCGGCGGGCGATGACGCGTCGTTGGCTTCGGCGTTGGCTTTGGCCGTCGCCGAGCGAGACCAGCTCGAGCAGATGGGGACGTTTTGCCGTGAGGTCGCTGAACGCCGGGCCGATTGGAAGCGCAACCAGCGTCAGATCATCGCCGCGTACGAACGCGCCTTGGGTTCGACGGGCGCGGGTGAGATCAGCCGACGGGGCTGATCGGCTGCCCGTCATCATCGAGCAGACGTATCACGGGCTTCTGCTCGATATGACGGTTGATGGCGTTCCATTCGGGGTGCCGGTCCCACACATCCAGTGCGTCCGTCCAGCTGAATGTGTCGTCGCCGTCGAAGGCCCGGAAGATCCGGCGCAACACGTCGAGGTCCTCGGGCGTGTCCACGGTCCAACGGATGGGGGAGAGATCGACCGAGTGGAACACCCCGAGTCGGTTGAACCCATCGGCTGACTTCATGTGCGGGGTGACGTGCTCACGTGTCCCCGGATCGCGATCGGCGATGTTCGAGCGCTCGAGCGCTTCCATCGTGAACGCTTCGACGTCGATGCCCCGTGGGAACGTGCGGGGTTCGAGGGTGTTGCTGCAGTAGTCGAGCGAGGGATCTCGATGCAGGACCCCGACGATGTGGTCGACGACATCGGGGTCGACCATCGGGCAGTCGGACGTGATCCGCACGACGTGTGTGGCGTTCCAGCGGCGGGCGGTCTGGAGATAGCGATCGAGCAGGTCGCTCGGATGCCCGCGGTGTACCTCCCAGCCGTGTTCGTGGCACCACGCTTCGATGGCGTCGTCTTCGTCGAGCCACGTGGTCGCCACCACAACACGATCGACCGACGTCGAGCGTGACGCGCGATCGAGCACGCGCGCCAGGACCGCACGGCCTTCGAGATCGGCGAGCACCTTGGCCGGCAGGCGAGTGGAACCCAGTCGTGCTTGGACGATGACAACGGTCGCTCGATCCGATGTCGCTCGATCCGATGTCGCTCGATCCGGTGTCGCTCCTTCCGGGGTCCACTTGTGCTGTTCGCTCACTTGTCGAGGGCCTCGATGTGGGTGCGGAGATCGTCGATCGACATCCAACTGTCGTTGGTGTTGCTGGCGTAGGTGAAGCTCTCGTCGACTGGCTTGCCCTCGATCTGGTCCAATCGGTCGCTCCACATGTCGTGCTCGGGGAGCAGTACGTAGTTGGAACCGGTGTCGATGGTGTGGCGGGCTTCCTCGGCGGTGAGCAGTGACTCGTGCAGTTTCTCGCCGGGACGGATGCCGACCACGTCATAGGGCATACCGGGCGCAACGGCTTCAGCCACATCGGTGATCTTGGTCGATGGGATCTTGGGGATGAACACTTCACCGCCCACCGCGACCTCCATGGCGTGGAACACGAGATCCACAGCGGCGTCGAGCGTGATCCAAAAGCGCGTCATGCGTTCATCGGTGATGGTGAGCCGACCCACGGTGTCGCGCTGACGACGGAACACCGGGATGACCGAACCGCGCGAGCCCACGACATTGCCGTAGCGCACACAGGCCAGTTTCGTGTTGCGTGAACCGGCGTAGGCATTGCCCTGCACGAACAGCTTTTCGGCGCACAACTTGGTGGCGCCGTAGAGGTTGGCGGGGTACACGGCCTTGTCGGTGGACAGCGCGATGACCCGGCCGACGCCGGCATCGATGGACGCGTCCACCACGTGTTGGCTGCCGAGGATGTTGGTGTTCACCGCTTCGAACGGGTTGTACTCGCATGCACCGACCTGCTTCATGGCGGCGGCGTGCACGACGAAGTCGCAACCCTGCACACCGCGGGTGAGACGGGCCCGGTTGCGGATGTCGCCCACGAAGTAGCGGACGTATCTACTCCCGAAGCGTTCAGCCATCTCCGATTGCTTCAGCTCATCACGCGAATAGACGCGAACGGTGCAGCCGGGATGATCGGACAGGATGCGGCGCACGAAGGCGTTGCCGAACGATCCGGTGCCCCCGGTGAGGAGAATGGTTGCGCCGTCGAGGTCCATGTCAACTCCACTCCAGGTGCATCGCACCTGTGTTGTGCTGCCGGTCCATGGCGCTGACCTGATGCATCCGTCATCAGTGATACGTCCTGTCGGCCGCGGAGCGCTCGACATGAGGCGTATGGCCTATCGCGCCTGGTGGCCACGCGCTCGAGGGCTGAGTAGGCCAAACGGATCGCTCTTGTCCAAAGTCCGCTGTTTCGCTCATCTGCCGTTGGCCACCTCCGATGAGTTGGTGTCGAGAGAGGACGAGCGCTCACCCAAGAGCAATCTCGCCACAACGGTCATGGAGGACCACATCATGAAGAAACGGAAACTTGCGTCCGCCGCGGCGATTGCTCTGGC
>JBFWVD010000110.1:11183-13625 GCA_050246915.1 Acidimicrobiia bacterium | reverse complement strand
CCCAGGTGCGCGGGCTCGGGCTCATGAATGGCACGCAGTTCGCCGACCCGACACGAGTCGTGGCCGTCCAACGCCATCTGCTCACCGAAGGTCACGTCATCACCATGAACGCCGGCACCTACGGCAACACCTTGCGATGGATGCCCCCGCTCACGGTGAACGCAGTTGAGATCGACGAATGCCTCGCCGCGTTCGGGTCGGCGATGAAGGCAACAGCGTGAACAAACGGCTCGACGCGCAGCGACTCGCTCTGTGGCGCTCCTATCGACACGTGGCCGCGAGCATCGATGCCGAGATCGCTCGTGAGCTCGACACGGCGGGCGAGCACGAGTTGGTGGTGTTCGAGGTGCTGGCACTGCTGGATGCATCAGGCGGGCGCATGCGCATGCAGGAGATCTCCGAGGCTCTCGTCATCAAGCGATCGACCTTCACGCGACTCATCGACCGCATGGACGCCAAGGGACTGGTCGCACGAGAACTCACCACCGATGACGGGCGCGGTGTCGTGGCGGTGCTCACGAACAAAGGGCAGCGCGCATTCCTCCGCGCCCGGCCGACCTATCGCCGATCAGTGCAGCAGCTCTTCGCCCGACATCTGACCGACACCGACGTGAACGCGTTGGTGCGCATCTTGCACAAGCTCGACATACAGGAGTCATGAGCGGGCACCAACTCGGTCACGGCTTCTGGGCCGATCACTGCCGCACCTGTGGAACGAACCGCTCATCGCTGAACCCCTTGATGCGACGTTCGATTCCTGCCGTACTGCACAGCAGATGGCGAGCGAAACGCCCCTTGGCGGCCTTGGCGTCGTGGCCGGCGACCTTGCCGGTGCGATCCACGAAGGAGATCGACAACACGTTCAGCGACGCGTCGGGCTCCCACGCTGCGGCGTGTTCCGCGGGAAGGAGATCGATCACCGTCACGCCCTGCAGCAGATCGTTGAACAGCGCTGTCAACGTGGGTTTCCACCAGCGCGACATGGTGCCGAACGGCTCCAGCTTGGCACCCATCTTCAACCGGTAGTCGGGAACCGGATCGTCGAACCCCACGGCACCGAGGAGGCCGGACACGATGATCACATCGCTCGACGCCCGACGACGCGCCGCCGGTGGCAACGTCGACGGCGAGAGCGCATCGGCGACCACGCCGGTGTATCGAGCCGAGGCAGGAAGCACCGGTGAACCGATGAGCGAGCTGTTGGCGGCGCGAGCCCGATCGAGATGCTTGCCACCGACACCGAGCAGTTGCTGATCACCTCCACCACCGCGTAGCAATGCCTCGGCCACCTCACGTCGCATGGCGCCGAGCGGTTGGGCGAATCGGCCGCTGTCAGGTGACCATCCTGGGGGCTTCCCGCCCACCGCTTTGCCCTCCGACGGCGGAAGGAGGATGACGACGGGGCTGGCCGCTCCTGCTGTCACAGCTTGCGCAACTCCACACCGGTCACCTGATGATCGGAACCCTTGCGCACGATGAGCGACGCACGCTCCTTGGTGGGTTCGATGTTCTCTTCGAGGTTGCGGCCGTTGATCTCGCCCCAGATCTGACGAGCGGTGGCGATGGCCTCCTCACGCGACAATTCGCTGTATCGATTGAAGTAGCTGTCAGGTCGCTGAAACACCGTGTCGCAGAGCTTCAAGAATCGGTCCACGTACCACGACTCGATGTCGCGCGGGTCGGCGTCGACGTAGATCGAGAAGTCGAAGTAGTCGCTGACGAACTCCGATGTGGACCCGCCGACGTGGAGGACGTTCACGCCTTCGAGGATCACGATGTCCGGTCGCCGCACCACCTGCACTTCGGGAAGGACGTCGTACACGACATGGGAGTAGGTCGGAGCCTCGACGACTGGTTCACCCCCCTTGAGCCCAGCGAGGAACTCCATCAGCCGCCAACGGTCATAGCTCTCGGGGAAACCCTTGCGGTTCATGAGGTTGCGCTCGTTGAGCACCGCGTTGGGGAACAAGAACCCATCGGTGGTGACGAGCTCGACGCGCGGGTGGTTCGGCCAACGCGACAGCAGCGCCTGCAGGATTCGGCTGAAGGTGCTCTTGCCCACTGCGACGCTGCCGGCGACCCCGATCACATAGGGGACCCGGGGAGCGAGCCGTCCCAGGAACAGCTCGGTGACCTGTTGGAGGTTCTGCGTCGCTCCCACATAGAGGTTCAGCAGACGAGACAGCGGCAGGTAGATGTCGGCCACCTCTTCGAGGCTGATGCGCTCGTTGATGCCCCGCAGCTCGACCAGGTCCTGCTCTGTCAGCGTGAGCGGGGTGGACGCCCGCAAGCGTGACCACTCCTCACGGCTGAACGATTGATACCGGCTGATCGTCATCACCCGCGAGTATTGGGGGGATGGATGGCTCACTCCAAGCTGCCCGGCCGAGCCATCTGGCCGCCGCCGACCGGACGCGGCTCGGCGCCTGGTACACCCCTGCG
>JBFWVD010000110.1:0-11083 GCA_050246915.1 Acidimicrobiia bacterium | reverse complement strand
TCGCCCATGCCACTGCCGACTTCCGCGATCAGTTCTACGGGCTCGTCGGTTCGGTGAGCGACACCGCCGATGGGCCGCCGCTCATCACCAGCGGCCTCATCGGCGTGGGAACACATCGATGGGGTGAGCGGACGGTGAAGTTCGCCCGCACCCACTACAGCGCGCCACGCGTGGATATGGGCCGACTGTCACCGAGCATGCAGCAGTGGGCCGAGCGGCGACTGGTGCCCAAGGTGTTGGTCGCCACCCAGGCCAAGCGCCTCCACGCAGTGGCCGACCACGACGGCGCGTGGCTGCCGTCCGTACCGGTCATCACCGTGACACCCAACGACCCCGACGACGCCGGCTTGCTGGATCGCATCGAAGCAGCACTGCTCCATCCACGTGCGACCGAATGGGCCCGTGCCACCTACGTCGGGGCCGGGCTGAATCCCACCGCCATCAAGCTCAGCGCGAGACAGCTCCTGCAGATGCCGCTGTTCGACTGATCGGCACCTCGAACGGTAGCGAGGCGATCAGCTCGAGTAGCTGGTCGACCGCGACAGCGACTCCCACGCGTCGGTCTCTGCCGCCGTGGAGGCGAGCTTGACTCGCATGGCGTCCACTGCGTCATCACCGAGCAACAACCGAACGGGCGGATTGTCGCACTCCACGATGGCGATCATCGCTGCGGCAGCCCGAGCGGGATCGCCGTCCTGGGTACCGGTGAGCTTGGGCATGAAGTTGCGCAGTCGCCCCGACGACTTCGCATAGTCGGGCAGGCTGGCCGCTGCTGCCTTGATGCTGGGCCCCGCCCACTCGGTGCGAAAGGAGCCGGGCTCCACGATGGTGACCCAGATGCCGAGGTGCTTCACCTCGGCTCGGAATCCCTCGCTCATGCCTTCGAGTGCGTACTTCGAGGCGTTGTACAAGGCCATGCCGGGCACGCCGGTGAAACCGGCCAACGACGACACGTTCAAGATCCGCCCGCCACCGGCAGCTTTGAGGTGAGGCAGGGCCGCACGGCTGACCTTCCAGGGTCCCCAGAAGTTGGTCTCGATCTGATCGCGCGCTTCTTGCTCGCTGAGTTCCTCGACGGCACCGACGAGGCCATAGCCGGCGTTGTTCACCACGACATCGAGACCCCCGAGACGCGCCGCGGCTGCGTCCACCGCGGTGGTCACGGCCCGCGGGCTGTCGTTCATGTCGACCACGACAGCGAACGCCCGACCAGGAGCCAGCGCCTCGAAGGACTCGGCGTCGGACTGCTTTCGCACCGTGCCAGCCACCACATCACCGCGCTCGAGCGCCGCGATGGCCAACGAACGACCGAACCCGGTCGAGGTCCCGGTGATGATCCAACGCTTGGCAGTCACGGCCACTCCCCCTTGTGCGAAACGCCTACGTCCGAAATGAGTTCATGCGAAACGAAGGGAAACCTAATGGGGGGCAACAGCGGCTAGCGCGGTCCGTTCGTCCAACCGGGCTCACCGAGCGTCAACACCTCGACACCGTCATCGGTGACGAGGACGGTGTGCTCGAACTGCGCGGTGCGCTTGCCGTCAGCGGTGGCTGCGGTCCAGCCGTCGTCCCACACCACGTGACGCGGATTGCCCAACGTGATCATCGGTTCGATGGTGAACGTCATGCCGGGGCGCATGACCGTGCTCGCCCGCGGGTCGTAATAGTGGAGGATCTGCAGATCGGTGTGGAACTGCTCTCCGATGCCGTGGCCGATGAAGCTGCGCACCACTCCGAGGCGATGCGAGCGGGCGTGGTCCTCGATGGCCCGGCCGATGTCACTGATGGGCCTGCCCGGCACCACGGCCTCGATGCCCTTCCACATGCACTCACGGGTCACCTCGATGAGGTTGGTGTTCACCTCGTCGATGGCTCCCACTGCGAACGTGGCGTTGGTGTCGCCGTGCACCCCACCGAGATACAGCGTCACATCGAGGTTGACGATGTCGCCTTCTTCGAGCGGCCGATCGTCGGGGATGCCGTGGCAGATGATCTCGTTCACGGACGTGCACAGGCTCTTGCGGTACCCGTGATAGTTGAGCGTGCTCGGGTACCCACCGCGCTCGATGCTCAACTCGTGGACGTAGGCATCGATGGCATCGGTGGTGACTCCGGGAGCCACCATGCGTCCGGCCAGTTCCAGGATCTCGGCGGCCAGTCGGGCGCAGGTGCGCATCCGCTCGAGGATCTCGCCTTCCTTGATGACGTTCTCCGGGCGGCGCTGCACCACGCCGGTGTCGGCGTAGGGCGGGCGTTCGATGTTCGGCGGTACGGGTCGATATGGGCTGATGACCCCCGGCATGATGCGACCCTCGAGCGGCTTGTGGCAGCGCTTGTACTTGCGGCCGGAACCGCACCAGCACACGTCGTTCGACTTGGGGATGACCAGGGAACCCATCGCCTCGAAGGCTAGGGGGTCTCGGCCGGGTACCGCACTACGTCGGGGAAATCGTCATGGCACCCCACGGCTCGTCGGGGAACCGCGCGGCCAGCACGGGGACGGCCAGTACCAGCGAATCGGGAACCCAGCTGTCGCGCTCCAATCGGGTGGCCAACTCAGCGATGGGTACCCACTCGGCGGCCACCACCTCTCCGTCGTCGAAACTCACCGGGCCGTCGTGCGAGGCCAGGTAGATGCGACCGATCAGCGACACATCGGCGTCGACGTAGGAACCACCGCCCACTTCGACGAGGTCGACGCCCTCGATGCCCACCTCCTCGGCCAACTCCCGTCGGGCTGCAACGGTGTAGTCCTCGCCCGGGCCCACCACGCCGCCCACCGCTATGTCCCAACGATGGGGCCACAGGTCCTTGCCGGGGCTGCGGCGATGCACCAATACGTCACCGGTGCCCGATCGGACGATGATGAACACAGCCCGATGACGAAGGCGATGAGATCGCATGATCGAGCGGGTCACCCGTCCGACCACACGATCGGCGGCATCGACCACGTCCACCAGTTCGCCGCCTGCACCACCGGGCGACGGAGCGCCGGATCCGGTGAGGTCGCTGGGGGCCATTGACCCAAATCATGGCTCAAGTCCCCCCATGTGGCCGCCGACGGGAAGGCCATGTTGGCAAACACACGGGTGCTGGTGGTCGAGGACGAACATGTGAACCGCTTGGTGATCACCAAGCTGCTCGAGGTGATCGGAGCCATGGCCGACGTCGTGAACAACGGGGCCGAAGCCCTCGAGGCCGTACAGACCCGCTCCTACGACCTGGTGCTGATGGACTGTCACATGCCGGTGCTCGACGGGTTCGAGGCCACGCGGGCCATCCGGGAGCTGACGGGCGCGCCGACCTCGAACCGGGTGCCGATCGTGGCCCTGACCGCCGACTCCAAGTTCGCCGATGCGCAGCGCTGTTGGATGGCCGGCATGGACGATCACCTCAACAAGCCGGTGGATCGCATCCAGCTCGCCCAGACCCTGGAGCGTTGGGTCGCCGTCTGAGCGATCGAGCTCGTACCGAGAACGACCGGGTCACGACGACTGCGCGACGAGTGGCCCGCTGCCTTCTGTGTACGAAAAGGTACGCGTCAGGGACTTCTCGTGCACAGATGCACGACCGGGTCACGACGACCGCAAGGCACCGCAAGGCACCGCAAGATCACCGCAGCACGGGCCGGGTCACGGCTTGTGCGCAGCGATGCCGGTGGAACCGAAGCCGCCTCCGCGGCCGTCACCGTCGAGTGAGTCGACGACACGCAACGCCACCTGTTCGACGCGCTGGATGACCAATTGCGCGATCCGGTCGCCCCGTTCGATGCGGAACTCAGCTTCCGGGTCGGTGTTCACCAGCACCACCTTGAGCTCGTCTCGATATCCGGCATCGATGAGCCCGGGCGAGTTCAACACCGTGACGCCGTGACGCAACGCGAGTCCGCTGCGCGGCTGCACGAACCCGGCGTAACCCATCGGGATGGCCAGCGCGAGCCCGGTGGCGATCAGCGCTCGACCGCCTCGCGGGGCGAGCACTGCGGGTTCTCGAGCAACAAGGTCGAGGCCGGCGTCGCCGTCACGGGCATAGGCAGGCAGCGGCAGATCGGGGTCGAGGCGGACGATCGGCAGGTCGAGCACGCCCGGAGGCTAGATCGGGCCTAGTGTCGCCCCGTGCTCGTGTGGATGGACCTGGAGATGACCGGACTCGATCCGGGTAAGGACGTGATCGTCGAGATCGCCACGTTGGTGACCGACGATGAGCTCAACATCGTGGCCGAGGGACCCGATCTCGTGGTCCACGCCAGCGAGGAAGCGTTGGCGGGCATGGATCAGATCGTGGTCGACATGCACACCCGCTCTGGGTTGATCGACGCCATCCGCACCTCCACCGTCACCCTCGAAGAGGCCGGAGCGGCGACCCTCGCCTTTATCAAGCAATGGGTGCCCAACGAACGCACCGTGCCGCTGTGCGGCAACTCGATCGGCACCGATCGCCGGTTCCTCGCCGCGTATCTGCCCGAGATCGAGGACTGGCTGCACTATCGCAGCGTCGATGTGAGCACGATCAAGGAGCTGGCCAAGCGCTGGTATCCCGGCATCGACGGCAAGCGGGTGAAGAAGGAGTCAATGCACCGCGCGCTCGATGACATCCGAGCCAGTGTCGACGAGCTCCGCCACTACCGCGAGCACGTCTTCCTGCCGTCAACGGTCAAGGAGCCGACCGCGCCAGCGGAGCCGGCGGGACAACCCGCTCCGTAGCACCAACATCACGAACACCGCGAGAGCGATCGGATACAACACGATCGCCCACGGAGCGAACCGCCCGACCCGACGAGCGCACCACGCCAGGTGCACCACGGCGATCGGATACCAACCCCACCACGCGAACGGACCACCGGCGATGGCGGTGATCCACAGGGCCACCACGATCGTCGCCCACCACGGCCCGCGTGTGATGCCGAGCTTGAGGTTGCGGATCCAACCGGCACTCACCTCGCCCCATCCGCCGGGATACATGCGATAGGTGGTCAGTGCTGGGTCGCACACGACGGTGACCGGATCGATGAGCCGAGCGAGCGCGATGTCCTCCACGAGCTCACCCCGCACAGCAGCGTGGCCGCCGACGGTGTCGTAGGTGGTGCGATCCATCGCCATCACCGGACCGAACGCCGTGCTCACCCGATGATCGAACGGTGCGAACGCTCCCGATCCCATCGCCGCGGCCAGGTTGCCGAATATGCTCAGCTGTTCCACCGCCGAGCCCGGGCGGTGATGGGGCAGGAACGAAACCAAGCCGCCGTTGGTCGATTGCAGCAGATCGAGCCGATCGAGTGCACCGGGCTGCAGCGTCACGTCAGCGTCGACGAACACCAAGAGATCGTCGCTCTCGGGCTGTGGCGACGCTTCGACTCCGGTCCAACAGGCCCAACACTTTCCGCGCCATCCGTCAGGAAGAGTTGACGCGGCGAGGACCGTGGCCCCGACGCTCGAGGCACGCGCCGCAGTGTCGTCGCTGGAGTGGTCGTCCACCACCATGAACACGTCCCCGTCTCGCAACTCCCCGACGATTGCCCCGCATGCTGCGTCAATTGACATTGCCTCGTTGCGCGCCGGCAAGATGACAATTCGGCGGCGCGACACGCGAAGGACTGTCGACGACGGTCGAGAACCAGTGCGCCACAACAACACGATCGCGGCAACGAAGCCGACGAGGGGCAGCAACACCATGCGTTCAGCGTGACAGAACGGCGCGGTGACCGCCGACGCGATGAGGCCCGGGCCGTGGGGCCCGGGCCTCATCAGACCATCGATGCAGTTGCAATCAGCTGTTCGTGTGACCGATCACTGCGGTCTTCGGGGTCTTGAGAGCGTGGATGAACCCGGCGACGGTGGCGAGCAGCAGGACCAGCGCGGCCAGCATGCACACCGTGGCGGCAAGGTCGGCACGATCACCGAAGATGCTGAACCCATAGGAGGTCAGCAACAGACCACGCAGGGTCTCGCCCTTGAACAGCGTGTCCACCTTGCCGGCCAGGGCCTTGGCCTCGGTATCGAGCGCCTTGGCGGAGGCAGAGTTCGGGTCGGCCTTCAGAGCGGCATCGGCCTCGGCCCGCTTGGCACGCGACTGCGAGCTGGACTCCGAGTACGTCTTGCCCTCGTTGATGTCCTTGAGATGGTCGCCGATGTACTCGTTGGCGTAGCACTCGGCCTGCTTGCCACTCACGAGCTGCTTCTCGGCGTTCTCGACCAAGCAGTCGACCTTCTTCTCGTCCTCGCTCAGCGCGGACACCGGTGAGAAGTTGATCTTCTGCTCGGTGAGTTGATGCTTCACGTAGTCCTTGGCGAAGTCGGCCTGGTTCTTCAGAACCAGCCCGAGCACCAGCAGCAGCACGGCCAACGCCAAGCCACCGACTGCGAACACCAAGTCGAGTGTTCTCCGTTTCATGGTCTCTCCCTCATCGCACCTCGCAATCGATCTGCTCGATCGCGATGTCTCTGAGGACCAGCATTCGCTCGTTCCGAGCCCAAGGGGAGAGGCCGTTGATTCCACTTTCAACGAGGAGGGCCATACCGCATCAGGCCGTAAGACCCGGCTCGGTCCCATGCGTTGCCGGACGTTCACAACGAATTTCCGGTAAATCGGTTGACCGACCCGCCGATGATCTGGTTGAGTCACCGTCGGCCGAAACAGTCCGACGGCCCTTGACACAGGAGATCGAGTGTTGATGACCCCGACGTACGCCTTTGAACTGACCGCAGTGGTCAGTGGCGCGCGCTCGTGCGGGTACTCGCACACGGCGATCGCCATGTCCGCTCCGTCCCGCGGCCACCGCGCATCTTGGCTTGCTTGCACCGCGACCGCGGCCACCAAGCGTCAGATGAATGCACCCGCCCGGCACCTCCCCGAGCCGCTCTCGTAGGCACCAGCCAACAGAGCAAGCGCAAGGAAGGCCGCCGGGATCACCCGGCGGCCTTTCCGCTTTTCTCCCCCCGATGTCCCAACCGTCTCGCTCGCCAGTGCGGTGAGCGCCCGAATCCGGCAAGACCCGTACGTAGCGAAACACCACCAAGAGACGAATCGCACGAGAGCACAAGGGAACACCGAGATGATCACCATCGAATTCAACGAAGCATCGCCACTCGACATCGATCTCGAGCGGCTCGACACCGGCGAGCTGGACGCCGGTGAGGTCACCGAGCAGGCCCCGTGGTGGGACAAGGCGCGATGCAACGACGGAGCGGGAACGTTGTCGTTCCTGTTCTTCTCCGAGGATCTCCACGAGATCGCCCGGGCCAAGGCCATCTGCGCCAAGTGCCCGGTCCAGGATCGTTGCCTCGCCGAGGCCCTCGAGCGGGTCGAGCCGTGGGGCGTGTGGGGCGGGCAACTGCTCGTCAATGGCCGAATAGTGGCCAACAAGCGCCCCCGGGGACGTCCACCCAGACACCCCCGTCCGGAGGTCCTCATCGATGAGGTCCCGCTGCCTCCCGGGTACCGGGAGGCCAAGAGCGCCTGAAACAGGCAGGCTCACGATCGCCGAGGGAGTGCCCCCTCCACTCCTTCGGCGGTCGTGGGTTCGACAAGAGGCCGGGGTGACGCACCGGTTCGACAGTGAACCCCCCAACTGTCGCACCGAGGTCGCGAGCCCCGGCTTCTTCGCGTCTGTCGATAACCTCGCAGCCGTGAGCCCGGCCCGTCGTCGTTCCGTGATGATCGGACTCGTGATCGGTCTGGTGGTGGCGGTCCCCCTCGCCTTCGCGTTGTCGAACCGCAACGACTCGGTCGATCGCATCGACCTGAACGCTCCCGAGACCAACACGCTGCCGACGAACCCGGTCACCGACCTGACCGGCAAGAAGCTCACGCTGGCGGACCTCCATGACGACAAGGTGATGGTCGTGAACTTCTGGCAGAAGTCGTGCGCCCCGTGCCGCAAGGAGATGCCGGCGTTCGAGCAGGTGCACCAGGAGTACGGGGACAAGGTGCGCTTCGTCGGGGTGGATGGCGGCGACGAGCTCGAGGTGGTGCAGGAGTTCATCGCCGAGGTGAAGGTCACCTATGACATCGTGCGCGACCCGGCGTTCGATCTGGCCACCGCCATGGGCGTGCGGGTGTACCCGGCGACGTTCCTCATCGATCGTGATGGTGCGGTGGTGTCGGCCACCTACGGCGAGATGGACGTGGCCCAGTTGCGCTCCCTCATCGACGAGCAGTTGGCGATTGCATGATCGACGGGTCGTTCGTTCTTGCGCTGTCTTCAGGCATGTTGGCGACCGTCAACCCGTGTGGCTTCGCCATGCTCCCCGCCTACCTGAGCTACTTCCTGGGCATCTCGGCCGAGGCTCCTGAACGTTCCACTGCGGCGTCGTTGGGTCGTGCCCTCATCGTGAGCGCCACGTTGTTGCTCGGCTTCCTCACCGTGTTCGGCACCTTCGGGGTGCTCATCCGCGGGTTCGGCGTCGACCAGGGCGACATCCTGCGATACGCGAAATGGCCGGGCACCATCATCGGCGCTCTGCTCATCGTGCTCGGTATCGCCCTGCTGGCCGGTTGGCACCTGCCGTTCGCAACACCGCGGCTCAACGCCGGTGGCAAGGCCACGACCTTCCGATCGATGTACGTGTTCGGCATCTCGTACGCCGTCACCTCGCTGTCGTGTGGATCGGCGCCGTTCATCGGCACGGTGATGGGCAGCTTCACTCGCGAAGGATTCCTGAGCGGCGTGTACATGTTCGTGCTGTACGCCTTTGGCATGGGCTTGGTAGTTGCGGCTCTTACCGTTTCGATGAGCCTGGCCCAGCAAGGGATGTTGCGCATCTTGCGCTCGGCCATGCGCTACACCGAGCGGGCCGCAGGCGCCCTGTTGGTAGTGGCCGGCGCTTACCTCATCTACTACTGGGCGTTCAACGGCGGCGAGAAGGACAACCCCGTCGCTGATCTTCAGGCACACCTCGAAAACTGGTTCGCCAAACAGACCGAGTCCGCCCCATGGGTGATCTTGTCAATTCTTGTTGCAGTGGTTGCGGGAGCCGCTGCGGTGGCCTTCGGCTCGGGGCGCCAGCACCACGAGTGAGCCGCGCCACGCGGGAGCCGCACCACGTGTGGCTGGGGAGCCCGACGCCCGCTCACGGGGCGAGGCGCTCGATCAACCAACCGTCACCGTCGCGGCGATAGCGCAGGCGATCGTGCAGCCGGCTGCGCATCCCCTGCCAGAACTCGACTTCGTCGGGAACGACGCGATACCCACTCCAGAACGGCGGGCGGGGAACGTCGTCGCCGCCGAAACGCGCTTCTTGCTCGGCGACGAGCGCTTCGAGCGCAGCCCGATCGGCGATGACATCGCTCTGCGGAGAGGCCCATGCGCCCACCTGCGCGCCACGCGGCCGCGAGCGGAAGTACTCGTCGGCCTCATCGGCGGACACGTCCTCGACCGCGCCACGGATGCGCACCTGACGATGCAACTGCAGCCAACCGAAGGTGAGGGCAGCGAAGCGATGGGCGGCGAGTTGGCGACCCTTGGAACTGGTGGTGTTGGTGAAGAACACGAAACCTCGAGCGTCGACTCCGCGCACGAGCACGAACCGCGCGTCGGGATGGCCGTCGGCGCCGATGGTGGAGACCACCGCGCCGTTGGGCTCGGTGACGTCGACATCAGTGGCCTGGTGATACCAACGCCACCATTGGTCGATCGGGTCGGCCACGACATCCGACAGGTCCAGGCCCGAGGTCTCGTACTCCACACGACGATCAGCGATGCTCACGTCCGTAAGCATGACCGCTGGCCGATCGACAAGACTCACTGGACGTGTCCCGCCGTTCGGCCCCGAGCCTGATCACCCTCGCCTGCTTCGCGGCGCTGGCAGCGGCGTGCGGTGTGGGCGAGGCGACAACCAGCGACTCCGGGGGTCCGGTCATTTCGCGACCTGGGACATCGGCACCGTCGTCGACAGCCGCTGCCTCGGCGACTCCCGCCCCCACCACGACGTTGGCCGGCACCACGACCACGGCCACAACAGCAGCACCCGCCCCGACGACGACCGCTGCCCCACAACCCATCACCATCGCGCTGGCCGGTGACGTCCACGGCGAGAAGCAGATCGCCGCAGTGCTCGCTGAGGGTAAGAACCCGCTCGAGTTCGCCGCTCCCGTGTTGACCGCCGCCGATGTGGCGGTGGTCAACCTCGAGACAGTGGTCGGTGACGCCGGAAAGCCACAGACCAAGACCTTCGTGTTCCGTGCACCGCCGTCGCTGCTCACCGCATTGCGCGACGCCGGCGTGGATGTGGTGTCGACAGCGAACAACCATTCGTTCGACTTCGGACGCGACGGGCTGTTGGAGACATTGCGCCAGATCGCCGAGGCGGGTCTGGGTCAGATCGGCAGCGGCAACAACGCGACCGAGGCGTACGCACCGCTCATCATCGACGTCCGCGGCACCAAGGTTGCCCTGCTCGGCATCGCTCGAGTCGGGCCCAGCGACGCCGGCCGCGCCACCGCACAGAGAGCCGGCACCACCAACGGCAAGGACATCGCGTCAGTGGTGGCAGCCATCAAGGCGGCCAAGGCCCAGGCCCCGATCGTGATCGCTTTCATGCACTGGGGCATCGAACTCGATCGGTGCCCGCAGATCGCCGATCGGGACTTCGCGCAATCGATGCTCAACGCCGGCGCCAGCGCGGTGGTCGGCGCGCATCCCCATGTGCTGCAAGGCATATCGACTCCGTCGGGCAAGTTGGTGGCATATTCGCTCGGCAACTTCGTGTTCTATGCGTCGCGCGACGCGGCACGCGATTCGGGAGTGCTGACGCTGAACTTCTCACCGGCCGGGGATCTGCTCGATCACCAGTTCACGCCGATGCGCATCGACACCCGCGGCCGACCGGTTCCGGTCGAGGGCGATGCCGCCGCCGCAGCCGTCGCCGAGATCGAGTCCCTGGCCCCTGACAAGGGCGGCTGCTGAGCCGAGGACCACTGAGCCGAGGACCACTGAGCTGAGGACGAGCGGCCAGTCATCGGTAGACATCCCACGGGCCGAGCGTGTCAAGCGGCTTGTTGTCGGTGGGCCCAGGCGGTGTGTTCGTCGTAGAACATTTGATGCCGTAGGCATCCGTGGAGGATGCCGACGAGCCGGTTGCTGAGC
>JBFWVD010000109.1:0-13719 GCA_050246915.1 Acidimicrobiia bacterium | reverse complement strand
TGACGACGTCTCAGGACACCACTTCCGATACCGGCGCCCGTCGCGGTGTCGATCCCGTGGACGAGTTGCACGCGTGGTTGGCCGACAACTGGGATCCCGACCTGGAGTTGGGTGAATGGTGGAACCGACTGGGGACCGACGGATGGTCGGCACCGGGCCTTCCGCCCAATGCCTATGGTCGCGGCCTGTCGCGCAGCGACACCGTCCGCGTCGAAGAAGCCATCCGCGCCTACGGGGCGCTGGGTGCGCCCGGCGGGCTCGGCTTGCTCTTGGCCGCGCCGACCATCGCCACGTTCGGGACGCAGGCGCAGATCGATCGCTTCGTGAAGCCGATCGTGACCGGTCAACAAGGTTGGTGCCAGCTGTTCAGCGAACCGGGAGCCGGTTCCGATCTGGCCGGTCTGCAGACCAAGGCCGAGCGTGACGGCGACGAGTGGATCATCAATGGGCAGAAGGTCTGGACGTCCAACGGGCATCTCGCTGACATGGCGATGCTGATCGCTCGAACCGATCCCGATGTGCCCAAGCACTCGGGCATCAGCTACTTCGCGTTCAACATGCATCAACCCGGCCGCATCGAGGTGCGCCCGCTCAAGGAGATGACCGGCCACGCGCTGTTCAACGAGGTGTTCCTCACCGATGCCCGCGTCAACAACGACTCGCTCATCAGTGACCTCAACAACGGGTGGGCGGTGGCCAACGCCACGTTGGGTTTCGAGCGCGCCGGCCTGGGCTCCGGTGGCGGGCACGCGGCCACGTCGCTGGCCATCCCTGGCACCGTGGGCGGCGATCTCGCCAAGCGAGCGGGCAGCTTCCTCGCGGGTGGCGAGAGCACCACGAAACCGTTGTCGCTGTTGGGGAATGCGTCCGAAGCGCTGCTCGAGTTGGCCCGTGCGCGCGGCGTTCTCGGGGATCCGACGTTGCGTCAAGACCTCATGGTCTTGCACACCATCTCGGAGATCGGGCGCTTCAGTGCTCTGCGGGCCAAGGGCGTCAAGGCCGCCGGTCGTCCCGACATCGCCGGACTGCCCAACATCTCGAAGCTGTCGATGTCGGCCATGGCGCGGCTCAGCCGCGAGATCGGCCTGCGCATCCTCGGTGCGCAAGGCATGTTGCACGCGTACGGCCACGAGGCCGAAGCCGCACTCAACGCCGTGCTCGGCGACGACATGGTGCAGCAGATCACCGAGATGGCGCTGGTGTCGCCCGGGCCGTCCATCTACGGCGGTACCGATCAGGTGCAGCGCAACATCATCGGCGAGCGCGTGCTCGGATTGCCCAAGGAAGCCAACAACGACAAGGTCATGGCGTTCCGTGACCTCCCCAAGAACTGACCGACCAGCCATCCCGGCGCATGAACCGAACTTGGTGCACTTTTGCACCGCTGCGGTGCAAAAATGCGCCACCTTCAATCGCCGCGGTGCCAGTCGCCATGAGTCTCAGGGCCATGGGTCTCAGGTAGGAAAAGGCGCCGAGTTGAGTACTGGAACCGCATGACCGATCACCCAAGAGGAGCTACTTCGATGGACTGGATCACTGACTACTTCGACGCGTGGAATCGCAGCGACGGCCCGGCAGTGGCGTCGTACATGGCCGACGACATCGAGTTCATCGACATGGGCATGAACCACACGGTGCGGGGCAAGGAGAACATCGAAGAGTTCGTGCGTCAGTCGGCGCAGTTCGCGCCGGGCACGACGTTCGATGTCGGCACGCACTTTGCCACCGACGATCACTACTTCATCGAGTGGTTGTTCCAGCCCATGGGTATCCCGGGTGTGTCGGTGGGAACCTTGCGCGACGGCAAGATCACCATGAACCACGACTACTGGAATCGGGCCGCGTTCAAGCGTCCGAAGAAGGACTGAGAGCCGCTACCAGCGAGGCAACACACTCCGCTGGGCCCACCTGGCCGCAGGCTGCTAAACCGGATCACGCATCACGACTTCGGGGGGCTTGCATGCTGGATCCGTACTTCGATCTGACCGGGAAGATCGCACTCATCACCGGTGGTAGCCGTGGTCTCGGCTACCAGATGTCCATCGCGTTCGCCGAGCGGGGGGCGGACATCATCGTCGCCAGCCGCAAGCTCGACGCCTGCGAGGCCGTTGCCGAGGAGGTCCGCGCCCTCGGGCGACGTTCGCTGGCCGTGGCGGTGCACGCCGCCAAGTGGCCGTCCATCGACGCCATGATCGAGACCGTCTACGCCGAGTTCGGGCGCGTCGACATCCTCGTCAACAACGCCGGCATGAGCCCGGCTGTGCCGAGCCACGAGGTCACCGAGGAGTTGTTCGACTCGGTCGTCGGCCTCAACTTCAAGGGGCCGTTCCGTCTGGCCAGCCAGGTGGCCAAGCGCATGGCCGACGCCGATGGTGGGGTCATCATCAACGTGTCGTCGTCGGGTTCGCTCATCTCGCTGCCGGGAGTGGTGCCCTACGGCAGTGCCAAGGCCGCGCTCAACGCAATGGGCCAATCGCTGGCAGCCGAGTACGCGCCGAAGGTGCGTGTCAACACGTTGTGCCCCGGTTCGTTCCTCACCGACATCGCCAAGGCATGGCCCGAGGAGCAGCGCGAGAAGGCCGACAACTCCCTCGGCCGCAACGGCGTCCCTGAGGAGATCATCAGCGCCGCGTTGTACCTCGCCAGCCCGCGATCGGGTTACACGACCGGCTCGTTGGTGCGGGTCGACGGAGGTCTCATCTGATGCCGCTCGACATCACCGCCCACATCAACCCTGCCACCACCGCGGTGGTCAGCAGCGAGATCCAAGAGAACCTGATCGGGGCCACCTCGTACATCCCGGGCCTCGCCAAGTCCGCCGCAGAGGTGGGGCTCATCGACAACCTCGACGCGCTGTTCACCTCGGCCCGGCGTGTCGGCAGTCGCGTGTACTACGCCATCGACACTCGCCGCAACGACGGGTTCGGTCATCCGGCGAACCTGAAGATCGTCGGTCGCAACATCTCGAGCGACAATGGGCCCGGCAATGGCCACGGCCCGATCGTGTCGCAGTTGACCCCGCATCCCGAGGATGTGGTGATCAGCCGCACGCAGGGGATGACGGCGTTCTTCTCCACCGCGCTCGATCAGTACCTACGCAACACCGGCGTCACCACGGTGATCATGACGGGCGTGTCGGCCAACATCGGCGTGCTCGGCAGCACCATCGAAGCGATGAACCTGGGGTACACCGTGGTGGTGCCGAAGGACTGCATCGCCGGTGACCCGATGGAGTACACGCAACAATTGTTGCGCTACACCATCCGCAACATCGCGTTCGTGGTCTCGTCGTCGCAGATCCTCGATCATTGGGCGTCGTTGCCGGAGAACCGGGCCTGACACAACCGGGCCTGACCGTTCGCTGTGATGGTGCCGTAGCGATCGTTCAGATGCTCCAGCTGCGGGCGGCCGCCGCGAGCGCGGCGATGAGCGAGTTGAGCTGTGGCGCGCGCGTCGTCCCATCGTGATCGGACCATCCGGCCTCGTCGAAGTTCCAGCGCAGATCGGCGGGGAGCTCGAGTTGCACGCCACGATTGACGGGCAGGTTGACGGGATTTCGCGAGTGCTGTCCGGCGAGCTCGCGAGGGATCACCGTCAGGTCGGTGTGGAAGGTGAAGTCGGGGAGGTGGGCTCGGGCGTGCTCAGCGATGTGGTCGGCCAAGTCCCGGTTGCGACCGCCGAGCAGTACACATCGACGGAGCGCCGGCCGTCCGTAGCCGTGCACGGTGATGACGACATCGACACTGGCGAAGAACTGGGCCAAGGCGACGCTGGCCGTGGGCGTCACCTCGGTGGAGGTGATGTGCACCGGATCGTCGTTGTACTGCACGACGCCGTAGTAGGAGGCCCCTGACGCTTCGGCGGCTTCGCGTGCCACCACGTCTGTGGCCTTCTCGAGGGTCCCGCCGTGAAAGGCCATGAACCCGAACCGTGATCGCACGGTCAGCTCTTCACGGACGTCGTCGCGTCCCAACAGCTCGGCCAGCACGCCGTCGACGGTAGCGCCGGTCGTTCAGCTGGTGGCGTCGACGTATTCGGGTTCTTGCTGACCCATGCGTTCGACGGTGGCCGATCGGCGGTGCGTCCCCCGGGGGACATGGCGCTGCGCGGCGGCCAGTCCGAACACCGGCATGTTGCCGTACAGGGTCTCGACCTGATCGGCTCGCATCGAGTAGGTCTCGTGGAACACCCCGACATCACCGGTCCGAGCGGTGGACCCGTTGAACGAACGCCACATCGGCAGATGGCTGAACGCTTCGCTGCGGGCGTAGCGGCCCACGTCCTCCACCGATCGCCAGTACTGCACCACCAAGAACACCCGCCCTGAAGCGAAGGTCCGTCCTCCCAGGAAGCCCTGGCTCGGGTCGTTGCTCAGTTCGCGGAGCATCTTGGGCATCGAGGCGAACGCCGGAACCCATGAGCGCAGCTTGCGCCAGCGGTTGACGCGCATGCCCACCAAGAACACGGTGATCTCCTCACCCGTGAGCTCGGCGCAGTACATGCCACCGCTGACACCTTTGGGAGCGTGGTCGGCAGCACCGGCATAGGCGCGGGGGACACGGTTCGGGCGTTCCATCGGGGACTCCAATCTCGGGCTGTTCTGGATAGTCGAACTATCCAGAACAGATAGTTGCACTATCCAGTACGCTCGTCAATGGCCGAGATCACAAGGGGGCCGTGTGCGGATATCGGAGTTGGCCGAGCGGTCGGGTGTGTCGACCGCGACCATCAAGTACTACGTGCGAGAGGGCCTGCTGCCCCCGGGTGAGGTGACGTCGCGCACGCAAGCCATCTATGGCGAGCATCATCTCGATCGGCTCCGGCTGTTGCGCACGTTGCGCGAAGTGGGCGATGTACCGGTGAGTCGCTTGCGCGACCTCGTCGACGCCATCGCTGAGCCGCGGGGATCGGCGCATCGCGTGCTGGCCGTTGCCGCAGACACCTTGTCGCCGACTCCGCCAAACCCCTCCGAGCGCCCCGCGAACTGGAAGGCAGCGCTCGCGGTCGCCAATGCGCTCATCGACCGAGCGGGCTGGACGAACGTGCGCCGCAATGCCCCCGATCGCGAGAACCTGGCCGCCGCGCTCAGTCTGGTGACGGGGTCCGAGCCGGACCCCGATGCGATCGGCGGGCTCGACGTGTATCTCGATGCAGCCGATCGCATCGCCCAGTTCGACATCGCTTCGCTCGACCTCGAGCAGGATCGAGCCGGACTGGTGGAGCAGATGGTGTTCGGCCAAGTGGTGTTCGGTCAGGTGCTGCTCACCTTGCGCCGTCTGGCCGAGGAGCACCACAGCGCCCTTCGCATGAGCTGAGACCAGCGGGCGGGTCCGCACCTTCAGGAACCCCGCAACTTCTCGCCAGGGATGCTCCATGGTCGCCGCTCACCATGGAGCCATGGCCACAGTCGACACCCCCGAGAGCCAGACCGACTCGCCGACCGGCTTCGAGGCCGGCATGGATGAGGCGGCGCTGGCCGAGCCCATGACGCTCCTCCCACCCGAGTCCATCGAGCGCGCCCCCGATCCCCGATGGGCCCGCCCGGCATTGCTGGCGCTGCTCGCCTCCACGGCGGTGCTGTACCTGTATGGACTGTCGGCGTCGGGATGGGCGAACTCGTTCTACTCGGCCGCCGTGCAAGCGGGTTCGGTGAGTTGGAAGGCATGGTTCTTCGGTTCTTCCGATGCCGCCAATTCGATCACCGTCGACAAGCCGCCGGCCGCGCTGTGGGTCATGGGCCTGTCGGTTCGGCTCTTCGGTCTGTCGTCGTGGAGTCTGCTGGTCCCCGAAGCGCTCATGGGGGTCGGCACCGTCGGCGTGCTGTACGCGACGGTGAAGCGATGGTTCTCGGTGCAGGCGGCACTCATCGCCGGCGCAGTCCTGGCCCTCACGCCGGTGGCCGCACTGATGTTCCGCTTCAACAACCCCGATGCATTGTTGGTGCTGTTGTTGACCGCCAGTGCGTACCTGGTGACTCGTGCCATCGAGCAGGACCGGGCGCGCTGGATGATCGGTGCGGGCGCACTGGTGGGCTTCGCGTTCCTCGCCAAACAACTCCAGGCTCTGGTGGTCGTGCCGGCGATCGGTGGAGCGTTCTTGCTGTGTGGCCCCGGAACGCTGCGTCGCCGTGTGTGGCGCTCGCTCCAATTCGGCGTGTCGATGATCGCTTCCGCCGGTTGGTGGATAGCGGCGGTGGAGCTCACACCGGCGCGCTACCGGCCGTACATCGGTGGCTCGCAGAACAACTCGATCCTCGAGTTGACGTTGGGCTACAACGGTCTCGGGCGCATCACCGGCAACGAGACCGGCAGCGTCACCGGAGGCGGCGGCAACGGCGGTTCGATGTGGGGGGCCACTGGTATCGGTCGCATGTTCAACGCCGAGATCGGTGGTCAGATCTCCTGGCTCATCCCGGCGGCGTTGGTCTTCCTTGTCGCTGGCCTCATCGTGACGCGGCGCGAGTCCCGCACCAGCCGTACCCGTGCCGCGCTCGTGATGTGGGGTGGCTGGCTCCTCATCACCGGTTTGGTGTTCAGCTTCATGCAGGGCATCTTCCACGCCTACTACACGGTGGCGCTGGCCCCCGGTGTAGCCGCCCTCGTCGGCATCGGTGCCAATGTGCTGTGGCAGCGCCGTCACGATTGGTTCGCCAAGGTCTCGATGGCTGCCGCCATCGGCCTCACCGGTTGGTGGTCGACGCAGCTGCTCGATCGCACACCCAACTGGAACAGCTGGCTCGGCCCAGTGGTGATGGCGTCAACGCCAATTGCGGTGGCGGCCATCGTGGCGTCGATCTGGGTGAAGCGGCTCGCTTTCGCCGGAGCGGTCGCCGTGGGCTTGGGGATGGCGCTCGTCGGACCGTCGGCCTATGCCATCGAGACGGTGTCGACCGGTCACTCGGGTTCGATCGTGACGGCGGGTCCTGCGGTGGCCGGTGCCGGGTTCGGCGGAGGGCGCGGACCGGGAGGCGGTGCGTTCCCCGGAGGGCCAGGCGGCCTCGGCGGAACAACAGGGACACGGCCCGCTGGAGCTCCGACCGGCCCGATGGGCGCCCCTGCCACCGGCATGACGGGCGGCGCTCCGACCGACGGAGGTGGTGCTGGTGGCCTGTTGAGCGCGGCGACGCCCAGCGATGAGTTGGTGGCGGCGCTCCTCGACGACGCATCGTCGTACACATGGGTGGCTGCGACCATCGGATCGAACCAGGCGTCGGGGTATCAGCTCGCAACCGAGCAGCCGGTCATGGCCATCGGTGGTTTCAACGGCTCGGACCCATCACCGACGCTCGAGCAGATCCAGCAGTACGTCGCTGAAGGACGCATCCACTACTTCATCTCCGGCGGGTTCGGCGGAGGTAATGCCAACGGCGGCAGCAACGAGTCGCAGGCCATCGCCAGTTGGGTGCAGTCCAACTTCACGTCGACCACCATCGGCGGGACGACGGTGTACGACCTCACCAGCTGAGCGGTCTGCACTTCGGTGCGGCGTGACGAGGCCGGCGTGTGCTCCCGACGGAGAGCAGCGCCGGCCTCTCACGCGTTTCTCACCTCGGTCGAATGCCCTACCAATGTGACAAACCGATCATGTGGGACATGGATCACCTCAGCGAACGCCACGCCCGAGCCATGGGCTCCGACGTTCACATCGTCGTTGTCGGTGGGGCGGGGGATGATCTCATCGAACTGGCACTGGCCCGCATCGCCGTGCTGGAGGCTCGATGGAGTCGCTTCCGTCCCGACAGCGAACTGTCCCGCATCAATGCAGCAGACGGCAACCCGGTGGTGGTCTCCACCGACACCCTCACACTGGTGGAAGGACTACGCAGCGCGTGGGAGCGGACCGACGGTCGCTTCGATCCCACCGTGTACGACGCCATGAACGCATTGGGATACGACCGCACCTTCAGCGAGATCGGCGATCGTGACGGCCTTCCCCATGGTGAGACCGACGATCCCTACGGCCTGCGCACCTACGCCCAGGCGTCGGTCCCGACCGCGGGTTGCTGGGGGGTCGAGCTTCGACATGATCGCTCGATGGTGCAACTGCCCCAAGGCGTTCACCTCGATCCTGGCGGACTCGGCAAGGGTCTGGCGGCCGACCTGGTGGCCCGAGAGCTTTTCGAAGCCGGTGCCGACGGGGTGCTGGTGAGCATCGGTGGCGATCTGCGGGTGATGGGCGCCTCGCCCGGAGCATTCGATGGCGAGTCGACCTGGAGGATCGGCATCGAGCATCCCACTGATCGGTCTCGTTCGATCGGCGTGATCACCTTGGCCGACGGTGGCATTGCTACCAGCACGTCGAGTCGTCGTCGTTGGACCACGGACGATGGGGTACCGCGACATCACCTCATCGATCCGTCAACCGGCCTGCCGGCTGAGCGGACCTGGACGCAGGTGACAGCGGTGGCCGGCACCGCGGCCTGGGCGGAGGTCGCGGCAAAAGCGATCTTCCTCGACGGCTGCACCTGCGATTGCTATTCCTCGGCCTTGGTCGTCGATGCCGACGACCGTCTGTGGACCATCGGTGATCCGTCGTGGTTCACCTGCAACACCCCACTCGAGACCCGTACGCAAGGAGCATTGACATGAGCCACGAAACGATCTGGTACATCACCCGTTCGAGCGCGATGACCGCCTGGTTCTTCCTCACCCTCACCGTTGTGTGGGGATCGTTCATCTCTGGCCGGTTCGTGCGCCGCAAGGGCGCGCAGCGCTATCTCAACGATCTGCATCCCTATCTGGGAGCGTTGGGGCTCACGGCTCTCGTCATCCATCTCGTCACCGCGGTGACCAACAGCTACGTCGGTCTCAACTGGGTGTCGGCGATCGTTCCCTTTGCGGCGTCGTGGCGACCCGGTGGCATCACCGCTGGCGTGGCGGCGCTGTGGCTTCTCGTCGCGGTGGAGGGCACATCGCTCGCCCGTCGTCGTATGAAGCGCCAGACCTGGCATCGGATCCATCTCGGCGCGTACGCGATGGCGTGGATCACCGCGCTGCATGCGGTCATGGTGGGCACCGATCTGCAGAACCCCGTGGTGGCGTGGGGTGCGCTGGCCCTCGTGGCCGCGAGCACCGGTGTGGCCGCGGCCCGCAGCTTCCAGGCGGATCGCCACGGCAACACGGTCACGGCATCTCACCTGGCTCACACCTGATCCCAATCGGCGTCTCGTCGACGAGGCGGACACTGAACTCATCGAACGAGCGCATCGCTCGCAGCAGAGAGGAACGATCATGAGCAACGAATCGAGCAGTCGTCAGGGTCTGATGTCGCAGGCCAGCAAGAACCGTTGGAAGCGCACCTGGCGCTCGCGGCTGGTGGCCACCACGGCTGCGGCCGGCGGCATCGTGGCTGGCACGGCGGTGTTGGCCGCGGGTGCATCGGGGTCATCGAGCGATGTCGCGAGCGTCGCTGCCAACACGGCCTCGAGCACTGGGGTCGCCAGCGCTGCGTCAACGTCGGGGGTGCAGGCATCGTCGGCCACGGCAGCCACGGCAGCCACGACGGCCACCGCGGCCACGAGTGCTACATCCGCCACCAGCACGGCCACGAAGACCACGACCGCAGCCACCACTGCCACGACCGCTGCCACCGTGAGCCAGACCAAGGGAAGCTGAACTCTGCCTCCGTGTTCTGATGCCGAGGTTTCACCCACCCACCGCGGGGAAGTCCCCCAAGGTGGGTGTCGGCGCGTTTCCATCTGATCGCACGTGGGTTTTCCCAGTCGGCCAAGCGGTGCTGTGGGACATTCTCGCCACGACCGATGACTACCGGTGCTGGTGGCCGTGGCTCCGGCGTTTCGACGCCGAAGAAGGCCTCGTAGTTGGTGCTCGATGGACCTGCGTCGTTGCGCCGCCGCTGCCGTACACGGTGAAGTTCCACCTCGACATCCAAGACGTCGAGCCCGGCTGTCGTGTGGAGGCGTGTGTGAGCGGGGATCTCAGCGGTACCGCACGGTTGACCATCGATGGCAGCAAGACGGCATCGACCGTCCGACTGGTGTCGCAGCTGCGTCCAACCAACGTCGTGATGCGGGCGTTCGCGACGGTGGCGCGTCCGGCCGTGGAGTTCGGGCATGGATGGATCCTCGACCAAGGCCGGCGGCAGTTCGTGGAGCGGGCGTTGCCGGAGTGAACTGCGGAGTTCCTGTCACGATCGGTTCAATGAGAGGGCGTTGGTGGACCACCATGCCCACGCCACGAGCACGGGCTGGAAGAAGCGTCGGTTTCGCCTGGCCGCGTCGGAGTTGAGTCCGAACGCATCGTGGCTGTCGACGTACTGGCTGATGTTGCCGGGGAACACGGCGATGAAGAAGAGGCCGATTGCCAGACCGAGCAAGGCGCGGTGACGGCGAACGACGACGAGCGCCGAGCCGAGTGCGACCTCGACGACACCGGACACGATCACGACGACGTCCTTGTCGATGCCAAGCCAGTCGGGAACCTGCGCTTGGAAGTCGGTGCGGGCGAACGTCAGATGCCCGATGCCGACGAAGATGAGTGCCGCGCCGAGGACGATCCGGGCAACTGAGCGCACGCGGTCTGATCGGATGGTGCTGATGAGTCGAATCGTAGGGGCCGACGGGTCGATGAGGTGCACGTGCAGCGATCGTTCCGCTCGAAGACCTCATCGAGTCAGGCGTTCAGCACCTTGAACGGGGGCAGCGGAAGAGGTCGGCGACCAAGCGCCGCGCAGACCATCTGCGGGATCTCGAGGGCGAAGCCCAGGAGCATGCAGACGAGCAGCGGCTTCACTGCGCCGAACGCCATAACGACGGTGAGGGCAACATGAACTGGGAAGTAGATGAGCTGGTACGAGAACGCCTGTCGGGCGTGGAGACGGCGAAACGAGCCGATCGGTGATGTGCCCCAGATGATGAGCGGCAAGAAGAGGGCGCAGAAGGGGACACCAAGGTGGGACCCCGCAGCGACCCAGCGATCCGCTGTCGTCAATGTCGATTGCGGAGCGCCCGGTTCCATCTACGTCTCGAGCGTAACGTCGACCACGATCACTTCACGCCCCGGGATCCGCATCGCCATGCCTGCGCCGCAGCTGGCCAACCGCCAGAAGGATCGCATCGTCGCCGGGGTGGACAGCGAACACAACAGGTCCTTCCAAGGTCTGGATGACCACCTTCGAGCTGAACGCGTGACCGCCGGGCGCTGCCGGGCCGAGCGGTTCCATCCCCAACCTGGCGATCGGCCACGCGCGCTCGATGCCCTCCCTCGACCACACCAGCCGTCCGGCCCGATCTGCGGTCAGATGGCCGTTCGTCCACGACTCGGACTCATGCGGCTGTTGGCGTCTCGCGTCGATGGTGAATGCGATGGGTACTTCGTGCCTCTTGGCCCATGAGGCGACGGACTGGAGGCGGCGTCGTGATCCAGTAGTTGGACTGCCGGTCAACTGCATTCGGTCGACGATGCCAGCGTCCAGCTTCACGACCCGGCCGGAGACCGTTGCAACTGCTAGACAATCGATGCTGATCTGTCCGTAGCCGATCATGATCCGGCTCGCCGGTTCGATGTGATCGATTGTCGCAATGTCGATCTGGCAAGTGCGCCCCAGGTTCCGTACGAGTACCTCGCGATCGCTGAACTCTGCGCACACGAGGGCGACACGCCACCCCAGGAGGACCGTCGCCGCGGCAGGGATGATCAGCGTCACCGGAGGCAGGCCGAGCGCCATCGTTGCGATCGCACTCAAGAGCCAGGTCGGTATGGCCAACTGAAGCGCGCAGACGATCGCGAGCAATGGCGAGCGGAGTCGTGTGCGCTCCCCCACGGTCCCGCCGACCACCTGCTGTCCATCGAACACGCAGTCAGATTGCTCCGTCCGGGTCCGCTCCGCCAGCTTCGATCGGAAGCGCGGGCGCTATTCGGGAAAGGTGCGACTCAGCTCCGCGCCGGTCGCTATGTCGAGACGAACAGCCGTCCAGCTGCGGGTCATCGGGTTGGAGTTCACGAAGGTCTGAACTCGCTGCTGCCGTGATGCCCGCTGATGATGAAGGACCCGCGCCAAGTGGCGGTGGGGAGCTGCACCCGACGACCACCACTCCGCCCAGGGCGATCAAGGCGAGTCTCAACTCACATCGCCATCCCGTTCGACGATGCCCGCGAGTCGCCACCAGCCCAGAGACCCACCGGTTCGTGCTCATTGGAGACATGATTCTGGTTCCGGATGGTGGTTCGCCCGAACTGCGAAAGCGCGTCGCGCTACGACCAGACCCGATGCCGTAGGTATCCACGTTTCGACCGCGGCATGTCTCCAGGTCGGGGTGGTCAGATCGACAACACCTCGATCTGGCACCGGAGACCCGGAGCGCGCGAGAGCCGGACATCAGCGGTGACGAGTGGGTAGCTGAGTGTCTCGGCAAGTGCTACGTAAGCCGCGTCGTACGGGGTGACGTTGGCGCGCAGTTCGTACGCTCGAGCCATCGACGGGCCTGTGGGGAACCGAGCCATTGGCAGAGCGAGCAGGTCATCGACAGCTGCCTTGAACCGGCGCGCCGTGAGATCTCCCGCTCGCCAACGCTTCCGCAGAACGGCGACGGTCTCGACATCGACAAGATCCGGCGCGGCCCAATAGGCCTCCTGTGATGCACGTGCTCGAGCCATACGTCCGGCCTGTCCATCGTCGCCGACCCAGGTTGGCCATCACTGATGCGTCGAGAACCATCAATGGCGACCGCGTTCATCGTCGAGATCGTGGACGGCCGTTTCGAATCCGACCTTCCCCCCGCGTCGGCGTCCGATGCGATCGAGGACGTCGTGGATCGTCGGCGTACTGGCGAGCCGTGTCAGTTCTCCCGCCAGGTACTGCTGCAATGACTGCCCAGCAGCCTCTGCCCGCCGTTGAAGGTTCGCATGGACGTCCTCGGGCAGATCTCTCACCAACACATTCGGCATGCTTGCATTCTGATATCGCTCCGGTCGAGATGCAACCCCTCGACCCGCCTGCAATGCCCACTCTGGCGCTTGCCGACGAGCGGCGTGCGCGCATGGACCGTCGGCCCCCCGGCGTTGGCCTGGTGGTGCTCCTTCGTTTCGCCGTGCAACCGCTATTGCAACAGTGGTGGTGGGTGGCTGATGAGTCGTCGTCCATCAGGTGTGGTGACGGTGACGGTGAAGTCCTCGTCCATATCGAGTTTCCAGCCGATGCGGTGGATGAGGTGATGATGTCTCGCGCATAAGAGCGCGAGGTTCCAGTAGTCGGTTCGTCCGTCCCACATCCAGTGTTTGACGTGGTGGGCTTCACACCAGGCAACAGGCCGATCACAGCCGGGGTAGCGGCAGCCATGATCACGAGCAGCAACAGCTTTGAACAGTTCCTTGGGAACGACGCGGGTGGCTCGGCCGAGATCAACGGGTTTGGATGGGCTCTGGTACAAGATCCGTGTCACTTCTGGCGCGCACGCCAGTTCCTCATACAACCGCCGGGAGATCGGTTTGCCGTCCAACGTCATCGCACCAGCCGCGGGGTTCTGGGCGTTGTGGGCCCAGGCCATGAGCCCGAGGCTTTGCGTGTTGCGCGGCAGTTTGTCGGTGTCGTGGTGAGCGATCGAGAACGCGCAACTGTCCGCCAATGCGTGGGCGGTGCGTTGCGCGGGGGTGGTGGTGTCACCGTCGACGGGTGGGATACGGAACAAGGCGATGGCGTCGTTGACCATCTTGGCGTCGCGTTCGGACAAGGTGCCGTTGATCTTCCACAGGTTCTCCCCAG
>JBFWVD010000108.1:0-13751 GCA_050246915.1 Acidimicrobiia bacterium | reverse complement strand
ACAACATCGCTATCAAGGTGGAGTTGGGTAAGCCGATCGCGATGGACGAGGGTCTGCGGTTCGCGATTCGTGAGGGTGGCCGTACTGTTGGCGCTGGCCGCGTCGTGAAGATCATCAAGTGAACTGAAAACCCGAGACGGGACTGACCCATGGCAAAGAACGAGAAGCGAGTGTTCGTCACGCTGGAATGCCAGACGTGCAAGCGCCGCAACTACATCACGACCAAGAACAAGATGAACGATCGTGAGCGCATCGAGCTGAAGAAGTACTGCTCGCACGAGCGCGCTCACACCGTGCACAAGGAGACGCGCTGACCGACGTCGGGCTCCCCAGCAGTGACCGGCCTCGCCGGTGCACTGCTGGGGAGTTCGCGTCGATGCGCTGGTAGTCTCGCCGTGCCCTTAGGGCAGTAGCTCAGCTGGTAGAGCATCGGTCTCCAAAACCGACGGTCGGGGGTTCGAGTCCCTCCTGCCCTGCTCCGAAACACCTGGTGGTTGGCAATGTCGATGAACCGCGAAACCAAGCGAATGATGCAGCGGCAGGGAGCCGTGAACGCCGAGGGCGCTCCCGTTCGCACCCCGCGTCAGCCTGCGGTCCAAGCCGCCACCAAGGAAAAGACGTCACCGTCCGAGTACGTACGGGAAGTGAAGGCCGAGCTGCGCAAGGTGGCATGGCCCACCAAGGCCGAGGTCATCAACTACTCGATCATCGTCCTGGTCACCGTGGTTCTGTTCACAGCGCTGGTCGCCGGCCTCGATTGGGTCTTCGGCCAGTCCATCCTGAAGTTGTTCGAGAAGTGACCACCATGACTGACCTGCCAGACGACAACCCGACCAGCGACGCCGAGCTCAGCGACAACGCTGCGCTCGAGACCGAACTTGCCATCGACGACGCTCCTGGCGCCATCGACGAGGCCGGCGACGAAGAAGACGTCCAGCCGGTCGAGAACCCGTGGCTCAAACCCGGCAAGTGGTACGTGGTCCACACGCAGTCGGGATACGAGAAGAAGGTCAAGTCCAACATCGAGGCTCGTATCCAGTCGATGAACATGGAAGACCAGATCTTCGAGGTCGTCATCCCCATGGAGGACGTCACCGAGTTCAAGAACGGCAAGAAGGTCGTCGTTCAGAAGAAGGTCTTCCCCGGCTATCTCCTCGTGCGTTGCCACATGACCGACGACTCCTGGTACGTGATCCGCAACACCCCCGGGGCCACCGGCTTCGTGGGCCAGGGTCGCCAGAACCAGAAGCCCACGCCGCTGTCGCGGCGCGAGGTCGAGACGTTCCTGATGGTCAAGCACGACGGCTTCGACGTCCCCAAGCGTTCCAAGCCCAAGCTCGAGTACGCCGTCGGCGAGGTCGTCCGCGTCAAGGAAGGCCCCTTCGCCGATTTCTCGGGGCAGGTCGCCGAGATCAACGCCGACCAGCTCAAGCTCAAGGTCCTGGTCAACATCTTCGGCCGAGAGACGCTGGTCGAGATGGAGTTCGGTCAGGTCGCCAAGCTCTGAGCTGAGTCCCGCCCCGGCATCGAGCCCCCTTCGGAACTGTTCCGGAGGGCGAATTGGTGCCGGACCCATTCCAGCGGCCAGACTTTCCGGTCGCTTCGCGCACGTTTGAGAGGAACACCCATGGCCAAGAAGAAGGTCACGGCCGTCGTCAAGATCCAGATCCCGGCCGGCAAGGCCACACCGGCACCGCCGGTGGGTACCGCCCTCGGCCCCCACGGCGTTCCGATCATGGAGTTCGTCAAGGCCTACAACGCGGCAACCGAGTCGCAGGTCGGGACCGTCGTCCCCGTCGAGATCACCGTCTACGAGGACCGCAGCTTCACCTTCGTCCTCAAGACCCCGCCCACGCCGGTGCTGCTGCGCCAGGCGATCGGGTTGGACAAGGGTTCGACCACGCCGGGTAAGACCACCGTCGGCAAGGTCACCGAAGCCCAGATCGAAGACGTCGCCAAGATCAAGATGCCCGACCTGAACGCCAACGACCTCGAAGCTGCCAAGCAGCAGGTCCGCGGCACCGCCCGTTCGATGGGCCTCAAGGTCGAGGGCTGAGCCGCACCGGTTCGGCGTTCGAACAACAACACATCACCACGCGTGCCGGGATGACCTCGCCCGGACGTCGACCAGAAAGCTGAGGGAGCCGTCATGGCAGGAAAGAAGTACGCGGACGCCGCAAAGCGTTTCGATCGCATGCAACTGTTCACTCCGAGCGAGGCCCTCGACCTCGTCAAGAGCCTGGCGACCGCCAAGTTCGACGAGTCGATCGAGCTGGCTGTTCGCCTCGGCGTCGATCCCCGTAAGGCCGATCAGATCGTCCGCGGCACCGTTGGGCTCCCCTCCGGTACCGGCAAGGACGTGCGGGTCGCGGTGTTCGCCGCCGGCGAGGCAGCCATCGCCGCCCGCGAAGCCGGTGCCGATCATGTCGGAGCCGACGATCTCGCCGCCAAGGTCGAGGGCGGGTTCTTCGACTTCGATGTCGCCATCGCCACCCCCGACCTCATGCCGATGGTCGGCAAGCTCGGCCGGGCCCTCGGACCGCGTGGCCTGATGCCGAACCCCAAGACCGGCACCGTCACCACCGACGTCGCTCGCGCCGTCGCCGAGTTCAAGGGCGGCAAGGTCGAGTACCGCACCGATCGCTACGGCAACATCCACGTGCCGATCGGCAAGGCCAGCTTCGCCCCCGAGGCGCTCTCGGCCAACTTCTTCGCCGTGGTCGACGAACTGCAGCGTGCCAAGCCTGCTGCGGCCAAGGGCAAGTACGTGCGCACCGTGACGGTCTCGTCCACCATGGGCCCCGGCATCAAGGTCGACACCAACCGCCTCAAGCCCTCCCTCGACGCCTGAGCCACGGTCGCCTCGATCCGAGGCTGGTCCCGCGCTGCGTGAGGGCTTCGAGCCCCGTATCGTCAGCGCATGCCTGGGCAACATGATCCTTCCGTCCCGAACGGACCCATTGATCTGAACCACGATGGCCGCCTCTCCGATGTGGAGATCGCGGCCATCGTCGCGCCGGAGCGCTGGCGTCGGTTCGGCCTGCGCGGTCCGGCCATCATCGTGCGCTTCATCGGCCGTAACGCTCGCCGCACCGCCGTGGCGGTGCTCGGCGTCGCCGTGATGGCTGCGGGCGCGGCGATGCTGGTGCTCCCCGGACCTGGCGTGGTCGTGGTGATCGTCGGTCTCGCCGTCTTGGCCACCGAGTTCGTGTGGGCCGAGCGCGCGCTCGATCGGGCCAAGGGCGTCGCCGGCAAGGCGACCTCGACCCTCAACTCCAGTCGGACCGGTAGAGGGGTCTTGATCGGCTCGGGGGTGTCGATGATGGCCGGCGGAGTCGTGTGCGCCATTGCGGTCGAGGCACTGCTTGCTGCTGGCATCGGCGTCGCCGTGGCCGGTGCCATCGCGCTGGCCACCTTGCTGCCCGCCGTACAGCGATGGCTGGATGGGCAGACCGCTTAGGCCTTGCTGAGTCGCGGTCGGAGACCGCTACTTCGTTCGGCCCGATTTGGTCGGCGTTGGCGTCGACCGGTAGGTTCGACCGGTCACAACTGCATCTGCTCACCGCAGACCTCCAGTGCCACACGGATCTCGTATCCGATCGGCGTAATGACTCGGCTCGACCGAATCGCTGGACGAGGTGAACTTCCTGAGAGTTTCGGGTGTTCGCCGCGCGTGCGAGCACCCGTTCGTCGTTTTCGGCACTGTGCCGGGAACCTGATTCAACTCGAGGAGGTGTGATGGAGAACCCCAGACCAGAGAAGGTGGCGGTGGTTGCCGAGGTGCGTGAGTACTTCGCTGCGTCCAACGCCGTGCTGCTCACCGACTATCGAGGCATGAGCGTCAAGGCTCTCGGCGAACTTCGCCGGGCGCTGCGTCCCGCTGGCGCCGAATACAAGGTGTACAAGAACACGCTCGTGCGTCGTGCCGCTGCCGAAGAAGGCATCAGCGGAGCCGACGCCCTGCTGACCGGGCCGACCGCCATCGCATTCGTCACCGGCGATGCTGCTGCAGTCGCCAAGGCGTTGCGTGATTTCGCCAGGACCAACCCGGCGCTGGTGGTCAAGGGTGGTGTGTTGGGCACGAAGGTGCTCGACGCCGCTCAAGTGACCGCCCTCGCCGATCTGCCCAGCCGCGAGGTGCTCCTCGCCCAGATCGCCGGTGCCTTCCAGGCCCCGCTGGTCAAGACCGCTGGCCTGCTCCAGGCGCTGCCCCGCAACTTCGCATATGGCCTCAAGGCCCTCATCGACCAAGGCGGAGTCGGCTCCGCCGCCGCCTGACCACTTTCGCAACAAGGAGATACGACAATGAGCAAAGACGAGATTCTCGAAGCAATCGCCAGCATGACGGTCCTGGAGCTCAGCGAGCTCCTGAGCGCCTTCGAAGAGAAGTTCGGCGTCACCGCGGCCGCCCCCGTGGCCGTGGCTGCTGCCGCCCCCGCCGGTGGCGCTGCCGCCGAGGTCGAGGAGCAGAGTGAGTTCGACGTGATCCTGGCCAGCGCCGGTGCGCAGAAGATCCAGGTCATCAAGGTCGTGCGCGAACTCACCAAGCTCGGCCTGAAGGAAGCCAAGGACCTCGTCGACGCTGCCCCGAAGGCCGTGCTCGAGAAGGTGTCGAAGGAAGACGCCGAGAAGGCCAAGGCCGAGCTCGAGGGCGCTGGCGCCAACATCGAGATCAAGTGATCTTGTCGGCCTCGCTCGTCGAGGCCGGTTGATGTGGCCCGGCGGTTACCGCCGGGCCACATCACTTTTCTTCACGGTGGATTTTCCACCTCGAACGTTGACGCCCCTAGTCATCGATGTTTACCCTGCGGCGGATCGGAAGCGCCGATGACGAGCCCTCAGGGGAACTCGTCGGAGGTGTTGAATTGGTGCGCCCCTGGGGATAACATCCCCGGTTGCCGTGCGCGCCTGTTTCTGTCGTCCCATTTTTCCGGTTCTGCAGCGCGCCCTGTTTCCGGTCCAGCCCGCTCCAGAGGAGTAGTTCGTGGCCAGTCGTACCCCCGTCCGTGAGCGGTATTCGTTTGCCAACCTCGCAGAACCACTCGAGGTTCCCGATCTCATCGCCATCCAGCGTGAGTCTTTTGAGTGGTTCCTTCATCAGGGCCTCGCTGAGGCCTTCCGCGACGTGTCGCCCATCAAGGACTTCACCGAGTCGCTCCAGCTCGAGCTGGAGTTCGATCCGGAAGATGAAGACCTGCGTCCGCCTCCCAAGTTCTCCGTCGAGGAGTGCAAAGAGAAGGACATGACCTACTCCGCTCCGATCTTCGTCCGGGCCCGGTTCGCCAACCGGAACACCGGAGAGATCAAGGAGCAGACGGTCTTCATGGGCGACTTCCCCATGATGACGGAGAAGGGCACGTTCATCATCAACGGCACCGAGCGCGTCGTCGTGTCGCAGCTCGTCCGTTCACCTGGCGTCATCTTCCAGCCCGGTGAGCGCTTCCGTCTCCGTAACCTCTCCAAGCACCAGATCGTCACCGGCACGGTTCACCCGTACCGCGGCGAGTGGATCGAGTTCGACGTCGAGCAGAAGCCGGGCAAGGACGTCACCGCCGGTACCCGTGTCGCTCGCAAGCGTCGCCTCAGCATCTTCGTGGTGTTGCGTGCCCTCGGCTACGACGAGGAGAACGCCCCGGGCTTCATCGATCGCTTCGTGCAGCACTTCGACTTCCTCGAAGGCCAGTGGGAGAAGGATCGCAACATCGCTCCGTCGCAGGACGAAGCGCTCGTCGAGATCTACAAGCGTGCTCGTCCGGGTGAACCGCCCACCGTCGAGTCCGCCCGCGCCTACTTCCGCAACGCGTTCTTCGAGAACCGTCGCTACGACCTCTCACGCGTCGGTCGCTACAAGCTCAACCGCAAGCTGGGCACCGAGGTCGCCAAGCTCGGCGAGCTCTTCGGCCTCGATCCCGACGCCGTCGGTCACGTGCACGGTTTGCCGCTGCTCGACATCCCCGCTCCCGATCAGGACGTCCTGAGCCGTTGCGAGGTCCTCGCTGCCATCAGCTACATGCTGAACCTGGCCAAGCACGAGCCGGGCTACCGCCTCGACGATCAGGACCACTTCGCCAACCGCCGCATCCGATCGGTCGGTGAGCTCATCCAGAACCAGGTGCGCATCGGCCTGTCCCGCATGGAGCGTGTCGTTCGTGAGCGCATGACCACGCAGGACGTCGAGGCCATCACGCCTCAGACGCTGATCAACATCCGCCCGGTGGTCGCGGCCATCAAGGAGTTCTTCGGCACCAGCCAGTTGTCGCAGTTCATGGACCAGGTGAACCCCTTGTCGGGCCTCACGCATCGCCGCCGTCTCTCGGCCCTCGGCCCCGGCGGTCTCTCGCGTGAGCGCGCCGGCTTCGAAGTCCGAGACGTGCACTTCAGCCACTACGGCCGTATGTGCCCGATCGAGACGCCGGAAGGCCCGAACATCGGCCTCATCGGCGCTCTGGCCACGTACGCCCGTGTCAACGAGTTCGGCTTCATCGAGACGCCGTACCGCCGGGTCGTCAACGGCAAGGTCACCGACGAAGTGGTCTACATGGCCGCTGACGAGGAAGAGAACTACGTCATCGCCCAGGCAAACACGCCGCTCGATGCCAACGGCGCCCTCACCGAGGCCAAGGTCCTCGTGCGGCGGTCACCGCAAGCGGCATCGCTGCTCGACCTCAAGCTCCAGCTCGAGCGAGACGTGTTCTTCGGCGCCACCACCGACATCGGTGCTGTTCCGCCGACCGAGGTGGACTTCATGGACGTGTCGCCGAAGCAGATCGTCTCGGTGGCCACCGGACTCATCCCCTTCCTCGAGCACGACGACGCCAACCGTGCGCTCATGGGCGCCAACATGCAGCGTCAGGCCGTTCCGTTGCTGCGGGCCGAGGCCCCGTACATCGGAACCGGCATCGAGGCTCGCGCCGCTCGCGACGCCGCGGACATGATCCTCGCCGTCGGTGAGGGCGTCGTGACCGAGGTCAGCGGGGATGCCATCACCGTCGAGTACGGCAAGCAGGGCCGCCGGGTCTACCGCCTGGCCAAGTTCCGTCGCTCCAACCAGGACACCTGCATCAACCAGAAGCCCCGTGTCTACGAAGGCCAGAAGGTCGTCAAGGGCGACATCCTCGCCGACGGTCCCTCGACCGACATGGGCGAACTGGCCCTCGGCAAGAACCTCCTCGTCGCCATGATGGTGTGGGAGGGCTACAACTTCGAGGACGCCATCATCTTGTCGGAGCGTCTCGTGAAGGACGACGTGCTCACGTCGATCCACATCCACGAGCACGAGGTCGACGCCCGTGACACCAAGCTCGGGCCCGAGGAGATCACCCGGGACATCCCGAACCTCTCCGAGGAGATCCTTCGCGATCTCGACGAGCGCGGCATCATCCGCGTCGGCGCCGAGGTCGGCCCTGGCGACGTGCTCGTGGGCAAGGTCACCCCCAAGGGCGAGACCGAGCTCACCCCCGAGGAGCGCCTGCTGCGGGCGATCTTCGGTGAAAAGGCCCGCGAGGTCCGCGACACAAGCTTGAAGGTGCCCCACGGCGAGTCGGGCAAGGTCATCGACGTCAAGGTGTTCAGCCGCGACGAGCATCACGAGCTTCCCCCCGGCGTGAACCAGCTGGTGCGGGTGTATGTCGCTCAGAAGCGCAAGATCTCGGTGGGCGACAAGCTCGCCGGACGCCACGGCAACAAGGGCGTCATCTCCAAGATCCTCCCCGTTGAGGACATGCCCTTCCTCGCCGACGGCACCCCGGTCGACATCATCTTGAACCCGCTCGGTGTGCCGAGCCGGATGAACGTCGGTCAGGTGCTCGAAGCGCATCTCGGCTATGCCGCACGTTGGGGCTGGGAGCACAACGGCAACCTGATCGGTAACGAGCCGATCCGGGGCACCGAGTCCAAGACCCGGCCGTCCACCCCGCCGAGCACGTTCGTGGCCACGCCGGTGTTCGACGGCGCCCACTGGGACGAAGAGGAAGAGGCGGGCAAGCACCCGACCATCCAGAACATCTTCGCCAACCTGCGTCCCGAGGCCATCGACGGCACCCGCATGATCGGCGTCAACGGCAAGACACAGCTGTACAACGGCCGCACTGGTGAGGCATACGACCAGCAGGTCACGGTCGGCTACATGTACATCCTGAAGCTCGCCCACCTCGTGGACGACAAGATCCACGCCCGCTCCACCGGTCCGTACTCGATGATCACCCAGCAGCCGCTCGGTGGTAAGGCGCAGTTCGGTGGCCAGCGCTTTGGTGAGATGGAGGTGTGGGCCCTCGAGGCCTACGGCTCGGCGTACTGCTTGCAGGAGCTGCTCACCATCAAGTCCGACGACGTCCTCGGCCGAGTCAAGGTCTACGAGGCGATCGTCAAGGGCGACAACATCCCCGAGCCGGGCATCCCCGAGAGCTTCAAGGTGCTCATCAAGGAGATGCAGGCGCTCTGCCTCAACGTCGAGGTCTTCACGCAGGACGGTCAAGAGATCGAGATGCGTGAGCTCGACGAGGACATCTATCGCACCGCTGAGGAACTCGGCATCGACATCAGCCGCCCAGAACGTGGGTCTGATGAAGAGGACGAGCGCCGCCGCGAGAGGAGCTGGAACTGATGCTCGACGTCAACAACTTCGATCAGCTGCGGATCGGCCTTGCCACCGCGGATGCGATCCGGTCATGGTCGAACGGCGAGGTGAAGAAGCCCGAGACGATCAACTACCGCACGCTCAAGCCCGAGAAGGACGGCTTGTTCTGCGAGAAGATCTTCGGACCGACCAAGGACTGGGAGTGCTACTGCGGCAAGTACAAGCGCGTCCGGTTCAAGGGCATCATCTGTGAGCGCTGTGGCGTCGAGGTCACTCGCTCCAAGGTCCGTCGCGAGCGTATGGGCCACATCGAGCTGGCCGCTCCCGTCGTCCACATCTGGTACCTCCGCGGCACCCGTTCGTGGTTGGCCTATCTGCTCGCCGGCATCGAGCCGCGCGAGGAGCTCAAGGCCAAGCAGCTCGAGAAGGTCATCTACTTCGCCGCGAACCTCGTCACCTGGGTCGACGAGGAGAAGCGCCACGAGGCACTGACCACTCTCGAGAACGAGATGCTCGAGGAGCTCGACGAGATCCGCAAGGAGATGGACCTCTCCATCGACCGTCGCTCCAAGGACTACGAGGACGAGGTCGCTCGTCTCGAGGCCGAAGGCGCCAAGGACTCCGATCTCAAGAGCCGTCAGCGCGCTTGGGAGAAGGACCTCGCCGGCATCCGTGAGCGGACCGAGCAGGAGCTCGAGCTCGTTCGTCGTGCGTTCGACGAGTTCAAGGATCTGCACTCGCGCAAGATCATCGACGACGAGATGCTGTGGCGCGAGCTCAAGGATCGCTACTCCGACTACTTCGAGGGCGGCATGGGTGCCGACTCGATCAAGTCGTTGATCGATCGCATCGACTTCGACTCCGAGGAGATCAAGCTCCGCGTGGCCATCGAGGCCGCCGAGGGGCGCAAGCCGCTCAGCGCTCAGCGCAAGCAGAAGGCCATCAAGCGCCTCAAGATCGTGTCGTCGTTCAACCGTCGCGATGAGCACGGCCGCCGACTCAACGATCCGAAGGCGATGATCCTCGACGTGGTTCCGGTGATCCCGCCGGAACTGCGCCCGATGGTGCAGCTCGACGGTGGCCGTTTCGCCACCAGCGATCTCAACGACCTCTACCGCCGCGTCATCAACCGCAACAACCGCCTGAAGCGGCTGCTCGATCTCGGCGCCCCCGAGATCATCGTGAACAACGAGAAGCGCATGTTGCAGGAGGCCGTCGACGCCTTGTTCGACAACGGCCGTCGCGGTCGTCCGGTGACCGGTCCGGGCAATCGTCCGCTCAAGTCGCTCTCCGACATGCTCAAGGGCAAGCAGGGCCGGTTCCGTCAGAACCTGCTCGGCAAGCGCGTCGACTACTCGGGTCGTTCGGTCATCGTGGTCGGCCCCACGCTCAAGCTCCACCAGTGCGGTCTGCCCAAGCTGATGGCCCTCGAGCTGTTCAAGCCGTTCGTCATGAAGCGCCTGGTCGACCAGGAGCTGGCGCAGAACATCAAGAGCGCCAAGCGCATGGTCGAGCGGCGCAAGACCCAGGTGTGGGATGTCCTCGAAGAGGTCATCAAGGAGCACCCGGTGCTGCTCAACCGTGCTCCGACGCTCCACCGCCTCGGTATCCAGGCCTTCGAGCCGGTGTTGGTCGAGGGCAAGGCCATCCAGGTGCACCCGCTGGTGTGCACCGCCTTCAACGCCGACTTCGACGGCGACCAGATGGCCGTCCACCTGCCACTGTCGGCCGAGGCTCAGGCCGAGAGCCGCGTGCTCATGCTGAGTGCCAACAACATCTTGTCGCCGGCATCGGGTCGCCCCATCGTCACGCCGACGCAGGACCTCATCATCGGCGCCTTCTACCTCACCGAGCAGGTCGACGGCGCCAAGGGCGAGGGACGTACGTTCCGTCATCTGTGGGAAGTGGTCCGGGCGCTCGACGAGGGTTCGCTGAACCTGCACGCGTCGATCAAGTACCCCAACGTGCCCTCCGGTGAAGGCGCCTACCGCGAGACCACCCCGGGCCGTCTCCTCTTCGAAGAGGCACTCCCTGCCGACTACCCCGACCGCTTCGGACCGATCAACGTGACGGTCAAGAAGAAGGACATGGGGGTCATCGTCGAGCGGCTCTCCGACGAGTACGGCAAGAGCCAGGTCGCTGCAGCACTCGATGCCATCAAGACCCTCTGCTATCGCTATGCGTCGCAGTCGGGCCTCACCATCTCCATCGACGACGTGAAGACCCCGCCGGAGAAGAAGGGCCTGCTCGACAAGTACGAGAAGGAAGCGGAGAAGGTCGAGAACCAGTTCCGTCGCGGCATCATCACCGACGGCGAGCGCCGGACACAGGAAGTGCGTATCTGGACCGAAGCGACCGAGAAGGTGAAGGACGCCACGGAGACGCTGCTCAAGAGCCAGCAGTTCAACCCCATCGACATGATGGTGGGCTCGGGCGCCCGAGGGAACATGATGCAGGTGCGTCAGATCGCCGGCATGCGTGGCCTGGTGGCCAACCCCCGCGGCGACATGATCCCTCGCCCGATCAAGTCGAACTTCCGTGAAGGCCTCGAGATGCTCGAGTACTTCATCCAGACCCCGGGCGCTCGTAAGGGCCTCGTGGACACCGCTCTGCGTACCGCCGACTCCGGCTACCTGACCCGTCGACTCGTGGACGTGGCCCAGGAGCTCATCATCAAGATGGAGGACTGCGGCACCACGCTGGGCACCTGGGTGGAGCACGTCGCGGCCGACACCGCCAACAAGCGGGCATACCTCGAGACGAAGCTGTACGGCCGTGCGCTGCTCAACGACGTCACGCTGTCCGACGGTCGGGTGATCCCGGCCAACACCATCATCGGTGACGAGGACATGGACGCCCTGCGCGACGATCCGGGTATCAACCGGGTGCGCGTGCGTTCGGTCGTCACCTGTGACGCGGACATCGGCGTGTGCGCTCTGTGCTACGGCCGTTCGCTGGCCACCGGGCTCAAGATCGAGCTCGGCGAGGCTGTCGGCGTCATTGCCGCTCAGTCGATCGGTGAGCCCGGTACCCAGCTGACGATGCGTACGTTCCACACCGGTGGCGTCGCCGGGCAGGACATCGCCGGCGGTCTTCCCCGCGTCGTGGAGCTCTTCGAGGCCCGTACCCCCAAGGGTGCGGCTCGACTGGCCCGCTCGTCCGGTGTCGTGCGGATCAACGAGGACGACGTCAAGGGCCGTCAGCTCATGATCGTCACCGATGACGGCGAAGAGGACAGCTACGGCACGGTGCTCGGTCGCCTCAAGGTCGCCGACGGTGACAGCGTCATCGCCGGTCAGCCGCTCACCGAGGGTCCCTTCGATCCCAAGGAGCTCATGGACATCAAGGGTGTCCGCGAGACCCAGCTCTACCTGGTCGAAGAGGTCCAGAAGGTCTACCGCGACCAGGGTGTGTCGATCCACGACAAGCACATCGAGCTCATCGTGCGTCAGATGACTCGCCGCATCGGCGTGCAGGAGCCGGGCGACACCCACTTCCTGCCCGGCGAGCGCGTCGATCAGAAGGTGTTCCGGGAGATCAACCGCTCGCAGGTGGAGTCGAACCTCCGTCCCGCCGAGGGTCGCCCCGAGCTGATGGGCATCACGAAGGCTTCACTTGCCACCGACTCGTGGCTGTCGGCTGCATCGTTCCAGGAGACCACCCGGGTCCTCACCGAGGCCGCCATCGACGGCAAGGGCGACAACCTCGTGGGCCTCAAAGAGAACATCATCATCGGCAAGCTCATCCCGGCCGGTACCGGCATGGAGCGCTACCGGGACTTCGACGTCACGGCGCCGGACTACCAGCCGATGGCGTTCTACTCCACCGAATCAGCCGATCCGGCTGAGTGGTTGGCCAACCTGCACGGCGACTTCGCCGCCGACGACAGCGGTTTCGTCGCCGGTACGGCCGACCAGCCGTGACCTCACCCGTCTGAGCCGATCGGAGAGGTGGGTCGACCTGCCCTGTCAGGTTGCCCCACCTCCCCCCGGCCACATAACCTCTGACGTCGCTTGCGCCCGGGTACGGGCGTCGCGCAGTTCGGGCTCCTCGAGGCCCGACGCAACAAGATCGAGTCGCATCAACACCGCGGCCCAGTAACACGGCGGCCCAGCAACACGAGTCGCAGCAACACCGTTCAGCCAGTTCGTCCAGAGACCCATGGCGGTCTCGTCATCGTTGAGGTAACGCGTGCCCACCATTCAACAGCTGGTCCGCAAGGGTCGGCAGAGCAAGTCGAGCAAGACCAAGACTCCTGCGCTGAAGGGCGCTCCGCAGCGCCGTGGGGTGTGCACTCGCGTCTACACGACCACCCCGAAGAAGCCGAACTCCGCTCTCCGCAAGGTCGCCCGTGTGCGCCTGTCGAGCGGCATGGAGGTCACGGCCTACATCCCCGGTGAGGGCCACAACCTCCAGGAGCACTCGATCGTGCTCGTCCGCGGCGGTCGTGTGAAGGACCTCCCCGGTGTGCGCTACAAGATCATCCGCGGCACGCTCGATGCCTCTGGGGTGAAGAACCGTAAGCAGAGCCGTAGCCGTTACGGCGCCAAGAAGGACAAGTGATCCATGCCGCGTAAAGGTCCGGCTCCTCGTCGGGAGCTCAACCCCGACCCGATCTACCGCTCGGTGCTGGTCACCCAGTTGGTCAACAAGGTTCTGCTGCGCGGCAAGCGTTCGCTCGCCGAGAACATCGTCTACGACGCCCTGAAGATCATCGAGGAGAAGACGGCTGCCGAGCCGATCGCCACCTTGAAGCGCGCCATCGACAACGTCAAGCCCCCGCTCGAGGTGCGCAGCCGTCGCGTCGGTGGCGCGACCTACCAGGTTCCGGTCGAGGTGCGCCCCCGTCGTGCCAACACCCTCGCCATCCGCTGGATCGTCGGGTTCTCCCGCCAGCGTCGCGAGAAGACCATGGCACTGCGCTTGGCCAACGAGCTGCTCGACGCCTCGAACGGCGTGGGCGCGGCCATCAAGCGGCGCGACGATCTCCAGAAGATGGCGGAGTCCAACAAGGCCTTCGCCCACTACCGCTGGTAATCACCGGCATCACCACAGCGACCTGCTGACGAACCGGGCTCCGTGCCCGGTCGTTCGCATGTCCGACCCTCTGTCGACAAAGACGCAGAACGAAAGACGACGAAGAGATGGCAAAGCGAGAGTTCCCCCTCGATCGCAC
>JBFWVD010000107.1:0-13778 GCA_050246915.1 Acidimicrobiia bacterium | reverse complement strand
CGGCCAAACCATCGCCAACTCCGCCATCACCAAAGTCGCACCCGACGGCACCATCAACATCACCAACTACAACGGCTGCGCCCGCATCGTCATCGACACCGTCGGCTACTTCAACGCCGCCTGACCCGGCACCGCTCGGCGGAGCCAGACCCGTTCAGCAAGGCCTCAAGCCTCGATCAAACCCTCACCGTTAGGCCGGCACGTGCCGATTGGCCACGGGTATGGCGCAGCGAGATCACCACGGCGAACCCGGCACGCCGGTGGATCCAGCTTCGCTGACCGACATCAACAGCGCCGTCGCCGGCATTGGCTCGATCGTCGATGCCATGTCAACAGCTGTTGCCAAAGCCCGACGCCAAGGTGCGAGTGACGCTGCGGTCGAGGGCGCCCATGAGAGCGCCAGGCAGGTCGCCAACAGCGAGGCCGGCTTCGTCGGTGGCGGAGCCACCAATGCCTTGATCGGGTCGATCGACACGGTCGCCAACGACGTCGCGTCGTTCGCGCCGTCCCAGGTCTCGTCCCCGGAAAGCGGTGAGTCGCTCTTCCGTCAGGTGATCGACTCCCTCGAACAACCGTTGTATCTCCTGGAACCGGAGTTCCACGACGGACGCATCGTCGATCTGCTCGTGTCCTACGCCAACCCCGCGGCTGTTGCTCAACCCTTCAGCGGCCACATCACCGCCGGGGTGCGCGCGTCGGAGATCTACCTCGAGCCTGAATCGGCATATCTCTCGGCCGAGCAGGCATGGGCTGGCTCTCCACCTGAGCCCTACCTCATCAACCGCAAAGGTCTACATGAGGGTTCGTTCTTGTCGGTCTTCTTCGAGGTGACAACGCTGCGGGTGGGTGATGTCATCGTCCAGCTGGTCGCCGATCGGACCAAGGCTCACGACCTCGAGGTCTCAGAGAGTCGCTTTCGCGCCGTCATCGATTCGCTGCACGAGGCCTTGTTGATCATGCGCCCCGAGTTCGACGATGCGGGCATCGTGGATCTACGGATCGCCTACAGCAACTACGAAGCACCTTCTGTTCGAGGTACGGGCCGCTCGATGATCGGGCGCACCATCACCGAGGTCTTCGGTTCCAGCGAGATGTATCTGGACCTCGCCCGCGAAGCGTGGACGACATGCCGCCGGATCCGCTACGACATCGACAACACCGACGGCCGATTCGACCCGTCGCTGGAGTCGGAGTACCTCGAGATCGCAATCAGCCGCGTCGGTGACGAGCTGATCTCGGTGGCCACGGATCGATCGACCGAGCATCGCGCCCGCCGCGAGGTCGAAGCGTCGGCGGAGCGCTACCGGCGCACGGTGGAAGGCCTCAGCGAGGGTCTCATCTTGTTCGACACCGACCTGGACCCCGCTTCGGACGCCCCGTTGGACCTGCGCGTCGCCTACGCCAACCCAGCGGCCCAGGAGCTCTTCGGCGCACCTCGGGCCGGTCAACCGCTCAGCAACCTGGTGAGCTCACCGGGCCTCCTGCTCGAACTGGCCGCCGCGGCACTCGAATCGCCGAAACCGATCACCCGCACCCACAACGGCGATGCGCTCGGTGTCGTCGGACGCGGCCGGATCCTGGAGATCACCGCGATGCGCTCGGGGCGGCAGGTGATGTTCGCCATCGGTGACCGCACCGGCGAGGTCCAGGCCCAGCAACGATTCCGGCTGGCGGCTGAGGGTCTCCAGGACCCGATCCTGGTGCTGGCACCCGATCGACTCGGTGATCTCGTCGGCGCCATGGCCGTGCGCTATGCCAACCCGGCGGCCACAGCAGTGGGCATCGAATTCATAGAAGGCGCCACGCCGATGGGAGACCTCATCGACGACATCACGTTCAGTCAGCTCCTCGGCCGCGCCGCCGAGACCGGGAGCTCCGCCGGGATCGTCACCTCGTACTCCCGGGTGTGGGAGGTACTGGCATCGGCCGCGCCTGGCTCGGACGGGGACGTGGTGGTGGTGCTGCACGACGTCACCGAGCGTGAGCAGCAGATGGAACAACTCGAGGGGCTGGCCCGTCACGACCCCGACACCGGGTTGCTCAACGCCGTGGGCCTCTCGCGGGAACTCGATCGACGCAGCGACGATCCGAGCGCAGCGACCGCCCTGGTCGTCGTGGAGTTGGCGCAGCTCGAACAGATCCAACGCGTCCACGGCTATCGCGTGGCCAGCGATGTCGTACGCGAGGTCGCCGAGCGGCTGAGCAACACCGCAGCGGGCCGGACCCTCGCCCGCGTCGGTGGTGCCACCTTCGCGGTGCTCCTCGACGACGTCCGCCGCACCAGCGAGATCAAAGCCGCGGCCGAAGCGATCGTCACCGAGGTGCAACGACCGGTTGACGTGTCGGGACTGCGTTTGCGGCTCGAAGCCTCAGCTGGGGTCGCGCTGGCGAGCGTGCACGGCAACGACACCGACCAGATCATCCGCCGAGCCAAGACAGCGGCATGGTTCGCCATGGACGGCCGGCGGCCGTCCATGACCTGGTCGGCCGAGATGGAGAAGGACGAAGGCGACACATCGCTCCTGGCCGAGGTCGACCGGGCGATGGCGGCCGGCGAGTTCTACGTGGACTTCCAACCCAAGCTCCGCCTGGCTGACAACACACTGGCCGGGGCCGAGGCGCTGGTGCGTTGGCGTCATCCTCACCACGGGCTGATCGGCCCGTCACGGTTCATCGCCCTGGTCGAGGAATCGACTCTGGTGCGGCCGTTCACCGAGCACGTCTTGCAGCTCGCCGCGTCGGGCTGGCGAAGCGGTGGCAACGCCCTGAGCGGTCGACGGGTTGCGGTCAATCTGCCGGTGAGCTTGGTGAACGACCCCGCACTGGTGGACGTGGTCACCAAGGGACTGGAGCAGGCCGATCTCCCTCCCGACCAGCTCGAGTTGGAGATCACCGAGCGGGGTCTGGTGGCGCTCGACGATGCCGTGCACACCCAGCTCGGCCGCCTACGGGACCTGGGCGTATTGCTCAACATCGACGATTTCGGCACCGGCGCGGCGAGCCTCAGCTATCTGCGCCGCCTCCCCGTGAACCAGATCAAGATCGACCAATCCTTCGTGCGCGACCTCGATCACGACCGCGTCAATCGGGCCATCGTGCAGGCTTGCGTCACGGTGGCCGGAGCGGTCGAGCTCCAGATCGTCGCCGAGGGCATCGAGACCGAGCTCGAGGCGATCGCCGCCACCGAGCTCGGCTGCCACTTCGGACAAGGCTTCCACCTCGGCCGACCCGGCCCGCTCAGCCAGACCCTCGCGCATCTGCACGACTGTTCATGATCCCGCATCGCTGAACCGGGTATGCACGCCCGGCGTCGTGCCACCTAGCTTGTCGGGCGATGGACTTCTCATGGACCTCCGCCCTGCAAGATCTCCGCACTGAAGCCGAGACCGTGGCTCGTGACGCGATCGCCCGCTACGGGCAGTACTCCGATTCCTGGATCAACGGATTCTCCCGCGAGTTCTCCCGAGAGCTCGGAGCACGCGGCTGGATCGGCATGACATGGCCAACCGAGTACGGAGGCGGAGGCCGAAGCGCCCTCGAGCGGTTCGTGGTCACCGAGACGATGATCGAGCTGGGCGCTCCCATCGCCGCCAGCTGGTTCGCCGATCGGCAGATGGGTCCCACGCTGCTCGCGTACGGCACCGAAGAACAAAAGCGCCAGTTCCTGCCCGGCATCTTGGCGGGCGAAACCGGTTGGTGCATCGGCATGAGCGAGCCCAACGCCGGCTCCGATCTGGTGGGCCTGACGAGCTTCGCCACCCGCGATGGCGACCACTACGTCATCAACGGTCAGAAGATCTGGACGAGCTTCGGGGCCAGCGCGGACTACTGCTACATGATCTGCCGCACCACCAACGAGGGTCCACCTCACGCCGGCATCAGCGAGATCATCGTTCCCATGACGACTCCGGGCATCGACATCCGTCCCATCAAGGACCTCACCACCAACAGGCACTTCTGCGAGGTGTTCTTCGACGACGTCCGCGTTCCCGTGGCCAATCGGGTCGGCGAAGAGGGCGGCTCGTGGAAGCAGACCATGCGCCAGCTGGAACACGAGCGCGGTGGCATCGACCGTCTGGTGTCGAACAAGGCGCTGTATCTGTCGGCGAAGGCCAAGGCCGATACCAGCGACGCCCGTGTGCGTCAGCAGATCGCCCAGTTGGAGAGCGGCTATCGCATCGGGCGCCTGATGGTGCTGCGCGAGGTGCTCAAGCAGGGCCCCAATCAGTTCTCGGCGGCGACCAAGACGTTCTGCACCGAGCACGAGCAACGAGTGGCGCAGTTCGTCACCGAGGTGCTCGGCGCCGAAGCGACCCTGTGGAGCGCCGACTCCAAGGCGTTCTGCTACAACCCGGCGTACACGATCATGGGGGGCACCTCGAACGTGTTGCGGAACATCATCTCCGAGCGCATGCTCGGCCTCCCGCGAGCCTGAGAGCCGATCGGGCGCAACTCCAGTTGCGCGCCTATCGCACCTGGTAGGTCGTTCGAACTACCCGGCGACAACTGGACAGTGGTCGCCTCAACTCGTTCGGCGGCAAGGCCGATGGACGCCCCGTGGAACTCCATGAGCGCGCCTCGCACCGCCAGCACCCGGACCTCACCGATCCCGCGTGGATCGAGATCCTCCCTGATGCGGTGTGCATCATGGACGCCGACTTCACCGTGGTGTCACTGCGACAGGGGATGACCGATCTCGATGATTGCTTCCACGTCGGTGACCACGACGAACTGAGCAAAGCACTCGCGCAGTGTCGTGAGATCCCCGGCCGCGCCGTCACGGTGCCGGCCCGCTACCTCGACGGCATCCATGGGTGGCGCCAGGGTGTGGCCAGCGTCGTGGACTGGACCAGCAACCATCTGATGAACGCCTTGGTCATCCGGTGGCGACCAACTCGCAACAGCGATCGTTCCACGTTGTCGCCCGATGTCCTCAAGGCCATGGCCGAGCAGTCGCGAGAAGGCATCTGGGTGTGCGATCCCCACGGCCGCACCCGCTACGCCAACCCCGCCGCCGCTCATCTGTGCTCGCACGATCACGCCCATCTCCAGGTGGTCGAAGTGCAGAGTGTGTTCGATGCCCGCTCAGCCGAACTGCTGCTCGGGCACAAGGGCGTGAGCGAACCGATCGTTGCCGAGGTCACCGGCCCCGACGGGACATCGCGCACCATCCGCGCCTGGAGTTCGGTGGTTCCCGCCGGCACCGGCGACCCACTCGGCATCGTGGTGCACCTCGCTCCGCACATCACGCTGCCGGCCCCTCCCAGCGAAGCCGCCTGGCCTGTGTCAATCCAGATTGACGAGAGCCGAGAGTCCGAAGTCGTTGCATTCGAGGCGGGCGACGCGTCGACAGCAGAGGCGATCAGCCATCTGATCGCCGACACGATCGACGACGGCCCACAGGCGGTCGAGTCCGATCATGCAATGACCGTGCGGGCGTTGAGCGACGCACTACCGGTCGGCATCTTCGAGATCGACGGCGAGATGCGATTGGCCAGCTCCAACCCGGCGTGGCGGGAAGCGGTCGGACCGTTCGCCAATGACGAGCCGTTCGGATGGTTGGGCAAGGTCCACCCTGACGATCGTTCCGGTGTCGACCATGCTTTGGTCCGACCGCGGGTCGATGAATGGTTCCACGAGCGCTACCGGGTATGTCACGACATCGACGAGTGGAAGTGGGTCGAGACGAAGGTCGTGGCCATCGGCGATGGCTCGCGCCACGCCGGCATCTGCGCCGACATCACCGCTTCGGTCGCCATCGAGGAGCGCATCAGCGAGGCTCGCGACGCCGCCATCGAGACCAGCCGCATGAAGAGCGATTTCCTGGCCAACATGAGCCACGAGATCCGCACGCCGCTCAATGGTGTCATCGGCATGGCCACGCTGCTGCTCGACACACCGCTCAATCGCGATCAACGCGATCGGGTGCTCACGTTGCGCTCCGCAGGCGAGCACCTCCTCGTGCTCGTCAACGACATCTTGGACTTCTCCAAGGTCGAGACTGGAAAGGTCGAGCTCGAGCAGGTCGAGTTCGATCTGCTCCCGGTGATCAGCCAGGTGGTGAGCCTCTACTCCTCCGCCGGCTTCGACAAGGGTGTGCGCCTGCGGGTCGACACCGACGCAGCGCTCCCCCGCAGCGTCATCGGCGATCCGTCGCGCCTGCGTCAGATCCTGTCGAACCTCGTCGGCAACGCGGTGAAGTTCACCGAGCAGGGCTCGGTGACCATGCGCGTCACAGCCGAGGGGAAGCGATCCACGATCGTGCGCTTCGAGGTCATCGACACCGGTCTGGGCATCAGCCCGGAGGCTCAGGAGCGGATCTTCGAACCGTTCATGCAAGCCGACACCTCGACCACCCGACGCTTCGGCGGCACCGGTCTGGGACTTCCCATCAGTCGCCGCCTCGTCGAGGCGATGGGCGGCATGCTGAGCGTCGATTCCAAGATGGGGAAGGGCTCGACGTTCTGGTTCACGATCCCCTTCGCCGATCCCGCCGAGACCGATGCCCCACGCATCGAGCCGGACCCGACCAGCACAGTGGAGAGCATCGTCGAGGCCATCAACGCCTCCGGCCCACGTGGCCGAGTGCTGCTCGTCGAGGACAATCCAATCAACCAGAAGGTTGCCCTCGGCTTCCTGTCGCACCTGGGTTGGGAAGCAGATGTCGCCAACGACGGTTCGGAAGGCTCTGAAGCGGCGATCAACGGCACCTATGCGCTGGTGCTGATGGATTGCCAGATGCCCCACATGGATGGCTACGAAGCCACCGCTCGCATCCGGGCCCACGAGCGCAAGCACGGCGGCCACGTACCGATCATCGCCCTCACCGCTGGTGCCATGCCCGGCGATCGTGAGCGCTGCATCGATGCCGGCATGGACGACTACCTGTCGAAGCCCATCGACGTCGGCCGTCTCGACGCGACCATGCGCCAGTGGGCCCGATCGGTGGAGCAGTCCATCGAACCGAACGGCACCGATGACGCTAGCGAGAGTGTCGAGTCATCGACGCCCAGCAGCCCCATCGCCGCTGACGGCACCGATGTCGAACGACTCGACCCCGTGATCGTCGATCAACTCCGGTCCATCACCACGACCACCGGCACACTCCTCGATGAGGCGCTCGAGCAGTTCCGCTCGGACCTCGAGACCCGGGTCGATGACGTGCTGATGGCGTCGGCCGAGGGCGATTGGCCCCGTATGTCGCGCGCTGCTCATGCGCTCAAGGGCATGAGCGCAGCGGTTGGTGCCAACCGGCTCGCCAGCGTGGCGGACGCGTTGCAGCGTGCGGGCAAAGCCGACGTTCCCGAGCCGATCGTGATCGACGAACTGGTGAACCGGCTCCGCCAGGCCGTGGTCGCCGCGCGCGCCGCGGTGACCGAGGAGTTGACCCGGTCCACCGCAACGGTCGCACCCGGCGCAGCCCGGTAGTGCATCGCGCTGCCCGGCACGTCACGATGGAGACGTGACGCACTACGACGCCGTGCTGCTCGTGTCCTTCGGCGGCCCCGAGGGACCTGACGAGGTCCTGCCGTTCATGGAGAACGTGACGCGAGGCCGTGGCATACCACGCGAGCGGTTGATCACCGTCTCGGAGCACTATCAGCTCTTCGGCGGGGTCAGCCCGATCAACGCTCAAAACCGCGCCCTCCTCGCCGCGCTGCACCACGAGCTCGACCACAGGGGCATCTCCCTGCCGATCTTCTGGGGCAATCGCAATTGGCATCCGATGCTGGCCGACACCATCGCCGAGATGGCCGACGCCGGCATCACGAGAGCACTCGCCATCGTCACCAGCGCGTACTCCTCGTATTCGGGCTGTCGCCAGTACCTCGACGACATCGAACGCGCTCGCGTCGCGGTCGGCGATCGATCCCCCGTGATCGACAAGGTGCGCGCCTACTTCAACCATCCGGGCTTCATCGAGCCCCTGCTCGACAACATTGCAGCGGCAACGATCGAGCTCGATGCCCTCGGCGCCGCACCTGATTCGGCGATCTTGTGCACTGCCCATTCGATCCCGCTGTCGATGGCGACGAGCAGCCCCTATGTCGAGCAGCTGCGCGAGGTGCAGCGCATGGTGGCCGAAGCCAATCCCACGCGGCCGGTCGACCTCGTGTTCCAGAGCCGCAGCGGGCCACCCGATCAGCCCTGGTTGGAGCCCGACGTCAACGACGCCATGCGGGCGCTCGCCGAGCGGGGGGCGAACGGGCTCGTGCTGGCTCCCATCGGATTCATCTCCGATCACATGGAGGTGGTCTACGACCTCGACACACAGGCGCGCGACACCGCTCGCGAGCTCGGGCTCTCCATGACCCGAGCGGCGACCGTCGGGACCGACCCGCGGTTCGTCACTGCGTTGGGAGAGCTGATCCACGATCGACTCACCGACAGCGTTCCCCGCACCATCGGGTTGGTCCCGGCCCGCCCGGACGTCTGTCCATCGAGCTGTTGTCCGGCGCCCGCCCGGCCGGCGCCTGCCCGGCCCGCGCCCTGAACACCGCTCGCCATTCCTTCGTCGCCGCACCTTCATTGCCAGGGACCCGCCGCCGATAGGAGGGGTGCAGGAGGTGCGATGTCCGCCGCGACAGATAGCTCCACAGGTTCGAACCAAGCAACGCTCCGGGTGGTCCTCGTCGAGGATCAGCCGCTGTTTCGCGACATGCTCCGTTCGGCCATCGAGGACCGCTTGGGGCTGCGCGTCATCGGTTCCTACGGCGAGCCCGATCAGGCGCTGCGGGAGATCCCCCTGCTCAAGCCCGATCTCGCCGTGCTCGACATCTCGCTCGGCGCCCACATCAATGGGGTGGAGCTGGGCGTGCGTCTCCGCCGCCAGATGCCACGCCTCGCCATCGTGCTGCTCTCGAGCCATGCCGATCCGACGCTGCTGGCCAGCCTGCCCCCGGACGTTGCTCACGGCTGGTCGTACCTGTTGAAAGGCTCGGTCACCGACATCGATTCGCTCGGTCGGGCGCTCATGAGCGCGGCCTCCGGGCTGCTCGTGCTCGATCCGGGGCTCACCAGCAGCACCGCTCGTGGACAGAACCCGCTCGCCGACCTGACCGCCCGCCAGCGCGAGATCCTGCAGCTCGTCGCCGCCGGCTATTCGAACTCGGGCATCGCCGCGAAGTTGATCCTCACCGAGAAGTCCGTCGAGAACCATCTGAACCGCATCTACGGCGCCTTGGGAATCCGATCGACCGAACGCGATGCCCACCCGCGAGTGCTGGCAGCCAAGCTCCTCATCGAGCACAGCCCCGCCTGAGCGCTCACATCGAACACCGTTGACCTTCAGCGTCAACGATTCATGTCAACGGCTCGTGTCAAGCGACGTGATGGGCATCACCTCACCCTGAGGTTCACTCCGCGGCGCGGTGTCGACGATCGTTGGGGGTCGGCGGCGCTCCTTGGTCAGCGGCGTCCGGGCTCATCGGTGCGAAGTCCTGTCGACGCACCCGCACCGCCGCACGCAGTTCGGTGACGCCGTCGGCAAGTCCGATGTCGACGCTCCCACCTCGGGTCCCGGCTCGGGTCGCGATGGCGGTGAGTCCGAATCCGGTCGTCGAGCCCTCGGCGATCCCACGCCCGTCGTCACGCACGCGCAGGCTCAGCTTGTCCTCGCCGTCGTACTCGAGGAACACGGCCAGCCGGCGCGCCCCGCCATGTTTCCGAGCGTTGTTGATGGCTTCTTCCAGGGCCCGGTACAGCGTGAGCCGGGCCGATGGCGGCAGCCCTCGGCGCCCCGGTCCATCGACCGCTTCGATCCGTTCATCCACCGACACGTCGATGTCGAGGTTGTACATCGACTCCATCTGGGCGACCAACGAACGCACCGCCACGACGAGCCCGATGTCCAGGGCGATGGGATGGAGCAGATGGCTCAGTTGGCGCACATCCTCGTCGCGAACCGATCGGATGGTCTCGAGCGCATCGATGAGCACCGCCAACTCACGCGAGCCCAAGGTGCCGTCGTCGCGGATCTTGCACAGCGCCATCTCGGCCGCCAGCAGGCGCCCTTGGACCGGCCCATGGAGCGCCTCGGCCACGTTGCGGCGGACCTCCTCGTCGGCCTCCAGCAACATCTGTTGCAGCCGCTCAGTGTGTTCGATCCGCTGTGCCAACTCAGTGCGGCTCCGACCGAGCTCGCGCAGCAGCTCGAGCACCTCGGCCACCACGACCCCGGCCAGTCCGTAGGCCAGCCCCAATCCGGCGATCCGAGCCAGCCCGAGGTGTTCACCCTCGGCCACGAACAGCTCCGACGCACCCCAATCGAGCATCGCCGAGGCCAACGACGCCACCACGAGCCCCAACGCCAGGGGGGCCCGCCGACGGTTGCGCATCTGCAAGGTCCTCGAGCCGACGGCGACCGTTATGGCGAACAGCATGCACGCGGGGATCTCCAGCGCGAACTCGTAGAACGTGTTTCTGCCAGAAGCTGGGCCGTGGGCCCAGACGATGAACGACGGGGTGGCCATGGCGGCCACCACGGCCAGGACCACGCAGGAGTGGCGATGGCGCGTGCGTATGCGCTCGCTCACCCCCGAAGCCCGCCCCGTGTCGTCCATCCGTACCAGTCCTTTGTCCACGTGTACGTCGACGTTTCGAGTTTGGGAGTTAACCCCCAAGTTCGACAAGGAAAACGGATTCGGCGTGAGTCAAGGTTCTCTCAAGGCCCCATCGTCCCGCACCGCTACGAGTAGGCCCGATGCCCGCTCAGCGTGATCGGCCCGACAACGCCTTCGACAGAGCGGCCAGGTCCTCCGGCGACGCCACCCAATCGAGCGCGGTGAGATTGGAGTTGAGCTGCTCGACCGACGTTGCTCCAGCGATCACCGATGAGACCGACGGCTGGCCGAGCAAGGCTCCCAACGCGACCTGCACCGCGGTCAGGTCCCGCTCCTGAGCGAAGGCGAGGAGACGGTCGACCAGGACGAACTTCTCCTCGGTCAGCTGCGCCCCCATCTTCCACACGGCTAGCCGCGAGTCGGCGGCCAGTTCTTCGCCGCGGCGGTACTTGCCGGTCAGGATGCCGCTGGCCAACGGGAAGTACGGCAGCAAACCGATGCCGAACTGCTCGCACGCCGGGATGAGTTCCTTCTCGGCCGAGCGGTTGATGAGGTTGTACTCGTTCTGGGCGCTGATGAACCGCTGCAGATGACGGGTCTGGGAAATCCACTCGGCGTCGGCAACCTGCCAAGCGGCGAGGTTCGAGCTTCCGAGGTAGCGGATCTTTCCCTCGTCGACGAGTTCGGTGAGTGCTTCGAGGGTCTCCACCATCGGCGTGTCGGGGTCGGGGAAATGCAACTGGTACAGGTCGATCCAGTCGGTGCGCAGTCGACGCAGCGAACTCTCAACCGCCTTGCGGATGTAGCGCCGCGACGCCCGGGCACCCCAATCCGGTCCGTTGGCACCCTTGAGCGACGATCCGAACTTGGTAGCGATCACCAGGTCATCGCGCTTGCCGACGAGCAACTCACCGAGGATGTCCTCGGAGCTGCCATAGCTGTCCGATGTGTCGAAGAACGTGATGCCCGCATCGATGGCGGCATGCACGACCGATCGGCTCTGCTCCAGATCGAGCTTCATGCCGAAGTTGTTGCAGCCGAGGCCGACGGCCGACACCGCGAGTCCCGATCGACCGAGTCGACGGATCGGCATCGTGCGCGCGTTGTTCCCCGAGTTCGTTGTGTTCCCCATGCCCGGAACCTAGAGCACGGCCCGCGTCGGCGTGTGAATCGAGTGGAGATCGTTCAGCTGTGACGGCCAGTCGCTCGGAACTCCACCAGTCGGGTCATGAGCTCGATCTGCGACGAAACACCGAGCTTCTTGTAGATGCTGCTCAGATGGTTGCGGATGGTGCTCGGGCTCAGGAACACCCGACGCGCGATGGTCACCGGTCGAAGCCCATCGGCGAGCAGTGTGAAGATCTCCCGCTCGCGTTCGCTGAGACGCTCGACGCCGGGGAATGAGGTCATCTCGAACGGCGCGTTGGCCACCGCTCGTGCCGCCATGTTCCCGGCGGTGAACTCTGCCTCGTTGGCGATGACCCCGAGGCGCCCCTCCAACTGCTTCAGCGCATCGAGCATCTCGGGATCGAGTGCTTCGGTGGCGAGCGTCGCGGTCATCTCCCCGTCGGATCCACCGACCGGGCCGAGCTCGGCTGTGCTGCCCAAGATGTGCGTCATGGTGCCCGACTCATCACGCACAGCGCGAGCGATCTGGCGATGCAGTGTGATCGAGCCGTCCATCCGGACGAATCGATAGACGACGTCGTCGTGATCGACCTCGCAGATGCGATCGGTGATCCCACACAACCGGTCGAGATCGTCGGGGTGGACCTGGCTCCAGAACTCACGGGGATGGAACGGCGCGCTGGTGTCCGCCGCCATCGACAGCAGGCGACCGTCCTGCTCGGTGATGCCGGTGATGACCTCGCCCGCGATGTCGTAGGTCCACGTCACGACCCGACGAGCGGTGATGGCGGCATCGACGGCACTGAGCAGCCGCGCCAACGAGCCGTTCGCGCTGCGCAACTCGCGCTCCAGGTTCACTTGCTGGGTGATGTCGTGAGCCGTCGCGATGATGCTGCCGTCCACGTCGGCCATGGCCAGATCGATGGTCACGTTGTACCAACGCGTCGACCCATCGGCCATCTCCACACCACACACCGGATCGGCGACGATCCGCTCGAGCGCCTTGCTGTCGGGGTAGTCAGCCGCACGAGGCTGACCGTTGCGGTCGATCACCTTGATGCGGGTCAGATCACCGCCCGGCAACTGAGCAACGACGTCGAATGCGGCCCTGCTGGCGAAGCGAAGCTCGAGCCCGGGGCCGAACGCGGCGAGCAGCGTCGGTGTGCGCTGCAGGATCTCGCCGACCACCCGATCGGTGGGCCAGGTCGACGCCGCCGCACCCCCCACCGCGGTGAGGTCGTACAGCATCCCCCGCACCGCGTTCGGATCGTCTTCGTCAGGCACTATCACTCCTCGCAACAGCTTGGCCGTCCCATCGGAGACCACGATGGATTGGGTTCCCTCGAAACGTCGACCGGTCCGCAGAACGTGCTCGGCGATCGTGCGCAAGTCCTCGACGCGCTCGCACATGGCCGATAGTGCAGCGAACGGTCGTGAGACGTCGTCCGTTGCGTCGATGCCCAGGATCGGGAAGATCTCGGGCGACCAGATCATGTCGTCGGTGGAAAGGCTCCACCACCAGCTTCCATGACCCACGATACGGGTTCCATCGCCGTCCATCATCCACATCGCCTCTGCATGCGGCGCATCGCCCGCGCTCGCGAGGTTCCCGAGAACCCTGGTTGCTCCGTCGCCAAGCGCGGCGACGTCGTTGCTCTGCACTTCCCACCGCCCCAGTCGGTCACCAGTCCGCACGACCAGCGACGTATCAGCACTCGTGCACCGTGCATCAGAGATCATGACAGACACACCCCAGCCTCTCCACGATGATCTGTCACCGCTGACAGCTATCGGACCCTCGTCTAGACAAGCGTCCACCAAGAAAGTCGCGAAGATTGTTCTCTCCGCCGATTCCACTCGTTCGGGTGATCTGGGCGAACGTCCGTGGAGCACTTCGGCGATTTCGGACACCTTGTCCATTCCCGAGACGCCGCTGTTGCCCGATGATGTCTCCGCTGGGCGGAACGACCGCACCCGAACTGCCCGGCACGCGGCCCATCCTCACCGCGTGAGGATGGGCCGCATTTCCGTTTTCGGACTCGACGGAGAACTGTCGTCCTCAGACGCGCGACTCGCCGGCGCCTACGC
>JBFWVD010000106.1:0-14225 GCA_050246915.1 Acidimicrobiia bacterium | reverse complement strand
GCGAGGTTCACCGTGATGCGCTGCTGCGGCCACGTGAGCCCGCTGGACAGCACCGCGGCACGGACCCGATCACGGGCCTCACGACACGATTCGTCGGGGAGCCCCACGATCGTGAACGACGGCAGACCACTCGACACGTGGACCTCGACCGTCACCGGCCAACCCCGGACGCCGAGCAACACGGCGGAAGAAACGGCGGACAACACGGACCCTCCCAGGCCACGCCAAGAGCGCGACACAGTCGATGCAGGAGGGGAAGTGGACGGAGTGTACGGCGCGATGCAGCGTCAGACCCTTCACCGATGCCGATGAGATGCCGAAAGGAGAGGCATGAACCACGACCGCTGGGGGCGGCAGGCCAGACTTGCGGCGATGACCGTCCCGAGTGTCCCATCGAGCAGCGATCCGCACGTCATGCCCGCGCCATCAGCGCGGCCTCGCCCCGGGCGCAGCGGGCTCGCCGTCGCATCCATCGTGACGCTGACGATGGCAGTGGCCGCCTGCTCCGACGACGGCGGTTCCAAGGTCTCGGCGTTCTGTGCAACTGCTCAGGCCAACGCCGACGGCCTCGTCGGCAACATCACCGACGCCAAGGAGCGAGCCGACACGATCGCCCGTTTCACCGAGCTCGAGAAGCAAGCACCCAAGGTGATCCAGGACGACCTGGCCACGATGCTGGGGATCTTCGAGGCGCTCGGCAAGCTCGATCTCACCAATCCCGAGCAGCGCAACGAGGCGTTCGGGCTCGCTGCCTCGCAGGAACTGGCCCAGGCATCGCAGAACGTCGAGACCTACGTCGCCGACAGCTGCCAGGTGAGCCTCACCCCGGTGACCAACGTGGGGGCAACGACCATTGCCCCAGCTCCGAGCACGACGTAGATGCGCACGACATAGATGCGCACGACGAGGAAACGATCTGCGGTTGGTGTGTCGCTCGGGCGAGGCCCCAGCGACACACCAACCGAGCAACGATCAGATCAGCTCGCCACGCTTGAGCAGCACGTGATCGACGATGCCGTAGTCACGCGCCTGCTCGGCGGTGAACCAACGGTCGCGGTCGGAATCGACGTTGATCTGCTCGACGGTCTGGCCGGTGTGGAACGCGATGCGCTCGGCCATGAGCCGCTTGATGTAGATGAGCTGCTCCGCCTGGATGGCGATGTCGGAGGCCTGGCCCCGGATGCCACCGGAGGGCTGGTGCATCATGATGCGGGCGTGGGGCAACGAGTAGCGCTTGCCCGGCGCACCGGCGCACAACAGGAACTGGCCCATCGATGCAGCAAGGCCCATGCAGATGGTGGCCACGTCGCAGTTGATGAAGTTCATCGTGTCGTAGATGGCCATGCCGGCCGTGACGGACCCACCGGGGCTGTTGATGTACAGCCAGATGTCCTTGTTGGGATCCTCGCCCTCGAGGTACAGCATCTGCGCACTGAGCACGTTGGCGATGTCGTCATTCACGTCGGTGCCCAGCATCACGATGCGGTTCTTGAGCAGCCGGTTGAAGATGTCCGTACGGTCGCCGCCAGGGCCTTCGCTTGCCGTTGGGCCGTCGAGCGAGGTGGTATGGGGCATCGGGATCTGAGCCATATCGGGACACGTTACCGGGCGACCACACCCGAACCGCTGCTCACCGGCGCGTGCCCGTGACCGGCACCACCAGCACTTCGTCATCGGCGATCTCCGACCGCAGGGCGAGCACCCCGGCCAGGGCGGCCGTGCCGGTGTGATCTGCGTCGATGTCGGTGTGGACCTCCACCAGCCGGTTCGCTTCGATGATCTGGGCCTCGCTGACCACCTCGGCGGTCCCGCCGTTGGCCCGCAGCGACAACGCCACCCCGAGCCAGTCATAGGTCTCGTCGTCCAAGATGCCGCCGGCGATGCTGTGCGGCTCCGGCGTCCACGGCCACATGCACTGGGCCCACGTCGCTGCCGGGTCGGCCTTCCAGCGTTCCCAGGCGCGCACCATGGGGGCGCACCCGGCGACTTGCACCACGTGCAATCTCGGGTGCGTGCCGGCATCGACGCAACCGAACCCGATCGAGGTGGCCAACGCTCCCCCACCCACCTGTGCGAAGAACCGATCGATACGAGCGCCGAGCATCTCGGTGCACTCCCACGCGATGGTACGACCGGCATCGAGACACAACGCGTTCTCGGGTCCCTGCACGCTGAACGGCACCGCGCCAGCGGACACTGCCTCACGGAAGCGATGGATGCACGGATCACCGGGCGGATCGTCATGGCGCCGCGGACACACGTTGAGATGAGCTCCGAGCACGGTGAGTCGCTCGATGACCGCCGGGTTGGCCACCGTCGGGACGAACACCTCGATGGGCCAACGCACCGCGGCCGCCAAGGTCGCGGCCGCCAACGCAGCGTTGCCACACGAAGCGATGGCCAGCGGCGCCCGCTGCTGTGGTGACGCAACGCCGCATGCCTCCATGGCCAACAGGTGCAACAGGATCGACACCAGATGGCGGGCCTTGGCCGAACCGGCTACATCGACCGTTTCGTCCTTGATCCAGATGCCGCCCTCGGCACGGAATCCCAGCGCCTCACTGAGCTGATCGGCCCGGGCGAACGGCGTCTCGACGAAGCCGCGACCGTCGACCTCACCCACCGCGGCGTCGAGTTCCAACACCAGAGCGATGCGCGCATCGAGATCGAGACCGTGGGCCTCGGCGATGCGCGCCCAGAGGAGTTGAGGATCGAAGCGGACGAGGGGATGGCGATGATCGAGTGGCCGCAGCGGGCGCATCTGGGCAACGCGATGCAACACATGTTGACGGTCGGCTTCGGTGGCGTTGGGACAACGCCAGGGCGCATCGGTCTCGGCCGCGACCTCAGCGCCGCACACCGAACAGCGCAGCAGCATCGGGCTCTTGTCGCGCCGGCTTCCGTCGAGCAGGCTCACGACTTGCTGGCCACCTTGGCGTTGAACTCACCGATGGCAGCGTCCCAATCGTCGACGATCGGCCACATCTGCTGCCACCAGCTCTGATCCCGCCGAGCGGTGAACATCTCGAACGGCGTGCCCTGCTGCTCCACCCACGTGTAGTAGCCGAGATTGAAGATGCGACGGCGGTCGACCTCGGTGCACTCGATGAGGTTGGCGGTGTCGACCGCGATGAGGTGCTCACCCACTGCTTCGGCCGCTTCGGCCTCGTCGAACGACCCGCCGTACTCGTCGGCGATCGTCTTGGCCCGCTCGCTGGGATACAACGCCGAGCCGTCGGTGGCCACCGTCATGATCACGTCGTCGGGCCCGTAGTTGAAGTGACGGGCCGTCTTGATGGCCGCAAGTGTGTTGCAGATCGACGAGAAGCCGAAGTGCGAGAGATGGTCAAGCAACGCGTCGCTGACCCCGAACCGCTTGGCCAGATAACGACGGCCGACCTCGGTGTTGAACACCACATCGAGCTCGTCGGTGGACGTGTCGCTGATGCCCACCACCACATCGGTGTTCATCACGTTGTGGATGAGCGGGATGTGCTTGTCGCCGATGCCTTGGATGTTGTGCTCGCCGAACCCGTTCTCGAGCATGGTCGGGCATTCGAGCGCTTCGACGGCGACGATCTTGGAGCCATAGGTGTGCTTGAGCCAGTCGCCGGCACCGATGGTGCCCGCCGATCCGGTCGCCGACACGAAGGCCCGCAACGAGGCTCCAGGGTTGTCGGCGAGATAGCTCTCGAACACACGCCCGAAGGCCGAGCCGGTGATGTGGACGTGGCCGAGATAGTTGGCGAACTCGCTGAACTGGTTGAGGATCACGTTGGTGTCGGTCAGCGCCAGTTCGTTGCACGCGTCGTAGATCTCCTTCACGTTCGACTCGGTGCCGACCGTGCGGATGATGTCGCTCGGATCGCCCACCCACTCATCGAGCCAATCGAATCGCTCCTTGCTCATCCCCTCGGGCAACACGGCAACACCGCGGCAGCCCATGATGCGACTGATGGCCACGCCGCCACGGGCGTAGTTGCCGGTGCTCGGCCAGATGGCCCGATGCACCGTCGGATCGAAGCGACCGGTGATCAACCGGGGCACCAGACAGGCATAGGCGGCGAGCACCTTGTGGGCGGTGATCATCGGGAAGCGATCCCCGAAGAGCACGACGATCGGGGCGTGCACCCCGGTGAGCTCCGGCGGGAGGACCACGTGGTCGGGCAACGCAGTGCGGCTCGGAGCATCCCCGGCCAACGAGTTGTGCCAGTGCACCCGGAACAGGTTGCGAGCATCGGGTGCCATGCGTGGCACCGAGGCCAACGAGGCCTGCACCTCGTCGCCGATGGTGGCGGGGTCCTTGAGCTGACCGAAGGTGGGCAGCACGATGCCCTGTTCTCGGAACCGCCGGATCGCGTTGTCGTAGGCGCCCTGGTCGTGCAGATCGGTGCTGAGGTCAGGGGGCAACATCGCGGTGGGGAACATGAGCGCTGAGTTTGGTACAGCCCCACGCGCCGTTGCTCACTTCATGAGGGTTTTCACACCGTTGTTCACATCAACCGTTCACATCGAGGTCAGCGGGACCAGACGTCCTCGGGTGCTTCGAGCGAAGGACCCACATGTGTATCGAGCCAGCCGTTGAGCGGTTCGGCGGCCCGCCACAGGTCCTGGATCTTGGTGAGGGCGGCCCGTGTGGTCATCCAGCTCGGGGCCCCGAACTCCTTGACGATGATGAGGCCCTTGCGCCGGAGCCAATCGATCCGCGGGTGATCACGTGGGTATCCCTTCGGGGCGGTCTTGAGATCGCCCTCTCCGCCCGAGGCGATGGGGAGCTTCTGGCGGGCCAGCGCCGCGGCGATCGCTTCGAGCTCGAGCGCAGCATCGGAATCGATGGCCTCTCGATAGCGGGCGAGCTGATCGGGCCGCATCATGTAGTAGCCCGCGGCCGCCATGAGGCCCGACGCCGAGAGCTGCACATAGACCATCGCCCCGCCGTCGGTCTCGGCCACGGCCCCGGTGTGGGTCTTGTAGGGCGATTTGTCCTTGCTGAAGCGCACATCCCGGTTGGGACGGAAGATGTGCATCGGCCGGAAGGTCTCGTCGACCTCGGCGGCGAAGGCGGCCATGGGCTCCTTCACGCTGGCGTCATAGACCGCCTTGTTCGCCTGCCAGTACGTCTTGGAGTTGTCGGCCTCGAGGCCTCGGTAGAAGTCGAGCGCCGATCGAGGAAAGCCACTGAACGCCATGGGCCGAACGCTAGCGACGGTGCTCCTGGGCCGGTGCAACGGGCCCATCGGCAACGACGTGTGGGCACTCGTCCTGGGCAACTGTCCATGGGCGAGGCCACGACGTCGATGCCCATAGGCTCCCCGACGTGGCAAACCTGCATCTCGGCGAACTCATCGATCCCGCATCGCACAAGCGCAACGGCACCGGGGTCGACCTCCCCACCAGCGAGCTGACCACCCACGGCCTCATCGTGGGCATGACCGGATCGGGCAAGACCGGTCTGGCCATGGTGCTCATCGAGGAGACGCTGGCATCGGGTGTGCCAGTGCTCATGATCGATCCCAAAGGCGACCTGGCCAACCTGTGCCTGCTGTTCCCCGGGCTCACCGGTCCCGAGTTCGAGCCGTGGGTCAATGCCGACGATGCCGCCAAGGCGGGCATGGACATCCCCACCTTCGCGGCGCAGCAGGCCCAGACATGGAAGGACGGCCTCGCCTCGTGGGGCATGGGTCCCGAGCAGATCATCAAGCTCGGCATGAGCACCAACATCACGATCTACACGCCAGGGTCCACCACTGGTGTCGGGCTCAACATCGTCGGTTCGCTCGAGGCGCCAGTTGGTGCCGACGCAGAGACCACCGCGGACGAGATCGAAGGCTTCGTGACCGGTCTGCTCGGGCTCGTCGGCATCGATGCCGATCCACTGGCCAGTCGCGAGCACATCTTGCTGTCGAACCTCATCGCCACGACGTGGGCGAAAGGCACCGACCTCGACCTGGCAACCTTGGTTGCGCTGGTGCAGACACCACCGATCCGCAAGCTCGGCGTGTTCGACCTCGACACGTTCTTCCCACCGAAGGATCGCACCGCGCTCGCTCTCAAGCTCAACGGGCTGTTGGCCTCCCCGAGCTTCGCGGCGTGGGGCGCCGGTGTTCCCCTCGACATCGACTCGCTCCTGCGCGGCCCCGATGGCAAGCCTCGCGCCTCGATCATCTCCATCGCTCACCTCTCCGACGCCGAGCGCCAGTTCGTGGTGAGCCTGCTGCTCGGCAAGGTCGTCACCTGGATGCGCCGCCAGAGCGGCACCACCGATCTGCGGGCGCTCGTCTACATGGACGAGGTGGCGGGGTATCTGCCGCCCACCGCGATGCCGCCGACCAAGAAGCCGATCTTGACGGTGTTCAAGCAAGCCCGCGCCTTCGGGGTCGGCATGGTGCTCGCCACCCAGAACCCGGTGGACGTCGACTACAAGGCAGTGTCCAACGCCGGCACGTGGATGATCGGTCGGCTGCAGACCGAACAAGACAAGGCGCGCCTCATGGACGGTCTGTCGTCGGCCACCGGTGCGGTCGACACCGCAGCGCTGTCCGATCAGATCAGCAATCTCGGCAAGCGGGAGTTCATCATCCGACGCGCCTCGCAGAACGCACCGGCGGTGTTCACCAGTCGCTGGGCCCTCAGCTATTTGCGCGGCCCGGTGACGCGTGAGCAGATTGCTGACCTGATGGCCGATCAGAAGGCGGCAATGCCGGTCGAACAGGCCACCCCTACCGCCGTCGCGTCAACGTCAGTTGCGCACGACGAGGTGGCCGCGCCATCTGCGGTCGGGCCGGCCGTGGCGCCTGGTGTGGAAGTGCGCTTCGTCGATCCTGCGGCGCCGTGGGCGTCGGCGATCGGCGCCTCCTCCACCCCGAGCCGACTCGAAGCCGCTGCGGTGTGTCGCGTGCAGTTGCTGTACGACGATGACGCCGCCGATCTGCGCGAGAACGTGGAGTACGAGGCGATCCTCTATCCGCTCCCCGAGCGGTTCGATTCGAGCCGGCTCATCGACGTGGACTACGACGATCGTGATCTGCGCTCCGAGCCGTTGGTAACCGCACCGTTCGCCGAAGTGCAAGCGCCTGTTGGCGACAAGGCGTTCTGGGCGCAGCTCCCCAAGGACCTCACCGATCACCTGGTGCGCGCCCGCACCATGGACCTGTCGATGAACAAGGACCTCAAGATGTACAGCCGTCCCGGGGAAACGGCCGAGTCGTTCGCCAACCGCTGCGCCGAGGCCGCGCAGGAGAAGGCCGACGCCGACCAGGCCAAGTTGCGTGACAAGTTCGAGGCCCGGTTCATCAAGGCCAAGGCGGCCGTCGAGCAAGCGCAAGATCGTGTCGAGATCGCCCAGAGCGAGAAGAAGGCCAAGAAGAGCAACGAGTTCTTGTCGACCGCAGGGTCGATCCTCGGCGCATTCCTGGGCGGCAAGCGCAGTTCCAAGAAGCTGGCCTCTGCGGTACTCAAAGGGGCCGGCGGCATGTCGAGCCGACGCGGTCAGACGGCGACCGCCGGCGAGCGGGTGGACGCAGCAGAGAACCGACTGGCCGAGAAGCATGACGCGCTGGCCGAACTCGAAGCAGAGTTCACCGAGGACGAGAACGAGATCACCACGAAGTGGGAGCAGGTCGCGGCGTCCATCGCCACCGTCCAGATCCCCCTCGAGAAGACCGACGTGAAGGTCACCCAGGTGGTGCTCGCCTGGATCCCCGTCGCCTGACTTGGCCGCCGCGCATCGACCGCGGCCACACGAGCCCTCACGCTTCTCGGCACGAAAATGTCCCTGGGGCGTACCTTCTCGTACCTAGAACAGTCACACGGCACGCGACGCAGCACTGCGGCACACGCGACGCGGCACTGCGGCACGGCACGGCACGGCACGGCACGTGACACGGCGCCGCGGCACGTGACACGGCGCCGCGGATAACGTGCCCGGGTCACGCGGACGTGGCGGAACTGGCAGACGCGCTGGGTTTAGGTCCCAGTGGGCAACCGTGAGGGTTCGAGTCCCTCCGTCCGCACTCAGGCGATGCGCGCCACCGCCGACAGCGTCAGCTCATGGCCGCGGCGACCACATCGGGGTTGAAGTACTCACGCCAGCGCGACACCTTGCCGTCGCGCACCTCGAAGAACGCCGCGTACACATTGGGATACGGCTTGCCGGTCTTCGTGAGTCCGTTGCTCTTGTACTCGGCGGCGATCACACCGGACGGCGTCGGGCCGTGCACGGTGATCTCCCAGAAGTCCATCCGGTCGAACAACCGGTTGACGAGCTTCATGAACGCCCGGGCGTCATCGCCGACGAGCGTCTGGGGAAAGCCGCCCGAGCGGAACGGCAACTCGAGCACCAGATCGTCGGTGATCAGTGCGAACAGATCGTCCATCCGGAGCTCACCCATGGCCCGTAGCGCTTGCTCCACCACTTCGACATCAGTCATCTGCTCACTGTCCCCTCGCTCGAGTGCACGACCGATGTCGTAGCACGCCCGACCCCGTGGCTCTCACCACGATGTCAATCGGGCTTAGCCAAACTCTTACCTTTCTCGACCAAGGTCCACCCGTTCAACACCCGAAGCAGCCCCCACGTCCTGAGGTCCCCATGTCCAACTCCGAGTCCCGCCTCGACCATGTCGCCCGCCGCACGTTCCTGAAGCGGACCGCCCAGCTCGGGGCGGTGCTCATGGTGCCGGGGCTGGCCGCGTGCGGTTCCTCCGACAAGGACGCGTTCTCGTCCACCACGACCAAGGCCTCCTCGAACGGCGCCGCCACCACCGGTTCAGCCACCACCACAGCCGGCAGCGCCGCGACCGCGACCGCGACCGCGACCACGAAGGCAACGGCGTCGACCACGGCCGCCAGCAAATCGGCACCTCCCGCTGGCCCGCCCCTCACCGACGCCGCCAAGCTCACCGTCGACTTCACCTACGCGGCGACCGGTGGCGGTGGCCGTGTGCAGAACCCCTACATCGCGGTGTGGCTCGAGAACGAGGCCGAGGACCTCCTCACCACGATCAGCCTGTGGATCGCCAACACCCCCAAGGGTCTCAAATACGTACGCGAACTTTCGCGTTGGTACAACGCCGAGAACGAGCGCGTCAGCGCCGGCGGCACAGACGCCATCGACACCATCTCCTCGGCCACACGGGTGGCCGGCGACTACTCGGTGGTATGGGACGGCACGGATCTCGACGGAGCTCGCCTCACCCAGGGCACCTACTACCTGTGCATCGAGGCCTCTCGCGAGCACGGCCCCTATGAGCTCATCCGCGAGAAGATCACCCTCGGCACCGAGCCGTTGTCACTCGATCTCACCCCGAACGGTGAGCTCACCAAGGCAAAGGCAACCTTCGTTGCCTGAGCTCGGCGAACCCCTCGACATCGAGTCGCTCGACGGTGTCGATGACGACCTCGACACCGATCCCGACTCGATCGAGGCGCGCGAACGTTCGGGCGGCGCCGTCGTGACCCGCCGCGGTCGCAGCACCCGACGCAACGAGACGCACAAGGCGTTCCGCTTCCTGCACACTTACACCAGCATGATCGCATTGGTGATCGTGCTCTTCTTCGGGATCACGGGGCTCACGCTCAACCATCCAACGTGGACGCTCGGTCAGGAGACATCCCGGTCGACCAACACGGGAACCCTGCCGTCAGGTTTCGTTGACGCGGCAGGCAACGTCGACTTCCTCGCCGTCACCGAGTACGTCCGCAACACCGACGGCGTGCGCGGATCGGTGAGCGACTACGGCACCACCGCCGGCGAAGGGACCGTGAGCTTCAAATCTCCGGGATACGCCGCCGATCTGGTGTTCAAGCTCGATGACGGGAGCTATCAGGTGACCATCGAAGAAGATGGTTTCCTCGCCGTCATGAACGATCTCCACAAGGGCCGCTATGCCGACTCGTCGTGGAAGTGGCTCATCGACATCTCCGCCGTGTTCCTGGTGGTCATCGCACTCACGGGTCTGGGGTTGCAGTTCTTCTTGAAGCGCCGTCGCACCAAGGCGTTCGTCGTCGCCGGGATCGGCGGCGTGGTGACTCTCATCATGATCATCGTCACCGTGCGCTGAGGCGCGGGCCAGCGTTCACCGCTCGGTCCAGCGAGCGCTGCGCCGTGTGTGCCCGTCGGTCCCGATCAACACACACGCGGCATCGTCGTCGATCGAGTCGATGAACTCGATGGCCTCATCGGGTTCGAGCACCGACACGATCGTGGCCAACACGTCAGCGGTGACCGCATCTGGCGCCACCACCGACGCCGAAGCGAGGTGCTCCACCGGCCATCCGGTGCGCGGGTCGAGCACGTGGCCGAACCATCGCTCCCCCACTCGCACCCCGCGGCGAGCAGAACCACTGGTGGCCAAGGCAGCGTCGCCGAGATCGACCACCATCATCGGGGCGATGTTGTCGTGTGGTTGGCGCGGGTCCTCGATGCCCACCGCGATGGTCCCCATCCCGCGATGGCGCAGATCCCCACCGGCGTTCACCATCACCGCGCGCATGCCCGTCACGGTCATGGCCACGTCAACGGCACGATCGACGATGAGCCCTTTGGCGATGGCGTTGAACGTGAGATGGCGACAGTCGCCGCGGCGATGCACCGAACCGTCTTCGTCGATCACGTACGGGCAGTCGCGAAGGCGATCGGCCATCGTCACCATCTCCGAGCGCTCGGGCACGACGCCGATGCGGGCCGCCTCGGACCACCGTTGCATCAGCACGCCGACGGAGGGGTTGTAGGCGCCGCGCCCGACGGCCATCCATCGCAGCGACAACTCGAGCAAGGGGCGCAACTCAGCGCCGGGCTGATCGATCTCGCCGGAACGCCAGCGGCACAGCTCGCTCGTGGCGTCGAACACGCTGAAGACGTGCTCGAGCCTCGAGATCTCACCCACCACCGCGTCGGCGGTGACATCAGCGAGCGCGTCGTCGACACCCCACAGCTTCAGGTCCACGACGGTGCCGAGCAACGGCTCGAACCTGTAGTCATGAACCGAAACCGACGGATCGACGCGCGCCACCGGCGAACGGTAGTTGGCCAACCGACTCCACAGGTACCCTGCGCCCATGGCCATTCAGCGCAAGATGTCGAAGCCACCGAGCATCCTCAACGAGGCGGGCGAACCGGAGATCGAACTCGAGATCAAGGGCCTCAAGCTGTCGATGACGCCGCCCCCGGCTCCCAAGGGCACACCGGGCGGAGAGGCCGGCGCCGACCCGGCTCAACAGGTGTGACCGCCGCAGCCAACTCGTCTGCGTCCACGCCGACGGGCGATGACTTCGACGAGTTCGCCTTCCTCCCCGAGATCGCCGCCGAGGTCGGCCTCGACTGGGACGGCGGCACGCAAGTCACCCGCGTGGCTGTCGAGGTGAACCCGGGGCAGTTCGTGAGCGCAATCCGCTGGGGCACGCAGCCACCCGAAGTGGTGTTCATGCACGGCGGCGGTCAGAACGCCCACGTGTTCGACACGGTGGCCATGTTGCTCGGCCGGCCGGCGCTCTCCATCGATCTGCCCGGCCAGGGCCATTCCACCTGGCGAGCCGACAAGGCGTACTGGCCGACCACCAACGCCGAGGCCGTCGCCATCGTCCTCGACCACTTCGCCTCTGTGCCCGCGCGTCCGCTGGTCGTCGTCGGCATGTCGCTCGGTGGCCTCACCGGCATCCGCCTCGCCGCCGTGCGCCCCGACCTCGTGAGCCATCTCGTCGTCGTCGACGTGACCCCCGGCGTCATGCGTCATGCCGTCACACTCACCCCTGAACAGCGCGGCGTCGGTGCATTGATGCTCGGGCCGCGCGAGTTCGACTTCGAGGAGACCTTGGCCATCGCGGTTGCCGCCAGTCCGAGCGGCAACGCGGCGAAGTTGCGCCGTGGCCTGATGTTCAACGCCCGACCGCTCGATGATGGGCGCTGGACCTGGCGATACGACGAGCTGCGATTCCCCGACTCCCCCATGATCGATCACGCTCACCTGTGGGACGACGTACCGCGCATCATCGCCCCGACCATGCTGGTGCGCGGCAGTCGCTCACATCACGTCGATGCGCAAGACGCCGAGCAATTCCGGGCGCTGTTGCCATCGCTGCGCGTGGAGATGGTGGAGGGAGCGAGTCATTCGGTGCAGGGCTCCAAACCCGTCGAGTTGGCCGCCCTCGTGCGCGAGTTCGCTCTCGACACCTCACGCTCATGAGCGCCACCGTTGTGTTGGTCCACGGGGCATGGCACGGTGCGTGGTGCTTCGATCCGGTGCGCGCCCTGCTCGACGATGCCGGCGTTACGTCAATTGCAATTGACCTGCCCGGCCATGGCAAAGACCGCGGTCCGTTCACCGATCTCCACGGCGACGCCAAGCGTGTCACCGAGGTCCTCGACACGATCGACGGCGACGTGGTGCTGCTCGGTCATTCCTACGGTGGCGCGGTCATCGGGCAGGTGGGCCCGCATCGCTCGCTGCGTCATCTCGTGTTCCTCGCCGCGCTCGCGCTCGAAGAGGGCGAGACCGGCGGCACCGCCGGATGGTTCGACCCGGCCATCGTCGACATCGATCACGAGGGTCGCCCCGACGCCGCTGCGCACTACGTACGTCATCCGGACAGCGTCACCACGGTGTCGGCGGAGGGGGTACGCGATCTGCTCTACAGCGACTGCGATGACAGCGTGGTGGCGTGGGCGCTCGATCACATGGGGCCACATCCCATGGAGACCTTTCGGCAGGAGGCCACGACCGCGTCGTGGAAGAGCATCGAATCGACCTACGTCGTGTGCACCGAAGATCTCATCCTGCACCCCGATCTGCAGCGGCTGATGGCCAAACGATGCACTCACACCATCGAATGGACGTGCGGACATTGCCCGAACGCCAGCCAACCGGAGCGGGTGGCCGAGCTCCTCATCGAGCTCGCCACCCGCTGACCGGTTCATCTGCGGACCGCGCGGGGCGGTCGACCAATCGTCAATCAGGAATGCCAGGGATGTGGAACACACCGGAGTTGAGCGTGTTGTTGGCGCTCCACTCCGCTTCCTCGGCCAGTACCGAGGCGAAGCGTTCCCGAGCCGCCGCCACCTGACGGGGCAGGAATTCGGTCGGCCACAGATCCGGCGACGGCGAGTAGTCCTTGAGGATCTGACGCGATGCCGTGGTGATGTGGGACTCGGTGGGCCCGTCCCAGATGCCGTAGCCGGGCACCAACATCCACATCGCTCCGAGCTTCGTCTCGTTCGACGTGCCGAGCGCCCCGTGGATGTGGACGGCCCGCTCGATCACGCGGGCCATGACCTTGGCCGACAGCACCTTGGCGATGGCGATCTCCTTGCGGATCTCGCCGGTGTAGCCCTTGCCGTGATCGATCTTCCATGCGGTGCGGAGCACGAACAGTCGGAACTGCTCGATGTCGGCGTACGACTCGGCGATGGCCTCCTGCACCATCTGCTTGTCGGCGATCGGGCGGTCACCGCTATGACGGCTGAGTGCGCGCTCGCACATCATCTCGAACGCGAACTGGGCCTGGCCGATGGCCCGCATGGCGTGATGGATGCGTCCGCCCGACAGGCGGGTCTGCGCGATCACGAAACCCTGGCCCTCGTCTCCGAGCAACGCCGATGCGGGAACCCGCACGTTGTCGAACGCCAGGACCGGATGCAGCATCGGTCCGGTGTGCACCTCGGCGCCCATGTAGTGCGTGGGACGCTCCACCGAGATGCCCGGGGTCTCGCGCGGCACGAGGAACATGCTGATGCCTTGGTAGGGGTGCACGTCCGGGTTCGACACCGCCATCGTCAAGAAGAACGACGCCTGATCGGTATTGGACGAGAAGAATTTCTTGCCGTTCAACACCCACTCCTCGCCGTCCTTCTCGGCGCGGAACTTGAACAGCGTCGGATCGGCACCGGCATGCGGCTCGGTCATGGCGAAGGTCGAGAAGATCTCACCGTCGAGCAGCGGCTGGAGGTACTTGGCCTTCTGTTCGGCGTTGCCATAGTGGGCGATGACCTCGGCGTTGCCGGTGTCGGGGGCTTGCGTACCGAAGATGGTCGGCGCCCAGTGGTACGGCGCCAGGATCTCGTTCAACAGGCACAACTTCACCTGGCCGTACCCCTTGCCACCAAGATCGGGCCCCAGGTGGCAGGCCCACAGGCCGCGGTCTTTCACCTTCTGCTTGAGCGGATCGACGACCTTGCGCAGATACGGCGGCAACACCCGGTGGTGATACTCGGGCCACAGGAGATCGAGCGG
>JBFWVD010000105.1:0-15237 GCA_050246915.1 Acidimicrobiia bacterium | reverse complement strand
CAACGCCCGCCGCCTGCACTCATCGAACAACTACAACAGCCCCATCGACTGGGAGAACCTGTACTACCGTCGCGGTGACGGCATCGCCGCATAACAACCTGTCCGTCCAACGGGGTGAACTTCAGTTCTTGGCTTCCCTCTTGGTGCTCCGGGGCGGTCCGTGCTTCTTCGCGCCAGGGACACGCACGACGGCTCGGTACTTCCCGCTTGGCAAGGTCTCGATCGACATGCGCGGGACTCTAACGGAACCGTCCCTGTTTCTGTCCCTGCCCTTCCGAGCCTACGACCAGAAACCGCCTCTGACCTGGTGGAGCTGAGGGGAATTGAACCCCTGACCTCTTCCATGCCATGCGCCGGCGTCACGTCCGCAGTTGTTCGTCGTTGTTCACGTTTGTCCAGGTGAAGTGGCGTTTCATGAACGTCGGCGTTCGCCAGGGTTCGCCCAGATTTGGCCTGTTAGGGTCCCCGATAGGGTCCCCGGCCGACCTCTTCCAAGTCTCAGGAGGACGCTGATCATGGCGAAGGATGAATCTCGCAGGAGTCGGGGCGACGGTGCCCTCTACTTCGATCAGCACAAGGGCCGATGGATAGGTCGAGTGGTCGTCGACGGTCAACGGCGCAAGGTTGTCGGCGCTACGAAGACCGAAGCTCGCAAGCGCCTTGGAGAACTCCGCCACGCGGCCGATCAAGGTCTGCCAGTCACTCCCGGGGACCTCACCTTGGGCGAGTTGCTGACCATCTGGGAGGCCAAGGCGCTCCCCAACCGGCATTTGTCGCCTTCCCGCATGGCCGGACATCGCTGGGCCATCCGGCTGCTCACCGAGGACCTCGGCTCGCGCAAGGTGCGCACACTCACCCCCGATCAGGTAGAGATCGCCTTCGCTCGACGCGCGCAGCCAATCCCGCGTAAGTCGGAGGCGCGTTCAGGTCGCGGCGGCGTTGTCCGCGGCACCTTGTCGCGAGGGTCACTTGTCAAACTGCGATCGACCCTCAACCAGGCCCTGAATTGGGCACAACGCCGAGACCTCATCAGTCGTAACATCGCCTCTCTGGTCGAGCTCCCCGCTGGCGCAGCTCCAGCCAAGCCGGGACGGTCGTTCTCTGTCGAGCAGGCCACGAAGTTCCTCGCGGCCGTCAGCGGCACCGATCTCGAAGCGATGTGGCTCACCATGCTCTTCCTCGGACTGCGACCCGGTGAAGCTGCCGGCATTGGCTGGGCCGACATCGACTTCGACAACGGAGTCATTCATGTGTGGCGCGGCCGCAAGCTCGACGCGTCGGGTGCAGCCGTTGTGGGAGACACCAAGACGCCCGGCAGCATTCGCAGCCTCGACGCTCCCCCACCTGTCATCGATGCACTCCTTCACCACCGCAAGCGTCAGAACCTCGATCGACTTGGGGCCGGAGCCGCCTGGTCGAATCGCGATGGCCTCGTCTTCACCTCACCCACAGGCAGACCGACTGATCCCAAAGCGGTGCGAAACGAGTTCCACCGAGTCATCAAGTTGTCTGGCATCGGCGGCACCTGGACCCCAAACCTGCTTCGGCACTCGGCCGCGAGTCTGATGGCCGATGCAGGGATGCCGATCGAGCAGGTCGCCGATCAGCTCGGCCACCGCGATCTGCGCATGCTTCAGAAGCACTACCGGCACCGCATCAAGCCGACCGTCGCCGGGGGCCAAGTCCTCGGACGTGTACTTGCCACGCCTGGCGTCTCCAGCACGTAGGGCAAGGCCCGAAGCGAATGCACCAAGGTCGGCCACAGGTGCCAGAGCGCGCACTCGGCTGGCCCGTGCATGCCGGGCAACTGGAAGCGGGTCACTCGTCGCCGGCGCGCGGACACCCGTCACGTCGGTCGTCTTCTGGCGGGTGCCTCGGCGCCAGTTGCGTCAACGGGCTTCATCAAGACCGTCGCCGGGTGAGGACAAACCACCCGTGCTGGTTCTACGGGTCAGCTGTGTCTGCGTGGACATTGCCCGCCGATGGAGCGAGTGGCGGGCCTGAAGACGTTTGATGCTGCTCCACCCTTGGAGGGGTCTCGGTGGCCAGTCAGGCGCCGATCGGGTCGGGTGCCTCGCCCTGACGGGGTTGCCAGCAGTCGCCCGGGCGGTGCACCTCTGGTGCGCTCCTTGACGAGTACTCCGGCCTGGTTGCTGGATGCCGGATTGTCGACACGCGTGTGCGGCGCGCCTCGTCGGCCGCGCTGCACTGAACCCCATCGGCCGATGGTGAGTCGGCGGGCGCTAGCGGCGCGGCTCTCTTTCGAGCTGACGGCGGGGTACAGCAAGGGAGTTGGGGCTGGAGGATGGGCGACGCGTATTCGCCCGAAGATGTGGCGTCGTTCACCATTCTTACCGACCCCGGAGGACCTGACGCTTGGCTTCGCTGAACTCCTGATCGGTCAGGGATCCCGACCCGCGAAGCCGGGACAGTCGATCGAGTTCACTGACGAGCGCCGACTCGCTGGGGCGGTGCTCGCTCGCCGAGAGCGCCCGTGCGATGAGACCAACGACGATGATCGCGGTGCCGATTCCGAACACAATCAGCGCTGCATCAACGTCGCTACGCGTGCCGTCGTTGACGAGCGCGAAGGCAGCGACGGTCAGGGCCACGATGCCGAGCCCGCTGGCCAGCTTCCTGATGACCCTCCAGGTGGTTTCCATCTGCTGATTCATCGGCGCAAGGTCGGCCTCACGTGAGGAGACGCGATTGGCCAATCAGTCAAGGGCTCGTGTGAGTTGGCGTCGGGTCCAGTCGGCGGCCTCGGTGTCGTTGGACTCAGCGCACAGTTCGATGAAGCGGTCGGCGGCCCGCGTGATCGACTGCACGGCGTCGTGGGCGGCGTGTTCGTCGTATGCCCAGCTGTATCCGGTTCGGGCGGTGTAGGGCTTGCCGCGTATGAGTTTGAGGTTCTCGCGGAGGAGGTTGCGGGCTTGGCTGGAGGTGAGGTAGTCGGTTGCCTGGTGTGCTTGTTCGATGAGTTCGACATCGGTGACGACACGCGTGGAGAGCTGGTAGCGGCTTGGGCCGCCAGCGGAGGTTCGGCTGTCGGGCAACAGGCTCGCACCGTCGGTGCCGGCTCCGAGTTTGCGACGGAGGTTGGAGATGCGCGCCTGAACTGAACGGATCTTGGGCGTGCGCCAGTCGTCGTGAGCGAGCATGGTGGCGAGCCGGTCGACGTTGACGGGTCCGTCGCGTTTGAGTGCGGCCAAGAGCACGAGCAATTCGGTCTCGGCGTCGGTCAGTCTCGGCCCGTGGCGTTCGACGGTGACTTCGCCGAGCACTCGCACCAACACGTCGTAGGGTCGGCCCGTCGCGCAGGCTGCGGCGTCGCCGACGTCGTGATGATGTCCTGGCAACCCGCCGGCTGTGATCGGCTCGCACGACAGATCGCTCTCCCGTTGCGATGGTTCGGTGGGGTCGGCGAGACAGGGGTCGAATTCGATTCCCGCGGAGACCCACGTCGCGCGGTGTGCGCCGTGGATCACGATGTATTCTCCCGCATCGGTTGCGTTCACCGTCACTGCGTTGGCGGTGGCTGAGCGGGATGGTGAGACGGGGTGCGGCTCGCACGATGTACCGGTGGAGTCGGAGAACGCGAATGTTGTTTCCGGCGTCATGCTGTTTGCAGTCGACGGATCGTCGGGCCTTGCGATGATCACGACGCGGGCGTTGTCGTCGAGCGTCGGGCTGGCGCGGCAGGCCGACGCGACGTGCCTCGTGTAGGCGGTGACATGAGCGCGCGGGCCGTGGATCGTCACGGTCGGGGCAGTTCCCAGACAGGCGAAGAGTTCCCGGTCTGCGCGGAAGCCGAGCGAAACGATCGTTGTCGGCAGGGCGGTTTGTTGACGCAGCCGATGCTTGGGCACTGGGCCACACCAAGTCCATCCGCCGTTATTGGTCGACCAGTGTCGTGGCGGCTGGGGCTGAGGTGTCGTCCACAGAATCTCGATGCCGTCCCCAGCGAGCTCGACCGCGCGTACGATTCGCTGATTCCCGGCTCTGACCGCGGCGGACACGGTGTCGAGAGCGGCACGGACGATCTCGGAGCGATCGGCAAGGTCGTAGAGATGGCGCGAGCCTTCTGGCTCGCCGAGGGAATCCGCAGGGGCGTCCGGAACCTCCGTGGGCGTCCCTCGTTGTGCGGTTGGTGTTCGTCTACGCCGGGCGCCGAACACGACCAGCCCAACGGACGCCACGATGCCCATGGCCGCGGCGATACCGAACTGGCCGTGGAAGCGGCCGCTACCTGCGCGGGCCGGGTCGGTGACGCCAGGGTCAGCCGGTGCGACGTCGGAGCGAAGCAGGACGTGGCCGGCCGGCAGAGGGAGGTTGGTGATCGCGCCGGATTCGATGAGTGACCTCGAGGCGAATTGGGCGGGGTCGGCGTCGGTGTGGACGTGCTGCGCGAAGACCATCGTGTCGGTGATCGTCACACCGGCGGGAATGTCTGCTGCGGTGGCGATGATCTCCACCTGGGGTTCGGGTCGCTGCGTCCAGAAACCGATCACGACTGCGAGCGTGAACGCGGATGCGCCCGCCGCGATCAGCATTCGTCTCCGCGGTCCTCGATGTCGCGTTGGCCACGCTGAGTCGTTGATGCGGAGCACGGACGGTGGTGCCTTGGGGGTCATCGCTCGGGGATGACCGTGATCGTGACCGTGACGCCGTCGGGGGCGATGCCATTCAGCGTGAGGCCGTCGAGTCGCTCGCCATCGAGACGTGCGGTGGCTTGCCATTCGGCGATGCCGGGGTAGCTGAGTGTGCCGGCCGGTACGACCCAGGTGATCGCAGATCCTGATGAGTTGGGGGCGCTGTTGAGGATGTGCAGGATCTGTTCGGGTGTTCCGAGCACGGCTGTGACGAGCCCGAGCTGGTCGTTGGTGGGTGCGGTGAAGTTGTCGGTGGAGCCGTCAGGTGCGGTGGTGACACCGTCAACGGTGATCGACGTGTGGTGCCAAATCCCGGTCGCGAGTTGCTCCCATGTCGCCGAACGTTGCGGGACTGTCGGTGCGGGGGTGTCGTCCACGAGGGCGACAAGCGCGCGTAGGTCGTCGCTCGCTGTCTCGCGGAGCGGGTCTACTGGTAGGGCGTGGTCGGCGGCGTCGGCGACCGCTTGCAACGTTCGGGCGGTTCGGGATGCGGCGTTGCGCAGTACAGCGAGTTGGTCGTCTGCGAAGTCGCGTTCGTTGATCATGGTGTCGTAGAGGTACGTGAGGCTGCGTTGTTCGAGTGGCGATCTGGCGGTCAATGCAGCGATCTGATCCGCGTCTGCTTGGGCGGCAGTTCGTGTCCGGTACAGGGCGGTGGCGGCTTGTTGTGCGGTGCCGCCGACGTGTTCACGGATGTCGGCGAGCGCGGCGCACGGGTCGTTGCCGAGCAGGCCGTCGATCAGCTCGCCGACCTCGACTCCGCCGGATCGGGCCGTTGGTCGAGTGTTGGTCTGACAGGTGGGCATCGCTGTTAGCAACGACAGCTCCGACCCCGGCTCGGCGACACCGAACGTCGGGGCGACCGTCGCGGTCGCCTGGTAGACGAACCGGACACCGTCGGATGCTTCCCACGTGGCGGCGATGTCCGCGAGACGGTCGTGATCGTGTGCGTCGGCGCCCGTCAGCCGGGCGATGCCGACCCAGCCCGCCCCGATCAGGAGAACCACCGCAGCGGCGGCCGACAACACCGTCCGTCGCACAGCCGGTCGTTGCCGCGCGCGATGGGCGCGGATGACTCGTTCGACAAACAGCTCATCGCCGTCGGCTTCGGGTTCGAACAAGGTGTCCGCGGTGTGCATGATTTCGTCGAGATGGTGTTGCCATGTCCGGCACGACGCGCACGACACGAGGTGCGTGGCACTCTCGGTGAGCTGCTCGCCGTGGGCAAGTTGATGGCGGGTCGACTGATGGATCGTGTCCGTCACGGGTGGACCTCGGCAACGTCGGCGACGGCGTCGGCGAGCAGCAGCCGGGCTCGGGCGACGCGGGCGCGCATCGTGTTGGCCGGCACCCCAACGATCGTCGCCGCGTCCTCGCGGGTGAAGCCGAGCACATCGACGAGCACGAACGCAGCTTGATTATCGACCGGCAACCCGGCGACCGCCGCCTCGAGATAGAACGGCAGCAACGGACCGGACTCAGGTCCGGACAACGACATCGCACTGTCCAGTGGAACCAGGTCCAGGCGGGCGCGGCGTAGCCGGGTCAGGCATTGCCGATAGCAGATCGCGTGGAGCCAGCTCCGCACCGACGCGTCCCCGCGAAACGAGCGGGCGTGGCGGTACGCGGCGAGCAGGCTGTCTTGGACGGCTTCATCGGCGTCGCCGGTGTTGCGCAGCATCGATCGCGCCAAACGGCGCATCGACCGTTGGTGTCGACGGATCAGCTCCCGGAATGCCTGATCGTCGGAACTGAGCACCCCGAGGAGCTCCGTGTCGCTCATCTCGGCAACCTGGCGGTCGGGCACCATCCGGGGACGCGCAAACGCGACCCACAACCAACGTTGCCAACCGCCGAACCGAGCCCGCGGCCTACCCGGCAGTGAACTCCATGGCAGTGCGGTGATCGCCATCGTCGTCATCGCGTCATCACCAGAACGGTCGTCGCGTCCACGGTGGGGCCGACAAGACCGACGATCGACACCACATACGACCGGCCGTCGGCCGTCAGGTCACACACCAGGTACACGGATTCGTAGCCGTCGTCGCCGACGACCGGATCCCCGGCTTCGACGTTCGTGCAACCGATCCGGTCCGGGACCGTGCGAACCCACGCCGTCAGCTCCGCTGTGGTTCCGCTGTGCTCCCACACATACGCGTCACGGTCCGTCCCACTGCGCGTTTCGGCCAGCACAGCATCCGCGGTCGGCCCGCCGATCAAATCCAGCAGCGCGTACGCGTCCGGCAACGACGACGCGCTCGGCGCAACAGATGTGGCCGGGGCAGCCGATGTGGTCGGTAGTTCGGCGGTGCCACCGAGCAGATCCATCGTCTCGATGACGCGCATGCCGGCTTCCACGTCCGCGAGCGTCGGGGCGACCACAACCAGTTGCATCCACCGTCCCGACCCGATCCGCTCGATCGACATCGAGATCACCATCGCTGCGGTGCCCCCGCAGTTGCCGTACACGTTCACGACACCTTGGTAGACGTCATCGGCGAATGGTTGCGGCTCGTTGCTGAAGCAGTCAGACATCCACGGTGAGTTGTCCTCCATCACCGCGAACGTCTCATCCATCGACGTCCCAACATCGAACACCATCGCCGCCACCCCGGGCACCGAATAGTCGCCGCCAACGGTGGCATCCAACGACGCGACGTCTGTCGACGCGACGATCGTCGGGCGCTCCCCTCCCCCGAACGGCATCGCCGACGTCGACCGATCCGCCCACGCGGCCGGGACATCGATCGCGAACGATCCCGTGTCATCCACCACCCGGTCGAAGGCCCCATAGGGTGTCCCCTCCGGAGGAGTCAGGACCGCCTCGGGGTCCGTTGATGCTTCCTGCACGTCATCGACGACCGCAAGGGTCGGTTCCAGCTGCTGGCCGCCCAGTTCTCCGGCGAACCATTCGTTGTCCCGACGGACCTCGACGGGGATCGGATCGTCCCCTGCAGAAGCGAGGACCTTGCAGTAATCCGCGAGCGTCCCGTCGAGGCCAACACGCAAGCCCTTCATCCGTGTGATCAAGTCGCCAGGCTCAAGCCCGGCCTTGCCAGCATCAGAACCCGGTCGAACCGACCCCACCCACACCCCGGCCTCGTTGGATGTGTGGTCCAACACGGCCAACGCATTGATACCGGCAGCGTCGACATCCACCCCCGACGACAACTCCTCGATCACCGGCTCGGCAATCGCCGTCGGGATCGCGAACGCGGCATCATCGGAACCGGCGGTGTTGACACCAACCACATCACCGTCGCTGTTCAGCAAAGGACCCCCAGAGCTGCCAGCTCTCAGACGGGCGTCGTGCTGGATCAGCGATCCGATCGATGCCCACGCCGTGTCCCCGTCCGCGGTCTCGCTGGCCACGATTCCTTCGATCGTCGTCACGTCGGAATCGCCGTCTTGAAAGCCACTGCTCTCAACGACGGTACCGGTCGAGGCCGGCACAGTCGCCCAGCCCAGCGTCGGATAGCCGCCACCAGCGAGATCCAAAACCGCCAAGTCCGAACACTCCGAGGTGGCCACCAGTGTCGCAGCCACCGGTTCCGAGTTGCCCTCCAGATAGACCTCAATGGTCGCCGCACCGGCCACGACATGATTGTTCGTCACCACGAGCCCGGACTCGTCGACAATGAAACCGGACCCGGAGCCCACCAGCTCCACCGGCCCGGCGATCTCCGGCTGCGCGAAACTCCCGGTCGTCTCGACACGCACAATCCCCGCCCGACCCGACACCACCGGCGCCCCCGCACCGTCGACCTCGTTGGTGGCCGAAGGCGACAGCGAGCCCACCGACGGCACCCGAACAGAAATCGGCGGCGACTCGCTGTCGCCCCCTCCACCCGCGCAGCCGCCCGCGGCCACACCCATGCCCAACGCCGCCACGGCCCACAGGCACCCACGCTTGTTCACGATGATCTCCCGTCAATCGACACTCACCATGAGAGACGCGTGCAGCAACACATTCCGCCAACAGAATGTCTCTTTTCTTCAAGATCTCCTCTCGCCCGATCCCCAGCACGGATCGGTACCGTGCGAGGTCGAGCCGCCGTTGTTCCGACGCCGCGGCAATCAGCCGAACGGCTCCGTCATCACGTCACCACGAAGGACCGATATGACCCGAACAGCCCACACACTGACGGTCACCACATCCGACCCCGAGACCCACACCAGCACACTCCGCCAACTCATCACCACACTCGACAACACAGTCGTCACCCTCGCCCTCCGAGGAACCCCCGGCGCCGAGATCACCTGCACGCTCCTCAACCAAGACTGGCTCACCCACCCCGAAGAGCTCCACGCAGCAGCATTCATCGAGCCAGGACAGCCCGAGCCCAGCATCGGCCTCCACCACGTACAGCTCGCCAACATCGGCGCGATCCATATCTGGTAGAGCACTCGCGATCACGGCCGCGCAGCGAACGGTCACCTCATCAGTTCGGCGACGCCAGCGTTCCCCAATTCCGAGTCCAGGCTGGGGCAGGAGACCCTCTGCGGGCTGTGGAACGCATGAGTGATGAGCCGACTTAGTCGTTCGTCCCATTAGTCCCACGCAACGGCGATGCTCCGTCGCGGGAATCCCCGCTGACCTGGTGACGCGGTTGAGATCGAACTCGCGACCGAGGGATTATGAGTCGGGCGTCAGGCCCAGTTCTGGGCGACGACCGGCACCTCGGCACACGTTGGACCACTGTCGACATGGCCGACGTGCCGAGTGTCGCCGGGTTTCGTCCCACCGCGTCCCACAGTCCCATGCAAGTCAGATCAACTCGCTGTTCCCGCATCTCGGGCCGCCGGTCGACGAACCCGGAGCACGCCGTCGCGGTACACAGCTACGCAACGCGCGAGACCATCGAGCTCGTACGACTCGACGACGTCGCGAAGAGCGTCGCAGACGGTCGCCGCCGACTGGTCGCCCACCCGCAGTACGAGGATGCCGGCATGCGCACCGGGCGGGTAGCGCATCACGTCGCCGAAGCCGCGGTCGAGCGTGATCACCAACCGGTCGGCCTCTGTCGCAACCCGTCCAACCGAGGCGTCGTCCGCCCCGGCGAGCCCTTCGTCTTCCACGGTGTCAACGTCGACCCCGGCAGTCGCCAAGATGGCGCGGGCTCGCCCCGGCAGGTTCTCGTCGAGCTTGACCTTCACCCGGTCGCGACAGCCGGGTACTCGTCACGAGCCAACTCGGCACCGTGCGCTGCCGCCGCCCGCACACCCTCGACGGTCAGGGTCGGGTACTCGTCGACGATCTCGACTTCGGACATGCCCGCCGCCAGACAGTCGAGAATGACGCTGACCATGATTCGCGTACCGCGCACAACCGCCTGCCCATGGCACACCGCGGGATTGCGAGTGATCAGATCGCGCTGGTCGTCGGTCATCAGGCAATCCTACGGCTCCACCTGCGCTGGTGTCAGCCGGGTTCAGTGCGCGAAAAACCAACTCGGATTGATCCGCGAGCTGAGGCGCCTACGAGCCACGGTGCCGACGAGTGGGGCGGGTGGGGATCGAACCCACGACCCAGGGATTATGAGTCGGGCGTCAGGCCCAGTTCTGGGCGACGACCGGCACCTCGGCACACGTTGGACCACTGTCGACATGGCCGACGTGCCGAGTGTCGCCGGGTTTCGTCCCACCGCGTCCCACAGTCCCATGCAAGTCAGATCAACTCGCTGTTCCCGCATCTCGGGCCGCCGGTCGACGAACCCGGAGCACGCCGTCGCGGTACACAGCTACGCAACGCGCGAGACCATCGAGCTCGTACGACTCGACGACGTCGCGAAGAGCGTCGCAGACGGTCGCCGCCGACTGGTCGCCCACCCGCAGTACGAGGATGCCGGCATGCGCACCGGGCGGGTAGCGCATCACGTCGCCGAAGCCGCGGTCGAGCGTGATCACCAACCGGTCGGCCTCTGTCGCAACCCGTCCAACCGAGGCGTCGTCCGCCCCGGCGAGCCCTTCGTCTTCCACGGTGTCAACGTCGACCCCGGCAGTCGCCAAGATGGCGCGGGCTCGCCCCGGCAGGTTCTCGTCGAGCTTGACCTTCACCCGGTCGCGACAGCCGGGTACTCGTCACGAGCCAACTCGGCACCGTGCGCTGCCGCCGCCCGCACACCCTCGACGGTCAGGGTCGGGTACTCGTCGACGATCTCGACTTCGGACATGCCCGCCGCCAGACAGTCGAGAATGACGCTGACCATGATTCGCGTACCGCGCACAACCGCCTGCCCATGGCACACCGCGGGATTGCGAGTGATCAGATCGCGCTGGTCGTCGGTCATCAGGCAATCCTACGGCTCCACCTGCGCTGGTGTCAGCCGGGTTCAGTGCGCGAAAAACCAACTCGGATTGATCCGCGAGCTGAGGCGCCTACGAGCCACGGTGCCGACGAGTGGGGCGGGTGGGGATCGAACCCACGACCCAGGGATTATGAGCTGTCTTGAGGGCTCTGCGCAGGCCATTCTTGGCACATCTCCCCCTGCCGCCGTCGCGCACTCGACCGCCAGCCGCGATGGGCGACAGGTTGTGCCGACAAGATGCGAGCTCCGGACCTGTGGTTCGGTGGGCCTCCGCTTGGCCATCGGCAGTCCACGAAGGTCGGCAGGCGCTGTCCAAGCGATGCCGGTCGCCTGGGCGCAGACGAATCATCCTCCGACGGTGGATCAGCACAACTGCAACGCACTTCTCGACAGCATTCACCGTCAGCTCATTCGCCCACGACTCGGTTGACGAGCTCGCCGATGCCGTCGATCGACGTGCGCACGACCTGGCCGGGCCGGAGGAAGACGGGGGGCCTGCGGCCGGCGCCGACGCCCGATGGTGTGCCGGTGGCGATGATGTCGCCCGGCTCGAGCGCGGCCACGTTGCTGAAGTAGCTAATGATCGTGGCGACGTCGAAAATGAGATCCGATGTCGTGCTGTCCTGCATCATCACGCCATCGACCTCACAGGTCACCCGAAGACCGTCGCCTCCCTTCGGCAGTTCGTCGGCGGTGACCATCCACGGACCGACCGGCGTGGTGGCCTCGAACGTCTTGCCCTGCAGGAACTGCGAAGTGCGCTTCTGGTAATCGCGCATGGAGATGTCGTTGAGCACCGTGTAGCCGGCGACGTGGTCGAGTGCGGCATCACGGTCGACGCGCTTGGCCCGCGTTCCGATGACGACGGCAAGTTCAACCTCCCAGTCGCACGACTGCGAGTCAGGCGAAAGATTGATCGGATCGCGAGCACCGATCAGCGCGCTCGTGTACTTCGCGAAGAAAGTCGGGAAGCGCGGCGGCTCGTGACCCATCTCGGCAACGTGCGCCGCGTAATTCTGCCCCACGCAGACAACCTTGGGCGGTCGGACGACCAACGGTGCCAGTGTGTTGGGGTCCAGACGGGCCCGAGCACCATCGTGAATGCGTCCCACGGCCAACCCCTGCGGATCGGCCAGCAGCCCGCCGACGTCAGCGTACGGCAATTCGACGGCAACGTCGCCCTCCACTCGTGCGGCATAGGTCGTTCCAGAACGACGGATCGTGCAGAACCTCATCTTGAACTCCTCCCGCCGGCGACGCCGGCATCATTCATTTGCCAGCAATTGGCTCAGGCCTGCTCGTGTCCCACGACGACGCGGGTCTGGAGAATCCAAGCGAGTGGCAACCAGGTCACATCCGGACGAGAGTAGCCGACATCGAGGAACTCTCGTCGCACATGTCAAAGGCTAGACGTACTTGTTGATCGACAGGTGCGCCTGCGCCGCAGCGGCATGGCCGAGCAGACCGAGGAGGACAACAATGGCTGGGTCGTACACCGTCAAGGTTCTGTTGGCCGGTGAGCGTCAGGTGCCCGCCCAGGCAGCCGCGAAGGGCGGCACCCCCATCGACACGGCCATCCTCGGCGCGATGCAGGTGTCGGCCAAGGGCGACCTTGCCAACTGGACCACCCCGGCAACAGCAACATGTCAATCGCATGGGCGGGCGATGGACCTCTTCTACGGCGTCGCGTCGCGTCATTTGTGCGTGGTCACGGATGTCGAGGCCGACGGGGACTGGTTCTGCGAAGGTCAGCCGAGTACGACAGTTGTCACGTGGCCGAGTTGTTCGCTGGACCGTCCAAGCGTGCGGCGCTCAGCGCAAGGGTCGTCTCCAGCTGGTCGATGTTGCGTTTGATGGAGTTGATGGCGCGGCTGACGTTGTCGAGACCGTCGGGTTGCTCATCGAGACCGTGGACCAGTAGACCGTTCATCACGAGCTGAGTCATCGTGCCGACGATTTCCTCGGGGGTGATGTGAGGGACCGAGTGCACCCACCACGCTATCCAGTTCGTCATACCGAGAACGGCGAACGCAGCGACCGTCGGTTCGCATGGAGTGAAGACGCCTTCTTTGATCCCGTCACCAACAATTCGGGTGACCGCGTCGCGGGCCATGAGTCGGGCGTCGCGGTGTTGGACAGCAAGTTCGGCGGGAAGTTGATCCTGGGCCCGCTCGAGAAGGCGGAAACGGGCGGGTTGTTCGATCATCAGTTTCGCGACGCACTCGATCACGTCGTGGAGTCGCTGCGTTGCGGTTTCAGGTTCGTCGGCGATGCGGCCTAGGTCTCGCGCTACTCTAAACGTGACGCCTTCGACGAGTTTGACCAGCAACTCCTCCTTGCTGCCGATGTAATGGTAGAGGGCTGGGCGGCTGATGTTCATCGCATCGGCGACATCCTGGAGGCTCGTCAGGGCGAAACCCCGCGAAGCAAAGAGGATCGCCGCACGCTCCAAAATCTCTGCTTCGACGAGTTCGTGCCGTTTGCCGCTGCGTGCTGTCACCGCGGTTACCTCCCATGACGAAGCTTTGACGTGTCCGTCGCAGAGGCTAGCAAGCGAGAACCCTACGAACCCGGCGATCGACGATCGTGATGGAACATTGACATGTGTGACGACTCCCGCTACCGTTTCGCGAGGTCGCGCCGCAGGGGGTTCACGATGTTCAAGTTCGATCTCTTGTTCGAGGTCTCGGTGCCACGTCCGTGGACCGAAGGGAAAGAGCACGATCGGTTTCACGAGGCGTTGGAGCAGGCAGTCTTGGCTGAGGAGATGGGGCTGGACACCGTGTGGATCGTGGAGCACCACTTCCTGACGGAGTTGGCCCATTCGTCCGCGCCAGATGCATGGCTCGGGGCGTTGGCGGCACGAACGGAACGGATCCGCCTCGGATTCGGAGTGACGTTGTTGCCGGGACAGGTAAATCATCCCATTCGAGTGGCCGAACGTGCCGCAATGGTCGACATCATGTCGGACGGCCGACTCGAGGTGGGGACGGGCCGTTCGTCCAGCCCGTATCAACTCGAGGCGTTCGGCGTCGACGTGGCGACCAGCCGCGAGCAGTGGGAGGAGTCGGTACGCCTGCTGCCGCGACTGTGGACCGAGGAGGGCATGTCGTACAAGGGCCAGTTCTGGCAGTGGGACGACAAGATCACCGTGGTGCCGCGTCCCGTGCAGAAACCGCATCCGCCGTTGTGGGTCGCCTCGACCCAACCCGACACGTGCGCGATGGCCGGGGAGATGGGTCTCGGCTTGCTCATGACGGGGATCATGCCGCCCGAGCGGCTCGCCCAGCAGGTCGCGTCGTACAAGCAGGCGGCTGCGCTCTGCACGAACCCCGTGGGGTTCGAGCAGAACAACCAGTGCGCGATGTTCACGATCGGGTTCTGTCACGACGACGAGGAACGAGCTCGTTTCCTCGGCGGCCAGGGCGGGCTGTGGTACATCAAGCACGTGACCGACATCTACAAGAACGACTGGCGAGGCACCCCCCTCGAGAAGATCCCCGATTCGTACAAGTACCACGCGCTGCGCCGTGGGAAGGGTGGGAACTGGGCAACCATGGCCTCACTCGACCCCGTCCACGTCGACGGCCTCATCGAAGACGGATCGTTTTGTGTCGGGAACCCCGAGTCGATGACCGAGAAGATCAAGGGGTACATCGAGGCGGGCGCCGACAGGCTCGTCACCGTCATGCAGATGGCCGACGTCCCGCACGAGGATCAGATGCGCTCGATCGAGCTCTTCGGCACCAAGGTCATCCCTGCCGTTCGAGCCTGGGAACAGCAACGACTGACCACCGCCGTCTGATGCCGATCGATCCGGAGGTCGCCGCGCTCTTCGAGCAGAACCTGCGGGCCGCGCCGCCCCCGGACTTCGCATCGTTGAACGGGACCAGCCTGCAGCAGCACCTTGCAGTCATTCGGAGTCGGCCTCGCAGCGCCGCCACCCCAGAGATAGTCCACGAGGTGACCGAGCGCCGCGTGTCGCCACGTGACGTGCCCGTCAGGATCTATCGACCACAGGCCGCCTCGACACTGCCGTCACTGGTCTACCTGCACGGTGGCGGTTGGGTCGCCGGCGACCTCGAGACGCACGACTCTATGTGCCGATACCTGGCCAACCAGGTGGGCGCCGTGATCGTCAACGTCGACTACCGGCTGGCGCCCGAGCACCCGTATCCCGAGCCGCTCGATGACTGCTGGGCTGTCACCGAATGGGTGGCCGAGCACGCCGACGAGCTCGGCATCGATCGACTCGGCATCGCCGGCAGCAGCGCCGG
>JBFWVD010000104.1:0-15274 GCA_050246915.1 Acidimicrobiia bacterium | reverse complement strand
CACCGACGAGCGAGACATCCGTTCCAACTCGATACGCGCATTGCGCGACACCTTCAACGCAGCAGCAACCACAACCGGCATACTGCCCACCATAGCCCACCTTGCTATTTCAGCGACGGACCACTAGTCGATAGCTCTCACCACCCGGCGCGACTCAATGTTGTGCTCGTCGGTCGGAGTTCGCGGGCCAGGAAGGGGACATCGTGGGCAGTGGTCAAGGCGTTGATGGCAAAGGCTGTCCCCGACTTCGTCGACTCTCGCATTGTCGGCGGACTCGCCTCCGGTGAGGGCCTCGTTGCTGACCTGGCCCGTCGCAGCCTTGAGGATAGATCGGTACTCGTGGTTGAGCCCGAGTTCGCTCGCCTTCTGCGCGTCGGCGCGCGAAGCGCCTCACTGTCGGCTCTGGTGCGCGAAGCATGGGACAGTACGGACCTCAATGTGCTCACTCGCCACAAACCGCTTCGCGTTCGCGATGCGAATGTCTCGGTTCTCGGCCATGTGACCGCTGAGGAACTGCGACGACGTCTCTGTGACACTGAGATCACCAACGGATTGGCCAACCGGTTCCTCTTCTGTTGGGTTGAACGTGCACGGCGTCTTCCTGATGGAGGTACACCGAGCAGCGACGTCGTCGAGGACTTGAGTCGCCGAATCGGCGACGCGGTTGCGGCCGCGCAACGAATCGATCACGTGACACGTACCGCGGAGGCTTCGCGCCTCTGGGCTGCGATTTACGGAGCGCTCGACGATGACGTCGAAGGCGTCGTTGGGTCCCTCACAGCGCGTGCCGAAGCACAGATCGTGCGGTTGTCGGTTGTCTATGCGCTCCTTGACCAGTCACCGGTGGTCGACGTACCGCATCTCGATGCAGCCAAGGCAGTCTGGGACCACTGCGAGGCGTCTGTCGTCCGCGTCTTCGGTGGCGAGCGAACGGATGAGCGGATCGCGCGGAGATTGCTCGCCGCCCTTCGGGAATCGCCCTCGGGCCTCGATGGAACGGAGCAACGCGACCTTTTCAGCCGCCACGTCTCGGGTCACGAGATCGCAGCAGCACGTCGTGAGTTGGCGGAACGCGGATTGGCCGTGACTAGAGCGGTGAACACCGGTGGCAGGCCGCGCTTGGTCACTTCGGTCATAGAAGCGGCGTTGGAAATGGATTCGTCGCTTTCGTCGCAGGGTTGTGCGCCTCTAGTCCTGGGGTCCGATAAATGAGAGGTATCGAGGGTCAGACGATGAACGCGGTGGAGCAGCTGGCTCCCTCCGATCTCGCTCAGCGTCTTGAACGATTGCGCGACGAGGCGACGGAGCTTCTCGCGGCCGGACGGTCGGCGAACACGAAGCGAGCGAACCGGTCCGATTGGGCCCACTGGGTCACGTGGTGCGAGGGATACGACCTTGACCATCTTCCCGCTGCACCAACGACCGTCGCACTTTACGTGACGGAGCTCGCCCGATGGGCCAGACCGGCGACCATCACTCGGCGGTTGTCGTCAATTTCAATTGCTCATCAGTCCGCTGGGTACCAGTCGCCAACCCACGACGTTGCAGTGCGGGCGACGATGTCTGGTGTCCGTCGGGTCTTGGGTGCTGCGCAGGTCGGGAAATCTCCGCTACTCATTTCGGACATCCGCGCAATGGTGGCTTGCATGCCGGACGACGTCGCCGGTCTCCGCGATCGAGCCCTGCTGATTCTCGGATTCGCTGGTGGTTTCCGACGGTCAGAACTGGTCGGCCTCACGATGGACTGCATCGTCGAGACGTCAGAAGGGCTCGTCATTACCGTTCGCCGGAGCAAGACCGATCAGGAAGGCATGGGCCGGCAGATTGGACTACCGCGTGGCTGCGCCCCGCTGACGTGTCCAGTGACGGCCTACAAGGCGTGGATCACCGCCGGTCGATTGCCCGACGGGCCAATCTTCCGTGCCATCGACCGACATGGCAACGTCGGTGCCGCTCCGCTGTCCGGTGAGTCCGTGTCGACCGTGGTGAAGCGTGCTGCAGCTGCCGCAGGACTCGACCCGTCGTTGTTCTCGGCGCATTCGCTGCGTTCGGGATTCGCAACGACCGCAGCGCGCGCGGGTGTGGGCGAAGAAGCGATCATGCGGATCACCGGCCACCGCAGTACGGCGACAGTTCGGCGTTACATCAGGGCTGGAACTGTCTTCGAGAACAACGCCAGCGGCCGCCTCGGCCTATGACCCGGGCGTTCGGCGGACGGGAGCCCTCCCGGTCAACCAGGTCAGCGCACACCCAGCCGTGCAGCTGTCCCCCATCTCGGAGTATCGCCACTAGTAGCCGCTTGTCTTCCCGGGCTTACGACACACATGCGGAGTGGAGCACGATTCACCGCAAGTGAGCCATCCTCGCTTCGTGAAGAAGCAGTATCCAGGTTCTGTCGAACCCGAGTTCGTCCGCGGGTCAGTCGCGTCCGTATGCGCCCAGGAGTGGCCAGAGTCCGCACGCGTTGACATCGGCATTCGCTGCGGTCCCGGTGGTGGACCGACGCCAGCTTTGTGCAGCAACTGTTCGACCAAGTGTATTGACCCAATGAAGAGCAGGTAGTCGCCCTTGGTCCGGCGTTTGCCGTCATAGTTGTACATTTTAAGGTCTCTACACCGGATGTATATGCCGCCGCAGTACCAGAACAGCTCATCGCGTTGCTTTGTGAATAGCCACGACCCGAGTGGAGCTGCCTGGCCGGGAACTCCTGTTCGAACGACGTCCTGCTGAGCCTTCAGCATGGAGAACGCGTGTTTGGCTCGCTCACGATCACCTTCCACCCAAGAAGACTAGTGAAGAGACCTACTTGCACGTCCTGTCGACAAGAAACGCGTCGGGTTCACACTTCCGAGTTCCTGAGTCGGGCTCCGAGTATTGCATCTGTGGGGTTCGAATGTCGGCGACGGGTAGAGACTGGCCCTGTGTCGAGGCAGTGGTTTCGAGAGATCGTCGCAACCTCCTGCGATTCTGGAGGTCGTGTGGTCGTCACCTCGCCCGGTAAAGAAGGGTCCGGTGTCGGTGACGGCTGAAAACTGAGCAGTCTTGCCGGTCGAAAAGTGAGCACTGAACGATTGGAGTGTGATCACTTTGGAGGACTGGGCGTTGATTCGAAGGTTGGCGGCCGAGGGGGTGCCGAAGACGCAGATCGCTGACCGGCTGGGCATCTCTCGGAACACGGTCGCGAATGCTGTGGCGTCGACGTCGCCGCCGAAGTACGAGCGGGCGCCGGTGGAAGCGACGTCGTTCACGCCGTTCGAGGCGCGTGTGCGTGCGTTGTTGGTCGAGTGTCCGGACATGCCAGCGACGGTGCTCGCTGAGCGGGTCGGCTGGTCGGGGTCGCCGTCGTGGTTCCGGGAGAACGTCGCGAGGTTGCGTCCGGAGCAACGCCGTCGGGACCCGGCGGACCGACTCTCGTGGGCGGCCGGCGACGCGGCGCAGAACGATCTGTGGTTCCCGCCGAAACGGATCCCGCTCGAGGACGGCACGACCGCCCTGTTGCCGGTGCTCGTGATGGTTCCGGCGCACTCGAGGTTCATCTGCGGTCAGATGATCCCGACCCGTCAGACCCAGGATCTGTTGTTGGGATCTTGGTCGTTGATCGAGGGGTTCGGGCGTGTGCCGCGCCGGTTGATCTGGGACAACGAGAGCGGCATCGGTCGACGGGGTCGGCTCGCCGCTGGGGTCGCCGAGTTCAGCGGCATCCTCGCGACACGGGTGCATCAGTTGAAAGCACACGACCCAGAATCGAAAGGTGTGGTCGAGCGACGCAACGGGTTCTTCGAGACCTCGTTCATGCCCGGCCGTGACTTCACCTCGCCGGCGGACTTCAACGCCCAGTTCACCGACTGGTTGGAGCGCGCGAACCAGCGCACGGTCCGCACGATCCGGGCCCGTCCGATCGATCTCGTCGATGCTGACCGGGCAGCGATGCTCGCGTTGCCGCCGATCCCGCCGACGGTCGGCTGGGTGAATCAGATCCGGCTCGGCCGGGACTACTACGTGCGCGTCGACTCGAACGACTACTCCGTCGACCCGAACGTGATTGGCCGGCTCGTCACCGTCACTGCTGATCTGGAACGAGTACGCGTTCGTCTCGACGGTCGGTTGGTCGCCGATCACGCGAGGGCATGGGCGCGGCACATGACCGTCACCGACCCCGCCCACGTCGCCGCAGCCAAGGTGTTGCGCGAGGAATTCAGCCGCCCGCGCACCGTCGCCGATCACGACCTGGCACGTGATCTCGCCGACTATGACAGGGCGTTCGGCATCGACAGGCTCGACGGCATCGATGGACGGGAGGTCGCGTGATGGCCAAGCAGCAGACCCCGTCGGACGCAGACAAGCAGATCCACTACCTCGCCGCCGCGCTCAAGGCGCCACGGATCGTGGAGGCCGCGGGACGGCTCGCCGATCAAGCACGAGATGCCGGCTGGACACATGAGGACTACCTCGCCGCCGTGCTCGAACGCGAGGTGTCGGCGCGCAACGCGTCAGGCGCCGCGCAACGGATCCGTTGGGCCGGGTTCCCCGCCCGCAAGACCCTCGACGATTTCGACTGGGACCACCAACCCGCCGTCCGCCAACAAGTCGCAGCACTCGCCTCCGGCGCATTCTTGACCGAAGCCCGCAACGTCGTGCTCCTCGGCCCGCCCGGCACCGGCAAGACCCACCTCGCGACCAGCCTTGGTGTGATCGCCGCGCACCACGGTCACCGCGTCCTGTTCGCGACAGCGGTCGATTGGGTCGCCCGACTCCAAGACGCTCACCGCCTCGGACGGCTCCCGGCCGAGCTCGCTCGACTCCGCCGCTACGGGCTGATCATCATCGACGAAGTCGGCTACCTCCCGTTCGAACAAGACGCCGCGAACCTCGTGTTCCAGTTGGTGTCGTCGCGCTACGAACACGCCTCGCTCGTGCTCACCTCGAACCTGCCGTTTTCCAGCTGGGGTGGCGTGTTCGGCGACCAAGCCGTCGCAGCCGCGATGATCGACCGCATCGTTCACCACGCCGACGTCCTCACCCTCAAAGGCGCCAGCTACCGACTCCGCAACCGTCGCATCGACACCCTCCCCAGCATCCGAACCGGAGCTGGCGAACCCGACGCCTAACATCAACAAGCAACTACACCGCGCACTTTTCGACCGGCAACACCGCGCAGTTTTCGACCGTCACCGACATCCGGAACGGGGATCTCGGTGGTGTAACGCACGAGGAAGCGCTGCGGAGAAGCTCGCTGGCATCTCGCTGTCGCCAGACCGGGAACGTGGTCGCCGCCGATCAGGTCATCGCCCACATCAACGCCTCCCCGGGTTCCACGACGAGTGTGGATCGCTCATCAGCATCGTCCGGGCGATTCCTGTGCGTGGAGAAGTTCGACCGGACCGGGTCGCCGATGTAGAAGCGATTCCTGGCTGGACCTGGGCGACACCTCGACTGCACATGAAGACGGAGACGAACGCTGACCGCGTTCGTCTCCTCTATCCGAAGGGGGTGACGAAGAAGGCAATCGCCGAAGAGGTTGGCGTTTCGGAGGCGAAAGTGAAGAAGATCATTGATGCGGAGAAGGCGCAACCTGGGCAAGTGCTGGATGCCACACACAAAGTTCATCTGGAGTCGTGAGTACCCCTACCTGAGCGAGCCACTCAATCGCAGATGGGCGTTCCCACGGTGGTACCGCAGCGAAGTCGCGTCTGAATTGTTCGAACCAGCGCTGCGGAATCCCATCCGTGTAGAAGCGCTGTTCCCCGCATGAACAGCAGACGATTGCCAGGTTCGTGACGATGTCGTTGTCGCGAGATCCGTCACGGTGTTCAACTAAGACCTGCCGCGATGAAAGGTCCTTGCCTGTGAGCGAAGAGTTGTTCAACCGCCAGGGCAACATCCAGCCGCAACGATGACAGCTTGACTCCGTTGGCATTTGCAACGCTTCGAATAGGACGACGCGGTGTCGACCAATCCAGGCCGCCCTACCAATCGGGTAGCCCGTTCCGACGTGGACATCGATAGTTCCGCTCGCTGTGCGTCGACAGACGCGACCAGTGAGCGGATCGGTGGTGTGGCGGCGAGTGGGGTGAAGCGTTGCCATCAAAGTCCGCTTGGTCGTGATGCAAGGTTCACCAGGAAGCGCTTTGCAGCTTGGGCATTGCCGGGTTGTCAGTTCCATGTCCGGAGGAACGGTTCACCGTGTCACCAAATCCCAGGTTTCGGTTGGTTGCGACCGCGTGGGCGCTGGCATGAAGGCCCTTGGGCCGAGAATGCCCGCGCCCCGAGTGGTGAAGTTCAAGATGATCGTGGTGATGCTGATCTCCACCATCTCAGGCGTCCGGCGAACCGTGAAGGCTGCGTTTCCTAACCGGCAGCCTGGCGGACCGGCGGGGCCCCTTTCCCCGCCAGTCCGCCAGGCTGAGGCTCAAATCGGTGAGTCGCTGCGGTTACCGCCATCTGCGCCAACCCTGTGACCTGCGGGGAGAGTTGCCTCATCGGAGACCTTTGAAGGTCCGGTTACCGTTTTGCCGCATCAACGGCGACTCTCGTTCTTGTCGAACATCACCAAGCTTCCGCAGGTACTGCTGTCCGGCTGGGACGTCGAAGGGGACCGATTTCCGAGAATTCTTTGAAGTTGTTCTCCAGAGCGGAATTGCGGTGAGGCTCTATTCGTTCCCTAAACCATGAATTTGGAACAGCTCAACAAGATCCACCACATGATCCTTGGTGCCATCGTCGTGGGACCTCCAGGCGGGATCTGGCGAAACGCGTTCAATGCTGGACGACCAGCTGGCGGAGCGAGACCGGGCTACGTCTCCGCGGACTTGATGGCGAAGGAGTTGGCGGGTAGGGCATTTGCAAAGTTGCCAGCCTGGGAGGACACCAACCCCGACCGAGAACCGTATGGGTTTCTGATGGAGGTAGCGCGCCACGAGTTTCCCAACGTGTATCGAGCCTGGAAACGGGATATGGCACGGCAGGCGATGCTTGATCCTCTCCACGATGAGGAGGGGACGGCAATAGACATCCTTTCTACGCCTGGCGATGGCGTCAGCCCGTTCCGTAACAGCCCTGAAGAAGTTGTGGTGATGTTGGCGGAGGTGGAGAACCTGCTCTCTCTCATCCCGGATCCGGTGACGAGGGAGGCAGTCCGGCTGGTCGTCGTTGGCCGGGTATCGATCAGGGAGGCAGCCAGGCGAGTCGGCCTCGAGTCCGCCACTTTGAAGAAGCGTCTGGATCGCATCTTCCCGAAGGTTGCGAAGCAGTTGGCTCAAAGTTCGAGTCTGTGATTCATGCCAGGAGATCGCCCAACAGCCGCCCAGCAGCCTCATCGTTGCCATCGATCATGTGGGAGTACACCTGCAACGTGGTGACCGCTGACCGGTGGCCGAGTCGACGTTGGACTGTCACCAGATCCACACCACGACCGAGCAACTGGCTGGCGCTGAAGTGGCGGAGATCGTGGAGCCGGAAGGGCAGATCACGCAGCAGACGGGTGTAGTGGTACGGAGGATGGATGAACAGTCGCCCGTGAGTGGTGGCCTCCAGCGCCCGTACAGCGGCCAGCATCGACTCGCTGAGGTGGAGGAGCCGACGGTTTCCGGTCTTCGTCCCCTTCGTCGCCAATCGAAGCTCTCCGTCCACCCACTGTTCCTGCAGGCTCTTCCCGATGGCGACGGTCCCAGCGGCGAAGTCGAAGTCGGAGAGCGTCAGTGCGCAAAGTTCTCCACGTCTGGCACCGGTCTCAGCGGCCAACTGCAGGAACACTCGCTCATCTTCGGTGAACCGGTCGCTGGCCAGCAGCTCGCGCATCTGGTCGACGTTGGGCGGTGAGATGTCAGCCTTGACCTTCGACGGTGGGGTAGCGGAGCGCGCTGGGTTCACGGAGATCATCCCCCACTTGCGAGCCTGCTCCAGCGCTCCGGCAATCACCGCATGAACCTGGTGGACGCTCGCTGGGCTGAGGGTCTGGCTCAGATGCGTGTAGTACCCATCCAGGCCCATGACGGTGAGTTGCGCGACTGGAACGTGGCCCATGATCGGGTTAAGTCGCCTCGTCACCAGACGGCGGTACTCAGTCAGCGTGGAGTAGCTCAAACTTTGAGCCTTCAGATCCAGCCACATGGTGAACAGCTCGCCCATGGTGGTGGGGCTGACCGGCTGGCGGTTGGCGATCTCCACGGCGAACTCGTCCAGGGCCTTCGCAGCTGCCCGCTTGCCGCCTTCGAATCGTCGCGTCTCAGTGCGGTACTTGCCGGTGGAGGGATCACGTCCAGCGCTGACTCGCAGCTCCCAGACTCCCGGCTTCCGTTCTCTCAGTGTGCCCGTCATCGAGACCAGGCTACCGGCGGTTTGTAGCCGATTTGTAGCCAGGCAATCGGCTCCACCACGTCTGAGCAGCTCGGGGGCTAGGGATCGAACCTAGATTCACGGATTCAAAGTCCGTTGTCCTGCCAGTTGGACGACCCCCGAAGGTCGGCGCTCACAGTAGCTACTCCAACTGGTCCGGCCCGAGCCGGTTCGCACAACCGCGCTGGGGTTGCTAGCTTCCTGCCCCGTTATGGGATCGCTGATCAAGAAGCGCCGTAAGCGCATGCGGAAGAAGAAGCACAAGAAGATGCTGAAGCGCACGCGTTTCCAGCGTCGCAACAAGTAGTCATAGGCGTCGGCTCCGCCGGCAGCTGAGGCGAATCATCGAGTTCACACCGACCGCCCCACGGGCGGTCGGTGCGCGTCTCGGGTTGCGTCGATGTCGCGTTTCGTACCGCAGCGTCGGTGTCACCCGCGCGCGTCGGCGAGCAACACGACCGTGCCTGGCAACGATCGACCGATCACATCGATCGCCTCGCGATGGTGCCCGTGCACGAACATCGTGGATCCGCTCCCGGCCAGCACTGCTGCGCTTCCGGTGACCTCCCCGAACGTGTCGAGCCACTCGCGCAGTCGGGGCTCCACGGAGACGGCGGCGGGTTCGAGGTCGTTGGGCCCGTCCGCTGTGGGCCCGCCCAGCTCGTCCCAGGCTCGATAGCACCGGACGGTCGAGATCCCGAACGGCGGGACGCACAGCGTCACAGGGCAGGGCACAATCGGCAGTGGATCGAGCACCTCGCCGATGCCGCGCACGCGAGCGCGGCCGCCACGAAGGCAGAACGGCACGTCGGCGCCCAGTCGCACCGCGAGATCAACGTCGTCGATGCCCGCCCATCGCAGGATCGCCGCCGCGTCTGCCGACCCGCCCCCCAAACCGCCCTGAGACGGGATCTGCTTGTCGATGTGCACGGTCGCAGGCCGACCGATGCGATCGAGTGCCTTGGCCACCAGGTTCGAACCATCGGTGGGAACACCGGCGGCGAACGGTCCGGAGACGGTGATGGAGGTGGCCCCCGCCGCCGACGATTCGATGATGTCGAGGCGATCGGCGAGGTCGAGCGTGATCATCTCGGCGTCGATGAGGTGATAGCCGTCGTCGCGGACGCCGGTCACTCGCAGGCTCAGCGTCAATTTCGCCGGGGCGCCGATCGTCGTCACGACGTGAGCACCTCGGCGAGACGTCGCCAGTCGAGCACCGACAACTCCTCGGCGCGCGCTTCGGGACGCACCTGTGCCTGTACGAACTGCTCGGCGCTCACCAGCTCGGCCAACGAGCCGCGCAACATCTTGCGGCGCTTGGCAAAGCCGGCTTTGACGAGCCGGAACGCGACAGGGACCAGGGCGTACGGGATCTGCGGTTCGGGTCGTCGGGTGATGGACACCAAAGCCGACTCGACCTTGGGTCTCGGCAGGAACACCGTCGGCGGGACCTTGGCCACCACGGCCGCGGTGGCGTGGTGCTGGACCTTCACGCTGACCGCGCCGTACCCGTCGTCGCCGGGGACGGCGGCGAGCCGCTCGCCGACCTCCTTTTGCACCATCACCAACATGCGCCCGATCTCCGGCACCTCATCGAGCAAGTCGCAGATGAGCGGCGTGGCGATGTTGTAGGGGAGGTTCGACACCATGACCCACGAACGGCCGGGAGCGAGGTCCTGCAGCAGCGGCGACCAATCGAGCTCCATGGCATCGCCTTCGATGACCTCGACCTGATCGATCGTGTATCCGGCCTCGCTCACGACGTCGCGCACCACGGGCACCAGGCCGCGGTCGACCTCGACGGCGGTGACGCGCGCCCCGGTCTCGGCCAAGGCGAGGGTGAGCGAACCGAGCCCCGGTCCGATCTCGAGCACCCGATCGTCGGCGCCGACGTCGGCCAGACGAGCGATGCGCCGCACGGTGTTGGGATCGACCACGAAGTTCTGCCCGAAGACCTTGGTGGGGGCCAGGCCGTGTCGGGCCAGCAGCTCCGATGCCTGCGACGGTGAGATGGTCACTGCGGTGCTCGAGTGGGGGCCGCGCCCGCGAGCTGGCGCCTGCTCACCACGTGAGTCGCACGGGGACCGAGCCGACTTTGAGGTCCGCCAGTTCGGCGAACACCTCGCTGTCGAGATCGATGATCCGGTTGGCGGCGGCCGGTCCGCGGCCTCGCACGATGCACCACGTCGACGCACCCGAGTCGGTGTTGGTCACGGTGACACGAGTGTCGAGCGGCAACGTGCGATGGAAGCAGGTGTGGTCGCCGAACGCGTTGTCGTCGTAGTTGTGGAACGTGGCGTAGCCATCCTCGTAGTGCTGTCCCGATGCAGTCACGCCCGAGACGCTGACCGGCGCTGGAGCGGTGGTGGCGGGCGCGACGGTGGCTGGTTTGGCGCCGGTCTTGGCTGGCGTGGTTGCCGGGACCGAGTTGCCCGGTGCGGTCGCTACGGTGGTCGACGGGGCCGTGGAACCCGTAGCTCCGCTGATCTGCTGCCCGGCATCGAGACCACCGCCCGGAGCGAGTGCAGCGACGGACGGGCCAGCAGAGGTGTGGCTGCGGCGGTTCTCCTTGATCAGCAGCGGGAGCGCGACCATGGTGACGACAGCAGCCGCCACGATCCTTCGCCGATCCAACGACTCGAACCTCAGAGCTCCACCCTCCTCACCGGTCCGCCCGGGCTCCGCACCCGGTGACGCCCGAGAACCTACGACCGCTCAGAGACCGAACGCAACGGCGGCACTTGCCCAGGTGCCCGCCTCGACCGCTTCCAACGATCGCCCGGTGGCGACAGCGAGGCCGGCGCCGACCACGGTGACCAGGGCCGGCTCGTTGGTCTTGCCTCGATGGGGGACCGGCGCGAGGTAGGGCGAATCGGTCTCCACCAGCATCCGATCGAGCGGGCACAAACGGGCGGCGGCCCGGATGTCGTCGGCCGTCTTGAACGTGACGATGCCGCTGAACGACAGATACGCGCCGAGGTCGAGACAGGCCGTGGCCTCGTCGGGCCCGCCGGAGAAGCAGTGGAAGATGGTCCGCTCGGGCGTGCCCTGCGCCCGCAACACGTCGAAGGTGTCGTCCCACGCGTCGCGGGTGTGGATGACGAGCGCCAGTCCCCGTTCGTTGGCCAGCGCCACCTGGTCGGCGAACGCCTGCATCTGGGCCTCGCGGGGCGAATGGTTGTAGTGGTAATCGAGACCGCACTCACCGATGGCGACGACGTTGGGTGCGTCGAGGAACCCGAGGATGGTCTCGACCCCGTTGATGGCGTCATGGGGATGCAGGCCCACCGTGGCCCACACGTCGTCGTTGGCGGCAGCGATGGCCAACGCCGCCGCGGTGTGCGTGGCGTCGGTGCCGATGGTGATGCAGCGGGTCACGCCGGCGGCGCGGGCGCGCTCGAGGGCGCCGACCGATCCGCCGGGGAGGCGTTCGTCATCGAGATGGCAGTGCGTGTCGACCCAGGGCATGTCGGGCTACCGGCGATCGGGGCGTTACTTGCGGGGGAACAGCGGTGTGGACTTCGTGACCGGCAACCCGCCGGGGTACCCGCCCCAAGCCGCGGCGCCGGGGAGTCGCTGATCTTCGACTCGGCCCGACAGACCGATGCGTTCCCAGATGGTCTGCGCGGTGGTGGGGATAGCGGGGGCTGACAAAAGCGCGACGATGCGCAGGGCCTCGAGGGCATCACCCATGACGGCGTCGACCGCGGGGCCCGGTTCGGCCTTCCACGGCTCGTTGTTCTCGAGATGGGCGTTGGTCTGGCGGATGAGCCGCCAGGTGGCCTCGAGCGCGTCGGATGGCTGCACGCTCGACCATGCCGCCATGGCATCGCGCACGGTCTCGGCGGCCACCTCGGCCAGCGGTGAGTCCGGCGCCGGTGCGGCGCCGATGCCGCTGCACTTCTTGCCCACAACCGTGGCGACACGTGACAGCAAGTTGCCGAGGTTGTTGGCGAGGTCGGAGTTGTAGCGAGTGACCATGCCCTCATAGGAGAAGTCGGAGTCGGGACCCACCGGACAATCGGCCAGGAAGTGATAGCGGAACCCGTCGACCCCGAAGTCGGCCACGAGGTCGGCCGGGGCGATCTGGTTGAGGCGTGTCTTGGACATCTTCTCGCCACCGACGAGCAGCCAACCGTGCACGTACCAATCGGCGGGCGGTTCGATGCCGGCGCTCATGAGCATTGCGGGCCAGTACACGCAATGGAACCGGATGATGTCCTTGCCGATGAGGTGCACGCCGGGCCAACGCTTGGCGAACTCGTCCGCCTTGTCGTCGTCGCCGAAGCCGACCGCCGTGATGTAGTTGGTGAGCGCGTCGAACCACACGTAGGTGACGTGCTTGTCGTCCCACGGGATGGGGATGCCCCACGACAGCGAACTGCGGCTGATGGAGAAGTCCTGCAGCCCACCTTTGATGAAGCCGAGGACCTCGTTGCGACGACCCACCGGATGGATGGCGTCGGGATGGGCCTCGTAGTAGTCGAGCAGACGCTGCGCGAACGCCGAGAGCTTGAAGAAGTAGTTCTCTTCTTCCATCTCGACGACCTTGCGGCCGCGGGCGCGATAGTCCTCGACCTCGGACTCGGCGATGTACTCCTCGTCGGACACCGAGTACCAACCGCGGTAGGAGCCCTTGTAGATGTCGCCATTGTCGTAACAGGTCTGCAGCAGCTTGCTGACCGCGGCGTAGTGGCGGGGCTCGGTGGTGCGGATGAAGTCGTCGTTGGCGATGCCGAGCAGATCCCAGCACTCCTGGAAGCGGACCACGGTCTTGTCGGCCCATTGCTGCGGCGTGACACCGTTGGCCTCGGCCACCTGAGCGACCTTGAGGCCGTGCTCGTCGGTGCCGGTGAGGAAGTGGACATCGTCGCCGGCCATGCGATGGAACCGGGTAACGGCGTCGCCGATGACGGTCGTGTACGCATGCCCGATGTGGGGCGCATCGTTCACGTAGTAGATCGGTGTGGTGAGGTAGAAGTTCGACACTGCTCGCCAGGCTACCGATCCCGGCCCGAGCAGGCCCCTTGCCTTACCGAGCCTCAAAGACGCGAGTGCTCTACTCAGCGAGCTTCAAATACCGTGACGAGGACGCGATCGCCGCGGCAGTCGTAGACCATCTTGTGGATGGGCGTGGTGCGAGGGACCTTCACCACGTACCCCGTGCCCTCGGTGACCGACGGGATGCCGATCTTGCAGTTGCCCGGCAGCATGTTCTTGATGTTGCCGCCGGTCATGTTGGTGAGCTCGGCCTGGGCGTCGTGCACTTCGTCCTCGGACAGCTCCGTGCCGTCGTCGGCCATGAACATCGCCGCGGCAAAGCGTCGGGCGGCCTCGGTCGAGCACTGCACTGCGATGGCGCCGGTCCAGTCGCCGCTCACGGTGACCAGACCGGTCATCGTGCTCTCGCCGGTGGGGAACAGCTCCGCAGGCGCGTCGGCCATCGGGTCGAGCCCCAGGCTCAGCATCATGTCCCAGATCTCCGGGGCAACTGCCGCGAGCTGGTCGTTGTCAACGTCGAGTGCCACGCTCGACTATCGGCAACGGGGCGCGGAACTTGATGATTGGCCGCGTGCGGGGAGTTTCAGCGTTTGCTCACGGTCAGCTCGAGCGTTCTGGAAGGTGCAAGGAGCGCTCGTAGACCAGGTTCTTGGCCACCCCGAGCAGCGTCGACACCTCGGTCACCGAGTCCTTGCGACTCAGTCCTCGTTCCCGCGCCGCTTCGAGCGCTCGATCGATGGCGGTTTCGTCGGGTGGGGCTTGGGCCTGCCCGCCGTCGATCACCAGCACGTACTCGCCTCGGGGCTCCCGGGCGGTGGCGTCGACGCACGCCTCGGCGAGCGTGCCTCGCCAACACTCCTCGTGGAGCTTGGTGAGCTCGCGGCTGATGGCGATCCGTCGCTGGCCGCCGAGGGCCCCGCTGAGATCGGCCAGCGTGCGGGCCAGTCGGTGGGGCGCTTCGAACAGAACGATCGTGCGTTCCTCGCGTGCGAGCGCGGCCAACCGCTGTGGGCGCACCGAACCCGATCGGGGCAGGAACCCTTCCATCACGAACCGGGCGGTGGGCAGACCGCTCACGGCGAGGGCCATGGTGAGCGACGACGGTCCGGGCACAGCGGTGACGTGTCCGCCGTTGTCGAGCACAGCGCGCACGACGCGCTCACCGGGATCGCTGATGGCGGGCATGCCGGCGTCGGAGGTGAGGGCGACGGTGTGTCCCTGCGCGACGAGGGATGCGATGGCCGCCGCGGCCTCGTGCTCGGTGTGCTCGTTCACCAACACGATCTCGGGTCTGGTGATCCCGGCGTGGCTCAGCAAGGTGGCCAGTCGCCGGGTGTCCTCGCAGCCGATGACATCGGCGCTGCGCAATGCTTCGATGGCCCGTGGTGACAGGTCGCCCAGGTTGCCGATGGGCGTGGCGACGAGCACCAGTTGTCCGCCACCGGAGTGTGCCTGGGGCGCGCGTCGAGTGGGTTGGGGCCGCTGCTTGCTCACGTGTGTCGCACTTCGAGTTGGTCACCCAGCTTGAGCGACCATCGCGAGAACGCGCCGGCTTCGGCTTCGAGGACGCGGCGGGCCCCGATGAACGGAACGCCGATGCGATGGGGCTTCATGGTCACCAACTTGACCACGCGGTCGTCCGAATCGAGGAATGCGACATCGATCGGGAACCTCATGCCGAGGGTGTGGACCCAACGGGTCCGCTCCAACAGCAGCGCTCCGACCGCTTCGTCGCGGCCGAGCAGCCCGCGTCGACGGGCCCTGCCGCTGGCCGCGATCTCGAGCGAAGCCAGCACCCGCTGATCGCACAGCAGCCACGCCGCGGACTCGTGTGCTGTGGGTGCCGACCGTTCTCCCATCGACCTCAACGATACGCAGCGATGCTGTCGTAGCGGCCGCGCGAGGTGATGTGGTCCAACCGGGTGAGACTGTGGCCGTG
>JBFWVD010000103.1:0-15461 GCA_050246915.1 Acidimicrobiia bacterium | reverse complement strand
ACCTCGATCTCGAAGTCGAGGTCGTTGATCGGCGTATTTGTCTCGGCTAGTTGCTGTTTGGCGTCGCGATGCCGCTCCCCGACAGCAATGATCGTGAGCGGGACGTGGGCACGGCGAGCGAAGTCGACCGCGGTCGTGAGGGCTCGGTGTTCGGCGTGGTCGGGATCGATTGGTGCGATCACTCGCCGGTAGCCGGTCGTGGGTCGTTCGACGCTGGCACTTGTGCTGAGGTTCATGGTGCCCTCCGTTCGCCGTGTGGTTGGTTTGGTCGACTAGCTTAGACGTGTCGTCCAACCTGGGCGTACAAGTCGAACGATGGAGGGTCGATGGCAGATCAAGTGGCTCGACGGCGGGAACGGTCACGGACGAACGGTTCGGAGTGACGCCGTCGAGAGTCCAGGCCGCCGAGCTACTGCGGCGGTTGGGGCACGCGTTCGTCGGTCATGACGCGCCGGATGAGGTGTTCGTCGAGTTGTGTGAGGCGGTCGGCCCGCTCGTCGCCCGGTTCGAGGCTTCGCCGGCGCGGGGTCGATGGGCGATGAGCCTGGCTGGTATGGCCGAGTCGAGTCTGTTCGGGGAACCGCCTGGCGATGGTGAGCGGTTGTCGCACTTTCCGGATTGTGTGGTGTCCGGTGCGGCGAATCCGATGGGCACGGCGATCGCGGTGCGTCGTGAAGCCGACGAGGCGGTCGCGGAGGTGGTGCTGGGCGCTGCGTTCGAGGGTGCTCCCGGTCGGGCGCATGGTGGTGTCGTGGCCGCGATCTTCGATGACGTGATGGGGTATCAGTTGTCGATCTTGAAGGTGCCGGCGTTCACCGCGCGGATCGAGATCAGCTATCGGGCGCCGACACCGATCGGGGCGCCGTTGGTGTTCCGCGCCCGGGTCGACGCGAGGGAGGAACGCAAGTTGCACATGTCCGCGTCCGCACACGCCGACGGTGGGCGGGTGTTGATCGCCGAGGCGACCGCGACGTTCATCATCATCCCGCTTGAGCGATTCGTCCCCGGGTCTGCGGAGGTGCAGGAATGAATCAGCAGTCCACCAACGCGATCCGGCCGTTGCCCGATGATCTGGCCGAGCGGATCGATCTCGCTGCGCAGGTGTTCGCCGACAACGGGCTCGACGCGACCCGGATCGAGCATCTGGCCAAAGCGACTGGGATTCCACGGGCGACGCTGTACTACTACTTCCCTGGCAAGGAACACATTCTGGCTCATCTGCTGTCGCGGACGCTGAGGCAGATGACGGTGAAGTTGTCAGCCGCCGGGGCGGAACCGGGGACGGGCCGGGAACGCCTCGCCCGTCTGGTGCGAGAGCATCTGGTGTTCATCGGCGGCCACGGGCCGACCTACCGGTTGTTGTTCGCTGAGCTCGGTCGTGCCGCGTCGTTGGTGGACATCGCTGCCGGGGTCGATCTGGCGATCATGTCGCCGATCCGTGAGGCGCTACGTGACGGCCAGCGCGACGGATCGTTGCACGTCGACGACATCGGCGCGGCGACGTCGATCGTCTACGGCGCGGTGTTGATCACCGGTATGCAGCACCTGCTGATCGGGAGCGACCGGCAACTCGAGGACCGAGCGACGGCGTTGCTCGGCGTCATCCTGAGCGGCATCGGAACAACTCCCAAGCCTCGCCGTGGCCGGTCATGAGCACGCAGTTCGACCACTACGACGCAAACATGGCGGCCGGCATCTTGGCCAACCACGCGCAGATCGCCGGGCTGCCGGGTTATCTCGGCATCCGCGCCGACGAGATCGGACCCGGACGTTTGGTGTGCTCGCTCGACGCACGGGCGGAACTGTTGAACCCGTTCGGGTCGCTCCACGGTGGCGTCGTGTCCGCACTCGTCGACCACGTGCTAGGCGCGGTCGTGTACCCGTTGATCCCTCAAGGGGCGTGGGCTGCCACGACGGAGTTCAAACTCAACCTGCTCGCCGCGATCTCGGCCGGACAGGTGACGGCCGTCGCCGAGGTCGTGTCGATCACCCGGCGGACCGCTGTGGTCCGCATCGATGTCAGCAACCTCGATCGACTCGTCGCGATTGGTCAAGGAACGGTGCTCATCACCCGACCACGAACACCCGAGCCAGAAAGGGACGCACGATGACCACCACCGACGACCAGACCATCGGGACCGCGGATGACGTGTTGGTCAGCTTGTTCAGCGACCCAGCCGTTCGTGCTGATCCGTACCCCGCCTACGGCCAGCTGCGCGAGACGGCGCCGGTGCACCACAGTGCTGTCCTGCCGTTGTGGGTCGCGACCCGATACGACGACTGTGGCACGGTGCTGCGCGATCCCAGGTTCGGGAAGAGCGAGGAGGTGCAGCGCATCTTTGGGTCGTCTGCGCAGAGCGCTGATCGGGAGGTGCCGATCATCTCGCGGTACTCGATGTTGCGGATGAACCCGCCGGATCACACCCGGATGCGAAGCCTTGTCGCCCGCGAGTTCACGCCGCGGCGGGTCGAGGAGTTGCGTCCGGCGGTCGCGGCGATGGTCGATGAGGTCCTCGATGAGCTCGCCGACGCGGGTGGCGGCGACGTCATGGACGTGCTTGCGTTTCCGTTGCCGGTGCGGGTGATCGGCGAGCTCCTCGGTGTTCCGATCGAGGACCGTGAGCAGTTCCGCTGGATCGTGCGCGACGCGGCCGGCGCGCTCGAGCCGATGGCGAGCGCTGAGACGATCGCCGCCGCTGAGACTGCGAGCAACACGATGAACGACTACTTCCGGTCGCTCATCGCCGAGCGGCGGAATCGACCGTCGGATGATCTGATCGGTGGGTTGATCGGGGTCCGTGACGGCAGCGACCGGCTGTCCGAGGACGAGTTGGTGGCCACGATCGTGTTGTTGTTCGCGGCCGGGTTCGAGACCACGACCAACCTGATCGGCAACGGCCTGATCAGCCTGCTGCGCAACCGGGACCAGATGCAGATGCTGCGAAGCGACCCGACGTACGGGCATGGCGCGGTGGAGGAGATGTTGCGCTACGAGAGCTCGGTTCAGCTCGACGCTCGGACCGCGCTCGAGGATGCCGACATCGCGGGTCACCACATCGACGCCGGCCGGGTCGTGCTGACCTTGCTCGGCGCAGCGAACCGTGACCCCGACCGATATCAGGATCCGGACCGGTTCGACATCACTCGCACGGGCATCCAGCACCTCAGTTTCGCCGCCGGCATCCACTACTGCCTCGGCGCACCGTTGGCCCGACTCGAGGGCGAAGTTGTGTTCGAACGTCTTCTCGCCCGCTTTCCCACCATCGATGCCGACACGACTCCGGTGTGGCGTCCGAGCCTGACCTTGCGCGGCTTGGAGGCGTTGCAGGTGAGCCTGCGATGAACACGACGGCTCCAGTGGTGACGATGCCGGATCTGACCCACCGCGAACGCACCATCGTCATCATCGGGCTGATGACCGGTCTGTTGCTCGCGGCCCTTGACCAGACGATCGTGTCCACCGCGCTCCCGACGATCGTTGGCGAGTTCGGCGGCATCAATCACCTGTCGTGGGTGGTCACCGCCTACTTGCTCGGTTCCACGGCGAGCATGCCGCTGTGGGGGAAGATCTCCGATCTCTACGGCCGCAAACGCGTGTACCAGACCGCGATCGTGCTGTTCCTCATCGCGTCGATGTTGTGTGGCCTGTCGCAGTCGCTGTGGCAGCTGATCACGTTCCGCGCCCTGCAAGGCATCGGTGGCGGCGGGTTGATGTCACTGACGTTCACCATCGTCGGCGACATCGTCCCACCACGAGAACGTGGCCGCTACACCGGCTACCTCACCGGCACCTTCGCCTTGGCCAGTGTGCTCGGCCCACTCATCGGCGGTCTGCTCACCGATCACTTCTCGTGGCGTTGGGTGTTCTACGTGAACATCCCGATCGGGATCGCCGCGCTCTTCGTCACCGGCGTCGTGTTGCGTCTCCCATTCCACAGAACACCGCACCGGCTCGACTTCACCGGCTCAGGACTGCTGGTGCTGTCGGTGGTGTCGTTGCTGTTGGCCACCGCGTGGAGCAGCGACGAGTACGGATGGGGCTCACCGCTCACCGCTGGCCTCTACGTGCTCGCCGTCGTCGCCGGCGCCGTGTTCATCTGGTGGGAACGACGAGTCGCCGAACCCGTCATCCCGCTGCGCATGTTCAACCGGCCCGGTTTCAGCTCATCGGTGTCGATGGCGTTCCTCGCCGGCGCGGCGATGTTCGGAGCGATCGTCTACCTCCCGCTGTTCTTCCAAGGCGTCCAGGGCCGCCAAGCCACCAACGCCGGCCTGTTGCTCCTTCCGTTGATGCTCGCACTGATGGTCGCCTCACTTGTCGTCGGTCGCCTGACGACACGCACCGGCCGTTACAAGATCTTCCCGATCATCGGGACCATCGTCGCCGCCGGCGGGTTGTGGTTGCTGTCCACCATGCGGCCAGCCATCGGGCGGGTCGCATCATCGATGTGGATGATCGTGCTCGGCCTCGGCATCGGCGCAACCCTGTCGGTGCTCACCATCGCAGTGCAGAACGCCGTCGAGACGCGCGACCTCGGCGCCGGCACCGCGTCGGTCAACTTCTTCCGCACCCTCGGCTCCACCATCGGTGTCGCCGTGTTCGGCACCATCCTCACCAGCCGCCTCGACACCGAACTCACCGACCGACTCGTCGGTGTCGACCTGCCCCCCGGTGTCACCGGCGACACCCTCGCTCGCAGCCCGCGAGCCATCGCTGCGCTCCCCGAGCCCCTCCACAGCGCGGCGGCCGGTGCACTGTCGGCATCGATCACCACCGTGTTCGCCGCGGCCGCCATGGTCATGGTCGGCGCGTTCGTAATCTCAATCCGGATGCGCGAACTCCCCTTACGCGACCTGGCCGCGATGACAGTGCAAGCACCGATCGTCGAGCCCGCATGAGCTACCGCCAATCCAACGTCGTCACCGGCCACCAAGGTGTCGCCCTCGTCGCAGACCTCTACCCACAACCATCCACCGAGAAGCCGTCGGTGATCCTGCTCCACGGTGGCGGACAGAACCGCCACGCCTGGACCAAGACCGCTCGCACCATCCACGCCGCCGGCCACCACGTCGTCGCCTACGACGCCCGCGGCCACGGCGACAGCAGCTGGGACCCCGCCGGGCGGTACGACACCGAAGACCTCGCCTACGACCTGCTCGCCGTGCGCGAACGATATTGCGGTCGCCGCCCCGCGGTCGCTGTCGGTGCGTCGATCGGTGGCATGACGACCCTCATCGCACACCGCCTCGCCCCACCCCGGCTGTGGGCTGGGGTCGTGCTCGTCGACGTCACCCCCCGCATGGAAATCGACGGAGCCCGACGAGTCGTGCAATTCATGTCCGCGCACCCCGACGGATTCGCCACCCTGCACGACGCCGGCGACGTGATCGCCGCCTACAACCCCCACCGGCCCCGACCCGACAGCGTCGACGGACTCACCAAAGTACTCCGCCAACGCGACGACGGCCGCTGGGTGTGGCGCTGGGACCCGGCGTTCATCACCACCAAGATCGATGTCATGCACGCTGACCCCGCCAACAGCGAACAACGCTTCCAACAGATCGCCGACCACCTCCTCGACGGCGCCCGCCGCATCACCGCCCCCACACTCCTCGTCCGAGGCGCCATGTCCGACCTGGTCAGCCCCGACACCGTCAACGAGTTCCTCACCGCCGTCCCCCACGCCCAAGCCGTCGACGTGTCCAACACAGGACACATAGTCGCCGGCGACGACAACGACGCGTTCACCACCGCCGTCCTCACCTTCCTCGACCACATCCCCCCGAACCCTCAAACCAGACAGGCCCCGACCCAATGACCCACCACCTACCTGACGACGCCGTGCTCCTCGACCCGGTCGATCCGCACACCGATGACGAAGCCGTCGCCGACGCCCGACAACGACGCCTCATCCTGATCACCATGTGCGTCTCGCTGATCGCCGTGATCGCCTCGTCGTCCGGGCTCAACGTCGCCCAACAAGCACTCGCGGCCGACATCGGCGCAACACAAAGCCAACTGTTGTGGATCATCAACGGCTACACCCTTGCCCTCGCCGCACTGCTCATGCCGATCGGCGCGATCGGTGATCGTTGGGGCCGCAAACCCGTCCTCGTCAGCGGCCTCGTCCTGTTCGCCGCCACCAACCTCGCCTCCGCGTTCGTCACCAGCCCCGAACCACTCATCGCACTCCGCATCGTCGCCGGCATCGCCGCCGCGATGATCATGCCCGTCACCCTGTCGGTGATCACTACCAGCTTCCCCGCCGCCGAACGCGCCAAAGCGATCGGCACCTGGGCAGGAGTCGCCGGTGCCGGCGGCATCCTCGGACTGTTCGCCTCCGCCGCGATCATCGACAACGCCACCTGGCCCTGGGTGTTCTCCGTCCCCGTCATCCTCGCAACCGTCTCGCTCGTCGCAACACTGTTCGTCGTTCCCCACTCACGCGAACACATCGAAACCGGCTTCGACATCACCGGCGCCATCCTGTCCGTGCTCGCTGTCGGTGGCCTCGTCCTCGCCGTCCAGGAAGGCCCCGAACAAGGATGGACGGCCACCATCACCCTCATCGGCTTCGTCATCGGCATCGCCGCCACCGTCGGATTCATCCTCGTCGAACTCCGCCGCGACCACCCGCTGCTCGACGTGCGACTGTTCCGCAACCAAGGACTCACCACCGGATCGGTCAACCTGTTCGTGGTGTTCGCGTTGATGTTCGCTCTGTTCCTGATCCTGATCCAGTTCCTCCAGGCAATCCTCGGCTACACCGCCCTCCACGCCGCCACCGGCCTGCTCCCAATGGCAGTGATGATGATGCCGCTATCGACCGTCGCCCCGACCATCGCCCACAAGATCGGCTACCGGCGCACCGTCGTCACCGGCATGCTCACCCTCGCCGCCGGCCTCACCCTGCTCGCGCTCCTCGCCGACGCCGACCGCGGCTACCTCTCCATCCTCCCCGGCCTCCTCCTCATCGGCGCAGGCGTCGGCCTCGCGATGAGCCCCTCCACTACCGCCATCACCTCCTCACTCACCGAGGACAAACAAGGCGTCGCCTCCGCACTCAACGACACCGTCCGAGAAATCGGCGCCGCAATGGGCCTCGCCCTCATCGGATCCATCCTCAACTCCCGCTTCCGCACCAACATCACCGAACTCGCCAACACCTACCCGCCCGAAACCGCCGCCCGCATCAAAGAAGGCATCGGCGGCGCGCTCAGCACCGCCGCGCAACTCGGACCCGACGGACAACCCCTCGTCACCGCCGCCCGCAACGCCTACGTCGACGGCATGAAACCAGCCCTCCTCATCGCCGCCGGCCTCGCCATCGCCGCCGCCGCCTACACCGCATGGACCGGCCTCCGACACCACCAACTGACAACGCAACACCGAGACGCACCCGAGTCCCAACCCACCCTCCAGCCCTAGCTAGGAGGGCGGTGGGCGGCGCGCTCAATGTGGGAATTCGGTGTTGCGCGTCGTGGCCCAACGTCGAAGCGCGATTCGGGTCTCGCGGCGGATCGTGCGCAGCGCTCGGCGTGAGTGTCGGCACCGGGCCGCCTCGGCATGTACCCAGGCCAGCACATGGTCCCCGGTCGCTGCCGGTTGTAGGGTGACGTGCCCGACGAGCACTGGCCCGGCGGCATCGGCTTGCCAGCGGATTCCGTCAGCGAACCATCGACGCGTGATCCGCAGACTGACCGAGCGGCGGTGCCCAACGCACACCAGCTGTGCGTCGTGGGTACCGTCGGTCGAGATTCGGCGAAGCGTCGGGCACCATGGATCGAGGCCGTCGGCGGCGCGTAGTTCACCTACGACCGTTGACCACGGACCCGCGATTGACAGGACCTCGTTCCACTGATCCACACGTCGAGCTTCGGCGGTGCGCGAAGCGGCGGTCGGCACTCGGTGCCGATCAAAGGCGAACGCTGCCAGGAACGCCGCCCCTCCTGCGAACCACAGGGTCCCGGACGCGAACGCCAACCCGGCGGCCAGCAGCGTCGCCGCCGCGGTCAACGCGGCAACAACGGCGACCACCCTCGCGCCGTCGGCGCGACGGATCCGGCGAAGCCGTCGAGCCAGGCTTGGATCGTCATCGAGCAAACACCGTTCGAGTTCGGCAATTGTGCTGTTGACCTGCTCGTCGTCCATCGAGGAATCCCTCGTTCATCGGGTCGCCTGACGGTTCCACGATATCCAGATCGGCGAGGCCACGTCCTGACGGCCAGCCCGGTCCGGCGCCGGCGTCCGGCGCGAGAAATCTGCCTTGTCGGCGCACCTGTGCGATGCCGGATCAAAGGAGCTTCTTCACAGGAGCTCCTCGGGCTTGTAGTTGGGTGGCGCAACCATCTACTGTTCCGGATGTGGGATCGATGAGGCTTCGGGTTCGAGATCAGCGAACTGTGGATCCGGTCGTCGCCATCGAGGACGCGTTGGTGACGATCGTTCGCGAGTTCTCGCTGGCCTCGACGCAGGAACGGCTGATCGGTGCCGCTGGGGTCCCGGTCGAGCGGGCTGGGTTCGGGGTGTTGCGGTGTGTGTCAGAACATGGCGAGGCGCGGGTTTCCGAGTTGGCGCAGGTGCTGGGGGTCGACACCTCGACGATGAGCCGGCACGTGAAATCCCTGGAACGTGGCGAGCTTGTAGTGCGGGCGGAGGATCCGTTGGATGGTCGCGCTGCGCGAGTGCGTTTGACACCCGCTGGCGTCGAGGTGTTGCGGTTGTTGCGCGAGGCGCGTCACCGGTACTTCACGGAGCTGTTCGCGGGTTGGTCCGATGCCGATCGGGCGGTGTTGGCGCCGTTGCTGGCGCGGTTGGCGGACGAGGTTCTGGAACGGGGAGGTCGTACGTGAGTGTTCCGGCTCCTGCGGGTGGCTCGCAGTTGACACATCGGCAGATCTTGGTGGTGTTCAGCGGGCTGATGTTGGGGATGTTCTTGGCGGCTCTGGATCAAACGATCGTGGCGACTGCCTTGCCGACGATCGTCGGTGATCTCGGCGGCTTGGATCATCTGTCGTGGGTGGTGACGGCGTATCTGTTGACGTCGACGGCATCGACGCCGCTGTACGGCAAGATCAGCGATCTGTACGGACGCAAGATCATGTTCCAGACAGCGATCGTGGTCTTCTTGGTCGGGTCGGCCCTGTCTGGTGTGTCGCAGAACATGGGCCAGTTGATCGGGTTCCGAGCCATCCAGGGTCTCGGGGCGGGGGGATTGATGGCGATGGCGTTGGCGATCATCGGTGACATCGTCTCGCCGCGTGAGCGTGGCCGCTATCAGGGGTACACGGGCGCGGTGTTCGCGATCGCGAGTGTCGGCGGCCCGCTGATCGGCGGGTTCTTCGTCGATCATCTGTCGTGGCGGTGGGTGTTCTACATCAACATCCCGATCGGGATCGCCGCGCTGGTCGTGACGAGTTCGGTGTTGCGGCTGCCGTTCACCCGACGGCAGCATGCGATCGATTTTCTCGGCTCGGCGCTGCTCGTTGCCGCCGTCACGTGCCTGCTGCTGGTCACGGTGTGGGGTGGCAGCGAGTACGAGTGGGGTTCGGCCACGATCATCGGGCTCGCCGTGGCTGCGGTGGTGTTGACCGTGGCGTTCCTGGCGCATGAGCGACGCGCCGCCGAGCCGGTGTTGCCGTTGTATCTGTTCCGCAACTCGGTGTTCTCGGTGTCGAGTGGGGCGGCGTTCATCGTCGGTCTGTCGATGTTCGGAGTCTTGATCTTCGTCCCGTTGTTCTTGCAGGTCGTCAACGGCGCCAGCCCGACCCGGTCAGGTCTGCTGCTGACGCCGCTGATGCTGGGGCTGATCGTCGGCACGGTCGGTTCGGGGCGGGCGATCAGCCGGACCGGCCACTACAAGCTGTACCCGGTGGCTGGCACGGCGATCATGACGTTCGGATTGTTCCTGCTGTCACGGTTCGACGCCGACACGTCGCGGTCAGTGCAGTCGGTGTACATGGCTGTCGTGGGGTTGGGGATCGGTCTGGTGATGCAGGTGTTGGTGCTGGCCACGCAGAACGCTGTCGAGGCGAAAGACCTCGGTGTGGCCACCTCGGCGAGTTCGTTCTTCCGGTCGATGGGCGGCGCGTTCGGTGTGGCGATCTTCGGGTCGATCTTCAACAACCGTCTCGACCACTATCTCGCCGACGCCGGCCCGCAACTGGCCGGGGTGGACCCGGCCGTGCTGCAGTCCGGCCCGGACGCGCTGCGAGCACTGCCCGCGGAGACGCAGGCGGTCGTCGTCGACGCGTTCTCGCGGGCCCTGCACGTCACGTTCCTGGCAGTCATCCCGGTCGCCGCGATCGGGTTCGTGGTCGTGTTGTTCCTCAAGGAGCTTCCGCTGCGCGAGAGCGCCCACATCGGGATGGAAGCGATCGGCGATGACCTCGGTGTCGCTGCCGACCCCGTCCTCGATCCCGTTGCGGTACGGGCGCCGGCGGACGCCGACCTGAGCGGTCGTCGCACCAAGCCGACAACTGGTCGGTGATCGGTATGTCCGATGGTGCGATCGTGGTCGGCTTCGACGGGAGCGTCGGGTCCCACGCGGCGCTGTTCGCCGCGATCGACCTTGCTTGTGCCACTCGCCGGTCGGTCGCGGTGGTGCACGTCGAGCACATCCAGCCGATCGTCGCGGCCGGCGCTGCGATGGGCCCGGGGTCAGGCGCAATGATCGAGGCCGAACACGCATTGGCCGAGGTTTGTCGGCGCGACTACGCCCAGATCCTCGACGCCGCAGATGTCCGCTGGACGTTCGAGGTCCGTCACGGCAAAGCGGTCGATGAGCTCGTGGACGCGGCAGCCGAACACACGGCGTCCTACATCGTCGTTGGACGTCACGGCCACCACGGCCTCACGCGGCTCCTCGCCGGTTCGGTCAGCCAAGGTCTGCTCCACCACGCCCGACACCCACTCCTGATCACCCCACCACCGCCATGACCACCATGGAACTGACCTTGATCGACAACCAAGTCGTCGTCGCGTGCAGCGTCGACGAAGCACTGCAACTGCTCGACGGACCGGACCAGATCGCCAGTTGGTTTCGAGCGGCCCGTGACGAAACGTCAACGGTGATCACATCAAGATGCGGTGATTGTGTGCTCGAACGCACCTCGGAACGGTGGCTTCCGACCGATCAGGTACTCACCGTGGACGGCAGGATCGGTGACATCGCCGTCCACGCCCATCTCACCTTGATGGCCGTGGTGCACTCCATCTCCAATGGGCACGTGCAACCCGGCACCGAGATCTGGGTCCACGCCGAACTCGGACGCGGCAGCCACACCCGACGGGCCGCCCGGATCATCACCGCCGCGTTCGCTCATGGGCTCGAACACATACGACTGGAACTCGATCGGTCTCCGAACGTCGGCTGAGCACAACGAACCCGGCCCCGAGCTGTGGGCGTGTCTGCGACCGAACAACGAAACGAACGTCCAGGACAGGTATGTGATGTGAGTGTGAACATGATCGGAGGGCGCCGAGGACGTCGAGAGCTGCGCTTCGTCGGGCAGTTGACAATGATCGTCGGTGCTTTCGTGGCGTACATGGCGGTCCGGGGAGTAGCCAACGATGCGCCATCGAACGCGATGTCGAACGCGCATGATCTGCTCGGGTTGGAACAAGTGCTCGGGTTGGATGTCGAGCGTCGCGCCCAACAGTTCGCGCTCGACCGCCCACCGCTGATCGAGTTCTTCAACGTCGTCTACGCATGGACCTATTGGCCGTTACTGATCGGCACGTTCGTGTACACGTGGATTCGTCGACGTGACCTGTTCGTCGTGTACCGCAACGCGATCTTCCTCTCCGGTGCGCTCGGGCTGGTCGTCTTCGTGTTCTTCCCGGTCGCCCCGCCACGGTTCCTCGACGGTTTCGTCGACACCATCGATGCTGCCGATCGCAGCTACGTCATCGCCCACCCGTCGTTGATCCTCAATAGGTTCGCAGCACTTCCCAGCTTCCATGTCGGTTGGGTGACCCTCGCCTGTGTCGTGATCGCCATGACCATCACCCACCGCCCGACCCGCGCCCTGCTCGCCGTACCGCCGACGCTCATGACCACCGCAGTTGTCGTCACAGGCAACCACTTCATCATCGACGCAATCGCCGGGATCGCCCTGTCACTGCTCGGCCTCGTCGGCGCCCACCGCCGAAAGCAACCAGCAGGCGTCGCACCGTCGCAGCAGAGGCGGCTGCTGTCGCCTGCACTGCCACCTGATCATCTCGAAGGGAGCGGTGAAACCACCGCGGCGCGGTGATGACGGGTGACCGCGATCATCGGCAGCTCCGGGACGCTGCATGGCCGCTCCCTCCGGCGAGGCGCCAGCGGCTACCCGAGCGGACGCTCACGCTCGTCAGTGAACGAGAGCGGGGTCCGTATCGACGTCGCGGTCGGGTGGTGTCGGGTCGGAGTGGTCGGTGGGTCCTTCGACGTTGAGGCGCGGCAGGATCCGGTCGAGCCAGGCGGGCAGCCACCAGTTCTTGTCGCCGAGGAGCTCCATGGTGGCGGGCACGAGCAGCATGCGCACCAGGGAGGCGTCGAGCAAGACCGCAGTGGCGAGGCCGACACCGAACAGTTTGATGATTCGGTCGTCCTCGAGCAAAAAGGCGCCGAACACGACGATCATGATCGCGGCGGCGGCCGTGATCACGTGGGCGGTGGCGGCGAGGCCGTCGGCGACCGAGGTCCGCGAGTCGCCGGTGCGGTCGTACTCCTCTTTCACTCGGGACAAGAGGAACACCTCGTAGTCCATCGACAGTCCGAACACGATCGCGAACATCATCATCGGCACGAACGGTTCGATCGGTGCCGGTTCGACACCGAACACGATGTTGAGCCATCCCCACTGGAAGATGGCGACCACGACGCCGTACGCGGCGGCGATCGACAACAAGTTCATGATCACCGCCTTGACCGGTACCAGCAGCGACCGGAACACCATCATCAGCAGCACAAACGACAACAGCAACACGACACCGATGAAGATGAACAGACGATCAGCGAGGTACGTGGTGAAGTCGATCGACGCCGCAGTGGTCCCGGTCACGTACACGCTGAGACTCGTGCCGGCCAGCGCGGTCGGGATCACATCCGTCCGAAGTCGTTCGATCGTGTCGGTCGTCGCGTCATCCTGTGGCGAGGTCGTCAGGACGATCTGGACCAGTGCCGCCTGTGGCGTCGCCGGGTCATCGAGACGCGGGGGCGAGGCGTACTGCACGCCGGGATCGGCGCCGATTGCGTCGACCATACCCGCCAGAGCGTCGGCGTCACCGGGATCGGCCAGCGTGACCGCGGCGACGAGCGGCCCGTTGAAACCGGGCCCGAACCCGTCTGCGAGCAGGTCGTAGGCACGGCGGGTGGTGGTGTCCTCGCTGTAGTTGCCCTCGTCAGAGAACCCGAGCCGCAACGACAGCACGGGCGCGGCAAGGGCAAGCAGCACCACCGTGCCGCCGACCAACGACCGCCACGGGTGCGCTTGAACAACACGGCTCCACCGGAACGGCAACGTCTGGCGTGCCGGCTTCTCGGTGCGGGCCGGCAACTCGCGACGCAACGGCGCCACGGCGAACCCGGCGAGCAACGTCACCACGGCCAGCGGTGCCCCGATCAGCAGCGGGTCGATCGACAACCCGAGCCCGAACAGCGTCACCGCGACGAAGCCGGCGGCGATGATCCCCCGCCACCGGGTGACCTCGATCCGATGTTCGGCGAAGCCGAGCAACGCCGGCAACAGCGTGATCGACGCGAGCATCGTGACCGCCACCGTGGTCGCGGCGCCGATCCCGAGACCGGAGATGAACTCGAGACCGATCAACAACATGCCGAGCAGCGAGATCACCACCGTCACCCCGGCGAACACCACCGCCCGGCCAGCGGTGTCCATCGCGTTCACTGTCGCGTCCTCGAACGACTGACCCTGTTTCAGGTTCTCCCGATAGCGGGTGACGATGAACAACGCGTAGTCGATCCCGACCGCGATGCCGATCATCGCCCCCAACGTCGTCGCGAAGTCAGGGATCGTGACCAGGTTGCTGAACAACGCGACGACACTGGCACCGACACCAACACCGAACAGGGCAACACCGATCGGCAGACCCATCGCCAGCACCGACCCGAACGCGAGGATCAACACGATGATCGCGAAGCCGAGCCCGATCAGTTCCGACTGCGGCGGCTCGAACTCGGCCAACGCCCGACCACCGACCTCGACCGTCACCCCATCCACGGCCGGGACCAAGTCACCAATGGCGGCGCCGATGTCACCCAGTTCGACCTGGTCGAGGGAATCGTCGAGGTTCACCGTGGCGAACGCGATCGAGCCCGACGGGTCGATCTGCCGTTGCCCGCCGTCGTCGTACGGGCTGAGCACCGTCACACCCTCGATCGCCCCGACCTCGCCGAAGAACTCCGTCATCTCCGCCTGCACCGTCGGGTCCGTCACCCCTTGCTCGGCGCGGAACACGATCGAGCCGGACTGGCGGCTGGCACCCTGCTGCGGGAAGAACTCCGACATCACATCGAATCCCGAAGCGCTCTCCGACGCCGGGATCTCGAACGCGCTCGAAAACGACGGCCCGACGATCACGTTCCCCAACGCGCCGAAACCAACCAGAGCGACCAGCCACGCGACCAACGTGGAGCGCCGGTGATGAAAGGTCCATCGACCAAGTCGTGCGATCACGTCAACAAATCCGTTCGTCGGGGGCGAAACGCTTCTGGAACGCTACTATACCGTAGCTGTCTGCCCAACGGGCCAGAAAGGTCGACACGATGACTCGTGGCACACAACAAAAGGTTCGCGACACCGCACTCGCGTTGCTCATCGCCGAGGGCGCCACAGGTTTCACCATCGATGAGATCTGCCGCCGCTCCGGGATCGCCAAAACCACCATCTACCGTCACTGGCCTAGCGTCCACGACCTGCTCGTCGACACCGTCGCCAGCCAGATCGAGCATCTACCCACACCCGACACCGGAAGTCTCAGATCCGATCTCGGCACGCTGTTCGGGCAGGTGATGTCGATGCCCGAGATCACCGGCAAGCGACGAATGATGCTCGGACTCATGCAAGCCGCCACCGACGACCACGACCTACGTAACGCGCTCAACAAACTCACCCGAGAACGATCGCAACCGGTCCGCAACGTGCTCCAACACGCTCGCGAACGCCGGGAACTCGCCGACGGAATCGACATCGATCACGCCGCCGACATCATCGAAGGACCCATCGTCTACCGATACATGATCCGCGGCGACACCTTCGCCCAACACGACCTCGACGCCATCCTCGACCTCATCGTCGCCGGCCTCACCCGACCCCCCGACACACCCCCCGCCTGAACTCAGCACCCCACCGGCCACGCCTCGACACCGGCATCCAGATCAACAACCAACGAAGACGATGGCTGTGCGGGTGAGCACCTACGCCAGCTACCGAGGGCTCGGCGTGCGGCAGGTGGT
>JBFWVD010000102.1:0-15828 GCA_050246915.1 Acidimicrobiia bacterium | reverse complement strand
TGCTGAACCATTGACGATGGGCGCGCCATCGACGTCAACCGCGTCCCTCGCACGCCACCACTCGGCTGGAGGAAAGAACATTTCCGCCATGCCACTCCGTCGGTTCGATCATCCGACGGCGCCGGTAAACTAGCCTTTGTTCCGCTTCCATCTGATGTAAGCGGGGAGCGTCAAGCACCTGCTGAGCGTGAAGACTCTGTCGCAGGTGGTCCCTCTTGTTGGCCCTGACTTCGGCGCCGTCGGAGGCGCCAGCAAGTTGCGCGCCATCGTCGGCGCACTGCTGACCTACGGCCTCATCGTTTCCGTGCTGATGGTCATCATCTGCGCAGCGACGTGGGCGATCGGTTCCTCGAACGGGAGCTGGCAGACGGCGAGCAAGGGCAAGACCGGCCTCTTCGTCGCGCTCGGCGGTGCGGTCCTCACGGGTGGCGCGCTCGCGTGGGCCAACTGGCTGCTCGACGTAGGCGCGACGTTGTGAACGACGAGCAGCTCACCTTCGACATCGAAGGGATGCTCCACGACGCGGCGGTCGAGGCCGCGCCCGAGTGGACCGGCGCTCCGCTGCACTTCACGACGGCCTACTACCCGCCGGCCGAGCTCGATGCCGCCTTCGAGCACTGGCAGTTCCTTCACGCCCACGACAAGACCCACGTCAACAGCCGGATGTGGCGTCGCTCGATCACCGTCCCCGAGAGCGACCGGGTCGCCGGCCACGGGTTCGTCCTCTACACGACCGACCTGCGCTGCGAACCGTGGAAGCACAGCGACAAGCACGACGGATGCGCCTGTCTGGGCGAACTGATGTACCAGGCGATCTGCGAGCCGTGCGAGTGGAACGGCGTCACTGACAGCGAGAACGTCGCGGTCGAGATTTGGCACGACCACGCGCTGCCCGGTTGGCGCGAGCTTCCGATCGTGCCGTCGCGGCTGCGGATGATGGACCAGGACGGCTTGTCGAAGGCCGCGAAGAAGTGGATCGTCGAGCACTACCCGAAGTCGATGCAGATCCCCGGAGCACCGATCATCACCGAGCGCCGTCCCTACGGCACGCGGCACGTCCCCGGCCGGTCACCGTGGGGTGGCTACGACCTGTCCCACATGGCCATCGACCCAGACCGCGTCGTCGAAGGCGCAAGACCCCTACGCCGCGCGCACGACATTCCAGCGGAGCCGTCGCGGGCTGCGGTGACGTCGGCCCTCGGTCTCGGCGACTGATCGGAACGCGGCGAACACCTGAACGGGTGAACAACCCAGTCACTCAGGAGGAACCCGTGATCAATCTCGGTCTACCCACCACCGTGGTTTCGCTGCTGCCGCAGGACATCAACATCGGCCCGAACTCCAACGGCCTGCCCGGAATCAGCCAGCTCAAGACGATCGTCGGTGCAACGATGACGGTCGGGTTGATCCTCTCCGTGCTCGCCCTCATCGTCTCCGCGATCGTGTGGGCGCTCGGCGCGAATTCGTCGAACCCGCACTTGGCGGGGCGCGGCAAGTTCGGCGTCCTCGTCGGCCTGGGCGCGGCGATCATCACCGGCGCGTCCGTCGCACTCGTCAACTTCTTCTGGAACGTCGGCCAGTCGGTCTGACCCGGGCCGAGCCGAGAGGAGCAGGACGATGGTTGACGTCTGCGACGTACCCGTCATCTCTGGAGTCTGCGACGTCGCGGGCGACGCGGCGGGCGCGCTGGTGTCCGCGCCCTTCGACTGGCTCGCTCAAGGGATGGGCAACGCGGCGGGCTGGATGTTCGAGGCGGTGTGGAAGGTCTTTGACTCCACGACGATGGTCGACGTCACCAGCAGTCAGTACACGAAGGTCTACAACATCCTCTTCGGCGTCGCCGTCTTCGTGATGCTCGGCTTCTTCATGCTCCAAGTCGTCGGCGGCATGATCCGCCGAGAGCCCGCCGCATTGTCGCGAGCAGCCCTCGGGTTGGCGAAGTCGATTCTCGGATCGTTCGTAGCCCTGGCGCTACTGGCGACCGCGCTGGAGGTCACTGATCAGCTCTGCATCGGCATCGTCAACGCTGCCGGAACCAACATGGAACAGATGGGCGACCGGGTCGCGCTCCTCGCGGGCGGGCTGCTGACTCTAAACATCGCCACACCCGGTGCCGGCGCGATCATCACCATGTTCATCGCGGGGCTCGCCATCGGCGCGGCGGTCATCGTTTGGATCAGCCTGCTTATCCGCAAAGCTCTACTGCTCATCGCGATCGTGTTCGCACCGATTGCCCTCGCTGGGTCGAGCTGGGACCACACGCGTGGCTGGGTGAGCAAGTGGGCGTCGTTCGTGATCGCGCTGATCATCTCCAAAGTCGTCCTGGTCGTGATCTTCCTGCTCGCCACCGCGCAGGTCTCCGCACCGATTGACGGAGATCTCCAATCGGTTAGCGACCCCATCGCCGGGGTTGTGCTCATGCTCATGGCGGGGTTCGCGCCGTACCTGACCTACAAGGCGATCAACTTCATGGGATTCGACATGTACCACGCGATGTCGGCCGAGCAGGAGGCCAAGTCGGCGCTCAACCGTCCGCTCCCTATCCCGATGAGTCGTCGACCCGGAGCCGAGCCGAGCAAAGTGCTCGACGGCGGGCCGAGCGGTGCGTCCAGTGGCACGGGCAGCGCACCTCGACCACCGGCACCGACAGTGGGAGGCGGTGGCGGCGCGGCTCCGAGCGGGGCGGTCTCGTCCGCGGGGGGTGCCTCAGCCGCGGGCGGAGGCGCAGCCGCAGGAGGTGCGGCGGCAGGGGTCGTTGTGGCCAAGGAAGTGCTCACCACCGGAGTGCGGACGGGAAAGGCAACCGGAAGCGCCGCCTCACACCAGGTCGACGCTGCCAGCCAGACACCGCCGTCTTCGAACGCGCCCATGCCACCACACGTCGCAGACTCCGTCCCCGCTCCGGCCAACGGCAAGAGGGGCTGACGGATGAGCAACCACGCGACTGCGCACGAATACGAGCTCGCTCCGGTGAAGTTCTCCCGGCTCACCCGACGTGGCGTGCTCCTCGGCCTCTCCGGATCCCAGCTCGTCGTCGTCGGCACCGGCGCGATCGTCCTGGTGTTCGCGCTCTACTTCGGCGGGGGCCCGTCCCTGCTGTACGTCGTCCCGATCCTCCTACTCTGCGCGGCACTGGCCTTCGTCGGGGTCGGTGGTCGCAAGATCGTCGAGTGGATGCCCGTCGTCAGCAAGTGGCTGTGGCGCTCGACCGGCGGACAACTGCTGTTCCGCCGTCACATCGTCAAGCCCCGTCCCGCCGGAACGCTCTCGCTGCCCGGTGATGCTGCTCGCCTTCGTCAGTGGTTCGACCCTGAGTCCGGTGCGGTCATGGTCCACGACCCACACGCCGCGACGCTGACCGCCATCGTGGGCGTCACCCACCCTGCGTTCATCCTGCTCGACCCCATCGAGCAGCAGCGCCGGGTCACGAGCTGGGGCCGCGTGCTCGCCACCGCCTGCCGCTCGGGGCGCATCACCTCGTTGCAGGTGATGGAGCGGACCCTTCCCGACTCCGGCAAGGGCCTTGCCGAGTGGTGGTCCCAGCACGGCCATCACGACGACTCGTGGACGTCAACGACGTACGGCGAACTCATCAACCGCGCCGGCCCCGCGGGCGAGCGTCACGCCAGCACCGTCTCGATCTCTCTGGACATGAAGGCCGCCGGTCGAGCGATTCGGGCAGCGGGTGGAGGTAACCGAGGCGCCGCCGCCGTGCTCCGGCAGGAGGTGTCGACGATGACCGCTGCCTTGCGAGCGGCCGACCTCGCGCCGTCGGGCTGGTTGGAGCCGGGTGACCTCGCGGTCATCCTGCGCTCGGCGTACGACCCGGTCGTCGCTGGTGCCTTGGAGCGTCACGGCGACCTCGGCCGTGACCTTGCCACTGCCGGACCGGTCGCCGTCACCGAGAGCTGGTCGAGCGTTCGCTCGGAATCCGCGCACCACTGTGTGCTCTGGATCAGCGAATGGCCGCGCTCGCTGGTCTACCCGGGCTTCCTCGCGCCCTTGCTGTTGTCGTCCGGAGTGCGTCGGACTTTCACGCTGCTCTACACGCCGATGCGCACCGACCAGGCCGCCCGCGACATCCGCAAGAAGAAGACCGAGTACATCTCCGACGCAGCCCAGCGGCAGCGGATCGGGCAGATCGAGGACGCCCAGCAGTCCGCCGAGTACAGCGACGTCCTCCAACAGGAGGCCGACCTGACCGCCGGCCACGGCATCCTCCGCACCACCGGCCTCATCGCCGTCAGCGCTCAAGACCCCGACGAGTTGGAACGCGCAGTCGCCGACATCGAGCAGGCCGCGATCCAAGCCTCCTGTGAGACCCGGCGACTCTGGGGCCAGCAGGCCCAGGCCTTCAGCGCAGCGGCGCTACCCCTCTGCCGTCAGGTCTAAGCACCGTCGTCGACCGCCGTGCTCTTGCGGTGCTCGGCGCGGGACCAATGGGCGCTATGGCCGTCACCCCTGACCCCCAGGGCTGCGTCGGGACCGGACCTCACAACCATCGCGTCCACCGGAGGAGGGTCTTAGTACCCCGACCTCAGAGATACTGCTTCAACCAGTCGGGCATGTTGGGGTCGTCGGTTGCCCATGAGGCTTCGACGTGCTCGTCTTCTGACCAACTGTTCTCTTTGCCGTCAAAGAACTTCTGGCGGTGACACTTGTACTTGACGACTTCGCCGCCTTCGAGCCGGTACTCGTTCCAGTAGTAGTTCTGCTTGCCGTAGCCCGACCACTCGTTGGTCGTGTAGATCGTCGTCACTTGCACCACCCCATCGAAACTTCGGCTCGATGCTCAACTGTAGAGGGAACGGCTTTCGTGGCCGCGGTGTTTCGGGCATTCCTGCCTCCGGCACTTGACCACCCGGCGCCCATCGCCCTGGCTGCTCTACCGTCGGCAGCCACCGTCCGACATTTCCAGACGGCGGGTGACCCGCAGATCAAACGAACAGCCGCATCTGTCGGGGCGCCTCCATAGGCTCTTCCCGTGGCCAGCATCCAGCACATCGACGGCGAGCGTTCCGCAGGAGCACTCGCCGACCTGCTCAACGGCAACGCCCGACGTCGACCCGTTGTCGTGGTGACCATCCCCGCCGGCCGCACGGAGCCTTGGATCGACGTTGAGGAGGTCGCGCGGGAGGCGGGCAACCTCGCCGATGTCTACTTGATGCCGACAGGTGACTTCACCTGGGAGTTCTCCCGCCGCATGGCCGACGGAACACAGGTCTATGGCGGAGCAGGGCGTGTCTATCCCGTCGGACACGAGTGGTCCTCGGACCTGTCGAAGTCACCGCTTCGATTCGCCTTCGACGCCAAGGAAGGCGAACGCGCCACACAGCAACTCATCTCGGACACCTTGCGCATGGCGGCAGCGGCTGGCCTGCTCCAGCAGATTCCGACCCGCGAGCTTCGACAAGTCAGCGGCCCAGTCAAGATGGTCGTCGCCGGCCGCGCTCTGGTCGACGTCGGCAACATGCTCCCGGCCGCGATCGCCGAGGAACTCACGGTCGAGGACGTCCCGATCGAGCGGATGGTGACCGCCGGGCAGAGGATCACCGGCTGGTACGACGCCGAGACGAACCGGGTCGATGTCACCAAGAGCCTTCGAGCCTCCGGCGAGGCGCTCGCAGCGTACGCCGTCGGGGACGTCATCTTCACCAAGGTCGCGATGGTGAAGGGTGGCAAGGCCGAGCTGGTGCTCTACCCGAAAACAAGCACAGCTGCCGTGACTGCGACCGTTCTGCGAGCGGACGTCACGACCAACCCGGCTGATGACCTACGGACCCTGATGACGGTCGGCGAAGTCATCCCGGCCCGTGTGGTCACGACTGCGCCGAAGTGGTCTCTCATCCTCAACGACGTCGATGACGACGAGCCCATCGTTGAGGCCCCATCGTTGCTGGTTGGTGCCCGCCGTGGCTCGTTGAGGAGGAGGAGGTTCTCGTCGATGACGAGCCGCAGGCCCTCCTCCCTCCTGCGCCGCAGGTCCCGATGGCCACGCCTGTCTCCGAGCCCGAGGTCATCGAGGAACCCGCCCCTGCGACACCAACCCTGGAGCCCTCGCCGCCGATTCCGAGCCCTGCGATGCTCGACCGGAACCGGCGACGCCCCGTTCCGACAGCGTCTGGACGTCCGACACCACCGGCCCCACCGGCCCCACCCACCGAGTCCACGAAGACACTGCTGCTAAAGGTCGACGGCCTCGCTGCCGAGGTCAGTGGCCTGAAGCGCGAGCAGGAGAGTCTGCGCACCCAGCTTCTCGCTGGGGCCGACGAGCGCGAAACGCTCCGCTACCTGCTTGACCAGGCAGAGCGGCGGGCAAACCGTGCCGAGAACGACCTGAAATCCACCCGTTCTCGGCTCCGCAGGGCCGGGAACGCGAAGTCGTCGGCCTCGGCCACCGATGGACCGCGGTTCGCTGACGCGGAGCAGGGGTTCCGTTATCGAGTGCTCACCCAATGGGCGACCCGCACGCTGCCGAGCGAGCAGCGCGATCGGCCGCTGCCCGACTTCTTGATCGGGCCACGATTCCTCGACTCCCTCAGCCGCCTGGAAGGGATCAAGGAGGAGAAGGTCGCCGACGTCGTCTTCGAGATCGTCACTGGCATCGCACCGCAGATCCCCAGCCGCGAGGTCCACCACCTGCGCACCGGGTCCGGTGGCGACGACCCAGTCAGGATCAGGGATGACGGGGCCGTCGCGTGGCGGGCCAGCCTCCAGGTGAAGACGCCCTCGGCGAGGCGCATCCACTACTGGGTCTTGGCCAACGGAGACGTTGAGCTCGCGCGGGTGACGACCCACGACGACTTCGATGCGTGAGTAGACCTCGTTCGGCGTGAGCAGTTTCAGCCCGAATCCGAAATGTGTCGGTACCTCCCACTAGCCTTGTCGGGCGAAGGATTCGCGATTCAAGGTCACGCCGGAAGGGGGCGAAGTGGGGTTCTGGCACACGGGATATATGGAGTTCCACGAGCCCACCGGCATGGGCGAGGGCTGGACGCCAGAGCCCAAGGCACCGGAGTTTCCGTGCCCGGACTGCGGGCTGGTGTTCGCCACCGAGCGCGACCAGCGCGCCCACCGCTTCGACGGTCATTCGACCAAGCGGCCGATGCTGGTGTTCCGTGGTCGGGAGTGTGGCCGCACCAGGCTCATGGTCACGGCCCCGAGCGTCCCATCTGACTGGCACACCGCAGACGTCGCCTCCATCAGCCTGAACGGTCGGCCGTCCACCGTGCAAGACACGGTGGAGTACCTCTCGGAGACGAAGTTCGGAGTGCAGACGGTGACCGTCGTGAACGGGCCGCTGGAGCGAACCTTCGAGTTCGACTTCTGCCTCGCCGAGGACGAGGACCTGAAGCTCGTTGACCAGGCGCTAGAGAAGCTCATCGCAGGCCGAGAACTGAGTCGATCAACGATCGATGCCTTCATCATGCGGGCCGGGCGCGGGGAGACGGCGCGCCGCTACCGAGAAGGGCTGGCCAACTACCTGTACGGCGTGCTCGCGAGGGAAGGCAATGCAGACCAAGCGCCGACGGACGCCTCCGGAGCACAGCTCTACGAGCAGCGGTACAACCGCGCCGTCGATGAGCTCCGCGCCTTCGACCGTCCTCCCGCTGAGGCCATCTGCGGTCTTGTAGCACTTCACTACAACCAGTTCGACCTAGCAATCCGAAAGACGAACAGCCATCGTGTCTCTGATGTCGCGGCGCGGTTCAGTTCGATGATGGCGGGCGCGCAATTCGTGCCTTCCAGTCTCCTCGACCGAACCCACGGCAGCTTCGACCAAGCTCTGAGCGACTCCGTTAGCGAGGAACTCATCAACGTCAGCGCGATGGCTCTCGACGGGACGCAGCGATCACCCCTCATTCCCGTTCTGGCGGAAATCGCTGATCTTCGGCCGGCTGACCAGTTCAAGGTTCGCCTTATCGCCTCAGAAGCCCTGCTCGCCAGCGGCGACCTAGATGACGCTCGGCGTCACAGTGAGGCGCTCCGCAACTATCGAGACACAGATGCGTGGTACGCCGGGTTCCGCGCCCGAATGCAAGAGGTAGGACGTTGACCAGCGAGATCCCGTCAGAACCAGGACAGCCAGTGGCGGCGTCCGAGACGCCGCCCGGTGAGCGCACAACACCACTGCTGGGTGACCACAGGTCGACGTCCAAGCAACCCACAGACGAAGCGGGTCCCGCCGCAGAATCATCCGGGAAGCCCCCCAAGGCCGACGAGACCGCGTCCGGCGACAAGGGTCCCGCCAAGCCCGCCAAGCCGCCGATCGAGACGATCGAGGCGCTGCTCACGGACGCGTTCGAGTCGAAGAGCCATTTGGTCACCCTCGGCACGGACAAGCTGAAGAAGTTGCCTGTGGTCGATGACCACCTCAAAGCCCAAGCGGAAGTTGTCGCGACACTCGCGAAGGCTGATCCGACGCTGAATGGGCCGTTCAAACTTCTTCAGTATGTGGCGAGCCGTGGTGTCCCACTCGGTCGGAGCTCGGGCGCACCCCTTGAGGCGGTTCTTGAGCGACTGCGTGACCTCGCGCTGTTGGCCCTCGGCCTACATCCGGTGTTCCGTGTGTGGACCGAGGAGTTGGCAGACCCGCGCCGCACGCCGGAACTCACCGTCAAGGTCGTAGGTGACGAGGTAGCAAAGGTAAGTGCAGAAACGTTCGGGCTTCCCGATGATCAGTTCAAGAAGTCCGACAAGGACCGACTTCTGCGAAATGCCATCGCTTGCCTCAGCCTTGTCCGGGCACTCCAGCGGGACTGGGACCTTGACCGCTTCATCGACGAATCCCGCTCGGCGCTCTGGTCCGCCGATGTGCCGAAGGCCATCGCCTTCGAGAAGGCCGCCGGCCTCCTGAGTGCGTCCCGCGACGGGGGCCTCCTCGGCTTGGTTTCCGACGCCTACGAGGCCCGTGTCAGCGCCCGCGACCGGGAGATCACACGACTGCAGGCCGAGGCCGCACGAGACGCGCGTCGTATCGACTCCCTCGAAGAGCAGAAGCGAGAAGCCAGCGCTCGCGAAGATGCTCTGACTGCTCGCGCGGCAGCGTTCTCCGCGGACATCGTGCGGCTGCGGAAGGAACTTGATGCCGAGCGTGACAACCGGGTGGTCGACAAGAGTCACGCCACAGACGACTACGAGACATTGCGAACTCGCGTCATCCGGCGCCTCACTGGCGAGATCGATCTGCTGACCGATGCCCTGCACGCCTTGCGCAACGGCGCGTCGCCGGTCGCCGAGGAGTTCCTTGACCGCTCTCTCCTCGCATTGTCCCGCGAAGTGGAGCAGCTCAAGGATGCTGCCGGGGGTCTCAAGTGAGCGTTGGCTTTGACTTCGGCACCACCAACAGCCTCGTGTCGGTCGTGGTCGGTGATCGCGTCATCGACGTGATGGACGTCGAGACGGGCCGACCGCATCCTTCCGTTGTTCGCTACGAAGGCGAAGAAGTGATCGTTGGCCGCGAGGCCAAGGATGCACTGGGAGCTGCCGGCATCGGCGTCCACGGCAACACCGTGAAGTCACCCAAGTTCCTGCTCGGCGACGAAGTTGTCGCGGTCGGAGGTGTCGACCGCAGCCCCGTCGACATCGTGTCCGATGTGGTACGCCACGTTCGAGCAGAGTCGCTGCGCAGCCCCCAGCGAAACGTGCTCGGCGACCTGGACAACGCCGTGGTCACGATCCCCGTCACCATGAACGGTCTACGGCGGGCGGCGCTCCGTGAAGCGTTCGCCGGAGCGGGCATGAACGTTGTCCAGTTCGTGCATGAGCCACTCGCTGCCCTCTATGGGTTCATTCGCGGTGCCAAAGACCCGGAAGAGATGGCACGCCGCCTCGCCCGCCGCAACGTCCTGGTGGTCGACTGGGGTGGCGGAACGCTCGACCTGACGCTCTGTAGGGTCGATGACTCGCAGATTCGCCAGTTGCGAAACGGCGGATCGGACCAGGTCGGTGGCGATGAGTTCGACAAGGTCATCCGGGACGAGGTCGTCAAACGATTCCGGGCTCGTGAAGGCGTGGGCGAGAGCGACCTTGCGAGTCCCGAGGCGCAGCTCCGCCTTCTTCAGGACGCCGAGCGAAACAAGATCGAACTGTCTGCCGACCGTGTCGACGTGACGTTCTACCGACCCAGCTACTTCCAATCCGGTGGGACGCTGCAATATCAGTTGACCCGGCAGGAGCTGGAGGAAATCACCAGGCCGCTGGTCGCGGCTGGCATCGCTGAGATTGAATCGCTCCTCGACAGCCTGTCGATGGCTCCCGGCCAAGTCGCGTTGGTTGTGGTCGTGGGCGGCATGGCTGCAATGCCGGCCATCCGCAGTCGCTTGCACGAGTTGTTCGGACCCGACCGAGTCGAAGTCCCGCAGAACAGCGCAACACTCATCTCACAAGGTGCGGCCTGGATCGCGCACGACCGCGAGCGTCTACGGCTTGCGAAGCCCATCGAGCTCGAACTGGCCCGTGGTTCGAGAATGCCGCTTCTGCTCGCAGGAACCGAGATGCCGATGGGTGGTGAGGTGAAGAGTGAGCGTGTTCACCTGTTCTGCGCCGACCCCACTGACGGGATCGCCAAGTTCCCGATTGCGACGCCTACAAGGCTGGCGGCACATCCGCAGGCAAGCGCCCACAGAACCTCTCTGGGGATCGTGACCATCAAAGTGGATGAGACCGCGCCCCCTCTCCACGAGCGACTCGAACTGGAGGTCGTGCTAGACGACGACCTCGTTCTGAGCCTGACCGCCAGTTCCAGCCAGAGGCAGGACGAGGCCACGTCGCAGTACTACGACCTTGAGTTCGGCCTGGGCCTACCAAATGGCGCTGGCCCACGGGGTGACCAGGACCCAAAAGAGAGTGACGAGGCAGGCGTCAGGCTCGCGCCCGGCCTCGTCGTCCGCGCGAACGTGACTCGAGACAGGGACCTGTCGGCGGTGCCAGGAGACGTGCTCTACAAGCACAACTCGTCGGCGTTCGCCCGCCACCTCGAAAACAGGCCCGGCGGAGCCACCCAGTTGCAGGTCTTGGAACGCCTCTACTACCAGCCCTGCTCGGGATGTGGTCGCATCTGGGGTGACCCTAAGTGCCGATGCGGGACGGTCGGGAATGGCAAGCGCTAAGTCGGTCGTCACGATTCTCGACCACGGCGTCGAAGTCGAAACCGGCGTGCGACGCCCGGTGCGCCTGACCCCGGCCGGCTATGCAGGTGTCGCCTATGCCGGCTCGGTCTACCCCCTGCATCCGGGCGACATCGTCGAACTCAGCGGCCCAAGCTGGGAGCTGGCAGACTGCGAGAAGTTCCTGTTCGCGGGCGCGGACATCCCCTACGTTGCGCCTCAGACAGGCGAAGACGAACACGCCGGCTTCGACCTCGACTGGTACGTGGAGACGAACCAGTACGGCCACTACGTCGTCTTCAACGCACCCGAACGGCTCGCCGGCCAGTTCATCTCCGCGCTCGAAGAAGCGGACATCAGCATCCAGCGATGGGATGTCAGTCATCGTCCAGCCGACAACGGCAACTTCTACGACTGGTTCGCCCGCCTTCGGTTCAAGGGCTCGCGCGAAGACGCTCTCGCGATGGTTCACGCCGTCGTGTCGCCTCCGACCAGCGACGTCGAGGTCGTTGCCCCGGTCGTTGACCCACTGGCACAGCGTCTCGCCGACGCCGAGGCCCGCATCGAGCAGCTGCTCGACCAACTCTTCGGCGCAACCAAGAGAGCGGAGGCCGCCGAGCGCGAAGTCACCCATCTCCAAAGCCTCGTCGACGCCGCCGAGACAAGCGAGCAAGGTCACCGAGAAGCCCTCGCGCTTGCAACCCGCCGCCATGCCGATCTCCAAGATCAAGTCGCCACGCTTCGAGAACACATCGGCACGGGCCCCGACACGGCCGAGCTGGTCAAGAGCCTCGCCGACGCCGAAGAACTCCGCGAGATGGCACTGGCAGAGAACTCGGTCCTTCTCGAACGGACCCGCTCTCTCGAATCGGAAGCAAAGTCGCAGCGTGAGCGAGCCGATGGCCTGGCAGCCCAAGTCGAGGGGCTCATGGACCAGCTCATCGAGCTGCAAGCGTTGGAGACGGAGCGCATGCGAGCGGCAGCCGCCACACGGCCCAGACGCGGCGGCGTCGTGGATTTCTTGGCGATCGCGTTCAGCCGAATTCAGTTCGTTCTTGATTCGGTCGACGTCATCGCCAACCTTGAGTCGCCAGCGCCGACCATGCGAGCGCTTTCCGAAATCGACGCCGGCCAGGTCATAGGCAAGGACCTTGAAGGTATGCGCGGGTGGTTCGAGGTAAAGAATCTCGCCACCGGAATCGCAGGTAGCCAGCGGCTCGGCCGGATCTACTACAAGCCCGATGGCCAGCGTGTATTGGTGAGCGTCCACATCAAGCAAGATGAGAAGCAACAGCGTCGCCACATTGAACGCTTGCGCGGCTACTGAAGGCTCAACTCACCCGTAGGCCAGGCCGTCACACCTCCTTCTTGACCAGATCGAGAAGGAGGCTGCGATGCCCACGTTCGAGAACCCGGCGGCTGACGCCGACGAAGTCCAGACCGCGCTGCGCGCTCTGGCGCACGCGACTCGTTCCATCGACGACCCGCGCGAGATCTACTCGGTGCTCGGGTCGCTCACGTCGTCCGTTGCGTCGCTGAGCCAGTCGCTGCACCAGATCGCGGCGTTCCACGACGGACGTCAGAAGCAGACCGAATGGTCGCCGACGGATTCTCCGAAGGCTCGCTCGGCTGCGTACCGGGTGTCGTGGGATCTCCACAGAGCCGGCGAGATGGTGCGCCAGGTCGGCGAGGTGATCGCGAACGCTCACGAGGCGGAGGCCATCCTTGCCTACCACCGCGAGTTTCCCGAGCCGCCCTTGTCGCGCACCTCCGCAGACCACGGTCTGTCACTGTGAGCGGCAGGGACGAAGGGCGTCTGCACAGTGCGGTCCTCGTCGCCCCTCGACGCGAGCGTCGCCGTGACCGGCGGGCCCGGAAAGCTGCGGCGAAGTCGTTGCTGGCCGAGGACCGTGACTCCCGCAAGGCCGTCGCGAAGGCGAAAGCAGAGGAGCTGGCGGCCGAGCGGCGCGCGACCGTGGTGTTGCCGAAGGCCGGCGAACCTGGCCCCGCCGCGCTCCGTACGCCGGGCCGCCTGCGGCTGCCCCGCCATCAGGACACCTCGGCCACCCTCGCGGGTGCCTATCCATTCCTTGCCGAAGGCGGTCTCGGGAGCGACGGAGTGTTCATCGGCCAGGATCTCTACTCGGGATCTTCGTTCGTCTACGACCCGTGGGTGCTCTACGCCCGAGGTCTGATCACCGCGCCGAACCTCGTGCTCGCCGGCATCGTCGGCGCTGGCAAGTCAGCGTTGGCAAAGAGCCTCTACACCCGCTCGATCCCGTTCGGTCGCCGCGTCTACGTCCCCGGTGACCCGAAGGGCGAACACACCGCCGTCGCTGAGGCGGTCGGCGGTAAGGCGATCCTGCTCGGGCACGGCATGGCGAACCGGCTCAACCCCCTCGACGAAGGCCACCGACCCACTGGCCTGGACGACCTCCAGTGGGCGGCTCAGGTCACTGCCCGGCGGCGCGAGCTGGTCGGCGCTCTCGCGGAGACGGTGCTCGACCGGCGGCTCACGCCACTGGAGCACACCGCGATCGACGTCGCACTCGCCGACACGGTGCGCTCCTCGGAAGTGCCGGTGCTGCCGATGGTCGTCGACCGGCTCCTCTCGCCCGACCCAGCGACAGACTCCGACGGTCGTCTTGCAGAGGACGGGCGGCTGGCTGGTCACGCGCTGCGCCGTCTTGTCGCGGGCGACCTGGCCGGACTCTTCGACGGGCCGTCGACGGTGCGGTTCGACCCGACGTTGCCGATGATCTCTCTCGACCTGTCGCGGGTCACCGAGAATGCGACGCTCATCTCGGTGTTGATGACGTGTGCGTCGGCATGGATGGAATCCGCGCTGCTCGACCCCAGCGGCGGACAACGCTGGGTGGTCTACGACGAAGCGTGGCGGCTCATGTCCCACCCCGCGTTGCTGCGACGGATGGATGCGCACTGGCGGCTGGCGCGACACTACGGCATCGCGAACATGTTGATCTTCCACAAGCTCTCCGACCTCGACAACGTCGGCGACCAGGGCTCCGCGATGCGGGCCCTGGCCTCGTCGCTGCTGGCGAACGCTGAGACTCGTGTGGTCTACCGGCAGGAGTCCGACCAGCTCGGCACGACGGCTGCCGCTCTGGGGCTGACCGGCACGGAACAGTCGCTCCTGCCGACCCTGGGGACCGGCCAGGGGTTGTGGCGGATCAAGCACAGGTCGTTCGTCGTACAGCATCAGCTCCATCCGGCCGAGCTGGAACTCTTCGATACGTCTGCGCGAGCGTCTGCCAGGAACTAGCATCCCGGTGACCCCGTCGGCGACCCGAGACGCAGGCGGGGTCTCCGTATGCGTGCCGGGCGACCTGCTTGTTCCGGAGCCCGTTGGCGTCGTCGTAGTCCCATAACGCCCACTCGAACCCGGCGTCGTAGGCGCTGTCGCGGTCTCGTCGGGTTTCAAGGAGCAGGCGCGCGGCCGACGACGAGCCGGTGCTCAGACACGCGGCGCGACCGTCGCGGTAGCCGTCGTCGTACCGCCTGACGCCATCGCGCTGATCCATTCCCCAAGTCGAACACATGTTCGAGGATGGGTCAAGATTGAGGCGTGTCCTCGAACCCGCCGAAGAACGACGCGTGGCCGCAGCCCAAGCGCTGGCACCACTGCTGGGTGCGGTTCGGCCACGGGAACTACCCGCCGCCTGCGCCCGGTCTGATCCTGGACTGGCGCCGCGTGTCGGGCCGCTGGACCGCCCGGGTGGTGTGGGTCGACAACACCGGTCTCAAAGAGCGGGTCTGCCAAGCCTGGCTCCCAGTGGCCGTACTGCGACCGGCCAGGAGCGACATCAACGTCTGGAACGACGGCCCCTGGAGGTAGCCGGTTCCTGCCTGCACACCTGTGCTTCGACAACACCTGTCAGGAGGAACGGGAATGCGAGTACAAGCCCGAGACCTCGCGGCCCGCGAGGAGAAGCTCGAAGCGCTCCAGCAGAAGCTCACCGAGTCCGTCGGCGCGCTCGTCACCGGGGAGGACTGGAAGCGGGCCCTGGAGTTCGCCGCGAAGTTCCGCTCCCGGTCCTTCAACAACACGATGCTGATCGCGGTTCAGCACTACGCCGCCTTCCAACAAGGCCGCGTGCCCGAGCCGATGCCGACGTACGTCGCGGGCTTTCGCCAGTGGCTCAGTCTCAACCGTGCGGTGATGAAGGGGCAGTCGGGATACGCGATCCTCGCCCCCGTCACCGCCCGCTTCGCCTCTTCGAACCCGTCCGACCCGGATTCCTGGCGACGCCTCGCTCGCGGCGAGAAGCCCGGCTTCGGCGAGGCCGTCCGCTCCAAGCTCGTCGGCCTCAAGCCGGCGCACGTCTGGGACATCTCCCAGACCGACGGCGAACCCATCCCTGAGCCGCCCGCTCCGACGCTGCTACGAGGCCAGGCACCCGAAGGACTATGGGACGGCCTGGCGGATCAGATCACCGCGCGCGGCTTCGGGCTGCGGCTGGTCTCCAACGCGAAGTCGATCGGCGGTGCCAATGGGCTCACCGACTACATGACCCGCGAGGTGTCGGTGCGGATGGACATGGACGACGCCGCCCAGGTCAAGACGCTGGCCCATGAGCTATTGACCGCACCAACTGGAGTGCCCTGAGCCGTCCCCCGGCTGTCCGTGCAGCTACGACTCGCCGGTCATTGTCGATGTCCACCGCTGCCGAGGCTGTGCGTGCTCCCGTTTCGTCGCGAA
>JBFWVD010000101.1:0-16038 GCA_050246915.1 Acidimicrobiia bacterium | reverse complement strand
CCGTCGACGCCGGATCGTCGGCGAACTTGACGGCCGCTTCCTTGATGTCGACCAGACCCGACTCGGAGCCGACGGGCTTGGCTCCGGCCAAGCAGAACTTGATGCCGTTGTACTGGGCCGGGTTGTGAGATGCGGTGAACATCGCACCGGGTGCGTCGAGCAGCCCCGACGCGAAGTAGAGCAGGTCGGTGGAGGCGAGTCCCACATCGACCACCGTGGTGCCCTGGCTCCGGGCGCCTTGCGCGAACTCAGCCACGAGCTCGATACCAGATGGCCGCATGTCATGGGCAACGAGGATCTTGTCGCTGCCGGCGAACCGGGCGAATGCGGCGCCGATCGCGCGGCACATGGCCGCGTCCAGCTGCTCCGGCACCGTGCCGCGGACGTCATAAGCGTGGAAAACCGAGTCGAAAGACGACATACGGCCGTTCACGCTAGCCCCGATCGGGCCTCAGGGGCCGCCCATCGGGTCACGGTCGTCCGGTTCGGGCAGCCGCTCACCCACGCTCGGGGGCGCCAGCTGCCCGGGCGCGCCCGGCGACATCGGCGATATGGCGTCCGATGCGGGGTCGTCGACGAGCGGTGGCAGGCTCGGGACCAGGTCGCTCCCCGCCCAGGACCACGGATGCAGAACGTCGGCCGGGGCCCACGCCAACTGGGTGTCGTCGTCACCCCATTCGAACAGCCACGCATCGCCAGGCACCACATCGATGAAGGGATCTTCCCCGGGTCGACGGCGACGGGGGCGCACCGGGTAGTCGATGGGACCGGCCTTCACCAACCACGCCAGGCCGACGAGCCCCAACGCCGTCAGGCCCATCGAGGCGTAGTCGATGCCGGTGCGTCCGTAGTGGAGCCGAACGGACGTGGACGTGGGGATGACCACCATCTGGTTGGGAGCAACGCGATAGGGCCCCTTGGCCCCGTCGACCTTCCAGTTGGGGAAGTAGCTCGTCTTCACGAGCACCGGCACACCGATCTGATCGACGGTGAACACGATCTCGTCGTCATCGGTGGCGATGTCGCGCACCACCACCGGGGGCAGCGCGGTCTTCGCCGGTGTCGGCTGGGTGACCACCCGTCCGTAGACGGTGCGACCGTCCTTGGGCGCTTCCGGATCGCGCGTCATGTCGACGCGTTCCCATTCGGCGGGCCCGTCCTGAGCCAGCGTCACGTCCCATGAATCGGGGGTCGTGAAGTACTTGGTCGAGATGTCGAGCCACGCAGCGCGGCCATCGGCGTTGTCGACGACCGCCGGCTGATAGCGAAGGGGCGTCACCAGTTCGGAGCCGGCCACCTCGTACACGTGCCACGGGCCGCTCACCGCCAACTCGCGCAAGTTTGGTTGCTTGGCGGCCTGAGCAACGGCCTGCTCGGAGAACGCCATGTAGTAGCGCACTCCGGTGAGTTGCATCTCTCGCACGCCACGGTTCACATCGAGCGACGGATAGGGCATCGAGCGAACCGGGTTGGACGGCTCCTGCGACAACGCAGCCGCCATCATGAAGTGGAACGGTGTAGTGGCCGATGACTCGAAGAACAGACCCTCCATGGAACCGATGCAGCTGTCGGTCCAATACGGCAACAGCATCATGGCCATCGTGGTGCCGTAGCGGTTCTGGTTCTTGGTGTACTCCCACTCGGCGCGACCGCAGCCGTTGGTCTCACCGATGCGCTGCATCGTGAGCATGATGTCGCGGTATTCGGCGTATCCGCTCTTGCGCTCGTAGCCGGCATAGTTCCACTTGGCCCAGTCGTCGACGAAGAACGCGTGATTGGAGTTGAACGGTCCCCACGAGAACTGGGTCACAGTCTTGTCACCGACCTGCACGTTGTGGAGCTCACCGCCCGGCAAGGTGCGCAGCCCCATGCCCAACATCACCAGTACCGCCAGCACCGCTGCGGTGAGCAACCCGACTTGCGTCGGCAGCTTGGCTCGCGTGCGCAACCTGGCCACCAGATCACCGGCGGTCACCATGATCTCGCCGAACCCGACCGCCGCCAGCATGAAACGAGTGAGGTAGAGGAAGGGCAGCAATCGGGCGTTCCACAGATGGCTCTGCGGCCACAGAACCGCCCACGTTCCATAGCCGATCGCCATGACCGCCAACCACACGCCGAAGCGACGTCCACGGATGACCGATCCGACCAGGCCCACGAGGGCCAAGCCCATGATGACCCAGTCGGCGTGCAGCCCTTGGGGGAACAGCATCTGCCAATACGAATCGGGCAGGCCGTTGGGTGCGTTGCCGATAGGACGTCGCTCGTAGCGCATGTCGGTCATGTAGTCGCGGCCGAAATAGAACGGCAGCATCCAGAACGCCACCAGCAACGCCACGACAGGGGCGATCGTGATGCCGTACTTGAAACGATGTCGGTCGAAGTAGAGGACGAACATCACCACCGCGCCGATGAGCGCGAAGAAGCACACGATGAGATGGCACAGCGCGCACAAGGCGAACAACGCCGCCGTGAGGGCACGACCCTTGCCGGTGCGCATCCCGTAGGTGAGTGACGCCAACGCGAACAGAGCGAGCGACAGCGCGATGGAGAAGCTGAACTCGCCGGCCATCGTCGACGCGATGTTGCCGCCGTAGATGGTGAACGACTCATCGAACAAGAACCATGTGGCCGCCATGGCTGCCAGTGGCGGGAACGGGAAGCTCAGCCCTGCGGCCCGAGCGAAGGTCGCGGCGGCGATGGGCAACGTGGCGATGCCGAGCACCGACACGATCTTGAGGGCGATGCCATAGGGCACGAACACGTCGAGCAGCACGACCAGCAGCGCCGGGATCACCATGTAGAACTGGTACATTGGGAAGCCCGCATACCAATCGGGTGTCCAGCCGTTCAGACGGAGCTTGGGCAAGAGGTGATCGCGGAGATACGCCGGGCCCCACACGTGTGCACCGAAGTCGCCACCGGTCGGGGTGGTGGACGCCACGATCAGCTCGGGATGCAACTGGGCGATGGTGAACGCCGACGAGCCGACGATGAGGACGAACGAGACCCACGTCTCGAAGCGGGCTCGCGAGATGCGATCGACGACACGAGCGACGCGACCGCCGTCGAGCAGTTCGTCGTCACCATCGACCCGTCCGGCCCGACCCCGAGAACCGCGACCTCGAGCACCGCGACCGAACAACCCTCGCCGCTCGGGCTCGTCGGGGAGGTCGAGCCCCCAGGCGCGTTCCAACAGATCGGTCACAGGGAATACATCGTGACATCTGGCCACGGGCGCCGAGCAGTCACGTCCACTGCGTTCATCAAATCGGAAGGTCAGCGCCGTTCGGAGATGAGCACCACGACGGTGGCGGCATTGAACCCCATATGGGCGAAAATCGACGGCCCCAATCGTCCCGAGCGCTGCGCGAGGTACCCGGCCACCATCCCGAACAGCACGAGACCGGGGAACTGCAGCACCTGGAAGTGAGCGAGGGCGAACAGCACGGCCGAAACGATGAGCGCCACGGTGTCGTTGATGCGGGAGTTGAACGCCTTCAGCACCAGCCCGCGGAAGAACAGTTCCTCCACGAACGGAGCGCCGAACACCACGAGCAGCACCAGCAGAGCGATGCCCAGACCCGATGCCTTGTCGGTCAGGTCCTTGGCCTGGTCCTCCAGCGATGACACGTCGAAGAACACCCCGAGCAGTTCGTAGAGGAACTGCACGAACACCAACTGGGCCACCACACCGACGAGCAGACCGATGGGCACGTCCGAGGGTCGGATCTCGAGTCCGTAGTCACGACGGAAGCGACGAGATCCGAAGGTGCGGCTCACCCAGACCAGCGACGCGATCAGCGCCGACCACAGCGGGACGAAGGTGAGGGCGACGAGCCACAGCGGCCATCGATCGCTGTCGACGTCGGCCCATCCGACGGCGTTCGCGAGGATGAGGACACCGATGTTGCCGACGACGAACGAGACCGCCCAGGCACCGACGGCGATCGATGGGCGGAACTCGGGGTCAGGCGCGATCCGCACGGACGGTTGGTATCAGGTGTGGTGCCACTGGGACCACTCAGGCCACGGACGTGACCATGAGATAACGCCGATCGCTCAGTTCCCATCCGTGCGGTGGCCGCACGCGATCGGAGTGACGGCGACACAGGTCGTAAGCGTGCGGGTCGCGCTCGTCGGACAGTCGATCGAGCCATGCGTGGCTGATGGCGTACACATAGGTGAGCGTTGCCGTGGCGGGTTCGCTGCAACCGGGTCGTGAGCACTGGCGGGACACGACACGACGCTATCGGGGCAGCGACCGCCGGTCGCGGCATCCCGGCCCCTAGCATGGCCACCATGAGTCAGCTCCCCCCTCCTCCGCCGCCACCGCCGCCCAGCGGCCAGCGAACGGGAGGACCTTCCGGTTCGAAGAACAAGTCATCGATGAAGGCATCCAAGAGCGGCATGCCACGTTGGGCCGTGCCCGTGCTCATCGTCGCCGTTCTCCTCGCGCTGTCGGCCTCGTCACTGTTCTCGGGCTCCAACGGCGACAAGATCACCTACTCCGACTTCATGACCCGCGTGAAGGAGGGCAAGGTCGAGGAGATCACCTACAACAACTCCTCCGGTGGCATCACCGGTGTGTTGTCCGACGGCAAGAAGTTCACCACCACCGTCCCCGGTGATTTCACCCAGGCCGATCGCGCCGTGCTCGATGCCAACGGCGTCGACGTGAAGGGCAACACGCCCACCACCAGCTTCTGGGGCAGCCTCATCCCGCTGCTGTTGCCGGTGCTGCTCATCATCGGGTTCTTCGCGTGGCTGCAGCGTCGTCAGCAAGGGCAGATGGGCAACGTCATGTCGTCCATCGGTCGGAGCCGAGCCAAGACCTACTCGGCCGACAAGCCGGCCACCACGTTCGCCGACATCGCCGGATACGAAGGCGTGAAGACGGAGATCACCGAAGTCGTCGACTTCCTCAAGATGCCCGAGCGCTTCCGTGAGGTCGGCGCCCGCATCCCCAAGGGCGTGCTGCTCGTCGGTCCTCCGGGCACCGGCAAGACCCTCATCGCCCGAGCCGTGGCCGGTGAAGCTGGTGTGCCGTTCCTGTCGGTCACCGGTTCGGACTTCATGGAGATGTTCGTCGGCGTCGGTGCCAGCCGCGTACGTGATCTGTTCCAGCAAGCCCGCAAGCTCGGCCGAGCCATCATCTTCATCGACGAGATCGACTCCATCGGCCGCAAGCGCGGCGCCGGCCTCGGCGGCGGTCACGACGAGCGTGAGCAGACGCTCAACCAGATGCTCGCCGAGATGGACGGCTTCGAGACGAGCGAAGGCATCGTGATGCTCGCCGCCACCAACCGACCCGACATCTTGGACCCGGCGCTGCTGCGCCCGGGACGATTCGACCGTCAGGTCGTGGTCCCGCTCCCCGAGTACACCGAGCGCCTCGCCATCTTGAAGGTCCACTCCCGCGACAAGCGCCTCGGACCCGACGCCGATCTCGACACGATGGCCAAGGGTACCCCCGGCATGAGCGGCGCCGAGTTGGCCAACCTCGTCAACGAAGCCGCGCTCTACGCGGTGCGACGCGGCTCCAAGCAGATCGATCGCATCGACTTCGAGTCCGCTCGCGATCGCATCATCATGGGTGCTCGTCGCGAGTCGATGGTGCTCACTGCGGAAGAGAAGCGCATGACCGCCTATCACGAGGCTGGTCACGCCCTGCTGGCCACGGTGCTGCCCAACGCCGACCCGTTGCACAAGGTCACGATCCTTCCCACCGGCATGGCGCTCGGCGTCACACAGCAGATGCCGCAAGAACGTCACGCCTACTCCAAGGCCTATATCGAAGACCGCATCTGTGTGGCCATGGGCGGTCGTGTGGCCGAGCAGTTGCTGTTCGAGATGCAGACCACCGGCGCATCCAACGATCTCGAGCAGTCCACCAAGCTCGCTCGCCACATGGTGCGCGAATGGGGCATGAGCGAGAAGATCGGCCCGATGGCGTGGGCGTCGCAGCAGCACGTGTTCCTCGGTGAGGATCTCATGGGCTCGGCCCGCGATTACTCCGACGAGACGGCTCGCATCATCGATGAAGAGGTCGCCAACATCCTGCGGACGGCCGAGCAGCGAGCCCTTGCGTTGCTCACCCAGCATCGCCAGGGTCTCGATCTGGTGGCGCTCGCCCTGCTCGACAAGGAGACGATCGACGGGGCCGACGTGGCCCGGTTGGTGCAAGACGGGATCGGCGATGGCGGCCCGGCCGGTGGCGGTTCCGGTTCGTCCCCCGCCCCCAGCAGCTCCACGATCAACTGAACTTCGGCAACTGAGCCACATCCGGAGGTTCGGTCACTTCTTGCCGCCAGGCGGCGAAAAGTGACCGAACCTCCGTCGCGTCTGGGCCGTGGCACGTGGCTACGGTCTGAGGCGGGGACAGCTTGGGGGTAGCGATGAGCGCGTTGCGCGGTGTGCGTGTGGTGGATCTCACGTCGGGGGTGGCCGGGCCGCTGGCGACGATGGTGCTGAGCGATCACGGAGCCGACGTCATCAAGGTCGAGCCGCCGGGCGGCGATGCGATGCGGATGCTCGACGCCTACACGGTGTGGAACCGGGGCAAGCGCAGCGTTGTGCTCGATCTGCATCTCGACGCCGATCGCGCCCGGCTGCGCGAGTTGCTGGCCACCGCTGATGTGCTCATCGAAGGGTTCAGTCCCGGGGTCATGGACGAGTGGGGCCTGGGCTACGCGTCGATCCACGACGAGTTCCCCGACCTCATCTACTGCTCGCTCACCGGCTACGGGCGCACCACCGACGCCGCCGATCGGCCGGGCTACGACCTGCTGGTACAGGCTCGTTCGGGGGAACAGTTCGAGCAACCGGGCTGGCGTGAAGGGCCGACGTATCTGTACCTCCCGCTCCCGTCGATGGCCGCGTCGTTCCTGATCCTCAACGGAGTGCTCGCGGCGCTGCACGCCCGTGAGGTGACCGGGGTCGGGCAATGGGTCGAGACCTCGCTGTATCAAGGCGTGCTGGCGTTCACCACGCAGCTGTGGCAGAAGGTCGAGGACGAGGGCGACTACTTCTGGGGCATCCCCCGTCATGCCCAGATGGGCGTGTTCGAGTGCGCGGATGGGCTGTGGGTCCACTCGATGCACAACTCCGGTGGACGTGGCAAAGACCGCAGCAAACTGTGGGAGATCCTCGGCATCGAACCACGGGAGTTCTCCATGGATCCCGCCGCCATGGCCGCCACCGAGGACGTCATCCGCGCTGCAGTCCGCAAGATTCCTCGTCAAGAGTTGTTGACACAGTTCTGGGCCAACGATTTCGCGGTCGCCCCGGTGCGCCAGACGTTCGAGGCGTTCGATGACGAACAGGTCATCAACAACGGCCTCATCGTCGAGGTGGACGATCCGGTGCACGGGCCCACCCGTCAGGTCGGCCCGACGTTCCGCATGCACGGCGTGGAACCCGCGATGGTGCAGGGCCCACAGCCCCTGGTGGGACAGCACACCGACGAGGTGCTCGGTGCCGTGTCGAGCACGGGTGGGGTTCGCGTGCCACGAGCGGTGACGGGCCGGTCACTGGCACATCCCCTCGAGGGGCTCACCGTCATCGACTTCGGCAACTTCCTGGCCGGCCCGTTCGGACCGATGCTGCTCGGCGATCTCGGCGCCACCGTCATCAAGGTCGAATCTCCCGACGGCGATCAGATGCGCAACGTGACCAAGCCGTTCAACGGCTGCCAGCGCGGCAAGTACGACGTGGCCGTCGACCTCAAGACGCCCGAGGGGATCGAGATCGCCCATCGGCTCATGCGCGACGCCGACATCATCCATCACAACATGCGTCCAGGGGTGGCTGAGCGACTGGGCATCGGATATGACACCGCCAAGAAGCTCAACCCGAAGGTCATCTACGCCCACACCACGATGTGGGGCACGGACGGACCGCGCCGCGACTGGCCGGGGTTCGACCAACTGGGTCAGTCGTCGTGCGGCTGCGAATACGAGATGGGCGGCGAGGGGAACCCGCCGGTCTGGTATCGCTTCGGGATGTGCGACCAGGCGTGCGCGTGCCTCTCGGCTGTAGCGGTGCTGATGGCGCTGTATTGGCGAGATCTCACCGGCGAGGGACAACTGGTGGACACCTCGATCGTGAACGGCGGCATGTACTTCAACTCCGACGTGTGGTTCGGTCCCAACGGTCCGACGAAACGTCCGCGACTCGACCAGCAGCAGACCGGCATCAGCCCGCTCTATCGCCTGTATCGCACCACCGACGAGTGGATCGCGCTGGCTGTGTTGAACGAACGCGAGTGGGCCGCGCTGGTGTCGGTGTTCCCGTCGCTCGGCGACGATCCTCGATTCGAGCCAGGGGCAACACGGGTTGACAATGCCGCGGCGTTGGGGGCGTTCCTCGAGGAGCAGTTCAGCTCTGGATCGGCGGCACAGTGGTTCGCCACGCTCGATGCGGCCGGCGTGCCCGTCGAGATCTCCGATCCGCTCGCTCCGGACAACTGGTTCGAGGCGTCGGATCTGGTGGCCGCAGGATTGGTGGCCGACTATCCCCATCCGACCTACGGGCGGTTCCGCCAGTTCGGTCACCTGGTCCACTTCTCCGAGACGCCGGGTCGCCACGGTTGGGCACCGCCACTGCTCGGGCAGCACAGTCAAGAAATCTTGACGCGGCTCGGATACAGCGCCGACGAGATGGAGCAGATGCGGGCCAAGCGCATCACCGTCTGGCCCTGACCGACGCCGCCACGCCGCCCGCAGTCCCGCCGCCCCGCAGTCCCGCCGCCCCGCAGTCCCGCCGCTCCAGCAGCCACGCCGCCCGTGCCCCGCCGCCCGAGCCCTGTTCTAGGCACCAAAAGGTACCGTGGCGGGATCTTCTCGTGCCTAGAAGCGTGGGATGGGCGCGTGGGCGGGGCGGGCGAGGGCTGGGGGGCGATGCCGCGTCGGTGCGGGCGTGGGGGACGGGCGCGTGGGCGGGGCGTGCGAGGGCTCGGGTGCGATGCCGCGTCGGTGCGGGCGTGGGGCGGCGGGTCTGGCGTCAGTGTTGGTGCGGTTCGGCGCCGGCCTGCGGCCGGGACTTGCCTTCGCAATCGGGGTTGACGGGAGTGCTGCCCGGCTCACGCACCTCGGCCATGGCCGCCCAGAGATCGGTGGCGGTCATGGGTCCGACGAAACTGGCTTGCACCACCCCGGCAGCATCGGCGATCACCACGATGGGCACCGCGTCGATGCTGTAGCGCTTGTGAATCTCGGTTCGGGCCGAATACTCGACGTTGTCGACGGCCACCTCGCGGGTGTCGAGCACCGCGCACTGGGCCACCACCTTGGCGCACGTGCCGCACGTGGCCGACGAGAACACTGCCACCAGCCACGGCGCATCGGGCCGAGCGAAATCGTCACGATCCAGTTGCGAGGGAACCTGCCACGCCGACTGCGTCGGAGCATCGGGCGTGCGGCGCTGTTGGATGAACCACGCGGCCACGAGCGCGATCACAGCGACGGCGATGGCAACAACGATGGGCACGACGCGATCTTCTCAGTTCGGCGCCGCGGTGGACCCGCTCGCAGCGGTGACGCTCGGCGCTCCACCGGTGCCCGGAGCACCGGAGTTGGGAGAGCTGCCCTCGACGGATCCTGTGTCGACAGATCCGGAATCGACAGATCCGGTGTCGAGGGGCAGGTTCTCATCACCACCCAGATCTGATTCGAGGTCGAGGTTCTGCTCCACCACGGGGCTCACTGCCGGCACACCGGCCTCGGGCAGCCCGAGCACGCGATGACCACCCACCGCGCCATCGACGCGTTGGGTGCGCTCGGCGATGACCGGTCCGCTGGCATCGACCAACACGGTCAACGTGGATCGACCCGGGAGCAGCTGATCGAGATCGAAGCCCATCGACTTGCCCGGCTCGACGGCGACGTTCTCGGCTCCAGCGATGACCTTGAGCCCACCGGGACCCAACTCACGCAACGTCACGGTGGCCGGCAGCCCGGTGGGGTTGGCCACGACGATCCGTTCACGTTGGCTAGCCGCGGTGTTGCCGTCGACGAACCACCAACGGTTGGCCGCCAGGTGGGACCCGAACGTCGAGCTGACGCCCTTGGCTTCGTCGATGACACGCTCCGCCACCACAGCGACGTCGTTGACACTGGTGAGCACGATGCGATGCGCACCGGGCGCCAGCTGATCATCGCGGAACATCTCCACACGCTGCGCCTCACCGGGCGGGACGGTGATGAGCTGTTGCGCCGGCACCGTCGTGACATCGTCAGGGAAGACCTGCATCTCCACCTGCGCGCTCTGTTCATTGGGGTTGTAGATCACCACGGTCTCGACCGAGTTGTCGGCCTTGACGCCGTCGGGGAAGACCCACGACGTCGAGGCCGCCGGTGCCAGCGGTCCCGACACGATGCCGCTGCGATCACCGGTCCCGTCGAACTGCAACAGACGTCCCGCCACCACCCGTCCGGCCACTGCGCTCACCGACACCGACACCTCGTTCTTGCGACGCGTTCCCCGCTCGCCGAGGTCGATGACCTTGAGTGATCCGGCGGGGATGTAGATGCCTTTTTCGGTGTTGCGACCCTCCTCGGTGAAGAACTCGAGGTCCACCACCGCGTCGGCGGGATAGGGGTTGAACAACATCAGGTCGTAGAGCGCGTCCTTGGACGTGGCGCCGTCGGCGGAATGCCACATGGCCGAGGTGGTGGTCACGCACGGGCTCGATGCCGAGGCCACCTTGGTGACGGTTCGTTGCTCGACGACCAAGCTCCCCGAGCGGGTCTCCACCATCGCCGCGGTGAAGGTGGATGGCGCTCGCTCGGCCAGGTTGAGCACCAACGTCGACCGGGCTCCCACGGTCTCGACGGACTGGACCGTGTCCCCCTCGGCGCGCACCAGGTTCACGACGGCGCGCACCTCCACATCGGTGGGATTGGCCATCACTATCGCACCGGGTTCTTCGGCACTGGCCGGCGCCCCCGGACAGAACCACGTGACCCCCAGCGAACGCGCCGCTGGCACCACCGGCTGCACTTGCGGCTCCGCCGAGCCGAACGCCGCGGCACCGATGCGCGCCGGATCATCGGTGGCGACCACGGCACCAACCGCTCCGGCCGCCAACACCGCGCCGACGACGACACGCCGGATCATCGGGGACCCTCGAGACGATCATCCCCGGCATCGAGATCCCTGGCATCGAGATCACGGTCTTCCCACACGGCCAGGATCTCTCCGGACTCCTGCGCGTCGGCTTCATCCCACAGCGGATCGACCGGCGACTCGACCGCGGCACCCCACGGCAACACGCCGGGATCGACCGTCGGTCCTGGCTCCACCGCCCAACCGTCACTGGGCCATTCATCGACCGCCAGCGCAGCCGTGGCCACCGCAGCGGGCACTCCGCCATGACCCATCACGTGATCGCCATAGGACGCGAGAGCGACGTTGCCAATGTGAGTTGACAACGTCTGCTTTGGTGCCAAACGTCGACGGGCGGTCCGGCTGGCCAGCACCATCGCCACCAACCACGCCAACGCCTGCGCGGCCACGGCGCCACGACGGGCCCACGGTGTCGCACGTTCGACGGTGACCTCACCGGCCAGGGGCACCGAGTAGATGGCCGACCAGCCGAACGCCGGCTGCGGATCGATCCGCTGACCATCCACCGAGACCTTCCAGTCGTTCGAGAACGGATGCGCGAGGTACAGCGTGCTGCCAGCGGGCACCGGGCCCACGAAGCGTCGGCCCGACGCCGAGAGCACTGGCGCCGACCGTGACACGTCGGAGGTCACCAGGCTGGAGGGACCTGCCGAGCTGCTGGCCTCGAACGCACCGGCGCTGAGCGCGGCACGCACCGGGATCCAACTGGTGTTCTCGTACACGACGAGGGCGTCGTCGATGTCGACGCGACGCAAGTCCAATTGCGCGGCCAACACGTCGGCCAAGCTGGCCGGCACCGGATGCTCCTCGGCGCCGCTGAGCGCCGGCCCGCCGCGACGGGCCACGATCACATAGCGCACCCCCGATGGGCCGAGCAGCCGACCCAATCGAACGGTGTCGCCGGCTCCGGCGAGGTTCAAGGCCTCCTTGACCCGCATGTCGTCGTCGGTGGGCGCGGCGGCCCATCGGGTGGACACATCGGTGCGCGGACGGTCGGTGATGGACCACGCCAACCCATCGGCCATCCACCACGAACCCACCGGCATGCTGGCCGGATCGCCGATCCACACAGTGCGGGCCTGGCCGCTCTGATCGAGGAAGGCCAACGTCCGATCGAAATCGCGACCGGGGAGACCGAAGCTTCCATCGCCGAGCGCGGCAAGAGGTGGGACAACTGCCAGCACGGCACCGGCCAGACAGATGAAGCCCAGCGGTTGGTTGATGCCGAATCGGGTGCCGCTCACGTCGGAGCGGAAGGTGATGATGGCGACGCCCACCAACATGGCCAGGGCCAGCGCAGCGGGCGCCAGCGCCAGCTCGGCCGGACCGATCGGACGGGAGATGACGCCGCGCTGAGCCAGGAGGCTGATGGTCACCGATCCGGTGACGATGGCCCACCACCAGATGGCCTCGGTCATGCGCTCGGCCCGCGCCGCCACCACGGCGAACAGCCCCGGAAGCAACAGCGCCAGCCCCAGCACACCGGCCCCGACAGGCCCGGTGGCAAACCGCAGGACCTCGTAGGCATCGAGACCACCGGGGGCTGCGGGTTTGACGCCTCCGATCGCCGACCATGCCGAGGTGCCCCGGGCGAGGGCGATCGTCCATGGCAGATTCAGCACCAGCGCGGCGACCACGGCACCGGCTCCGACGCGCATCACGCCGGACAACGCCGGCAACCGTCCGGCCACCAGCAGCGCGATCACGATGGCAACGACGACCATCGCCAGCAGCGCCACCGCGAGCGGTTCGAAGGCCATGGCAACTGCCGTTGCCAGACCAGAGCGGGCGATGAGCCGAACGTCGTCCCATCCACCCACCTCGGCCGCGAAACCATACGGATCGCGTCGATCGCGTCGGGCGGCGTCGAACACCGGGGCGACCATCCACGGCAGGCAGCCGTACACCACCACTGCACCCCAGTGGCCCTGCGCGATCGCGTTGTAGGGCAAGGGGTTCACCACATAGGCCACCACCGCGGCGGCCCGCGCCGAGGCGCTCCCCAGGAACCGGCTCGACACCCACACACCGATCCATCCGAGCACCAGCGGCCCGATGACGGACACGGTGCGCGCCAGTCCCAGCGCCCCACCACACAACAGCGACACGATGCCGAGGAGCGCAACTCCGGTTGACGGCGTTCCCGTCGGTGCCAGGCCGGTGGAACGCACCCCGTCGAGATAGTCACGCAGCTGACTGAAGGCCGACCGACGGAACTGACCGAACTCGCCAATGGCGGGCACACCGCCGCGGATGAGATCGCGGGCGGCCACCACGAACACCACCGCGAGCACCACAGCCAAGGTGCGCGCCACGCGGTTCTCGTCACCGCGCATCTGATCGATGAACCGTCGGGCCAGCCGGCTGACCGTGCCGAAACGATCGTCGGCATCGCTCCCGGCACGCAGCGCCCGTCGGAAGCGATCGATCGAGCTGATCTGGAGGTTGGCCACCTCACCGTCGGACACGGCGCGATGCTCGGCGACGAAGCGACGACGGCGCCGCACCTGACCGCCTTGGCGATACGACCACACCAGCGCGCCGAACGCGGCGCGTGACTCACCGAATCGACGGCCGACCAGCGGGCCCAGCACCTCTCCGATGGTGCCGACGATCGAGCCCGGCACCGCCCGCAAGCGATGACCGGCCGACGATGTGGAGCGCTGCACCAAACGGCGATGGCGGGCGACGAGGCTGGTGCGATCGAGATCGGGCCTGCGTTCCTCGAGCGCGCTGCGATGGCGCACACGAGCGCTGGGCACGATGAGCACCCGCGCCCCGGCCACATGGGCCCGCCAACACAGATCGAGATCGTCGCCGTAGAAGGTGATGGCCGGATCGAAACCGCCGAGGCTGGTGAACAGATCGGCCCGCACGAGCTGGCAACCACCGGCCACCACGAACACGTCTCGCACGGCGTCGTGCTGCTCTTGATCGAGCTCCCCGGCCTCGCACACCGACAGGCAATGACCGACGCGATCGACGTCGACCCCCACCGACACCAGGCGACTCGGATCGTCCCATCGCACCTGCTTGGGGCCGCACACCGCAGCGTTCGAGCGATAGGCCTCCTCGACCAGCAAGCGGACCGCCGAGGATTCGAGTGCGATGTCGTCGTGGCAGAGCAGGAAGAAGGCGGCGCCCTCCACCAACTTGAGCACCTCGTTGGCCGATGCGCCGAACCCCTCGTTGCCCTTCAAGCGCCTGACCAGGGCCCCGGGCAAGATGGTGTGCACCCGCGGCGACGGGTCGACGCTGGAAGCGGCGTCGATGACCACCACCGACAGGGCGGGATAGTCCTGCGCAGCGAGCGAATCGAGCGTCTCGGTGAACCAGGCCCCAGGATCGTGGGTGACCACCACCGCGACCACCGGGGGCGCGACGGTGCGCACCGGTTCGGTGTGAGTGGTCATCGAGACGACGCTAGTCCCACGAGGCGACGACGCCCGGGCACAGGCCCCGTCTTCGAGCGACAGGGTCGAGGGACAACCTCGAGTGGCGCCTCCGAGTGACAGGCGACCGCCGAGGAGTGCTTGCTTTTGCAAGCACTCGTCCGTAGCTTGCAAGCGTGCGAGCCAGCACAGCGAGAACCCCCGCATCTGGAGGAATCATGACCGCCACGCTCCCCCCGCAGATCGACGAGCTCACCCAGGCCGCCAAGAAGCTGGCGACCGAAGGCCTCTACCTCGGTGTCGGTTTCGGCGTCCTCGCCGCCCGCGAGATCAACATCCGCCGCGGTGAGATCAGCAAGGTCGTGAACGACGTGCAAGAGATGTTGCCGCCCACCTTGCGCTCCGCCAGCGAACAACTGTCGGAGATCGCCGTGCAACTCATCAAGGTGGGCGAGAGCGCCGGCCGTGAGGTCCTGCACCGCATCAACCTCGACTGAGACACGCCAACCTCTGAGACATGGCCACTCTGGCGCTGGCGCCAGAGTGGAGTCTGTGGACACAATGCGTGCCCACAGACTCCAGAGTTCCGAGGCGCTCGACCCGATCAGGACTCGGGAAGGTTCACTCGGCGACCCACGTCGTTTTCGCAGAACCGCACACCACCCGGTTGGGGTGTTGATCATGTCGACCTGTACCGCATGGGTCCCGCCGACACAGTCATCTCCGGTCCAGAACGAGAACAGGGACTCTGCACGAGTCGGGCCTGACGGATCTCGGACCGCGCCGCTTTGAGCGTGGCCCGGTCGGTGGTGGAGACGGCCTTCGTGCCGGCAGGGTCTGCGTTGAAGCTCCCGGTGGTGATGCGAGCCACGGTCTCGGGAACGTCCTGGGCACTCGTCCGAGCTTGTGATTCGTGATGAGCCCATCAGCGCACTGTGAGAACTCTGGAGTTTCTCGACACACGTTGTGTACGCAGACTCCAGTCTGGTGCCGGCGCCAGACTGGCGACAGCTCAGGTGGCGTCCCCGTAGTTGAAGACGGTGCCGCCGGCGGTGACGATGCGATAGCCGTTGCCGCTCGGTGTCACCGAGATGGCCACCACCGGACTCGTGGCCGAACCGGCAGCACTGCCGAAGAACCGTGCGGCCCCGAAGGAGAACACTCCCCCGTCGGCAGCCACGAACCAGTAGCCATCGCCTTGGGGTCGTGCCGCCATCCCCACGATGGGCTGCACGAGCTTGAGGTCGCCGGTCGATCCGAAGAACTGGGCATCGCCGAACGCGAAGATGCCGCCATCGGAGGCAACCAGCCAATAGCCGTTGCCCGATGATGTGGGCGCCATGCCCACCACGGGCTTGTTGAGCGCCGTTGCGCCCATCGACCCGTGGAACAGCGCCCCGCCGTAGGAGAAGATGCCACCGTCGGAGGCCACGAACCAGTAGCCGTCGGCCTGTGGCCGTGCCGCCATCGCCACCACTGGTCTGTTGAGCTTGAGGTTGCCGGTGGAGCCGTAGAACGC
>JBFWVD010000100.1:0-16281 GCA_050246915.1 Acidimicrobiia bacterium | reverse complement strand
GCAAATCCCTCGAACTCCGCGTACACCACGATGTCAGCATCGGCCGCGGCCACGAGATCGGACGGCTTCGGGTCGTAGTCCGGCGGATGGAGCACCGATGTCGGAGCAATCACGTCGATATCGGTCGCGCCCGCCAGCTTGGCGTACGCGCCGGTCCATGTCGTCGACGCCACGACGTGCGCCGAGGTGGCACCGGAGATCGGTGCGGCTGGGGTGACGCCGGTAGAGGACCCTGAGCCTCCGTCATCGCCGCAGGCGAACAATGCCACCGACATGGCAAGAGGAACGAGTAACGCTATGGGTCGACGTGTCAATGCAGGTTTCCTTTGAACGACGGCCGGTCGGCCGAGGGGATGGGGATGAAGCTCGCGAGGGCGAGCACGGCGACGGTGATGACGAGCACCGGACCTGGCGGCTGGTCGAGCCACAGGGCGATGGTGAAGCCGATGCCATTGCCGATGACACCGCACGTGATCGCCCACGCCACCATCGACGTGAACGACCCGGCGAGGTTGCGCGCGGCGACAGCAGGCAGCAGGGTCACAGCGTCGACGAGCAGCGCTCCTGTGAGGCGTATCGACGACGCCACGGCAACGGCGGTGAGCCCGAGGCACGTCGTGGTGAGCGCTCCAACTCGGACGCCCGCGCACAATGCTGTTTCGCGGTCGAACAGCAACAGCGCGATGTCGCGTCGCTTCGCCACGAACAGCACCAGCACAGACACCGTGATGGCGAGGAGGAGCCACACGTCGCGTTGTCGCGTCGCCAGGATCGAGCCCCACAGCAGTTCGAAGGCGCCAGTGGCATTGACACCCGAGATCGACAGCACCAGCAACGCGGCGGCGATCGCCAAGGTCATCAGGAGCCCCATGGGCGCGGACAACCCGCCGGGCCGACCGGCCAGTGGAGCGATGGCCATCATCGCGGCCGCCGACACGGCCAATGCACACAGGACTGGGTCGACCCCGAGCACCAGGCCGATCGCCACGCCGAGAAGTGCGGTGTGCATGATGGCGAAACGCGCTGGGATGACCTCGAGCCCGATCATCAACACGCCCACGACGGGCAGCCCGATGCTGGCGATGAACAGCGCCATGCCGCTGCGCTGAACGGCCGGCAGGGCCCAGAGCGAACCGAGATCGTTGGTGGCGAACAGCAGGTTCACGATGCCGTCTCCCGGACCCGACCCGCTGCCATCTCCGCTACCCGATCTGCCGCCGCGGCGATGGTGGCGTCGTGGGTGACGATCAGCGTCGTGATCGGTATCTGGGTGAGGAGGTGCGCGACGTGATCTCGGGTCTCGAAGTCAAGAGCGGAGGTCGGCTCATCGGCCAGGAACAACTGCGCCCCGGCGGCGATGTGGCCGAGACCGCGCGCGAGATATGAGCGTTGCAGCTGTCCGCCTGACAGCGTGTGCAGCGGCCGGTTGGCGAGATTGCCGATTCCCAGGCGCTCCGCGGCATCGACCGCCGCGTCGAGGTCGCCGCTCGATGCGAGCAGTTCTCGTACCCGGAGCGGAAAGCGACCTGTTGCCGGTCGTTGTGGAACCCACGCGACCAATCGCCGTCGGGCCTCCCAGCCGTGTCGATCCACTGCGATCGCCCCGTCGAGCGAGATCTGCCCGCTGGCTCGGGTGAGGCCGAGCACGGTTCGCAGCAGTGTCGACTTCCCGGCGCCGTTCGGCCCGGTGATGGCCATGTGTTGCCCGGGCGCGACAGCGAGGTGGACGTCGTCGACAGCGACAGTGGACCCGAGCCGGCAGCGCACTGACGTCATGGTGAGCGCGGCTCCCCGTCGATGATCCGCTGCTCGTCCGCCACCTGGTGCCATGCCGGGAGAGTTGTCGCCTCTCGGGACGCGTTGGTTCCCGAGGGTGTTGCCCGTCTACAGCTCGATGAGCACGCCTGCTGGGCCGGAGGAGATGATGGTGAGTCCCAGCGCCCGCGCATCGGTGTCGCGTCTGGCGGTCCACCACGCAAGGTCGGCAACGGCGTAGCGCACCCCGAGCGTTCTCAGTTCGTTCACCGATCGGGCATCGGGGAACGAAGCGAGGTCGTTGCGGAGCGATCGGTGATCGGCCGGGAAGAAGCCGGAATAGCCGTTGACGAGGGCGTGGCCGTGTTCGAGACCCTGCAGCATCGCTGCCGTGGTGGGTTCGAAGGCCTCGACGTTGGATCCATCGGCTGCCGGGAGCGACACGATCGGCCCACCGGGATGAGCGCGCAGCCAGTCGATCCATGGCGTATCGGTCTCGGGGAGGGTCACGAGCTCACCTGGGCCGAGATCGCGTCCGACGAGGCTCACGACGACAAGGCCCACCATCGCCAACCGGACGAGCGAACGTCGTTGCCAGAGGGACTCCAGGCTCACGGACGCCAAGGCGACCAGGGCGATCTGGACGATGGCAGTGGACCGGAATGGCGAACGCATGCGAGCGAACGCGAGGACATGATCGACGAGCGAGCCGTAGGGACGCCAGCCGAGCACCGACAGGCGCGTCCCGAGGGCGAGCAAGGTCGCGATGATCGCCATGGCCCCCAGAAAGCGGACCTCGCGGCGGTGGCGACCGATGACCAGCCCGCACAGCGCCAATGCCAGCAACACGGCCCCAGGCCAGTGGGAGCCGCTCGGGCCGAGGCTGTGCCAGGTGGCCGAACCGGATCGGATCGTGGCATCGGTCCACCGGATGGTCCCCAATCGGCGCTGCTGGGCCAGTTGGAACGGCAGTGCGATCGACGTGTCAACTGTAATTGCGGCGGCGATACCGAGGATCCGCTGGCGTCGTTGCTCCCACCACGAGGCCTTGATCACGAGCGGTGCGGCCAGCGCCGCCGTGGTGACGAACAACAAGGCGTGATAGCCGCACGTCAGCGAGGCGATCGCGAGCCACAGACCGAGGAGCGCACCGTCGCGCACGCGGGGCCGTTCACACCACGCCAGGAGGCGGTCGATGGCGAAGATCACCGGCCACAACATGATGAGCTGCAGCACGCCGAGTTCGTGGAACACGAACGGCAACAGCTGCGCGAGGACGCCGGTGAACAGGGCCGGCCAACGAGATGCCCCGAGTCGACGGGCCAACCTGTTGGCAGCGATCCCGTTGAGGCTCAGCGCCCCCAGGACGATGAGGCCATAGGCAGTTGTGTCGTTCGCCATGAAGCTGAGCATTCGGAACACCGCGGCGGTGGCCACCTGCAGTTCGCTGTTGGCGTACGTACCTCGCGAGGGGAAGAAGATCGGAGCGTCCCACCATGTCGCCCAATGCCATGGCAGCTGGCTGGACGTCCATCGCAGACTCCACAGGTTGAAGTACGCGACCGTCGCCGAACGCTCCTGGCCGAGAGGGAGGCGGTCGTGGATCCTCCAGGCCAGCGGTGCCGTGGCGATCACCGCGACGAGGGCGTGGATGACGAGATGCCATCGCCGTTGGCTCGGGTCGGTGCTCATCACTGGCAGAAGCGGGCCCGCAACGCCTTCTTGTCCACCTTGCCCATGGCGTTGCGAGGCAACTCGTCGACGAGGTACACCACCTTCGGTACCTTGAAACCGGCCAGGCGGTCCCGCGCCGCGTCTCGGACCGCGGCAGGGTCGACCAATGCACCGGCGCGAGGGACGACGACGGCGACCACGCGTTCGCCGAAGTCCGCGTCGGGACAACCGATGACTGCCGATTCGGTGACGTCGTCGAGATCGTCGAGCACCCGTTCGACCTCGATCGGGTAGACGTTGAGGCCGCCGGTGATCACGAGATCCTTCGACCGGCCGACCAAGGTGAGATAGCCGTCGGTATCGAAGCGGCCGAGGTCGCCGGTGCGGAACCATCCTTCGGGGGTGAACTCGGTGGCGTTCAGTTCGGGCCGTTGCCAGTACCCGCCGAACACGCTGGGTCCCCTCACCTGCACCGCGCCGGTCTCGCCCGCCTCGACGATCCGATCGTCGTCGTCGCACACCCGAACCGACACCCCCGGCAGTGGCGGTCCGACCGTCCCGGCCCGTCGCTCCCCGTCGAGCGGATTGGAGGTGAGCATGACGGTCTCGGTCATCCCGTATCGCTCCAGGATCACGTGCCCGGTGCGTTCGAAGAACTCGGCGTGGGCTTGCGGGGTGAGCGGCGCTGAGCCGGAGATGAACAGCCGCATGGTTCGACACGCCTCGCGGGTGAAGCCGTCGTGGGCCAGCAATCGGGTGTAGTGGGTCGGTACCGCCATCAACACTGTGGCCCCGTCAAGAAGGGTTGACGTGAGTGCCGGGTCGAATCGATCGGCGAAGCGCATCGAACAGCCACTGGCGATGACGGTGTTGATGGCCACGAACAACCCGTGAGCGTGATAGGTGGGCAACACGTGCACCAACACGTCGTCGCGAGTGAAGCCCCACGCGTCTTTCAAGGTGAGTGCGTTGGCCGCCAGGTTGTGTTGCGTCAGCGGAGCGCCTTTGGGTGTGCCGGTGGTGCCGCTGGTGTAGAGGAGGGTGGCGACTTCGTCGGGTCCCACCGACACGACGCTGCCGCTGCGGCCTGTTGGGGATTGCGCCGAGTTCGACAGCAGGTCATCGCCATCACGCACCACCAATCGCGCTCCCGCGTCGGCCAGCATCGGCTCGGTTTCGGCCTCGGTGTAACTGGTGTTGAGCGGCAAGAGCACGATGCCCGAGGTGATGCACGCCAGGTACAGGACCACTGCGGAGAGGGACTTCTCGGCCTGCAGAGCGACCCGATCACCACGCTCCACTCCCCTGGTCGCCAGTTCCGACCGCAACTGGGCCACCCATGCATCGGCCTCGGTGTAGGTGACAGTCGGGCCGCCGATGACGTCGCAGAACGCCGACGACCCTCGGTCGGCAACTGCTCGATGCCACAGGTCCGCCATCGTGGGGGTGTCGGGCAGATGTGGGGACGAACTCATCGGTGGCGACGATAGGCGCGCCGCTCGACGGCCATCGGTCCTCGGCCGCCGAATCGGTTGCCAGCGTTGGATGCGGGCGTTGGATGCTTGACTGTGACCATGCGCCGGTCCATCGACTTCTCCCTCGACGATCACTCCGACGATGAGGACCGCGCCCAGGCGGCATGGTCGGTGGTGGTGCTCGACGACTGTGACGGATGTGGCGATCTGATCGTCGAGTTGGTCATCGAGTATCGGGGCAACCCGGGGGCTGGGCACTCGGCCCATCTGCGTCCCGACACCGCCCGCCGAGTCCGTGCCGCCATTGCTGCTGCCCTGAAGGAGATCGGCGAGGAGCCCGGCGAGTGACGTCGACGCGGCGGACCGTTGCCGTCATCGGCGCTGGCTTCTCCGGTGTCGCTGCCGCGGTCGCCATGCGCGATGAGCTCGGCGCGTCGGTCACGGTGTTCGAAGCGAGTGAGGACATCGGTGGCACGTGGCGGGACAACACCTATCCCGGGTGCGCGTGCGACATCGCGTCCCATCTCTATGCGTTGTCGTTCGCTCCCAACGCGAACTGGTCAGCCACCTATCCGAGTCAGCCGGAGATCGCCGGCTATCTGCACGACGTGGTGGAGCGGTACGGGCTGCGAGAGTTGATCGAGTTCGCCACCGAGGTCATCTCGCTGGCATTCGACGACGATGCGTCGGCGTGGATCGTGACGACACGGCGCGCCGGCCAGGCAGTGACGTCGGCGCGCTTCGACGCCGTGGTGGTGGCCGTCGGTCCCCTCAGCCGTCCGTTGATCGGCGCCGTCGACGGAGCCGAGCGCTTCGAGGGCCCGATGTTCCACTCGGCTCGCTGGGATCACTCGGTCGATCTCTCGGGCAAGCGGGTCGCCGTCGTGGGGACCGGTGCCAGCGCCATCCAGTTCATGCCCGAGATCGCATCGGTGGCCGATCACGTGACGGTGTTCCAACGCACTCCACCGTGGGTGCTGCCGCGTCGCGAACGGCCCTACGACACACGGACCCGTCGGCGGTTCGAGCGTTTCCCGATGCTCATGCGGGCACACCGAGCCAAGATCTTCCTCCGGCAAGAAGTGATCGGCTTGGCGTTCCATGGCTCACGTCCATTGGCCAGCGCCATCCGGGCGCGGGCGGAGGCGTCGCTGCGGACTCAGGTGGCCGACGAACACCTGCGAGCGCGACTCACACCCGACTATGAGCCGGGGTGCAAGCGGCTGCTCATCAGCAACAACTGGTACCCGACGCTGCAACGACCGAACGTCACCGTCGTCGACCATGGCGTGGCATCCATCGAGCGGGACTCGGTGACCGCCGCCGATGGGACGGTTCATCGCGCCGATGTCATCGTGCTGGCCACGGGTTTCGCCGCCAGCGACTTCCTGGGTCCACTGGTCGTCACCGGCCGCCATGGTGTGGATCTGCGCGAGTCCTGGTCGAATGGAGCGGCGACCCATCTGGGGACCTGCATCGCCGGCTTTCCCAACCTGTTCATGCTGCTCGGCCCCTCCACCGGGCTCGGTCACAACTCGATCGTGTTCATGGCCGAGGCGCAGATCCAGATGACGGTCGCTGCTCTGCGCCTGCTCGATCGCCGCTCGGCGCGGTCCATCGAGGTCCGTCCCGAGGTGCAGCGTCGCAGCTACGAGAAGGCGCAACGACGATTGACGCGAACGGTGTGGGCCACGGGCTGCCGAGCGTGGTACCACGATCCGTCCGGCCGCATCGACACGTTGTGGCCCGGTTCGGCCATCGAGTTCTGGCTCCGCACGCGACGAGTGCGACCCAGTCACTATCTTCTGGACGGAGCCGTCAACCGGGGTTGACAGAGCGCACGTCCACCGACACCGAGAGCTCGCTACCCGGGCTCTCGGTGAAGATCACGCCCTTGAGCGGCGGGACGTCGGCGTAGTCACGTCCCCATGCCGTGGTCACATAGCGGCCCGACACGAAACAGTCGTTGGTGGGGTCGATGTCCACCCAGCCGACACCAGGTACGAACGCCGAGGCCCATGCGTGCGACACGTCCGCACCCACCAGACGCGGACGCCCAGGGGGCGGATCGGTCTCGAGATATCCCGACACGTAGCGCGCCGCGATGCCCATCGTGCGCAAGCATCCCACGGCGAGATGGGCGAAGTCCTGGCACACGCCCTTGCCCACATCGAAAAGCGCGTCGAGCGAGATGCCAATGGTGGTGGCGCCCGGCTTGTAGGTGAATTGGTCATGGATGCGGCTGGTGAGATCGGCGAGCACTTCCACGATCGGCCGCCCCGGTGCGAACGACTGCCGGGCGAACTCGGCGACCCGATCACTCAACTCCACCATGGGCGAAGCGCTGAGGAACTGTCGGTTCTCGATCTCGTCGGGATCGGTGGACTGTCGCAACTGCTCTCGGGCCAGCTCCCATGACAATGATCCGACCATGGGCAGCGCGCCGGGCGGCACGTCGACGTCCACGACGCTCGCGGCGGTCACCACGAGCGTGCGGTGAGGTGCGTGCACCGAGAAGTACAAGACCTGGTTGCCGAAGATGTCGGTGTGGCTGCGATGCTCGCCGGCACCGGGGCTGATGTCGACCATGGACGAGCGACAGATCTGCCCTTGGCCACTGCGGGGAATGAGATAGGCGAGCCCGTAGCTCGAGGAAACGTCGGACTCGTAGCGGTACTCGGTGCGGTGCACCACTTCGTAGGTGGTCATGAGTCGAGCCCCGCATCGCCGATCGAGCCATAGCCGTCCGATACGTCGCCCCTCGAATCATCGTTGTCGACGTTGGAACCCACGACATCGTCGATCGTCGCCGGATCGGGCGCCGGCCAACCGACCATCGAGCGCTGCGGTGGCCGATGGGTGAAGTGGGCGCCGTCGACGGCGTTGGCCAACTTGATGAGCAGCTCGAGCACCTGCAAGCAGAAGGCGTCGAGTTGACCGCGTCGTCCGTCGCTGTCGACGGCGGCGAGTGCGGCGGTGTCGCTGAGGCGCACCAAGGTCGACAGCTCGATGGCGATCCGTTCGGACTCGGTGAGACGTGCCGTTCGCTCGGTCGGCAGCTTGGTGACGTCTTCGGCGACGCGATCGCACTGATAGGCCAGCGACCGTGGGTTGCCGGCATCGGCGATGAGCAGATCGAGCAGCGTCTCGACCTGCGCATGGGAGCGATAGCGACGTCGATAGGTGATGATCGACTCCGCCGCGGTGAGCACCGACTCGAGCATGAGGCTCTCCGTCGCCGTCTCGTGCTCGGTGATGAGCGTCGCCCGCAGCAGCGCCGTGAGCTGGATGGCACGCTCGATGCGGCGACCGGTGTCCATGAAGTACCAGCCCGGGTCGCGCACCATGCTCTCGGCGGCCAGCCCGGCCAGTGACAGCATCGCCGCCATGACGCGGCTCAGCGCGGCTTGCACCGCGGCGGGCGGATCGGCCACCGGGCCGCGCAATGCGTCGATCTCCCGCTCGAGATCACCGACGACCAGCCAGGTGTCGATCGACAGCTGATCACGCACGGCCTGCACCGCGGTGACCAGATGGGACAGCGCGTGGGCCAGCGTTCCCGGCCGCGACGAGTCGGTGACGACCGCCTTGAGCTCCGCTCCCGGTGACGACAACAGCTTGTCGGCGCCCGTGCCGACGAACCCGGGATAGGTGGTGGTGACATGGGTCAGTGCTTCGAGCAGCAGTCGCACACAATCGGTGCCCGCCGGGTTCACACCGTGATGGAACTCGGTTCGACGGTCGTTGACCACCCGCAACAGACGCGCCGTCGCTTCGGCGCGCTCCACGTAGCGGCCCACCCAGAACAGGTTCTCCGCGGCACGCGACGACATCGACGCCGCTGGTGCCACGGCCGTGACGGTCGGCCCGGTGTCGAGCCAGAAGCCGGTGAGCTTCTCGGGCTCCGACGCGATCACCCAGGTGTCCTTGCTGAGCGAACCGGCGTGATTGGCAACCCGAGTTGACTCGGTCGTGGCCGCCACCCGAGTGAGGCCACCGGGCATCACGCTGTAGGAGTCCTTGCGGCTCACCGCGAATGCCCGCAGCGTCGTGCGGCGAGGTTCGAGGCCAGATGGCGTCAACGTCGGCGCGCACCCGAGGTCCATCGGCTCTTGGCCCACCCACTCCTGGGGGCGGGCTTCGATGCGGCGTAGCACCTCATCGCGCTCGGCTCGTGTGAGGTCCCAACCGAAGAGACTGTTGCGTCCCCGCCGACGCGAGATGCGCTTGAGCACGAGGTGATCGAGGTTCTCCCGCACGTGGGACAGTCCCAAGCGGTCGCCGCACCACCATGTCGGGACCGACGGCAGGCGCAGGCTCTGGCCGAGGAGACGCTCGCACAACATCGGCAGAAATGGGATGAGCCCCGGATTCTCGAGCACACCGGCGCCGAAGGTGTTGACGACGCTCACGTTCCCGAGCCGGCTGGCTTCGACGAGACCGGCGATGCCGAGCTGTGAATCGGGCCGCAGTTCGAGCGGATCGCAGAACCACGCGTCGACGCGTCGCAGCACGACGTGCACACGCTCCAAGCGCCCCAGCGTGCGCATCCACAAGCAGCCGTCGCGCACGACCAGGTCGTCGCCTTGCACCAATGGATATCCGAGGTAGGACGCCAAGTAGGCGTGCTCGAACGCCGTCTCCGCCAACGGTCCCGGGGTGAGCACCACGATACGAGGATCGTCGACCGCGCTCGGCACGAGGGCCTGGAGCGAGCTGCGCAAGGCACGGAAGAACGGCGCCAGTCGATGCACCTGCGCGTTGCGGTACAAGCTCGGGAAAACGCGCGACACGACGACCCGGTTCTCCAACGCGTAGCCAGCACCAGAAGGTGCTTGTGTGAAGTCACTGAGCACCGTGTGGTTACCGTCGCCGGTGCGAGCGACGTCGACCGCGTAGGAGAACAGCTGCTGCTCGCCCGGAATGCGGATCTGATCGCATGCCCGTACGAATCCGCGATGGTCGTAGACGAGCTCGGGTGGGATGAGGTTGCGACGGATGAGATCGCGCGGTCCGTAGAGGTCGGACAGGATGAGGTTCAGGAGCTCGGCTCGTTGGATGACACCGAGTTCGATGCGAGCCCATTCCTCGCTGGCCACGAGCACGGGCAGCGCGTCGAGCTTCCAGCTCGACCCCACGCGGTTGCGACCTTCGTAGATGTTGTAGGTGACACCGTCGTTGGCCAGCAGCTGGCGGGCCTGACGGTTGCGATGCACCAACTCCGAGATGCCCAGCTCGTCGAGGACGTGGCTGACCGGAGCCCAGTGCTCACGGATGCGACCTTCAGCGTCGACCGCTTCGTCGCGCACTCCCGCCAGCGGCTGGTAGGAGGCGATCAACGAGGAGGGGGTCACATCGGTGTCCGAAGAGATCATTTTTCCTGGGCACGAGTGCCGATGACCTGAGTGCGTCGCAGATCCAGGGTGTGAGGGTAGTCCCGATCCACGGTGAGCACCGAGGTTCCGTTGGCGCCGCTGGCCCCGGCGCTGGTCAGGTCCACCGGGCCGGGCGTGTGACCGATGGTGCTGAAGCGCGCGACGCGTCGCGACTCCGCTTCGTTGGCATTGACCGGGAAGCGTTCGAAGTTGCGGCCACCTGGATGGACGATGTGATAGGTGCAGCCACCGAGGGATCGGTTGCTCCACTTGTCGATCACGTCGAACACCAGCGGACCGTGCGCGTCGATGGTGGGATGCAGCGCACTCGGCGGCGACCACGCCCGATACCGCACGCCCGCCACGAACAGACCCGGCGTCTCGGTGGGTTGCAGCGGCACGATGTGTCCGTTGCACGTCACGAGATGGCGACTCTCGACGAGGCCCTCGATGCGCACCTGCAACCGCTCCACCGACGAATCGACGTAGCGGGCGGTGCCGCTGCCCGACAGCTCCTCGCCGAGGACGTGCCACGGCTCGATGGCCGACCGCAACTCCAGCGTGGTGCCAGCGACGTGTACCTGACCGATGCGCGGGAACCGGAACTCGAGGAACGGTGCCATCCACCCCAGCTCGAAGGCGATGTCGTGGCGGCGCAGATCGTCGACCACGTCGGCGACGTCCTGCGCGACGTACCACGGCAACAGGAACCGATCGTGCAGCGTCGATTCCCAGCGGATGAGCGGTGCTTCATACGGCTCGTCCCAGAATCGGGCCACCAACGACCGCACGAGCAGATGCTGCACGAGCGACATCTGCCAATGGGGTGGCATCTCGAAGCCGCGCATCTCGAGCAGTCCCAGGCGGCCGCGCTCGCTGCTCGGATTGAACAGCTTGTCGATGCAGAACTCGGCCCGATGGGTGTTGCCGGTGACGTCGATGAGCAGGTTGCGCAGCAGCCGATCCACGAGCCACGGCGGCGGGTCGTCGCCGAGTCGCTCGAGCTCGGCGAAAGCGATCTCGAGTTCGTAGAGGTTCTCCGGCCGTCCCTCATCGACGCGGGGAGCCTGCGAGGTGGGGCCGATGAAGCGACCCGAGAACAGGTACGACAGCGACGGATGATGCTGCCAGTAGGTGATCATGCTGCGCAGCAGATCGGGGCGTCGCAGCAGCGGGCTGTCGGCCGGTTTCGCTCCCCCGAGGGTGAGATGGTTGCCGCCACCGGTACCCGAATGAGCGCCGTCGAGATCGAACCGTTCGGTCGACAGCTTCACGTGCCGGGCATCGTCGTAGAGCCCTTCCACCAGATCGCGTAGCTCCGGCCATGTCGAGGTGGGTTGCACGTTCACCTCGATCACGCCCGGATCGGGGGTGATGAGGAGATGACGCAGGCGCTCGTCACGCGGTGGGCCGTAGCCCTCGAGCACGACGCGCACCGCCGCGGCAGCAGCGGCTGCTTCGATGACGGCCAGCAGCTCGGCGGCGTCTTCGGCTCGCTCGAACGGCGGCAGGAACACGTGGATGAGGCCGTCGCGGACCTGCACGCACAGCGCGGTGGTCGGCGCTCCATCGGTCTCGACCTCTTCGGCCTCCCCGGTCGCTGCGGCCAGCGCCTCGGGGCTGGCCAGGTCGTCGACGTCCTCGAACGGCGAGCGCTCGAACACCGGATTGGGTGGCGTCCAGCTCACCGCGTTGAGCGGCAGTCGCAGACCCAACGGGCTATCGCCGGGGAGCAAGAACAATTGACCGCGGCGGAACCGCCAGCGACATGTCGCCCACCGTGTCGACCCGGCTCGACGATGCAGCGGCATGACCCATCCGGCCACGGTGTCGGAGTCGAGACCATCGAGCTGGCTGAGGGTGGACAGCGCGCGCCGGGTGTCGACGAGCGCGTCGTGGACCTCCCCGGGGCGCTCACCGAGCGGCGCGCTCACCTGGGCGAGCAACGCGTGCAAGGGGTCCTCGTGCGCTTCCAGCACGACGTGGGGAGGTAGACCGAGGCGGTCACGAAGCTCACCGACCAGCCGGGCCGCATCAGTGTCAATCGAGCTTGACGCCGCACTGTCGGCGGTAGGTGTCCAGGGGTCGACCAGCAACGATTGGTCACTCCACAGCGCGGTGCCGTCGGCCCGCCACACCAGTTCCAACGCCCACCGCGGCAGCGGCTCCCCGGGGTACCACTTCCCCTGGGTGTGCAGCGTCACGCTGCCCGGCGCCATCCGATCGCGCAGACGGCTGGCCAGTGCGCTGGCCCGAGCCCGCTTGTCGGCGCCGTCCGCGGCGATGGTCCACTGTGGGGACTCCATGTCGTCGACGGCCACGAAGGTCGGCTCACCACCAACGGTCAGACGCACGTCGCCAGCGCGCAGTCGTTCATCGACCGCCATACCGAGCGCGTCGATGCGATGCCATTGATCGCTGTCGTACGGCAGCGTGACACGAGGGTCCTCGTGGATGCGGCGCACGACGTTGTGGAAGCTGAAGATCGTCTCGCACGGCTCGACCGCGCCGGTCACCGGCGCCGCATTGTCGGGCTCGGGGGTGCAGGCAAGTGGGATGTGCCCCTCCCCCGCCATGAGACCCGATGTCGGGTCGAGTCCGATCCAACCGGCCCCGGGAACGAACACCTCGGCCCATGCGTGCAGGTCGGTGAAGTCGCTGGTGGGTCCCGCGGGACCGTCGAGCGCGGGGACGTCGGTGCGCAGCTGCACCAGATAGCCGGACACGAACCGGGCAGCCAGACCGAGGCGACGCAGGATCTGTACCAACAACCAGGCGCTGTCACGACACGAGCCGATGCCACGCTCGAGCGTGTGCTCAGGTGCCTGAACGCCGACTTCCATGCGTACCGAGTAGGCGATGTCGCGATGGAGTCGGCCGTTCACCTCGACCAGGAAGTCGACGATGTTGACCGGCTCGATGTCCTCGTGGCCGATGTCGGCGACCCAATCGAGCAGCAGTGGCCCGTCGGCATCCATCGGGGTGAAGTACGGGCCGAGGCCACGGGCCAACGCCCGGTCATAGCGGAACGGATATGTGCGAGCGTCCTCGTCGACGAAGAAGTCGAACGGGTTGATCACCGTCATGTCGGCCACCAGGTCGACGGTGAACGACAGCTCGGTGATCGGCTCGGGGAACACGAGGCGGGCCAGATGGTTGCCGAAGGGATCCTGCTGCCAATTGATGAAGTGATCACCCGGCTCGACCTGCAAGGAGTACGCGGTGATGGGCGTTCGACAGTGTGGCGCCGGTCGCAGGCGCACGATGTGGGGGAAGGCCCGAACCGGTCGGTCGAACTGATACCGGGTGGCGTGCTCTATCGCTATCTGGATGGTCACGCCGACGCGAGCAGCTCGGTGGTGAAGGTCATGTCGAAGTAGCTGCTGACGAGCTCCTCATGGACGGTGCTGAGGACCTGCTGCAGCCCGTCGACGCACTCGTGCATACCGATCGGTGTGAGGGAACTGAGGTCGGTGTCCTCCAGCAATCGTTGTGCGTCGGCGCACGCCGCCATCGCCAACTCGTGGCGAGGCAGTTCGAGCAGGGCACGCGACAACTCGACCAAGCAGAACTCCACCGACCGGGGGAAGCGATGGTCTGTCAACAAGAATTTCATGGCCTCGGTACCGGAGATGCCGGTGCGAGCGGTCCGCAGGAACATCTGATGCGCACCGACCGACTTGAGCGCGCTCACCCACGTCACATCGGCGAACGTCGCCCGCGTGTCGTCGGTGCTGGCCTGCAAGATGCCGGCCTGCACGTCGATGACCCGCGTGGTCATGTCGGCCCGTTCGAGGAAGCGGCCCACCTCGAGGAAGCAGAACGCGTCGTCGTGGCTCATCGATCCGGCCAGCAGCCCCGAAAGCCATTGGCAACGGTGGATGACCTCGCCGAGCCAATCGAGGCGAGTCCGTCGATCCACGGCGCGCCGAGGGCTGCCGGTGGTGATGAGGAACAACTCGTTGACGATCTCCCACGACGAACGAGGCAACAGGGCCCGGGCCACTCGCAGGTTGTTGCGGGCGCTGATGACCGAGGAGATGATGGACGACGTGTTGGCCTCATCGCCGCACATGAAGTGGATGATCTCGTCCTCATCGGCCACCGTGTGACCGTCGGTGAACGCCTCGTGCGTCCCGGTCACGGCGAGCAACGGCGTCCATCCGATGCCGGCCGACTTGGGCATGTCGAGGAAGAGCTCCGTGTGCACCTTCACCAGGCGGGCCGTGGCTTCGGCTCGCTCCAGATAGCGCCCGGCCCAGTAGACCGATTCGGCAACTCGTGACAGCAACATGGTGTGCTCCTTGTCCGTGTCCGTCCCCTCAGGCAGGGCGTCTTCAGCGTCGGTGTGTTCAGCGTCGGCGTGTTCTGTGCCGATGTGTTCAGCGTCGAGGTGATCTGTGTCGAGGTGTTCAGGCTCGCCTGTCTGGGCCTGTCGCTGCGTGCTGTCGTCAGTCATCGGCTGGGCCCCTCGGGTCGGGCGCGCACGACGGTCGGGTCGACGATCCAGGTGTCCTTGCTCCCGCCGCCTTGCGAGCTGTTGACCACCAGCGACCCCTCTCGCAGCGCGACCCGGGTGAGCCCGCCTTTGGTGACGTAGGGGCGCTCGCCGGACAGGATGAAGGGCCGCAGATCCACATGGCGGGCGACGATCTCGTTGCCGTTGAGCGTGGGCACGGTGGACAGATGCACCACGGGCTGGGCGATCCAGTTGCGAGGGTCGGCGTTCACCTTGGCCCGCATCTCCTCCTGCTCGCCACGAGTCGAGCGCGGTCCGATGAACACGCCGTAACCGCCGGACTCGTTGGCTGGCTTCACCACCAACTCATCGAGATGATCGAGAACGTACGAACGTTGCGACTCGTCGTTGCAGAGATATGTGGGCACGTTGGCGATGAGTGGCTCCTCGCCGAGGTAGTAGCGGATGAGATCCGGAACATACGCGTACACGGCTTTGTCGTCGGCGACACCGGCACCGGGAGCGTTGACGAGCGCGACGTTGCCCGCCCGCCAGGCTCGCATGATCCCAGGCACCCCGAGCGTCGAGTCGGCCCGGAACACCTCGGGGTCGAGGAACAGATCGTCGACCCGGCGGTACACCACATCGACGCGCACCAGACCTTCGACCGTGCGCAGGTACACGCAATCGTCGTCGGCCACCACGAGATCGACGCCTTCGACCAACTGAGCGCCCATCTGTTGCGCGAGATACGCGTGCTCGAAGTACGCAGAGTTGAACACGCCCGGTGTGAGCACCACGATCATCGGCGTCTCACCGGGACGTGGGCTCAGGGACGCCAACATCGAGGCCAGTTCGTTCGGATAGCTGTCGACGGGATGGATGTCGAGATCGCGGAACAGGTCGGCGAACACGCGCTTGGTGAGTTGACGGTTCTCGAGCATGTAGGACACGCCCGAGGGAACGCGCAGGTTGTCTTCGAGTACGTACATGGTGCCGTCGTCATCGCGCACGAGGTCGGAGCCACAGATGTGAGCCCAGGTCGCCTGCGGCGGGGTGACACCGATGCACTGCTGACGGAAGTTCACCGAGTCGACCAGCATCTCGGCCGGGAACACACCGTCGGTGATGACCTTCTGGGCGCCGTAGAGGTCACCGATGAACAGGTTCAACGCGACGAGTCGTTGCGTGAGGCCGGCGGAGACCTTGTCCCATTCCTGGGTGGTGATGACCCTCGGGATCACGTCGAAGGGCCACGCCCGATCGATGTTGCCCGCCTCGGAGTAGACGGTGAACGTGATGCCCATGGCTCGGATGGCATGGTCGGCGGCTTCTTGCCGCTCGGCGATCCCGGTCCCCAACGCCACGAGGTGCTCGAGCAGACCTTCGCACCCCTCGCGAGGCTTGCCGTGGTCGAACATCTCGTCCCACGTCCCGACCCCTCGGTAGTCGCCCCACATGGTGCTCGTCATTGGGACCGATGTCTACGGCGCCCGTTGGGCAGAACCGTGTCCCGCGTGTTCCCGGTTCATGAACTCGCCTT
>JBFWVD010000099.1:0-16460 GCA_050246915.1 Acidimicrobiia bacterium | reverse complement strand
ACTGCGTCCATCTCGGCGGCGGTGGTGCCGCTCGCCCCGGCCCTGGTCATGGCCAGAGCCAACATGATGCTGGCGGGGGAGAACACGAAGTTCTGCGTCGGGCTGCTCGATCTGATCTGTTGGTACAGGTCGACGCCCAGAGCATTCACCGCGTCGGCGCCCCTTGTGCCGCTCGACGGATCGGACGGCGCCCGCCTCAGCGAAGATCGGGCTTCGCCGACGGCGGCCGGCTCGATGGCCGACGGGGCCGAGGGTCCCGGTGCGCTCGATCCGGTCGACTCGCCCTTCCCGCCGTCGTCACCGCAGGCATCCAGGATTGCCAACGCAGCGAGGCCAACAGGGAGGGTGAGGAAGTGTCGACGATCCATGGCCGTGAGACGCCAGCCGCTGACCGCGAGTTCCCGCCCGTGAACGTGATCATGAAAGAACGCGGTAGTGGAGGCGCACGACGCCGCTGTCGAACCGGTGCTCATCGACGAGGTCGAGGTCGAGGCGTGCATCGGACTGCAGCGCTGGCTTCATCCCCGCGAGCACCACTGGCCACACGTACAAGATGCACTCGTCGATGAGTCCCGCTCGGAATGCTTGACCGGCGAGGGTCGGGCCTCCGACCAGGAGGTCCCGACGGGAGGTGCTCTTGAGCGTGCGCACGGCGTCGGGATCGAAGTGGCGCTCGAGCCGGGTCGTCCGAGTCGATACCGCGGTCAACGAGGTGGAGTAGACGATCTTGTCCGCCGATTGCCAGACGCCGGCGAAGTGCTTCGTCAGGTCGGATTGCGTCGCCAAAGATGGCTCGGTCTCCCACAGGGCCATCGTCTCGTACATCCGTCGGCCATACAGGTAGGTACCGGCCGCGTCCATCACCTCGGTGATGGACGCAAACACATCGACATCCGGTGGAGCCCAATCGAGAGCACCGTGTTCGTCCTCGGTCCAGCCGTCGAGCGACACGTTCGACGCGAAGATCAACTTGGCCACGGGCACCTCCATCGACGGTGACGTTCACGACCATGCCACACGCGTCGGGGCAAGTCGCGGCCACTATGGTCCGCACACACATCTGCAACGCACCGAGGGGGAGCACGATGTCGATCAGAGTCGTCGTGGTGGGCACCGGATTCGTGGGCGCGCAGGGGTTGGGAGCGGTCATCGACCATCCCGATCTCGAACTGGTCGGCCTGGTGGTGAGCAACCCCGACAAGGTGGGTAAGGACGCCGGCGACATCGCCGGCACCGCACCCACCGGCATCATCGCCACCGACGATCTGTCAACCGCCCTTGCCACCCGCCCGGACTGCGTGGCCTACTTCGCCACCACCCACGGTCGGCTGAAAGCCACCATCAACGACTTCGAATACATCTTGCGAGGCGGCATCAACATCGTCACCACGTCGGTGGGTGCGCTCATCCATCCGTCGTCGGCCCGCAGCGATGTGATCTCCAAGTTGAACGCTGCGTGTGTCGAGGGCGGCAGCAGTTTGTTCTCGACCGGCATCGATCCGGGCTTCTTCAGCGACTACCTCCCCGTGGTGCTCAGCGGTTGCTCGCGCCGCATCGACGCCATCGACATCTACGAGATGGCCATCTACGAATCGGGCGGGCAGAGCGACAGCGTTGCGTTCGATCAGTGCGGCTTCGGTCATCCCATCGACTTCGTACCGCCGCTCGTCGATCCCAACGGACTGCGCGCTGCATGGGGTGGCGTACTCACGATGATCGCCGAGCAGCTCGGTGTGGAGCTCGACGAGATCGACACCCACCACGAGATGCTCCCGTCGCCCGAGACGTTCCCGTATCAGGGCCGAGTCATCGAGAAGGGCACGGTGGCCGGCATGCGCTTCTCGGTGCTCGGCAAGGTGGGCGGCAAGCCCCTGGTGAACCTGCACCATGTCACGCGAGCTCGCGAGGATCTGGCGCCCGACTGGCCGCGCCCACACGGTCACGACGGCTACCGAGTCGTCATCTCCGGCGATCCGCGCATGGAGTGCGAGACCGAGTTCATCAGCGACGACGGCGACACACTCAAGGGCGGCTTCTGCATCACTGCCATGCGAGCCATCAACGCCATCGAGCCAGTCGTCAACGCCACCCACGGTGTGAAGTCGGTGTTCGACCTTCCGCTCATCACTGGCCGCGGCCGGTTCGGCTGATCGTCATGTCCGACCTTCGCATCGGTGTCATCATCACCGACAACCTGGGCCTCGACGCTCTGACCGAGTACATCTCCGGCCTCGCGCAACTCGGGTTGCACTCCGCGTGGATGGCTCAGACGTTCGCCGCCGATGCCCTCACCCAGCTGGCCCTGGTGGGCCGCGTGGTACCTGGCATCGAGCTGGGCACCGCCGTCGTCCCCACCTACCCCCGTCATCCCCTGATGCTGGCGAGCCAGGCGCTCACCGTGCAGGCCGCCATCGGCGGGCGCCTCGCTCTCGGCGTCGGACTGTCCCACAAGCCGGTCATCGAGAAGATGTACGGCTACTCGTTCGACAAGCCGGCCCGCCACATGAGCGAGTACCTCTCCGTGCTGATCGCCATTCGGGACAACGGTACCGTGCGCTTTCGAGGCGAGACGCTCACCGCCTCGACCTTCATGCCCGTGCAGGTGGAGGGCGCCACGCCATTCCCCATCCTGCTGGCCGCCATGGGAGACAAGATGCTCGAACTGGCCGGCGCGGTCGGCGACGGGACCATCACCTGGATGACTGGCCCGCACACCCTGACCGATCACATCGTTCCCAAGCTCCATGCCGCGGCGGCTGCTGCACAGCGGCCAGTTCCTCGGACCATCGCCGGGCTGCCGATCCTGCTCACCGCCGATGTCGATGCCGCACGCGAGACAGCAGCGACCGAGTTCGCCCACTACGGGCAGCTGCCGTCATATCGAGCCATGCTCGATCGCGAGGGTGCAGCGGGACCGGCCGACGTTGCCATCATTGGCGACGAGCAGCACATCGGCTCGCGCATCGCCACACTTTGCGACACCGGACTCACCGACTTCATTGCCGTGCCGTTCGGGCCCGCAACCGATCAGCGACGAACCCTCGAGTTGTTGGCATCTCTCTGACAGAACCCGCGAGCGAACGTGGCGCAGGCATCGCTCGGACACCTGCGCCACGTCAACTCACATTGACAGCCTGAGGGACGTGGTGGTCAGAGCTGCGGGTTGAATTCCGGCAGGCCCAGATCATGGTCCGCCAGGAACTTCGGTCGCAATGACTCGATGCGCTCAATGGTCCAGTCCTCGTCGCCAGCGTCGATCTGCGTCACCGGATGCCAGCCCTTCACCAGCTGGATCCGCGCGCCGCTCACCGCGAACACCTGACCGGTGATACCGGCTGCATGCTCGGTGCACAGCCACACCACCAGCGGCGCGATCTGATTGGGATCGAGAGGATTGTGCTGACCCTCCGGGATCTCGGGCAGATCCTTGAGGACCGTGCCGAGCAGGCGGGTGGCCGCTGTGGGAGCGATGGCATTGCACCGAACGCCGATGCGCTCGAGCTCTCGTGCCATGGTGATGGTCATGCCCGCGATTCCCATCTTGGCCGCCGCGTAGTTGGCCTGTCCGCTGTTGCCGTAGAGCCCAGAGGCCGACGAGGTGTTCACGATCACACCGTTGACCGGCTGTTCGGTGCGCTTGTTGAGCGCTTTCCAGTAGGCCGCGGCGTGACGGGCCGGAGCGAAGCAGCCCTTCAGGACCACCTCGACCACCACGTCCCATTCCTCTTCGGACATGTTGAACGAGATGCGATCGCGCAAGATGCCGGCGTTGTTGATGAGGATGTCGAGACCACCGAACACCTCGACGGCCTGAGCGATCATCTCCTCCGATTGCTTCCAGTTGGCGACGTTGGCCCCGTTGGCCACCGCACGTCCGCCCATTGCCTCGATCTCGGCCACGACTTGCTGCGCAGGTGTGAGGTCGGAGCCTTCACCGCGTCCATCGCCGCCGAGGTCGTTCACCACGACCGACGCGCCCTCCTTGGCCAACAGCAATGCGTGACCGCGGCCGATCCCGCGACCTGCACCGGTGACGATGGCAACCTTGCCGTCCAGCAAACCCATGATGAGTCCTCCCCTTGGGCGGCCGAGGCCGCACACTGCGCCGGTCTCTCCGGCCCGTGCCAAACGTACTGGGCAGGGTTCGCAGGCGACCGAAAGCGAGCCGCAACGCGAACGTCACCGGTGGGAACGTCATGGGACCTCGGCGCGCACCTAGGGTTGGTCGGTGATCGACACGCTCGCCGAGGACCCCGTGCTGCTGGTGTTCGTGGTGATGGCTATCGGCGCTGCTGCCGGAAGCGTGATGTGGCGGGGCATCTCGCTGGGCCCCGCGGCCGCACTGTTCGCCGGCCTCGGCGTCGGTGCCGTCGATGCGCGGTTCAGCAGGGCCAGCGGACTGGGGTTGTTCCGTGAGTTGGGGCTGGTGCTGTTCACCTACACCATCGGTTTGGCGTCGGGGCCAACGTTCCTCGCCAGCGTGAGGCGCGGGGGAGCCCGTTTGGTGGCGGCCACGATCGCGCTGGTAGCCGCACTGGCTGCTGGTTGTTGGGCCATGGCGGCGGCCCTCGGTCTCGACGCCGCCGACCGGGCGGGGCTCTTCGCTGGATCGACCACCAACACGCCCGCGTTGCAAGCCGCCACCAAAGGGCTCGACAACGGTGACCCTGTGGTCGCCTACTCGCTCGCCTATCCCGCCGCTGTGGTGTCGATGCTCGTGGTCATCACGTTGCTGGTCGGCCGTCGTCTCCCGCATCCGGTCCGGCTCGATCCGGGGCCGGAGCCGATCGGTGACATCGTGAACTGGACGGTGCGCGTCTCGCGCGATCTCACCGTTCGCCTCATCGACCTCCTCGCTGCGCATCCCGGTGTGGTCGTGAGCCGGGTCGAGCACTCTGGCGATGTCGCTCTGCCCACCGACGATCGCATTCTCCAGCGAGGTGACTGTGTGGTGGTGCTCGGTCCTCCCGACGCCGTTGCCCGACTGTCGAACGAGATCGGGGAACGCAGCGATCGACATCTGCCGCTCGATCGATCGCTGTTCGACTTCCGCCGCATCGCCGTGTCGAACCGCAAGATCGCCGGTCGACGGCTCGACGAACTGGCCCTCGGTCCCACCTTCGGTGTCACGGCCACCCGGGTGCGTCGAGGCGATACCGACATGGTCGCCACGCCCGACACCATGCTCCAACTCGGTGACCGGGTGCGCGTTGTCGGCCCGGTGGAGCGGATCGCCGAGGTGGCCCGCCTGCTCGGCGACTCGGAGCGGCGGCTCGGTGAGGTGGACGGCGTGGGCTTCGCGCTCGGCATCGCGGCCGGGCTGGGCCTGGGCACCATCGAGATCGCGCTGCCTGGGCGCGTACACGCTGGGCTCGGACCCGGCGGTGGTCCGCTCGTGGTGGGCCTGGCGCTCGGGGTCATCTCCCGCACGGGGCCGGTCACCTGGCAGCTCCCGCACGGTGCGAACCTGGTGCTGCGCCAGGTCGGCATCTTGATGTTCCTCGCCGCCGCCGGTCTCGGATCGGGAACGGCGTTCGCCGACGCCATTGCCACCCGCCGCGGCGCCGAGTTGGTGCTGGCCGGCACTGTGCTCGCCGCCGCGTTCGCGGCGGTTGTTCCGTTGGTGATCGAGCTGGTGGTGCATCGCGACGACGTGCCCTCGATCGCGGGAGGGTTCGCCGGGATCGAGACCCAGCCGGCCGCGCTGTCCTATGCGCTCGATCGCACCCGGGGAGACGATCGCGTGGGGGAGGCCTATGCCCTCGTGTTCCCGGTGGCCATGATCGCCAAGATCATCGCCATCCAGTTCCTGCTCTGACCTCGATCCACCACGACCACCGGTCTCGCGAGTAGAACGCCGTTGACGAATGTCTGGTCGCGTCGTGCGTTCAGCGCGTGCGACGCCGCTCGCCCTTGTCGACGTACACACTGCGATCGGCGGCAGCCAGCGTCTCATCGAGTACCGACGGATCCGGTGCCGTCGCGTAGCCGAGCGAAGCGGCCACCGGTACCACGCCGTCGAGAGCCTCTGCAGTGGCGAGCGCGCGGCGCACCTGCTCGGCCAACTCAGCGGTCGTTGCCGCGCGGGGCCCACGCACCAAGATGCCGAACTCGTCACCGCCGATGCGCGCAGCGGTGACCCTCGGATCGTCCGCGGTGCATGCCGAGATGGCCTGCGCGATGGCGCTGAGCAGCCGGTCACCCATCTCGTGGCCGTGATGATCATTGGCGATCTTGAGCCCATCGGCGTCGAGCAGCACGACGCCCACTGCCTCGCCGGCGTTGCGGGCCTGCACGAGTCCTTCCTCCCACGCCAGCCGGTTACGAAGGCCGGTGAGCGCGTCGCGACGAGCACTGTCGGAGCTCTCGACGAAGGCCTGACCGAGCAGCACCGCGCTGTCGACCTGGCGACGGCGATCGCGCTGCAAGATCGCGAGCAACGCCAGTTGCGGCAGCAAGAAGAGCAGCGGTGCTGCGGTCCGGTCGTCGCTCAGCGCACACACGATGCCCAGCGGAGCCAGCAGCACGTCGACGAGGAACGTGAACGCGAGGGCGTCGAACAACCGGCGTGTCGGTACGCCGAGGCCGTAGCAGTTCCTGATCCACGACGACATCGCGTCGAGCGCCAGCTGGCTCAACAAGGCCAACGCGTAGATGCCAAGGTCATCGAGAGCGGGATGTGTCACGTGCGCCAGCGCGAACACGGCGGCCGGTCCCACGCAATGCCACGCCGAGGCTGCCAGGACGTCGAGTCGCTCACGCCGACTGGGGTCGCGCAGGCGCGCCAGCGACGAGGAGGTGAGCAGACCGCAGAACACCACGAGGGGCAGCACGGACGGGGGAAGGAGGAAGGCCGCGACGTACAACACTGGAGTGGTGGGGATGGCCGATCCCGGGCCGATCTCGAACTCCACCGACGATGCCATGGCGTGCACCGCGATACACGCGAGCATCGTCAAGAGCGCTGGGCGCGCCTCGGCGAGAAGCGGCCAGATGCTCATGACGACCAAGAATCCGCCCGCAGTGATCAACGCCGAGATCCGATCGGACGTCTGGCGCGCGCCGCGAGCGCGCTCGCGTGCTTGCTCTACCAGCGAGGCCGACACCACGGCGTCACGGATGTCGCCCGACGCGGACGATCCCGGCGCGGACGGTTCGGGCGCGCTCGCCTCACCACTCGTCCGCTCATCGGTCATTGCCTCTCCATCGGTCCACCAACGTCCCCGTAAAGGCCGAAAGCCGTTCGCTACTGGGGAAATCGGCAACGATGACCGATGATGGGGGCACATGAACCGTGCCGACCCGATGAGCACCGATCATCCGCTACGCCGCCTGACCGTTCTGGGCTGGCTCATCGGCCTGGTCGTGGGGGTGTTGGCGGCTTGGGTGGCCGTGAGCGCCGCCGGCGGCCTCGCTGAAGCCCGCGACGCGCTGAGCCAGGTCGACCTCCGATGGTTGATCCCGGCGGTGGCATTCGAGGCCGGCAGCTACTTCGTCCTCGGGTCCAAGATCCGCCATCTCGTCGGACCGGACGTCCTCAGCAGTCGCCAGGCGCTCGGAGTCGGTTTGATCCTCTCCGGGTTCGGGCCACTCGCACCCGCAGCGCCGGCTGGCGGGATCGCCCTGAGTGCGTCGTACTTGAACCATCGCGGTGTCCCGGGGCGGCGTATCGCCCTCATCCTCGCCCTCGCCGAGTGGACGTCCGTGCTGGTGTTCCTCCTCATCTCGGCAGTGAACGTCATCGTGGTGGTGTCGATCGAGCGGGGTGCGTTCGCCGACTTCTGGCCGCTCGTGGTGATCTCGGTGGTGATCTTGATCTTCCTGGCCTTCTTGGCCTGGCTGGCCACCCGATCCTCGGCTCTCGAGCGGGTGGGGGCATGGCTCGGCCTGTTGCGGCGGTCGAAACATCGCCGTCCCGTGGAGGAGCGACGAGCGGCCGCGGCGCGCTGGCAGCGCGAGGCCCGCGAGTTCTTGGGTCACCCTCGCCGGGGGATCACGATCGGGGTGTTGACCGCGATCGCCTTCCTCGGTGATGTGGCCTGTCTGTGGTGTGCGCTTCGCGGTGCGGGCGCCGATGTCGGGTTCCACATCGCCCTGTTGGGGATATCGGTGGCATCGGTGTCGGTGCTGGTGCCGTTCGTACCGGGCGGCTTGGGCATCGTCGAGGCTGCCATCCCTGCTGTCGTGCACCGATTCGCCATCCCATACGACCTGGGCCTCGCCGCAGTGGTCGCGTATCGCGCCATCAGCTTGTTCCTGCCCGCTGGCGTCGGTTCGATCGTCGTGCTGGTGATGCGACGATCAGTGCGGACCAACGCAACCGAGGGTGCCGGGTGAGTGGCGCAACACGCGCCGACAGGCCGGTGGTCGGTCAGACGGCTTCGAGGGCCTGACCTGCGGCGATCGCCGCGAAGGGATTGCGCATCGGGTCGTTCGGCTGTGTGAGCGAGTCACGGAACAACGTGATGGCCTGCAGCCGGCCGGCCTCGCCCATGGGCGCATCGAGAATGCGGTTCACGGACGGGGTGAGATCACCGAACCGTGCCACGATCTCGGACGCGATCAACTCCGACGGCGTCAGGTCCTCACGAGCGACAACGGGTTTGGCCTTCTTGGTGGGGCGCTTCGGGGGCATCGCATCCTCATCGGCTTGCGTCACCCCTCGGCAATGCCTCGAGACGACAGGTCGTAAGCGGGTGACCCTACCGTCACGGACGAGCCGAATGACCGACGTCACCGAGAAAGGACACCGATGTTCGCCCGTCGTTCCCCCGTGGCGCGAGGTTCGCGGCACATGCATGTAGTCTGCCCGTGCGGTCCGTGCCACGTTGGCCGGTTCCGATATTGAGAAGAGAAAATCACAATGGCTACAGGCACCGTCAAGTTCTTCAATGCTGAGAAGGGCTTCGGCTTCATTTCACGTGAGCAGGGGAATGACGTTTTCGTTCATTTCTCGGCCATCCAGGGTTCGGGCTACAAGTCGCTCGTCGAGGGTCAGGCTGTGGAGTTCGATGTCGCCCAAGGGCGCAAGGGCGAGGAAGCTCAGAACGTTCGTCCGCTCTGAGCAGTCGCTTCTGACGACACGGGGGAGCCTCTGAGGCTCTCAAAAAGACAGGCCGCTGGCATCCGCCGGCGGCCTGTTTCGCGTCTTCGTGCACGAGCGCAGCGAGGGGTTGAGTTCGGGCTAGGTTCTGCGACCGCATGCCCGGAAAATCGCCCGCTGCCGACCACGAGTCGCCGGCAAAACAGATCTCGATCCTCGCGCTGACCCTTGGGGCGCTGGGGATCGTGTATGGCGACATCGGTACCAGCCCGCTGTATGCCTTCCGGGAGACGTTCGAGGGACATGAACTCGAGGTGACCCACGACGGGGTCATCGGCGCGTGCTCATTGGTGTTCTGGGCGCTCGTGGTCATCATCTCCATCAAGTACCTGTTGTTCGTGATGCGGGCCGACAACCGCGGGGAGGGCGGCATCTTGGCGCTCGGCTCGTTGGTCAAGGGACGAGGCGCGCGCTCGGCGGCGGTGCTCACATCACTCGCGATCTTCGGCACTGCGTTGCTGTACGGAGACGGGATGATCACGCCGGCCATCTCGGTGCTCAGCGCCGTCGAAGGCGTGCATGTCGCCACGACCGCGCTCGACGATTTCGTCATCCCGATCGCGGTCGTGATCTTGACGGTGCTGTTCCTCGTGCAAAGTCGCGGCACCGGAGGCATCGGCAAGGTGTTCGGCCCGATCATGCTGGTGTGGTTCGCCACCATCTCCGTGCTCGGCCTGCGGCAGATCTTCGAGAGCCCCGAGGTACTCAAGGCCCTCAACCCTGTGTACGCCGTCACCTTCTTCTCCGAATACCGAGCCGACGGCTTCCTGGCTCTCGGTTCGATCTTCTTGGTGGTGACCGGGGGCGAGGCGCTGTACGCCGACATGGGCCACTTCGGTCGACATCCCATCCGCGTCGGCTGGTTCGCCATGGTGTTCCCGTCGCTGGTGCTCAACTACTTCGGGCAAGGCGCGTTGTTGCTCGAGAAGCCCGAGGCGATCGAGAGCCCCTTCTTCCTGCTCGGCCCGAGCTGGGCCAGCTGGCCGCTGGTGATCCTCGCAACCATGGCAACGGTCATTGCCTCTCAAGCGCTCATCTCGGGGGCGTTCTCCCTCACGGTCCAGGCGATGCGGCTCGACTATCTGCCACGCCTCGATGTGCGCCACACGTCCGCCCACCACGAGGGCCAGGTGTACGTGCCCATCGTGAACTGGATCCTGATGGTGGCGTGCCTCGGCCTCGTCGTCGGGTTCCGATCCTCCAAAAACCTCGCCGCGGCCTACGGCATCGCGGTGACGATGACCATGGTCATCACGTCCATCTTGTTCATGGCGTTCCTGCGCGAGAAGTGGGGCTGGTCGTGGCTCAAGACGCTCGGCCTCGGGGTGCCGTTGCTCGCCATCGACATGGCGTTCTTCCTCGCCCAGATCCCCAAGGTCCCCCATGGCGGTTGGTTCGCCCTCGGTGTCGGCGCTGCCCAGTTCACCCTCATGACCACCTGGCGCACGGGCCGACGGCTCGTCGCCTCCGAACTGAAGCGGGGTGAGACGCCGCTGCTCAGCTACATCGACGATCTGCCCGATGTCGGTTGGGAGCGCGTTCCGGGCACGTCGGTGTTCTTGTTCAAGGATGCCGGCGCTACCCCTCCGGCGTTGATGGTGAACCTCCGCCACAACCACGTCCTGCACGAGCAGGTGTTGCTGCTCGCGGTACACACGACCGACGCACCGTCGGTGCCTGAATCCCACCGGGCCGCCATCGAGCGAGTCGGACCAGGCATCTGGCAAGTCACGTTGACGTTCGGCTACATGGACGAGCCCAATGTGCCGTTGGCCCTCACCCGCCTCGCCGAGTTGGGCATCGATATCGATTTCGACAACATCACCTACTTCCTCGGTCGTGAGACGGTGGTGTCGACCCCTCGCCGCAACATGCATCCGTGGCGTGAGCAACTCTTCGTCATGCAGAACCGCACCGCGGCCAGCGCGGCCCGGTTCTTCAGACTGCCGTCGAACCAGGTCTTCGAGGTCGGCACGACCATCGAGTTGTGAGCCGGCGATGACCACACACGTACGGTGCGAGGTCAGCAACGGCATCGGGCACATCACGCTCGCGCGAGTCGAGAAGCGCAACGCCATCACGAGAGACATGATGTCGGCGGTCATCGATTCGCTGGCGACGTCAGCACCGATGACGATGTGGCTGCGGTCATCGTGTCGGGCGAGGACATGTTCTCGGCCGGTTGGGACCGCAACGAGATGTTGGTGACCGATCCAGCATCGTGGCATCGGTTCGTGGAGCGCATCGGTTTCGTGACCCGAGTCGTGCCGACCGGAGAGGCGCTCGCCGAAGCTCGTCTCGCAGCTCGTGAGACCGCTGCGGTGCCAGCCGCGACCATCGGCTGAATGAGGCCATCGGCTGAATGAGGCCGACGCGTCCTCCTGGCAGGCTGTCCATCTCATGAACCGTCGATCGTCTCATGCTCGTGGGCGGTCGATCAGCGACCGTGCCTCGACGAAAGGAAGATGCCCATGCCGCAGTACGCCGCACTCATCTACATGCCCGATCTCGATTGGACGGCCCCCGAGCAACAGGCCGTGACCGCCGAGTTCGGGGTCTTCGGGGAACACAACGGTCAGCACATACGTGGTGGAGCCGCGCTCTATCCGACCTCGACGGCCACGGTGGTGCGGGTCACCGGCGGGCGGGGTGGGAGCGTCGTCACGAGCGACGGGCCCTACGCCGAGACCAAAGAGGTGCTCAGCGGCTTCTACTTGATCGAGTGCGCCGACCTCGAGGAGGCCGTGAAGGTCGCCGCACAGATCCCTGGAGCATGGAACGGCGCCGTTGAAGTGCGGCCCGTCATCCCGATGTGACGTACCCCGGCGAGATCGAAGACATCGTGCGCATCGAGGGCGGCCGCATGCTGGCCGTCCTCGCTGCCTCGACCGGCGATCTGCAGTTGGCCGAGGACGCGATTCAAGATGCGGTGGTGTCGGCGCTCGAGGTCTGGCCTCGGCTCGGTGTGCCGGCCAACCCCGCGGGGTGGCTGTACGTGGCCGCCCGACGAAAGGCGATCGACGTCGTGCGACGCGAGAGCGATCGGGACCGGCGCCAACAACAGGCGTACGCACTCGACCAACAGCTGCGACGAGAACCACCGCAACCGTCACGCATCAACGATGATGTCCTACGGCTCATCTTCACCTGTTGCCATCCGGCAATCGCCCTCGACTCCAGCGTCGCTCTAGCACTGCGGACCTTGTGCGGCTTGTCCACAGCCGATGTCGCACGAGCATTGCTCGTTTCGGAGCCGACGATGGCCAAGCGTCTGGTACGCACCAAACAGAAGATCGCTCGAGCGGCGATCCCGTATCGCATCCCTGATGCACATGAGCTACCGGCACGGCTCGAAGGCGTCCACGCGGTCATCCACCTCGTGTACACCGCTGGCCACCACGGGGGCGACAACGTCATCCGCACCGATCTGTGTGATGAGGGCATCCGCTTGGCCAGGTTGTTGGTCGACCTCGTGCCTGATCAGCCCTCGAGCGAAGCCTTGCTGGCGTTGCTGCTCCTCACCGACGCGCGCCGTGGCACGCGCATCGACGACCACGGCGAGCTGGTGCCGATGCCCAACCAGGATCGACGGGCATGGGACCAGGCCATGATCGCCGAAGGTGTGGCGCTGCTGAACCGATCCCTGCGGTCCACGGACGGTCGCGCCGATCCGTATCAGTTGCAGGCCTCGATCGCCGCGTTCCACTCCACATCGCCATCACACGATGAGACGGACTGGGCCGAGATCGCCCGCCTCTACACGATCCTCGCCGAGGTGCATCCCAACCCCGTCGTGTCACTCAACGCTGCTGTGGCGGTGGCCGAGGTGGACGGGCCGGCCGTCGCTCTGTTGCTCCTCGACGATGTGGACCGGTCCGCACGCTCTCATCTGTGGCACGTGGCGCGTGGAGAACTCCTGCTGAGACTGCAACGAAATGATGAAGCCATCGCCGCACTGACCATCGCGCGCGACGAGGCCACCACCGAGATCGAACGTCGCCATCTGGCTCGTCGGATCATCTCCGCTGGCGGCGCAATGGGAGTTGACGCTGCCCCAGTGAGTGATGGTCGCTCAGACGCGTCGTGATCGCCGTGAGGGTTGACGTGGGCTGTCGCTGAAGTGCGATCCGTCGACGTAGGAGGGCCCGGTATCGGGCTTGCCCCGTCGCGATGACCAGCGCCAGGTGAGCGAGATGCGGGGCTCGCTGCTGCGCGTGGCCGGGACGCCGTGGAGCCACTCGCGTTGACACGCTCCGCCCATCACCAAGAGGTCGCCCTCGCCGGGCATCAACACCAGATCGTCGGGATGCTCTCCCGCCGGGACTCGATCAGCGATGGCGTCGAGCCAGGGGGCCCGGCGGCGGATGACGAACGGACGGCGAGCACCGAGCACGACGATGGCGATCAGCGTGTCGTCGAGCCAGCGCATCTCCCGATCGCTGTGCAGACCCTGGAAGTCATCGCCGTCGCGGTACAAGATCGCGGCGACACCGCTGAAGCGCACCCGGTGCCGGCTCTCGAGGTGCAGCTCACTTTGACGCAGCATGGCGTCTGCGTCCGAGCGGAGGCCGGCCATGAGGCGCCGCTCGGGAACGTAGTGATCGAAGCGGAGCATCTCGGATTGACGCCACGGGGTGTTGTCGAGTGCGGACTGAAGATGCGCAGCAGCGTCTGGTATGAAGCCAGAGGTCATCTCGACCCAGGAGCGGTCGCCGAGCACGGTACGCACGGTGGGGGCCGAACGATCGATGCACAGGCCAGGCGATAGCGATGGGTCCACTGCGCCAGTGTAGAAGTGGGGTGTGAACAGTGATCCGACGACGCCGGCTGGTCGATCGGTGTCCATCATGGAGTGGGGGAGCGATCGATGAGCAACGTGACCTATGGGCTGGCATTCGTGGGCGGCGGGCCGATGGCCCAGCCCGACATGGCGGCCGATCTCGCCCAGGCAGCGGAGTCGCTCGGCTTCACCGCGTTGTGGATGCCCGAGCACGTCGTGCTCCCAGTCGACATGCAGTCTCGCTATCCCTACAGCCCGGATGGGAAGCTCCCAGCGGGTGGGTTCACCTCCGACGCGCCCGATCCGTTCCTGTGGCTCACGTACGTGGCGGCCAAGACGCATTCGATCCGGTTGTGCACCGGCGTCCTCGTGCTGCCCCAGCGCGATCCCCTCATCGTCGCCAAGCAAGCAGCCACCCTCGACGTCCTCTCCGGCGGTCGAGCCACCCTTGGTGTGGGAGTCGGATGGTTGGCCGAGGAGTTCGCGGCGTTGCATGCCGACTTCACCGATCGCGGCAAGCGCATGGACGAGCACATAGCGGTCCTGCGCACGCTGTGGGGCGAGCAACCGGCGACGTTCCACGGGACCTACACCAACTTCGATCGCTGCATCTCGATGCCTCGGCCGCGGCAATCGGGTGGGATCCCCATCGTGATCGGTGGGGACAGCGCCCGCGCCGCGCGACGCGCCGGCGCTCTGGCCGACGGCTGGTTCCCCGGCATGCCCGATCCGGTGGCCCTGGGACCGCTGGTGGACCTGATGCGTTCGAGCGCAACGGCGGCCGGCAAGGACCCCGATGCGATCGCCTTGACGACCGCATACACGGGCAACGATGCCACCCGCGCCGCCCTCGTGGAGCTGGGCTTCACCCACTTCACCTTGGGTGTGCCGGCCCACAAGATCGTCGGACCCGGTGCGCTCGACGCAGCCTTGACCGCGCTGGCCGTGCGCGTCGGGCTGCGATGATCTTCCCCGAACCGACCGAGGAGCAGCGCGCCCTGCGCGCCAGCTCGCTTGCCCTGATCGAGCGCACCATGCCGCTACGCCGCGTTCGCGAGCTGGCCGAGGCGCCCGCTCGTGTCGACACCGACCATCGCCGTCTCGCCGGCGAGATGGGGTGGTTCACGCTCCTCGGCGGTCCCCCCGACGAGCGCTCGGCGCGTCTGTTCGGGGCGGCAACGGTCGCCGAGGCACGAGGCGCCCATCTGCAGCCCGGCACGTTCGTGGCTGCCAACCTGCTCGCCAATGTCGATACCGACCGGCCCTCAGGCGACGAGGTCGATCGGGTCAAGGCGGAGGTGGCGTGCGGGGACGCGGCGATCACGTGGGTCTGCACCGACGCCATGGGCCACTGGGGAACCGATGTGGTCGCCGGTGCTGCAGATACCGGGTACCGACTCGACGGCATCAGTGGTCTCGTGCAGGACGGGCATCTGGTCGAGTGGCTGTTGGTACGGGCCCAGGTCGACGGAGCGATCGGCACCTTCCTCGTGGCGGCCGACACCCCTGGGGTGTCCATCACCGCGCTCGAAGGACTGGACCTCACCCGTCGTTGGAGCCGGGTGTTGTTCAACAATGTTCAGGTGATGTCGAGATCGCGTCTGGTCGAGCCTGGCCTGGACACGATCGAGGATCGACATCTCCAGATCGCTGCGACACTGACCGTGTGCGAGACGGTCGGGGCCATCGACCAGCTGTTCACATCGACCGTGCAATACGCCAAGGATCGGGTCGCATTCGGCCGACCCATCGGATCGTTCCAAGCCATCAAGCATCTGCTCGCCGACGCCAGCGTGTCGCTCGAGACCAGTAAGGCCATGGCAGAGGCCGCCGTCGTTGCCGTCGGTACCGAGGCTGCCGACGCGGCCCAGGTCGTATCGATGGCCAAGTCGTACGTCGGCGACGCATCGCTCGATGTTGTCAACGCCTGTTGGCAGACCCACGGCGGGATCGCCTACACATGGCAGCACGACTTCCACCTGTACCTGCGGCGGGTTGCCACCGACGCCGCACTGTACGGAGACCCTACTTGGCATCGCGAGCAACTCTGCCGCGTCGCGACATCGTGAGAGAGATCGGATGAGCCCCGAACCGACGAGTCGGACACCGACCGATGACCATTCGGCAAGATCGAACACCGGTGGTGTCCAAGAGAGCGTCGAGGACTTCCGAGGCCGCGCCCGCCGCTGGCTCGACGCCAATCTGGCCCGGCGGGATCACACGGCCAAGCCGCGGGCTCGCGGCATGGATCACAAGACCGTCGAAGGCATCGCCGTCGAACGAGCCAAGCAGCGCATGCTGTACGACGCCGGCTTCGCCGCCATCACCTGGCCGGTGGAGTTCGGGGGACAGGGGCTCACCGCCGCCCATGAGTCGGCATTCGAGGAGGAGGCGACGGGATACCAGATGCCCGACCTCGGCATCTCGGGCATCGTCACACGGATCGTGTGCGCCAAAGTGATGCTCGCCCATGCCTCGGCCGAGTTCATCCGCCGCCATCTTCCTCGCATCGCCGCCGGGGACGAACTGTGGGTCGAGTTCTTCTCGGAGCCGAGCGCCGGGTCGGACCTCGCAGGC
>JBFWVD010000098.1:1344-16509 GCA_050246915.1 Acidimicrobiia bacterium | reverse complement strand
CACCAACACGATGAGCGGTGGGGCCGTGAGACCGTTGAAGATCGCCGACAGGTACAGGGCCCGGATGGGGTTGACGCCGATGGACACCAGCGAAAGACCGATCGCCATGGAGGCCATGATCACCGCATAGAAGCCCGGCGCATCTCGTAGGCGCCGGCTCAAGCCCTCGTGCCAATCGAACGCCTCGGCGACGGCATACGCGGTGGATCCAGCGAGGACCGGAACGGCCAGAAGTCCGAGACCCAAGATGCCGAGGGCGAAGAGCACCTTGGCGAAACTGCCCGCCAGCGGTTCGAGCGACTGCGCTGCCTGCTCAGCGCTGCTCACGTCAACCGCCCCTGACGCGCCCAGCGTCACAGCCGCCGTGCACATGATGGCGAACATGGCGAGGACTCCCGAAGCCATGCCCGCCCACACGTCGACGCGCATCGCTGTGAGGTGAGCGGCATCGACCGCATCATCGCGGCGGTTGTCATCGCCGCGGTTGTCATCGCCGGGGTTCTCGTGGCCGCCGTCCTCGTCCCCGCGCTCTTCGACCTCTTCGGATGCCTGCCAGAAGAACAGATACGGCGACACCGTGGTTCCGGCCACAGCGATGAGTGCCACGAGTGATTTCGATCCGAGATCGAAGCGGGGCACGAACGTCCGCGTCATCACCTCGCCCCACGGCACGTCGACGACACCGAGCACAAGTACGTAGGCCACCAACGACAGGGCGAACCATCGCAACACCCGCGAGTACCGATGGTAGGGAACCAGCACCTCGGCTGCGGCCATGACCACCGCGAACCCGACCACACCGACAACGGTCGGGATCGGAGCGAGCAAGTGCAGCGCCGCTCCCATAGATGCCAGATCGGCGGCGATGTTGAGCGTGTTGGCCGCCGCCAGCAGCACGACCGCTACCACGAGCACCGGACGCGAGAACCGCTCCCTGATGAGCGTGCCCAGTCCCTTCCCTGTCACCAAGCCCAGTCGAGCCGTGGCCTCTTGCACCCCGACGGCCAGCGGTAGCAGGAACGGCGCCATCCACAGCAGCGACAGCCCTTGTGCTGCACCGACTTGCGAATAGGTCCCGATGCCAGAGGGATCGTCGTCAGCCGCGCCGGTGACGATACCGGGACCGAGTCGCATGAAGTAGCCGTGCCCACGCAGCGACGCACGGCGAGGATGATGCGCATCGCCTCGGACCGAACCTGACACGCCAACGAGTCTGACAGCCCGTTGTGCGGATCGCTCCCACTGCCAGCGAATCGGCTTCGTGTTCAGCGACCCCCAGCCGGGAACACGATCGGCAACGAGTCGAGGCCCTCGAAGAACGGCACCTTGAACAGCTCGGTGCCCTCGGCCAGCGCGTAGTGGGGAATCCGCCGATGGAACTCCTCCATCACCAGGCGCACCTCCATCCGTGCGAGATGGGAGCCGAGGCAGCGATGGATCCCGAGGCCGAAGCTGGAGTGACGGTTCTCGGCTCGATGCAGATCGATGGTCTCGGCGTTGGCGAGCTGCTGGGAGTCGCCGTTGGCGGCACCGAGATGGCAGAAGATGCCTTGCCCCTTCTTGACGAGCACTCCCGCCACCTCGACGTCCTGAGTGGCTGTGCGTGTCAACGCGGGCGCGGGCGTGAACACACGGATCATCTCCTCGACCGCTCCAGGGATGATCGACGGATCATCGATGATCTCCTGGCGAGCCTCGCGATGGGTTGCCAGGTATCCGAACGAGTGGGCGAGTGCCGTGGTGACGGTGTCGAGCCCGGCGAGGACGAACAGATACGTGATGTCCATGATCTCGGAGTCCGTGAGTCGGTCACCCTGCTCGTTGGGCCTCAGGAACGAGCTCATGAGGTCCTCGCCGCTCGGGTCGCGATTGGCGATCAGGTGTGCCATGTACGCGTACAACTCCTCACCGGCCCGCACGCCGACCTGCAGGTCGATGCGCGAGCCACGGATCAACGCGTCCTTCCACTCCAGGAACTTCGGGCGATCGGCGAGCGGCAAGCCATACATCGTGAGGAAGACCTGCGTCGGGTAGGGGATGAAGAACTCCTCGAGCAGATCCACCGAACCACGATCGATGAAGGTGTCGATGATGTCGTTGATCTGCTGCCGCAACGATGCCTCGAGCGGCCGAAGACGGTTGGGAGAGAAGAAGTAGTCGAGCAATCGGCGATAGCGCTTGTGATCGGGCGGATCGACCTCCAACGGGATCATCTTCTGGGTCGGACCCATGCCTGCGCTCGATGCCGCCGACGAGAACAGCTCGGGATGGCGGAACACGAAGCTGATCGTGTCCCAATCCGTGGCGTACCACTCTGCCGGCACCGGCACGGCCCCGTTGTTGGCGATCAGCGAACCGGCCTCGCGTAGCGAGCGGTAGGCAGGCAGATGGTTCTCGGTCAGGTCCAGCCGAAGACCCAACGGAGTGATCTCGGTGCGCTGCGCCATGGCATTCCCCCTGTGCGATCGCCTCCCCCATGAGGCATCACCCAGCCGACCAGGTGCCGGCCGTCGTGTCAAGGATGGCTGTAATTGACATGCTGATGTCGTTGCAGACCTGTGGCCGTGCGTCCATCATCGGTCCATGTCCGATCACGTTGTCGCGGTGGCGGCGTTCCCCGATGTCGAATTGCTCGACATCGCCGGTCCGCTACAGGTGTTGTCGACCGCGACACGGCTTGGTGCGCAGCCGGCATACCGCACGATCATCTTGGGACCGACCAACGATCCGGTTCGCTGCGCCGACGGGACCCGCCTCGAGGTGGACGGCTCGTGGCGTCGATCCCGGGGGCGCATCGACACGCTCCTCGTTCCGGGCGGAACGACCGTGTCCGGTCGCCGGGTCGAAGCTCTCGTTCCCGACGATCTCGTGTCGTGGCTGCAGTCCGAGCGAGTGCGGTCGATCGGACGACTCGTCTCGGTGTGCGCGGGTGCACACGTGCTGGCCGCCGCCGGCCTTCTCGATGGCCGTCGAGCGACGACGCACTGGGCGACTGCCGGGACGCTACGCGTACGACATCCCAAGGTCGCGGTCGACGCCGACGCGCTGCACGTGCAAGACGGTCACGTGTGGACCTCGGCTGGCGTGACCGCCGGATCCGATCTGGCATTGGCGCTGGTGGCCGAGGACTGCGGCGAGCCCATGGCGCGCGAGGTCGCGCGTTGGCTGGTGATGTATCTCCGACGGCCGGGGGGCCAGCAGCAGTTCGCGTCGAATGTTCCTGCCGCGCGCGCCAGCGACCCCGGGCTGGCCGAACTGCAGCGCTGGATCGCCAAGCATCTCGATCGAGATCTGAGTGTCGCAGCGCTGGCCGCTCGCATCCATCAGAGCCCGCGTCATTTCGCTCGACGCTTCCGATCCGACACCGGCACCACGCCGGCCGACTACGTCGAACAGCTGCGTTGCGAGGCCGCCGCGCATCGCCTGTCGACCACCGATCGACCGGTGCTGGCTGTTGCCCGCAGCGTCGGGTTCGGTTCGGTCGAAACATTCCACCGTGTGTTCCGAAACCGATACGGCGTGACGCCGGCTGAGTACCGCCAGCGATTCTCGTCGCCGTGAACCGCGCCGATTCCCGTTCATCCCACTGACCCTGCAGAAAGGTCATCGATGCTCTTCATTCCTGACTCTCTCCTGGCGCGCGCCTCCAGTTCGCTCCTCGCCCACCACGCGCAACCGTGGCTCATCGCCCACAGCCATCGAACGTTCCATTTCGGCATGGCTGCCGTCAGGGCCGTCGACGGACGGGTCGACCCGGAGTTGACGTTCGTTGCGGCGATGCTGCACGACGTCGCTCTCGACGTCGTGCAGTGCATCGACCGCGCCGATGATCCGCTCGCCGCGTTCCAAGATCGCGGCGGAGCGATCGCTGAACGCCTCGTCACCGCTGCTGGTCGCGACGGCATCGATGCGTCGATCGTTCACGACGCGATCGCGTTGCATCTCGATCTCGCCACTGGGTCCGATCCGCGTCCCGAAGTGGCCGCGGTGCACCTCGGTGCACTGATCGATGTGCTCGGTTGGAAGCGTGACACCATTCCGGCCGCGGTGATCGATGAGGTGCTGGCCGAGCATCCCCGGATGGGCATGAAGGCCGCAGTCAGCGCGGCCTTGGCCAGCGAGGGTCGCCGTCATCCGAACAGTCGCATCACGGAACTGATAGAGCAGTTCTCGTTCTTGGACCTCGTGGCGAAGGCGCCCTACGACGAGTGAACAGCACGTGTCACTCCGGCGATGATCCGAGCGCTGTGCCTATCCAAGCACTGCCGCGGTGTGGGTCACCAGGCCGGTGCTCGTGCCGATGCACAGCGCCAGCACCGCCGACGCCGTGTCCACGACAGGTTCCACGAGATCGTCTCGGCCTTCGGGGACTGGCGGATGGTTCATGCCGTACGTCAACACCGGTTTCGTCGGAGCCAGTGCGTTCACGACGATGCACCGCTCGTACAACTCCGCGGCGAGGCCCTGGGTGAATCGCTCGAGCGCCGCCTTGCACATGGCGTAGACCAAGGTGCCGTTGTGCTGGTACTCGAGTGGATAGGGCGGGCCTTGCGGGGGATGCGCGGCACTCGAGGTCATGTTCACGATCGCTCCGCCGCCACGCTCGACCATCGATGCCACGACGAGCTGCGCCAGTTCGAACGCGGCGCGCACATGCACATCGAACATGATCGTGATCTGCTTGTCGGTGAACTCCAGGAACGGTTTCGCCCAACTGGCCGCCGCGTTGTTGACCAAGAGGTCAACTGCGCCATAGGTGTCGAGCGCGGCCTCGACGATGCGTCGGCGGTCGTCCCTGTTCGACAGGTCAGCGGCCACCGCCGTCACCTCACCGCCAGATGCGGCGATGCGCGCCATGGTGTCGCTGAGAGTGCCGGGATAGGGCGAGCGGATGTTCTCGTCGTATGTGCGCGCGGCGATGACGACGCGGGCGCCTTCATCGGCGAAGCGCTCGGCGATTGCCGCGCCGATGCCGCGACTCGCCCCGGTCACGATCGCCACCTTGCCCTCGAGTAGACGCTTCATCGCGATGCGCCCCCGTCGACCGGGATGACCGCGCCGGTGAGATAGTCCGAGGCGGGGCCGGCCAAGAACGCCACCACACCGGCACAGTCCTGCGGGTGTGCCGACGCGACGCAGAGCGATCCGATCGACGAGAGCGTCGCCGGCGCGCTCGAACAAGGGCGCCAACCGCCCCGTTGCGATGGACCCGGGGGCGATGCAGCTCACGGTGATGCCCTCGGGTCCCAACTCCTGCGCCAGGTATTTCGAGTACATCACCACTGCTGCCTTGGCGGTGCCGTAGTGGGCGTAGCCACCGTCACTGATCGGCTCCAGACCGGCTCGGCTGGCAACGGTGATGATCTTGCCGTAGCTCTGCGATCGCATGATCGGAGCGACGGCCTGACAGGTGTGCACCGTGCTGTGGAGGTTGCGCCGCAACACCACATCGAACTCGGCGAGATCCATGATCGATGGCCGCGACTGCGATGGCCGGCCCGATCCGCCGCCGGCGTTGCACACCACGATGTCGAGCCGCCCCCATTGCTCGACGATGTCGTCGACCGCGGCGCGGACCGCCGCGGCATCGGTGGTGTCACAGGCGATCTCGATGGATCGTCTGCCCATCGCTCGTATCTCCTCTGCGGTCGATGCCGCCGTCATCGCGGCCTGTTCGCCGGCGAACTGCATGAACGACGCCAGGTCGATGTCGAGCACCGCGACATCGGCACCATGCGCGGCAAGGGCATGCGCGTACGCACGACCCAGCCCACGAGCCGCTCCGGTGACCAGCGCAGTACGACCGTGCAGATTCTGTTGGGAAAGATCCGGCATGGGCGGAACGTAGCGCCGCCGCTCCAGCAACGCGGTCGACGTCGCCACGAACGAACCCATATCGTGCGGTCGTGCCCCCGTCGCCCCAACCCCCGACTCCCGATTCGTCATCTCCGGGCGCACCGATGACATTCACCGCCGAGGTGTGGGAGCACGACAGCACCGGGGCGTGGCACTTCGTGAGCCTGCCCGAGGAACTGGCCGACGACATCGAGGAAACCCACGGCCATCGGGCCAAGGGCTTCGGCTCGCTGCGCGTCGAGGCGATCATCGGGAACACGACCTGGCGGACGTCCATCTTCCCCGATTCCAAGCGATCCACCTACGTGCTGCCGGTGAAGAAGGCGGTGCGCACAGCCGAAGGTCTCACTGCGGGAACCCTCGCCACCGTCCACCTCGAAGTCCTGCAGTGACTATCGATGATCGCGGGCCCGTCCCCGCCGGGGGCTTTTCGACCTGGCTCCGCGATATGCAGGCCGCCATCGAGGGCGAGCGAGATGCCGACGTCGCGTGCGGCAGTTGCACGGCGTGCTGCACCTCCTCGCAGTTCGTCCACATCGCCCCCGACGAGGTCGACGCCCTCGCCCACATCCCCAAGGCGCTGCGGTTCCCTGCGCCGCACCTGCCTCGCGGCCATGTCGTACTCGGTTACGACGAGCGCGGGCATTGTCCGATGCTCGTCGACGGCGCTTGCTCCATCTACGACCACCGACCACGCACGTGCCGCACGTACGACTGCCGGGTCTTCCCCGCTGCCGACGTCACCCCCGACGACGACAAACCGCTCATCGTCCAACGCGCGGCGCGATGGGTATTCGATCATGCCACTGAACGTGACGAGCGAGAGCACCTCGCCGTGCGTCGCGCAGCAACTGCCATCAGCCGGGGCCGCGACGAACTCCCACCCGGCAGTGTCCCGCACGTGTCAACACAAATTGCCGTAGTCGCCGTGCAGGTGCACGACCTGTTCCTTGACGGCGACGAACCGGAGGTCGGAACGCTCCTGGATCGGCTGGCCGCTTTGCGTCGGTAACCGGCCATGTCCTGACCGGTTAACCCGGCATGATGAGCACGTCTCCCCACGACAGACATTGGTGCGCGAGCCTGGCTTCGCCCGAAACGCAACACAGGAGTTCCATGTCACCGATCATCGAGGCCAGCGGCCTCACGAAGCACTTCGGCGCCGTCCACGCCCTCGACGGCCTCGACCTCACCGCCGAGTCCGGTCGCATCACCGCGCTGCTGGGTCCCAACGGCGCCGGCAAGACCACCTTCATCTCTGCTGTCGCAACATTGCTGCGCCCCACCTCCGGCACGTTGCACGTTGCCGGCATCGATGCCCTCGCCGACCCCAAAGGTGTGCGGCGCGTCATCGGTCTGGCCGGGCAGTACGCCTCGGTCGAACCGGCCATGACGGGACGGGAGAACCTCGAACTGGTGGCCCGCCTGTTCGGGCTCGACAAAGGAGCAGCCCGGACGGCAGCGGGCGAGGTGCTCGAGCGACTCGGCCTCAGCGACGCTGGTGATCGTCTGGTGCGCACGTACTCCGGTGGCATGCGGCGCCGCCTCGACCTCGGTGCCAGCCTCGTGGGGCGCCCGCGTCTGCTGCTGCTCGATGAGCCGACCACCGGTCTCGATCCCCGCAGCCGCTCGGAGCTGTGGGAGGCCACCCGAAACCTCGTTGCCGACGGCACCGACGTCCTGCTCACCACGCAATACCTGGAAGAGGCCGATCAATTGGCGCGCGACATCGTCATCGTCGACCACGGCAAGGTCATCGCCTCGGGCACACCCGATGAGCTCAAGGACAAGGGCGGGCGTGACGTGATCGAGGTACACCCACGCTCTCGCGCCGACCTGGCCGCTATAGCCGAGATCTTGTCCACCGTGGCCGCCGAGCCGCCCCGCACCGACGCCGACACCCAACGCGTGTCAGCTCCAGTTGACGGCGGAGCCAAGGAGCTCGCCGCCGTCGTCCGGTTGCTCGACGATCGCGGTCTGCACGTCGACGACATCGGTCTGCGCCGCCCCACCCTCGACGAGGTGTTCCTCGCCCTCACCGGTCAGCCCAGCTCGACCTCCACCAACGACGCCGCCTGAAAGCGAACACCCATGTCGACTGCATCCATCGATCCCACCGAATCCGTCACCGGAATCAGCCACGCCCGGTCCGCCGCTCCGCCAACGCACGGGGGGAGCTTCATCACCACCGCGCTGGGCACCGCCCGACGGTCCATCCTCCAGTTCTTCCGCACACCACAGTTGCTGGTCATGGGAACGGTCCAAGGTGGCCTGTTCCTGTTCATGTTCCGCTACGTGTTCGGTGGCGCCATCTCCACCGGCGGCGGGCTCAGCTACGTCGACTTCCTCGTTCCGGGCTTCCTCGTCACCACCATCTTGTGGACCGGCATGGGCGCAGCGGCCGGAGTGGCCGAGGACTCCGCCACCGGCGTCTACGACCGGCTGCGATCGCTGCCCATCCCGCGCACCGCAGTGATGGTGGGACGCTCGCTCGCCGACTTCGCGCTCGTGGCGTGGGGCATGCTCATCACGGGCACGTTGGGCTTCGTCCTCGGCTTCCGCGTCGATGGGAGCTTCGGTGCGGTGGTGCTCGGCTTCGCGGTCATGTTGGTGGCGGGCTACGCGTTCACGTGGATCTTCATCACCATCGGTTTGGTGTCGGGCAACGCCCAGGCCGCCCAGGGCATGTCCATGCTGGTGATCCCGTTCTCGTTCATCTCCAGCGCCAACGTACCCATCAAGTCGATGCCGGGATGGATGCAGCCCTTCGCCGCCAACCAGCCGGTGAGCGTCATCATCAACGCGGTGCGCAGCTTGATGCAGGGCGGCACCGGGCCGGTCGGCATCGGCCACACATCGGCCTATTGGACGGTGCTTGCTCTGGTGTGGTCGGCCGGGATCATGCTCGTGTTCGGAGCCATCGCCGTGTCCCGCTTCAGCCGGACGCGGTGAGCATCACGGCGTCCCCAATCTCACGGCGTCCCCGACCTCAGGGCATCCCAAACCTCACGGAATAACGGTGATGTGCATCGCGTCGTTGCCCTCCACTTCGGCGCCGAGCACACGGAACGCCTCGTCGAGATCGTCGATCGAGAACGTGTGGCTGTGCAGCCGGTGCACCGGATAGCGGGCAGCCGACAGCGACTTGATGGCCTGTCGCTTGGCCCAATCACTGACGCTGAACACGCCTCGCACCGTGGCCGCCTTCTGCATGATCGCGTTGGCGGCCGCGCCGAGGTCACCTCCGGCTTCTTTCACCCCCGCCAACACCACCGTGCCTTCCGGTCGCACACACTCGATGGCTTCCAGCACCGGAGTGGTGGCATTGGGCGACGTGTCCACCACCCGGTCGATCCACTCCCCGTTGGTCATCTCCCTCACCGCGTCCACCAGGGACACCGCATCGGTGTTGATCACGTCAGTGGCGCCGAGTTCGAGCGCGAGATCGAGCTTCCACGGCCGCCGACCGCGGCCAGCCACGATGATGCGCGACGCTCCGGCCTCCTTGGCCGCGAGTACCGAGCACAGACCGCGTTGGCCGGGACCGATGATGAGCATCGTGTCGCCCACCTGTGTGCCCGCGGCGCGACACGCCCAGTCGAAACCGGAGCCCAACGGGTTGAACAGCACGGCGTCTTGGGGCGAGAGATGGTCGGGCAACGGGTACACGTCGGTGTTGGCCTGCAACACGACGTACTCGGCATATCCACCGAGCAACCCCGGAGCGCGTGACGCCGGAGTGAGGCCGTAGATGAGCCGCTGGTCGCAGAACAAGGGCTTGCCGGTCTTGCAGTTCATGCAACGGCCACAGGCCACGATCGACTCGACGGCGACGCGTGCTCCTTCGCCGAGCTTCCAGCGAGCCGCCGCCGCCTCACCGATGCGGGCGATGCGCCCGACGATCTCGTGCCCGGCGATGTAGGGGTACGGGATCGGGATGTGCCCGACGTACTGCTCGTAGTCGGTGCCGCACATGCCGGTGGCTTCCACTGCCAGGAGACACTCATCGGGCCCGATGTCATCGGGCACCGGTAACGAACGGACCTCGACCTGTCGTGGTCCCGTGAGCATGGCTGCGCGTGCGTACATGTCCGTCCTTGTCTCGTAGCTCTCAGGGTCGCATCGCTGGGCTACGTGTCTCCCAGTCGGGGAGATGACGTCGTCGGGTGATGTGCCATGAGTCGCCGCTGCGTCGCAGATCGTCTTCGTAGTGCAACCCGCGGTTGATGAGCACGTGTTCATCGCCCACGACACCGAGCAGATAGGCGATGCAGTTGGTGAGCGCACTGGCCCGGTCTCCGTCGATCTCGATGCTCATGGGAACCCACACGTGCGTGGTCATGAGGATCGAGTCCACTCCGGGCAGGCCCCCGCCCCGACTGAAGTCGAAGAACGTGGCGATGGCGTCGATGCCTTCCACCACGTGGGCTCCGCCGAAGTACTCGATGCGAGCATCGTCAGCGAAGCACGAAAGCAGCAGCGGTGAGTTACGCGCATCGAGTCCACGCCCGTAGCGGGTGATGACCTCGGTGATGGCGGTCTCGTCGGCGCCGTTCATGCCGTACCTGGAGTGATCACAGTGCGTCCTCCGTCGATGGTGAGCACAGTTCCGGTGATGTAGCTGGCCTCCGGGGAGGCCAGGAATGCCACGGTCTTGGCGACCTCGTCGGGATGACCGGGGCGAGCAATTGGGGTTGACGCGACGATCTGTAGTGAGTACGGGTCGAGATCGCCCACCGCGGTGGCCGACACCAGCGCCCGGGCAACGCAGTTGACCCGGATGTTGAACGGCGCGAACTCATGTGCCATGACGTGGGTGAGCGGTAACACCGCGCCCTTGGCGGCCGAGTAGGCCGGGACGCGCGGGTTGCCCAAGATCCCATCGACCGAGCCCATGTGTACCACCGAGGCACCTCCGTCGGCCCCGCCTGCCTTGAGTCGTTCCAGGAACGACTTCGTGGCGATGAGCGGTCCGGTGACGTTCATGCGCAGCGATCGCTCCCAGGTGTCGATGGACATCTCCTCGATGCTGACGGGCTCCACGCCGAGATGGCAGTTCACCAGGACGTGGACCGGTGTCGTGCCGCCGAGCCCGAGCAATGCCGCGGCGCCGAGGCCAGACGCATCGGCGATGTCGGCTGGCCATGGCTCGGCGGAACCGGGCCCCGTGGCAGAGCCGTTGCGGGCGTTGACCTCTTGACATACCGGCTCGGGGTCATCGGCGATGAACAACACGCGATGTCCCCGAGCGGCGAGCAGAGACACGCAGGCCCGACCGATGTCGTGCTCGGCACCGACGACCACCGCATTGCGCGCCGTTGGGGTCGCTGACACCTCAGCTCGCCTCGGCGTGATCGATGAGTTGGTTCGCCTTGCGGAACAGCCAATCGGCGGTTTCGTGAAGTCGCTGCCCCATGTCCATCGACGCCTGCCCCGACAGAGCGCGGGCCCAACTCCCCTCGAGGATCACGCCGAGCTTGTAACAGGCCAGCACGAAGTACCACGGCACATGGGTCACGTCGTGTCCGCTGGCCGCGGCGTATCGCTCGATGAGTTGATCGCGGGTCGGGAAGCCGTCCCACGGGCTCACCTGCAGCTGATGGCCTTCCGGATCGCCGGGTTCGTCCCACGAGGTGAGGATCCAACCGAGATCGAGCAGCGGATCACCGAGCGTGCACAGCTCCCAGTCGACCAACGCGACCAACTCGGGGCGGTCGTGGGCGAACATCACGTTGGCCCATTGGAAGTCGCCGTGGATGATGCCGATCCGACATGACGGCGGCTGGTTGGCATCGAGCCAGCCGGCGACGCGCTCGAATCCCGGGAGGTCTGGTCCGTCGTAGCCCGACAGTTCGCTGTAGCTCGCCAACTGGCTGCGCCAACGTTCGACCTGGCGTTCTACCCAGCGATCGGGCTTACCGAAGTCGCTCAGTCCAACGGCATTCGGGTCGATCTGCGCCAGCTTCGCCGCTCCGTCGATGAGCGCCTCGGCCATCGCCCAACGCCACCGCGGATCGTTGGCGTAGTTGCCGGGCAGCTCGCCGGTCGGGGTGAACCCGTTGATCGGCTCCATCACGTAGAAGCACGCCCCGATGACCGACTCATCGGCACACTCTCCATAGAGCGCAGGTGCCGGCACACCCGAGCCGTTGAGCGCGCCGAGCACACGCGCTTCTCGCAACATGGTGGAGTTGGAGTTGGCCCGAAGGTGCTTGGGTGGGCGACGCAACACCATCTGCGCGCCCGTACGGGTGAGCCTGAAGATGTTGTTCTGGCTGCCGCCGGTGAGCTGCTCGACCGCAGTCACCGGCCCGCTCCCCGGGAGGTCGTTGGCGGCGATCCACGCCTGGAGGCGTTCCCAGTCGAGCAGTCCATCGAAGTCGTCAAGTTTGATTGACATGTCATCCTTGCTGGTCGGGTCCGACGGGCAGACCTTCGGATTCGGACAGGGGTCAGTGGTCAGGGGTCGGGGTCAGAGGCTCTGGCCGGCGATACCGGGAGCCAACTCGTCGAGCAACGGGAGCAACACGCTCGCTGGTTCGGTCGGGATGTCGACGAGCACGCGGGTCACACCGACCGAGCGATAGAAGTCGAACAACTCGCTGAGTCGAGCGGCGGGCTCAGGCTTTTGCATGACGGCGACGTACAGCTTGGCCGGGTCGCGACCTGCGGTCGCCCAACTCTCTCGGAGGCGGGCCAGATCGCTCTCCAACGTTGCCGAAACGTCCATGCCCATCGGGATCCAGCCGTTGCCCCACTCCACCACACGCTTGAACGTGAGGTCCTTGGCGAAGCCACCGACGAGCACCGGCGGGTGCGGTTTCTGCACGGGCTTCGGCCACGAGTAGCTCGGCGACACGCGCACGTGGGCGCCTTCGAATCCACCGATCTCCTGCGTCCACAGCTGCTTCATCAGTGCGATCTTCTCGGTGACGACCTTGAAGCGCGTGTCGGCCGGGAAGCCGTGATCGGCGAACTCCTCTTCGTTCCAGCCGAAGCCCACACCCATCACGAACCGGCCGCCGGACATGTGGTCGATCGTGGCCACGGCCTTGGCATGGGCGATGGCATCGTGCTCACCGGGCAGCGACACGCACGTCCCCACGATCATGCGAGTACGAGCCGCCACGAACGACAACGCAACCAACGGATCGAGCAAGCGGTTGTAGCGATCGGGCATCTCACCGCCGCCGGGAAACGGGGTCGCCCTCGACGCCGGGATGTGGGTGTGCTCGGGCACGAACATCGAGTCGAAGCCACGCTGCTCGGCCTCGATGGCCACGTCGAGGATGGGCATCGAGTTGTCGGTGGCGCCGTAGTGCAGGCCGATGCCCCAATCCCACGGATCGGCCGTCGTCGAACCAGTGCCAGTGCTCGTCACGCACACCCCCACGAACGTCAGCGAAGCGGCTACCCCCAGCAGCCGACCAGGAGTTTCGCTGCTGACCTCGGACCAGTCAACGTGGCCGTTGCCAGCGGTTCTGACACTGCCGTCAAAAGACGGTGGCACCTGGGACTTTGGACCCTGCCTGGCTCCAAATGGAAAGCCTTACGGTAACGCTCATCACAACGACGTGCGGCGCCGCTGCACCGAACCAACGGGGGTCTCACCGTGACCGTCATCGATAACGCCATCGTGGCGCCCAAGCTCGGATACGGCATCAGCGACGCCGACCAGCACTTCTACGAGGCCCCCGATTCGTTCACCAAGTACCTCGATCCGGCATATCGCCATGCCTTCCGGTGGATCGAGGTCGACGGCCGCAAGACGCTGCTGCTGAACAACAAGCTCTACACGCTCATCCCCAACCCGACCTATGAGCCCGTGGCCAGCCCCGGCGCCATGGTCGAGTACTTCAAGGGCCACAACCCCGAGGGCAAGACCGTCAAGGAGATGGCCGGCCCGATGCAGCACCTCGATCCGGCGTTCCGCTACCGCGAGCCCCGCATGAAGGTGCTCGACGAGCAGGGCGTGGACTTCTGCATCATGCTCCCCACCCAGTGCCTCGGCCTCGAGGTGATGATGTGGGAAGACCCGGGCTCCGTGGTCGCCTGCATGAACTCGCTGAACCGCTGGATCAGCGAGGAGTGGACGTTCAACATCGACAACCGGGTGCTCGTCACCGGCTACATCACCCTCATCAACCCGCAGGCCGCCGAAGCGCAGCTCGAAGTGCTGATCAACCAGGGCTGCAAGGTCATCGGCATGCGCCCCGGCCCGGTGAAGGTGCCCGGCTACAGCTACTCCATCGGTGATCCGATGTACGACCGCTTCTGGGCTCGCTGCGCCGAGGCCGGTGTCATCGTCGGTATCCACGCCGCCGACACCGACTACGCGACCCATCAGAACGCCTGGGGCGAGGCCGGCCAGGTTGGCTGGAAGCAGACCCCGCTGGCCGAGATCATGGCCGTGCACACCGAGCGTCCGATCTTCGACACGATGGCAGCGTTCATCAGTCACGGCGTGTTCGATCGTCATCCGAAGCTGAAGGTGGCCGTGCTCGAGCTCGGTGCCGGCTGGGTGCCGGAGCTGTTCCGCCGCATGAAGATCGCCTACGGCAAGATGCCGCAGACGTTCGGTCAGGACCCGATCCAGAGCTTCATCGATCACACCGTCGTGATGCCGTTCTACGAGGACGACCTGACCAACCTGGTCAAGCACCTTCCCGTCGAGAACATCGTGTACGGCTCGGACTGGCCGCACCCCGAGGGCTACGCCGATCCCGAGGACTACATCAACGATCTGTCGATGTTCAGCCCCGACGATCAGCGCAAGATCCTCAGCACGAACCTCAAGGCCTGGGCGACCAAGTAACCGGTTCTGGTCCGGCCCGCATCACACGATGCGGGCCGGACCAGTATCAAGAGCAACATCCCGCCCGACTCACGGAGGCACCTGGTGGCCACAGCGCAGCAGCGAACGCCGAGCACCCGTAAAGCGGTTCGTCCCAAGAGCGCCAGCCGTCGAGCACGCGGCTCGATGAGCCGCGACGAGATCCTCGACGCGGCCCGACACCTCATCGCACTGCACGGCATGCGTCAGTTGTCGATGCCCGGCCTCGCCCGCGAGCTCGGCAGTGGTGTCACGAGCATCTATTGGTACTTCCGCAACAAGGACGAACTCCTCGAGTCGCTGGCCACCGAAGCGATACGTGAGAGCTCACTGCGATTGCCGCCGGTGGGCGACGGGCCGTGGGACGAAGAGCTGGTCGAGTACTTCGGCGCATTCCGGGCGCTGCTGCACTCCAACCCGGTGTATCGAGAGATCGGTACCTATCGACCCGACCTCCTCACCAACATGAGCGTGCG
>JBFWVD010000098.1:0-1244 GCA_050246915.1 Acidimicrobiia bacterium | reverse complement strand
TTGCAGTTCGGGATGGGCAGCGACACCGCGTCGCCCTTCTTGAACGGGCAGCCGTTGATCTCGACGTCCTGCATGACCAGACGGCCCGGCGTGACGATCGGGTAGAAGCGCAGGAACTCCTCGATGGCTCCTGGCCACAGCGTCGGATCGTCGAGGATGCGCTGGCGATCCTGCGGGTTCTTGGCGAGGTGGTAGGTGGAGTAGGCGAGCTCGGCGGTCATGGTGTCGAGGCCGGCCATGTACATGAGGAGCGAGAACGACAGCAGTTCGTCGTCGGTGACCTTGCGGCCTTCGATCTCCCAATCGAGCGCGTGGCTCAAGATGTCGTCGCCGGGGCTCTTGCGCTTCTCGCCGATGAGGATGCGGAACATGTCGGTCACGTCCGCCATCGCCTTCATCGAGATGGCATAGCCCTCTTCGGTGAGGGGGCTGTGGAGGATCTGGTCTTCCCAGGTCATGAACTGACGGAGCTCGCTCGTGGGGACCCCGAACAGATCGAGGAACACCGTCGTGGGGAACACGGCGGAGAAATCGGCGACATAGTCGCAGCTCCCGCGGTCCTTGAGGGTCTCCACCAGGTCGCGGGCCCGCTTGCGCAGCGGCTCCTCCATCGAGTTCACCCGCTGGGGCGAGAAATAGGGGCTGAGCAGCTGACGCCATTTGGTGTGCAACGGCGGATCGAGGTGCTCGGGGATCCACTTGTAGGCGGCGGGTTCGGGGTCGAACCAGGCGCCACCGGCGTTCGAGAAGATGTCGGGCCGCTGGTAGATCTCGCGCATCATGGCGCCGTCGTTGACCACCCAGAAGCCCTTGGGACCCTCGGTGGACCGGATGGCGAGGGGATGCAACTCGCGCAGCGAGTTGTAGCGAACAACGCTGTCGCCGGCGTAGCGAGCAGGCCCGCCGTTCGGGTTCCAGGCAACGATCGGGATGTCGGTCCCGTCGACCGTCCCCTCGACCTTGTTGTCCTCGGTCATCGTCATGGCTCGTACCCCCGTGCAGAGATCTGATGTGCCCGATGGCACGTCGTCACAGTACCCGCGATCGGCCCGGCGCGTGTCAAGGCATGACACGCAAATCGCCAGATCCGGACAGCGTCTCCCCGGTCACGTCATCCGGTCACGTCCTAAGGTGACCTCACGACGGGCACGACGATCGGGGGATCTCGTGGAGAAGTTGACGGTCCCATCCTTCTGCCGGATCTGCACCAACGCGTGCCCGATCCTCGTCGATGTGTCCGGCGG
>JBFWVD010000097.1:0-16564 GCA_050246915.1 Acidimicrobiia bacterium | reverse complement strand
GCGTTACGTGAAGGCACTGCTGGTGGTGGTGTGCACGGCCCTCACCACCTATGTCGCCTCGGCCGCAGTGCAGAACCAAGACACGCTCACCGCCGCCGACCAACGGTGGATCGCCGGCACGATGGCCTTGTGGGCGCCGGCCATCATCTTGGTGGTCACCTCACCGGTGCGATGGCTCGAGAAGCTCCTCAAGTCCGAGGGGGCCACCCGTCGTGCTGCTGTCCGGCGTGATCCCGAGCTGACCCACGTCGAGGACACGACGGTGCGTCTTGCCGTCATCGGGTGGGTCGCGTCGTACGCCGCGTTGATCACGCTGCTCGTCCATCACGACATCACGACGCTCGGGCGAGCGACGGTGTACGGCACACTGGCCGGGTCGCTGATCCTCCAGGGCGCCGCCCTGGCGCTGTGGCGTGGCGGGCACACCTGGTGGGCTCGCTTCGTCCCAGGGCACTGAGCATCGGGACCAAGCGCGCCGGCACGTGTCAGATCGAAACGGTGTTGGCGATGGTGTAACCCGACGACACCGAGCCAGTGGCGCTCGCCAACTGCAGTTCCCAACCGTCCGAGAACACGTTGTCGCGCTGGAGCGACACGCCCTTGAGGTTGGTGACGCTCTTGGAGTAGCCGTCCGCGGCGTACGCCTCTGCGCAGGTCGCTTCGGGTAGGGCGATCTGCGAGGTGTGCAAGATGCTCGATGACGCGGTGGCCTTGGCCACGCTGGGATACACCTCGTAGTGGATGTGGGGCCAGCGTCCGGCGTAGCAACCGGGGAAGATGCTGGTGAAGGTGACCGTCCCGGTCGAGTCGGTCTCCTGTACACCTCGCAGATAGTTCTCGCTGGCCACGGCCGAGGAGTACATGGAGTAGTTGCCGTCACGGTCGCAGTGCCACAGGTACACCGCGGCGCCGGCCAGCGGAGCACAGCCATCGGCCGAATCGAGAACGGTGAGCTTGATGGTCATCGGCACCCCTTCGGCAACGCCAGAGGCAGACCCGATGCTCGATCGGATGTCGGCTCGCACCACCCCGGACTGGTCGAGGACGTTCTTGCCGTTGGATCCGTCACCAGGAAAGGGACCAGCGGTCTCCGCGGGAACCACTTCGCACGTGCCACTCGTCGCGACGGACGATGCACCACTGGTCGTGCTCGTGGATGTCGCTGCCGTGGATGCCGCCGTCGAGCCGGTCCCGCCGGCGGTCGTGCCCGTGGTGTCAACTGAACTTGACGAGGACGAGTCGTCTCCCCCGCAAGCAGCCGCGATGGTCACCAGACCCGCTCCGGCGATGAAGCCCAGGATCCGCCGACGCCCCAGCAATCGGGGCAGGTCCTCGGCCAGGCCGCCATCGTGATCGTGCACTTCGCTGTCCATTGCTGTACTCCTCGGGTTCGTCGGACTCGACCGGCGATTCGCTGGCCTCGGACAAGGACAATCTCGTCGATCCCGGAAAAGAGCGCATTGGCCCAAGTGAAGAATCAGGTGAGAGCCCGAGGGCCACGGACTTCCAGCCGCACCCCGTCATGTGGCTAGCGTTCGCCTGCATCCAGCGGAGGAGCAACGTTGCGATTTCGAATCGTCCCCTCGAACCGGGAGTTCTTCGACGACTTCCGGTCCATGGCCGCCAACCTGGCGACCAGTGTCGACCATCTCATCGCCCAACTCGACAATCCCGGTCAGGCATCGGACTGGTACGCCAAGGTCAAAGCCTGTGAGCGGGCCGGCGACGAACTCACCAGGAGCATCCAGAATCGCCTCGACACGTCGTTCGTCACGCCGTTCGACCGAGAGGACATCCATCTGTTGTCCGAATCGATCGACGACATCTTGGACTCGATCTACCACGTGTCTGAGCTGATCGTGCTCATGCGCATCACCGAGATCATCCCCGAAGTGCGCGAGCAGGCCATCGTGCTGCAACAGATGTCGGCGTCGGTCACGGTGCTCTTCGACCGGCTCGAGGACATGAAAGATCTGCGCGAGACCATCGACAACATCGCTCGGCTCGAGTCCGAAGGTGATGGCATCTACCGGCGGACGTTGGCACGACTGTTCTCGGGCGAGTTCGAGACGCTCGACGTGATCCGTTGGAAGGACATCACCGAATCGATGGAAGCCGCGCTCGATCACGTCGAGGACGTTGCGTACGCGGTCAACTCCATCCTCGTGAAGCACGCCTGACACATGACCTTCGGCGCTGTCGTCGTCATCATCCTCGCCCTCGGGTTCGATTTCACCAACGGCTTCCACGACGCGGCGAACTCCATCGCCACGGTCGTCTCCACCCGGGTCCTGTCGCCGCGCCTCGCGGTGATGTGGGCCGCGGGCTTCAACTTCATCGCCTTCCTGATCTTCAAGACCGAGGTGGCCAACACCATCGCCAAGGACGTCGTGGCGCAGAACGTGCTGAGCGAAGGCGTGATCTTCGCTGGACTCGTCGGCGCCATCGCGTGGAACCTCATCACCTTCTACCTGGGGCTCCCCACGAGTTCGTCGCACGCCCTCGTCGGCGGCATAGCCGGTTCGGCGTCGGCGCGCTTCGGCACACACGTGCTCGAGAGCGAGGGCCTTCGCAAGATCGGCGTCTTCATCGTCTTCTCGCCGCTCATCGGCCTGGCGCTCGGGCTCATCTTGACCCTGGTCCTGCAACAACTGTTCGCCCGCGTGAAGAACGTGGAGCGACTCAACCGAGGCTTTCGAAAGGGACAGCTCGCCTCGGCGGCGGCGTTCAGCCTCGGTCACGGAGGTAACGATGCCCAAAAGACGATGGGCATCATCTTGGCCGTGCTCATAGCTTCCGGTGAACTGGGTCCGAATGCCGACGTCCCGTTGTGGGTGGTGTTGGCCGCCCACACAGCGATCGGCCTCGGCACGCTCATGGGCGGTTGGCGCATCGTGAAGACGATGGGCTTTCGCATCACCAAACTGCAGCCCGTCGGCGGCGTGGCCGCCGAGTCAGGTGCCGCGCTGACGCTGTTCTTCACTTCGGCCCGCGGCATTCCCGTTTCCACCACGCACACCATCACGGGTGCCATCGTCGGCGTTGGAGCATCGAAGCGGCTCACGGCTGTTCGATGGGGAGTCGCCGGTCGAGTGGTGTGGGCATGGATCATCACCATCCCCGGCGCGGCAAGCATCGCAGCGGTCACCTCGCTCATCGTGGGAGCGTTCAACTGATGGATCGCCGGGTCTACTTCTTCCTCGGGGCTGCTGCCGTGTGCCTCGCGCTCGTGGCTCCCACACCGGAGAAGTTCCGGTGGGTGGCGTGGACGATCAGCGCGGTCTACCTCGCGCTCGCCGTCCTGTTCGCGCTGGACAGCCTCTCTGCCTATGTACCCCGACGGGGCGGCAGGAACGGTTGACGCTCAGCCCGATGGGCTGGCGTCGACCCGAAACGTGTCTTGCCATGCCGGACGCACCGGACGGTCGCCGCTGTCGAGCCTGGCGCGCCACGCATCGTCGGTGAGTCGCTGAGCGATGGGGACAGTGAACTCATAGGTCGAGTACACCGCACCCACCGCGACCTGGAACGTACCCGAGTCGTTGGGAACGAGCACCAGGATCCGATCGACACCACCGGTCGCGATCTCGAGTGCATCAGAGTTCGACGTGAAGATGTCGGCCACGAGCGCGTCACGATGCCCGGGGTCGAACACCGCACCCTGTTCTGCCTCGTCGAGTTCTGCGGCGCGCGCCGCGAAGGTCTCGAACTCGGTGCCGATCCCGCCGAGGAAGCGGTTGTCGTCGCTCGAGATCGGCTTGCCGTTCAGTTCGTCGTGAGCGATGGCGGCGAGGTGATCCAGCAGTGCAACGAGGTCGGTGAGCATCCTGCCGGCCGTCGTGGGCAACAACGATCTCCGCTGCATGCCGTCGCGCATCAGCCCCGCTGCTGCTGACAATCGCTCGAACACGACCGGATCGGGTTCCACCCAATGGCGTGGCGGCACCGCGGGCGGCTCACCGTCACCCTCGCCGGCAAACCCTTGCTTCGCATACAGGATCGTGTCGTGCTTGAGCTCCGTGTAAGAACCGATGCCACTCTGGAGATCCTTGGCCGTCCACGCCGCGCTGCGCATGTAGTCCGGGAACGAGGCACCGTGCGACGCCCACGACGCCGCGATGGCGTGTAGCCACGCGTCGTACACCGTTGTCCCCCAATCGTCTGATGATCGGGAAGCCACCGCACTCCGGTTCTCCGCCAAACGCTGGTCGTAGTTGACGTATCCGGTGGGCCCCGCCTGACCGGCCGCAGACTGGATCGAAACAGCGAGGTCGGAGCCGAACGACGCCGCCACGTCGATCGCCGACGGGAGCACCCGGGGATTCTGCGGTGTGCCCACATTGGGAAAGGTGAGCTGATCGAGCATCGCCGAGTCGAGCACGAACCGTGCACCCATCACCCGCACCGCGGCGGCATCGGGATCGATGCCGACCGAGCGCGCAGCTTGGAGCGTGCTGGAGATCTTGGTGATGGTGCTGTCATCGGCCAGCGTCGACACGTCGATCGTGCCTGCGCTCGACCATGCTTCGACCGGTGTGTAGTCGTCAGCCAGCCCGACCAGGAACGCCGTCGGTTCGTACAACGTCGTCCACGCGTCGCGTAGCTCTTTCGTGCTCTGCACAACCCGCGACGTCAACAACCCGACGCGCAGTGCCGTGGGATCGGTGACCGAGAAGGACTCCTGGCCCAGCAAGGCCATACCTCGGAAGTAGCGCTCCAGATCGGGCGTGAGCGTGTAATGGCCACGCGGAATGAACTGGGTGTAGTCCACACATCCGCGCATCGACAGTTGCGGGTTACAGGCTCCGGTCCCGCTCACCGGTGATGAGGTGATGTCGGTGGCCGCCATCGCCAGGTCCACCTCGTCGCTGGCGAGGGGGCTGATCGACCCGACGTCGATCCCCAGCAACGTGGCCTCTGCCTCGAACAGTGCCACCACTTTGCCCGCAGGATCCGCCAGCTTCGTCGACTGCAACTGCGATTGCTGTGCCCGCGCTGCGGCCACCCCGTCACGAGCGAACCGTTCCAGCACCGGCAGCAGTTCATCGGTCTCGATCGTCCGTAGAGCGTGATCGAACACCTGATGCCACACGTTGTACGCCACGTCGGTGGTGACGTAGATGGGCTGACGGTCGTACATGCTGGCGTCGTACGGCTCGAACATCATCCGGATCGGATCGCCCTTCTGCGAGACCACGACGAACCCGTTGTCGGTCAGCCGTGTCCTCACGACCGGATCCGACAACGTGTATTCCACGTCTGTGAAGAGCACCCCGGACAGCGACCGTGGCGTCGCCGGGCCGCCATAGGGCGCGCCACTCAGAAGTGGTACGTCTCGATACGGCGCGAACGCTGCCACCGGTCGGCCCGCGCCCAGCGCGCTCCTCGAGCTCGCCATCGTGGTGGTTGTCACGGCCATGGTGGTGGCGCTCGCCGTCGTGCTCGTGAGCGCCACACTCGATGACGTAGCAACCGCTGAGCTGGTGGAGCCCTTCGCTCCGCCGTCGTCGGTGCACGCGCCGGCCAACGCTCCCGCCAACAACACCGCCACGGCCGCGGTCGTCTTCCTCATCGCGTCGCCCTATCCCTCACGATCGGATCGAGCCGACCGTCGCCATCCACATCTGAGCAACCGATCACACCGTCACCGGGAAGCTCTGGACTCACAACGTACCCATATCCACCCCACGTCCACGCGGCGGTCGCCACGCCGCGGGCGATCGGCCACACGTCGCTCGGCGTGAACCCGACGCTGGGTAACAGCCCCGGGTTGCGGTCCAACTCACCGTAACGAACCGCCATCGAGGCCCGGCACACCGTCACGGCGATGATCGGTCGCGGCACCGTGCCGGCACGCCACACCTGTGTGCCGTCGAGCTCGAAGACGCCGACGTGCGGTGTACGGCCGCGCCCATCGACCCAACGCCGTGTCGGGAACGAGCGGACCACGGACGTGTCACGCGCCGCGGTCCAGTAGGCCGCCACGATCTCCTGCCCGCCCAGATCGGTTGCCCTCCCGACATCAGCGACCGCCACCTCGTCGTGTAGCACCGACCGCGCCAACGCCAGTGCGGCATCCTCGCGAACCCGGCGCTCGACGACGACCGGGCGAGTCATGAGCGACCACCATTGACCGGCGAGGTTCACCGCGTCCGCCATGGGACGTGATGGACCGGCCGAACGCACGTAACCAGCGCTCGTCACCAACTCCGTGACTCGTCCGGCCACGACACGGCCCTTCCAACCGATGACTTCCACCATCTGCGTGGCCGACGGCGCGGAGCCGGGCGTGAGGTCGAGTACGCCGTAGGTGTCCACGGTCACGCCCTCGCGAGCACGCCCGTGCACCGAGGCGATCGTCGCCGTGCCGGCGGGAACGTCGGGGTGTTCGGTCCAGACCACATCGGCTCCGGTATCGATCATCCCAGCAGCCTCGACACCGGGCGCTGAGGCGCCGTGCACAACGCGATGCACCACGACCGGGGTGTCCGGCCCGGTGTCAATGTGAATTGCGCGATCACCCGGCTCCACGACGGCGTCAAAACCGAACGCGCGCAGATCTCCGACGGCAGTCGAGTCCGACCCATCGTCGCTCGACGTGACGATGGCGACGGTAGCGCGCTGGACGGGCCCAGCCAGCGCAAACAACTCATCGGTCAGTCGACCGACCGGTATCTCGTCGGATGCCGGGAGATGGAATTGCCCAATCAGCACGAGGCGAACCGGCGGTCGAGCAGATGAACGCGCCGCGTTCGCCCACTCGCCGCACGCGACGCCAGCGATCGCCATGGCGGCCACCGCGAGCCTGGTCCGCCCGGTCATGTGCGTCAGGTTTCGGGGAACTCCAGCGAGACCTGACCGTCGGGTCCGATCATCGGAGCCGAGGCGTCGATTCGGTACTTGATCACCGATGAGCCAGTAGGCCCGTACTTGCCGATGATGCCCGACACCACTGCTTGCGGTCCGTGGGCGAGGTGATCTTCGAGCGCAGCGCGCGACTCGAAGATCTCCAGCACCGACAGCCGCCCCGGCACCGCTGGATCGGCCGAGATGCAGTATTCGATGCATCCCGGCCGTCCGCGCGTCTCGGCCAGATACGCAGCAATCTCCGCCACCAACGCGTCTCGCGTCTCGGGCGGGACCTCGATGTACCCGCAGATGGCGATCATGAGATGGTTCCCATCAACTCGAGGATCCGATACGGCGGCAGGTGTTGCTCGGTGATCTTCACCCCGTAGTTCGTCAGCGCGTCCTCGATGGCCGAGCACAACGCAGCCGGCGCACCGATGGCGCCGCCTTCACCGACGCCACGGAAGTTGATCTCCTGCGTGGCGATGGTGCGATCGACGTGATGGATCTCGATCGGCGGCACCTCCATCGATGTGGGGAGCAGATAGTCCATGAACGTGGCCGAGCGGAAGTTGCCGTCCTCGTCGTAGTCGCTGTGCTCGTACAGCACCTCGGCCACGCCTTGGGCGACGCCGCCGCGCACCTGTCCTTCGACGATGCCAGGGTTCACCATCTCACCGCAGTCCTCGACCACGACGTACTTGCGGATCTTCACCTGGCCGGTGAGCGTGTCCACCTCGACGAAGCACGAATGCACCGCTTGTCCCCAACCGCCGGTCTCGGTGCGGTAGTCGAAGATTGCCTCGAGGCCGAGCTCACGACCGGGCGGCAACATGGCCGGCACCATCCACGCCACCATCGCCACCTGTCCGAGCGGCATGGCGTGATCGGGGCTGCCCTTGATGCGCGCCACACCGTCGACGATCTCGATGTCGGCCGGATTGGCCTCCATGAGATGACCGACGATCTCGCAGATCTGCGCCTTGATGTCGCGGGTGACGCCCATGACCGCACCGCTGGCGACAGTCGCCGCACGCGAACCGCCGGTGCCCATGGGCGTCCACGGCGTGGTCTTGGAATCGCCGTAGACGATCTTCACGCTCGACATCGGGACACCGAGCGTGTCTGCCGCGATCTGGCCGAGGGTCGTCTCATGACTCTGACCATGCGAGAGCTGCGTCGTGTAGATCGTCAAGGTCCCATCTGCCTCGAGCGTGGCCTTGGCCCGCTCTGGCGGGAAGGCGAAACCGATGGCCGGTCCGTAGTTGGCCGGGCCCGGCGCGGGCTCGATGAACGACACCACGCCAAGGCCCAACTGGATGCGATCGCCGTTGGCTCGCGCCCGCTCCTGCTCGGCACGGAACTCCTGCCATCCCGCCACCCGCTCGGCCTTGTCCAAACCGGAGCGCAACGTGATGCCGTCCAGCGTCGGACCGGCGGGGAGATCCACCGGATACGCGTCATCGGGCCAGAGGTTGCGGCGCCGCACCTCGATCGGATCGATGCCGAGTTCCTGGCCGATCTTGTCGAGCAGGCGCTCGCGGGCGAACGTCTCGATCTCCCACGGGCCGCGATACGCGAGATAGCTCGCCTTGTTCGAGTACACGAGCCGCGAGCGGAACGAGTAGTCAGTGATGCGATACGCACCGGGGATGAGCACCTTGGCCTGGGTGGTGAACAAGCTGCACGGCAACCCGGCCAGCGGATAGGCGCCCTTGTTCATCACGATGTCGAAGCGGGCACCGAGGATGACCCCGTCGGCGTCGACGGCGACCTCGCAGTCCATGTACTCCTCGCGGGCCTGACCGCCGACGGAGAGGTTCTCCATGCGGTCTTCGATCCACTTCACCGGCCGACCGAGCAACTTGCTCGCCGCCGCGGTGGCCAACTCTTCGTGGCGGATCATGCTCTTCTGCCCGAACGAGCCGCCGACGTCAGAAGCGACGACGTGCACCTTGTTGGACGGGATCTGCAACAGACCGGCGAAGGTCAGCTTGGCCATGCCGGTGCCCTGGTTGGTCATGCGGACTTCGAGCGACCCGTCGCCGGGGTTGTAGTTGGCGATGATGCCGCGCGTCTCCATGGGCGAATGCGTCACGCGATGCTGCCGATAGCGCTCGGTGATGACCTTGTGCGCCTTGGCGAACGCGGCATCAGGGTCACCGAACGTCTCGGTGGAATCGAACGCGACGTTGGTGCCGAGGTCCTCCCACAACAGTGACTCGTCCGACAAGGCCTTCTCGATGGATCCCACGCCAGGCAGGTCGTCGTAGTCGACGACGACGAGCTCGGCACCGTCCTCGGCCACCGCGCGCGTCTCTCCGATGACGAGAGCAACGGTGTCACCGACCAGGCGGACCTTGTCGGTGGCGAGGCAGGTGAACATCGACGATTTGTAGCCAGGAGGTGCAGCCTCCGCCGGCAGCATCATCGGATAGGCAACAGCGGCAAGGTCCGCCGCGGTGTACACGGCGATGATGCCGGGCAGAGCCTTGGCCTCGGTGGTGTCGATGTTGGTGATGCGGGCGTGCGGATAGGGGCTGCGCACGAAGGTGGCGTGCACCATCTTGTCCAGCTGCACATCGTCGACGTAGCGACCGCGTCCGGTGAGGATGCGGGAGTCCTCGACGCGCAGGACACGTGTTCCGATCAAGCGTTCCATGTCAGCTCAGCTCCCAGGCCTTGAGGACACCGTCGATGATGGACTGATAACCGGTGCAGCGGCACAGGTTGCCCGAAAGTGCTTCGCGCACCTCATCCTGAGTCGGGGGGACCGCGCCATCGGGGCCCTTCTTGCGTTCGTCGATGTACGCGGTGATCGACATGAGGAAGCCCGGCGTGCAGAAGCCGCATTGGAAGCTCATCGCCTGCATGCAGCCTTGCTGCACCGGTCCCATGTTCTCGGGTCCGCCGAGGCCCTCGACCGAAGTGACCTCGCTGCCTCGCGCCTGCACAGCCAGCACCAGGCACGAGCGCACCGGGTCGCCGTCCATGATCACGGTGCATGCCCCGCACACGCCGTGCTCGCACCCGAGGTGTGTGCCAGTGAGGCGGAGATCGTCACGGAGCAGATCGGCCAGCGTCGTGCGAGCCGAGACGCTCACCGAACGGGGCTCACCGTTGACGGTCACCTCGACCAGATGGTTGGTGTTCGCGGTTTCAGCGGGCATCGGCGATGGCCTCCTGCAGGACTTGCGCGGCGAGTACGCGAGCAACGTGACGGCGATAGGCGCCGGTGGCATGGATGTCGGATGACGGATCGATGGCGTCGGCGGCAGCCGCCGACGCCGCGGCGAGCAGGTCAGCCGACGGGGTCTGCCCGATGAGCAACGCTTCGGCTTCCGGCGAGCGCACCGCTGTGCCAGCCACACCGATGAACGCCAGACGAGCGTCGGAGATGATGCCGCCGTCACCGACCGCGACGATGGCGCCGGCACCGACGAGCGCGAAGTCGCCGTTGCGGCGCACCACCTCGCGGAACGATGCGCCAGCACCGGTGGGGAAGGCGGGGATCCGCAACTCGACGAGCAACTCGTCCGGGCGGGCCGTTGTGACGAGGAAGCCCTCGAAGAAGTCGGCGGCGGCGACCACGCGTTCTCCGCTCGTGGAGCGCAGCACCATCTCGGCGTTGGTGAGCAACATCGCAGCCGGCAACTCAGCGGCCGGGTCGGCGTGGGCGACGCTGCCACCGATCGTGCCGCGGCTGCGGATCGGCACATGGCCGATGAGTGGGATCGCCTTTCCCAGCAGAGGGTTGGCCGCGGCGAGATCGGCTGATCGCTCGGCTGCACGCTGGCGGACGCCGGCGCCGATGCGGACCGAGCCGTTACCAGGCGATCCAGGGACGGACATCTGCGACAACTCGCTGATGCGACCGATGTCGATGAGATGTGCCGGCTTGGCGAGCCGAATGCCCAAGAGGGGCAACAAGCTCTGGCCTCCGGCGAGGATCTTGGCGTCCTCCCCGTGCTCGGCCAGTAGCGCCACGGCCTCGTCGACCGAAGCCGCGGCGTGGTATTCGAATGGCGGCGGTTTCACGTGCGGGCTTCCCCCTGGCTGCTCGTTCGGACCCGATGTCCCACGACGCGACAGCTCCCAACTCCCCACCGACGCGTCATGACAACTATGTCACACCGCGCTCGGACGATCAGTGGGAGCGCGGCAAACCCAGGACGTGCTCGGTCACGTAGGTCAACACCATCTCCTGGCTCACCGGTGCCAGGCGCAACATGCGCGCCTCACGGAAGTAGCGCTCGACGTGGTACTCGGTGGCGTAGCCGAAGCCACCATGGGTCTGCACCGCCCGGTCTGCAGCGAAGAACGCCGCGTCAGCGGCCAACCACTTGGCCAGGTTCGCCTCCTCGCCGCACCGCTTTCCGGCGTCGATGAGATCGGCGGCTTCCCGCACCATCAGCTGCGCGGCCCGCAGCCGGGCGTGGGCCTCGGCGAGCGGGAAGGCAATGCCTTGGTTCTTGCCGATGGGCCGATCGAACACCACGCGCTCGTTGGCGTAGGCCACCGCTCGTCGCAGCGAGGCGAATCCGATGCCGACCGCTTCAGCGGCGACCAGGATGCGCTCTGCGTTGAGGCCGTCGAGCAGGTAGTAGAAGCCGCGACCTTCGTCGCCGACGCGGTCGGCCTCGGGCACGATCACATCGTCGTAGGTGGTCTCGCACGAGGCCACCGCGTTGCGCCCCATCTTCGGGATCGCCACCGCCTCCACGCCAGGCGAGTGCTTGTCCACGAGGAACAGCGTCATACCGTCGGTGGGACGCGAACACTGATCGAGCGGCGTGGTGCGCGTGAGCAACAAGATGCGATCGGCCTCGAGGGCCTTCGACGTCCACACCTTGCGTCCGTTGATGACGTAGTGATCACCATCGCGAACCGCCCGCGTGGTGATGCGCGTGGTGTCGCTCCCGGCATCGGTCTCGGTGATGCCGAACGCCACGTGCAGCGAACCGTCCGCCGCCCGCGGCAAGAAGCGTTGCTTCATCTCCTCGCTGCCGTACTTGACCACTGGATGCAACCCGAAGATCGACAGGTGCACCGCAGACGCGCCATTCATACACGCGCCCGACGCCGCCACCACCTCGAGCACCGTTGCGGCATGGGCGATGCCCTGTCCCCCTCCGCCATATTGCTCGGGCGTGGCGATGCCGATCCAGCCGCCCTTGGCCATCGCGTCGTAGAACTCCCACGGGAAGCGATGATCGATCTCGCAGCGCATCCAGTAGTTGTCGTCGAACTGCGTGCACACCCGGGCCACCGCTTCGCGGATGATCTGTAGGTCCTCGGTGTCAGCTGCCATGACCGTGCCCCCTCGCATTTCGCACCACCCGCCTTGGGCGATCTTGTCCCACTCAGCGATGACCGGACGAAACGGCCGCTGTCCTACATTCACGCACGTGGACATCACTGACTCTCCCGAAGCCGCGGCGTTCCGAGCTCAGTTCAAACAATTCCTGGCCGAGCAGCTACCGGCCGACTGGCCGGGAATCGGGGCTCTCGATCATGACGAATCGCTGGCGTTCTGCGAGAGCTGGCGCAAGACCTTGCAGGCGCATCGTTACCTCGCCGTGGCCTGGCCTCGGGAGTACGGCGGTGGCGGGCTCACCAAGCTCCACCATGTGATCGTCGTCGAGGAGTGCGCGCGGGCTCGAGTGCCCATCGGCATCCCGGGCGACACCTACAACATCAAACTGCTCGGCAACACGCTGCTCAAGTGGGGTACCGAAGAGCAGAAGCAGCACATGCTGCCCCGCATTCTCTCGGGTGAGGACCGTTGGTGTCAGGGCTACTCCGAGCCCGACTCGGGCTCGGATCTCGCCAGCGTCAAGACAACCGCGGTGCGAGATGGTGACGAGTGGGTGATCAACGGCCAGAAGATCTGGACGTCGCACGCCAGCAAGTCGAACCACATCTTCCTCCTGGCCCGCACCAACCCGGCGGCGTCGAAGACGCGCGGCATCAGCTTCCTGCTCGCTCCGCTCGACACGCCGGGCATCGAGGTACGGGAGATCCGCCAGAGCGACAACCTCTACGACCTGTGCGAGGTGTTCTTCACCGATGCGCGCATCCCGGTCAGCTCGATGCTCGGCCCGGTCGACGAGGGCTGGACGGTGGCCAACTCCTTGCTCGGCCACGAGCGCGGTGAAGAAGCGGCAACCAACCCCATCAACTTCCGCCACGAACTCGACCGTCTCATCGCGCTGGCCCGACAGTACGGACGCATCGATGACCCATTGGTTCGCGATCGGCTCGCCTGGTGTTACACCAAGGTCGAGATCATGAAGGCCATGGGCTATCGGATACTCACCGGCTATCTGCGCGACGGCGTGCTCGGTCCGGAAGCATCGATCTCCAAGCTGTACTGGAGCGAGTACCACGTCGCCGCCTCGAATCTCGCCATGGACATCATGGGCATCGGCGGCCTCGTCGAGCAGGGACGCATCCCGACCCGCTGGTATCGCACCGACGATCCGGGCGCGCCCAACGATACGGCGTCGTGGATTCACATGTTCTTGTTCAACGCTCTTGCCGGCACGGTGTACGCCGGCAGCTCCCAGGTTCAGCGCAACATCCTCGGTGAGTCGGTGCTCGGGCTGCCGCGCGAACCCCGCCCCAGTTAGGACCTCGGCAAGATCGCGGGCCCTTGGGGGCTCCCACCCTTTCGCCACACGCGGCCTGACGGAAAGGTTGCAGCCAGGGAGGGACACCATGGCGCAACCTGCGGCACTTCTGCTCGCGTCGTCACCGCGTCTGCACCATACGCAGAGCGAGGCGATGCACGTCCGTCGTCATGTGCGACGGCGATTCCTCCGCATCGCGGCTACCGGTGCCGTCGTCCTCGTCGCCGCCCGCACGGTGGTCGGCGTCCGCCACCATCATCTGTAGGTCTTCGACACGAGGCGCTGCTCGGCGCAGCGATCTGGCATCGCCCATCGCCCATTGCCACATCCGTACATCGGTCGTATGGTGCACCAAAGGTGCCGTAAGAGGACTCTCGACGAGAGGTGTCCTGGTTCGGGGGTGACCATGCCGTCCAATGAGATGGAGTCCTACCTGATCGTCGCCAACCAGACGTTGATGAGCCCGCAACTGGTAGCGGTGCTCGTCGCTGCGAAGCGGCACGGTCCCTGCCGCTTCCACCTCGTGGTGCCCGCCACGAAGGTGCAGGACCAACTCGTCTACACCGAGGGCAGCGCACGGGCCGTCGCTCGTGATCGCCTGGCCAAAGGGCTTGCCCACCTGGCCGAATCAGGGATCGACGCGACCGGTGAGGTCGGCGACCACAACCCGGTGCTCGCTGTCGAGGACGCGATGCTCGGTGACCACTTCGATGCGTTGATCGTGTCGACATTGCCCGGTCCGATGTCACGATGGACCAGGCAGCAACTGCCCGACAAGATGCGGCGCCGATCGGGCCTGCCGGTGATCCATGTCGAGGCCGTCACCGACACCGCACAATGGCCGCTGACGGAACGCCGCGAATCCGATCGCGAGACGACGGCGGCTATGACAACGCCGGCGGTTCACGCCACTCGTGCCGGGTTCGATCTCGTGCGTGATGCGTTGACCGATCTCTCCTCGACCCAGAGCCAGACGCGGGTGTCGATCCTGCGCCGTCTCGAAGCGTTGCAGCGCACCCTCGACTGGCATGTGCGAGCGCTCGGGTCACCCGACGGTGTGCTCCATCAGATCGCCGAGGACGCGCCCCATCTGGTCAACGCCACGCGCCGCGTCGCCCGAAACGCCGAGGCATTGGATCGCCGGGTCGCATCGCTCATCGCCGATCTCGACGATCGCTCCACCGAGCACTCGCCGCGCGCCACGTTGCGCGACGGGGAGCAACAAGAATTGACAGACCTGATCATTGCCTTCGAACGACATCTGCACGACGGAGCACAGTTGGTGTTCGAGGCCTACCACGTCGACGTCAGCGGGCACTGACCAGCACGTCCAGCGCGCTGGAGCGTCACGAGGCCCGCAGCGCTCCGATGACCTCGCGTCCGAACAGCCGGATCGCTTCTTCCAGCTCCGGACCCTGGCCCGGCCAGGTGAGCCGGATGGTGAGATGGGCCGGGGCTTCGCCCGGCACCGACGAGAGCAGCTCGTACCAGGGTCGGAGCGCGGCGACCATCTCGTCGGGGGTACCGGCGACGAAGTCGCGACCGTCGAGCATGCTGGTCTCATCCTGGGCCCAGTCGCCGGCCGTGGGCATGACGGTTCCCTGCTCCATGTTCATCCAGACCCGGTACTGCTGATCGACCAAACGCACCGCTGGCCGCACGATCTCTCGAGCATTCGACGCGGCAACGAAGCCGTAGATCGATGTCATGATCGCCGACCGTTCGAGCGCACCTTCATCGGCCAACCAACCCAGGCACTTGTTGAGGTACTTGGGCGACACGGGTGGCGCGATGTAGCCGTCGGCCACGCGCCCGGCCCGTCGTACTCCGGCCTCGACGCCGCTGCCCAACCAGATAGGCGGTCCGGCATCGGTGCTCGGCAGCGGACGCACATCGACGCCCCAATCGTCGTCGAGGAGTCCGAGCCCCAGCACCGGTTCTCCGCTCCACGACCGGCGACAGGTATCGATGCAATCGAGCAGGACCCGGACGCGATCACGAGGCTCGACGCCGAACGCCTTCCATTCTTCGGTGCGATACCCCAGCCCCATGCCGAGCACCAGCCGACCACCGCTGAGTTGATCGATGATCGCCGCTTCCTCGGCCAGGCGGAGCGGGTCATGGAGCGGAGCGAGGATGACGCTCGGGCCGATGACGATGCGCTCCGTGGCCGTTGCCATCGCACCGAGCACACCCCACGGGCTGGGGAGATAGCCGTCGGGCGCGAAGTGGTGTTCGCTGAGCCACACCGAATCGAAGCCGACCTCCTCGGCCAGCACTGCAGTGTCGATCGTCCGCCGGATAGCCGCCCCGTACCCGGAACGGGAGAGGTCGGTCGACTCCGCCGTCAGCCCGCACAGCCCGAACCTCACCTCGCGCATCGGCCCTCCATCTGCATCCCCGGACCACCCACCGGTGATCGCGGCCCCGCCGGCAACGTAACGCGTGTGGCAGTGTCACGGCCGTGGACCAGCGAGCGGACACCGCCGATCGAGCCTCGACATCACCGATCGTGGTGGTGGGGGGCGAGGCGCTCATCGATCTCGTCATCGATCCCCGAGGCGGAGTGATCGCCAAGCAAGGTGGGGGGCCGTTCAACACCGCTCGCACCATCGCCCGGCTCGGCATCAACAGCCGATTCGTGGGCTCGATGTCGGACGATCGTTTCGGAACCTTGATGCAAGCTCAATTGCGCGTCGACGGCGTCGACACCTCGCTGCTCCGGCACAGCACACGGCCCACGACACTGGCGGCTGCGGAGATCGATGAGGGAGGCGCAGCCCAGTACCGCTTCTACTTCGAGGGCACGTCGGCTCCCGACTTCCCGCTCTATGAGCGTCCGACGCTGACGGCCATCGATGCGTTCCACATCGGCACGCTCGGCCTCGTGTTCGAGCCCATGGCCACGACCTACGAAGCGATGCTCTCCGAGATCGACCCCGAGGTGTTGGTGGTGCTCGATCCCAACTGCCGGCCGCGCGCCAACGGCGAGCGGCCGGCGTAACAGGAGCGCGTCGCCCGTGGGATTCGTCGTGCCGACGTGGTCAAGGTGAGCACCCATGATCACGATTATCTCGACCCCC
>JBFWVD010000096.1:0-16831 GCA_050246915.1 Acidimicrobiia bacterium | reverse complement strand
CGGGTTGCGCACACAGGAAGTAGAGCTGGAGTGTGTCGTCCGCCGATGGTGGTGCTCCTGTGTCCGGACCACCTCCGAATCGGAGCTCGCGATCGCGTCGCGCCACGTCCGACCTGGTCATGTCGAGAAATGACCGCCAGGCGACAGTGATGAGCCAGCCCTGTGGATCGACTGGCGGATCGTTGCCCCACGTCGACAAGGCGCGGATCAGCGCGGTCTGCACTGCGTCCTCGGCCGTCGCGAAGTCGACTCCGCGACGGACGAGGACGCTCAGTGCCTTGGGGACGAGCTGACGCAGCTCGACATCGCCCACGATCACTCGGTGATGGTGTGTTGCCATCCGAGGAACGGCCGCAGCTCGAGCCATTCATGGATCGGGTTGCCGCCGGCCCCCGGTGCCGCCGACAGCTCACCGGCGAGCTCGACGGCCCGCTCGTAGCTGTCGACATCGATGATCATCCATCCGGCGATGAGATCCTTCGTCTCGGCGAACGGACCGTCGACGACGGGTGGCTTCCCTGCTCCAGCGAATCGGACCCACGCCCCGGTGGGCGCCAGCGCGTCACCAGAGACGAACTCGCCGGTGCCCTCGAGGCGGGTGGCGAAGTCCTGCATGTAGCGGATGTGTGCATCGACCTCGGCCGGGGTCCACTGGTCCATCGGGATGTTGTTCACCGCGTCGGGCGCGCCTCGGTAGTGCTTGAGCAACAGGTACTTGGCCATGGGGTTCTCCTCTCGTGATGGCGACCCCACCGGCCGCCAGTCACACCAAGGACGGAGTTGGGTTCCGATTCTCGACATCGATGACGAGAATTCCCTCCGATCATGGCAAGTCTGGGGCTGCGCGTCGCTCGTTGCGGCACGGTCAGCCGAGCCGTTGCCGCGTGCCCGGCTGCATGGGAGGCTGCGACGCATGGAGACCAGGAGCCCTCGCATCGTCGCCTTTGCCGGAAGCCTCCGCGCTGACGCCAACAACAAGAAGTTGGCTCGCGCCATGGCTGCGGGAGCCGAGTCGGCAGGGTCCGAGGTCAGGCTCCTCGACATGAAGGAGTTCCCGCTCCCGGTCCTCGACGCCGATTTGTTCGATGCTCACAACAGCGATCCGCACCGTTTGTTCGACGAAGGTGGGCGTATCGGCCCGCCTCAGACTGTCCCGCTGCCCGAGTCGCTGCTGCGTCTGAAGGAGCACATGCGTTGGGCCGATGGATTCCTCATCGCCACACCCGAGTACGGCGGCTCGATCCCGGGCATGTTGAAGAACCTCATCGACTGGCTCACGCGCCTCGCCCCTGGCGAAGCGCCGCTCGACAACTTCACGTACAAGCTCGTCGCCCGGGGCTGTGTGTGCCTCGACGGCAACGGACATGGAGCGCTGGCCGAGCTCACCCGGGTGATGACGACGCTCGGTGCCATAGTGCTCCCGGGCAACGACATCTTCTACGTGGCCGACGATCTGTTCGACTCCGACGGACAGTTCGCCAACCCAACCAATCGGGCCGCGGCAGAACGGATCGGCAAGCGCCTCGATCGCGCCATCCGCAAGTTCAACGGCCTCGAGGTGCGATGAACTTCCGGGTCGAGTCATCTGACGGCGGGTTGGCGTAGCTCGAAACGAGGCGCTGTGGTTCTCGGCACGAGAAGGTCCCCGCGCCGTACTTTCTCGTACCGAGAACGCTGGATGGGTCGATGGGCGCCGATTCACGTGCCCCGTGGGTGTTCGGCCCTAACCTCACCGCCGTGTTCGCCGTCGAGCTCCCCGATCTGGCGACGAGTTCCCCGTTGTGGCTCGCGCTCCTCACCGTGGGTGTGAATGCCATCGTCGGCGCTCTGCGCGGCTACACCGACACCACCCGCCACTGGGACATCGTCGGTGTCACCTCGTTCGCTCTGCTGATGGGTCTCGGCGGCGGGTTCATCCGCGATGCGCTCATCGGCAACGTCCCCGCCGAATCGCTACGACGCCCGTGGTACCTCGTGACCGTCCTCGCCGCAGTGGTCATCGTCCTGTTGATCGGTCGATGGATCTCGCACGTGCAGCCGCTCATCGACTTCCTCAACGCCTTGGCCCTCGGCCTGTTCGCCATCACCGGTGTGGCCCGAGCCCTCGATGTCGGTCTCCCCACGGTGAGTGCCGTGCTGATCGGGACCCTCACCGCAGTTGGTGGTGGCGTGCTCGTGTCCATCTTGCAGGGTCAGATCCCCGAGATCTTGCTGGCCGGCGCGCCCAACGCGCTCTTGGCCGTGTGGGGTTCGATCACCTACGCCGCAGTGGAACCCTCCAGCACGGTCGCGGCATCGTTCGCCGGTATCGCCAGCGTCATCGTGGCCCAGTACCTCGCCAAGCACCTCGGGGTCACCACCCGACCGGCCGGTCGAGGTGGAGGAACCACAACCGAGGCGCCTTAGCAAGCATCTCACCGGTAGCTTGCCTCCCGTGCCCGATGCCTACCTCGACCATGCAGCGTCCTCGCCGCTACGGCCCGAGGCGCGCGCCGCGGTCCTCGCCGCTCTCGACGAGCACTACGCCAACCCCACCGGCGCCCATCACCTGGCCCGCGCCGCCCGCAAATGCATCGACGACGCCCGCGAGCAGTTGGCCGAGCTGGCCGGAGTCCCCGCCCGAGGTGTGATCTTCACCGGAGGCGGCACTGAGGCCGACAACCTGGCCATCAACGGCGCCCGCACCAAGGCGATGCGCGCGACCGTCGGTGCGGGCGCCGTCGCGTGTTCCGCGGTCGAGCATCACGCCGTGCTGCATCCGGTGGAGCACCGCGGGGGCATCATCGTGCCGGTCGATGCCAACGGCATGGTCGACCTCGACTCGCTCGCCGACACGCTGCGGGCCGCGTCAACTCCAGTTGCATTGGTCTCGGTGATGGGGGTCAACAACGAGACCGGGGTCGTCACGCCGATGGCCGATGTCGCCGAGCTCGTGCGCCAGTTCGCGCCCGATGCGGTGTTGCACTGTGACGCCGTTCAGGCCGCGGCATGGATGCCGCTGGCCGACATCGCGGCCCACGTCGACGCGCTCAGCCTGTCGGCCCACAAGCTCGGTGGCCCCAAGGGCGTCGGCGCCCTCATCGTGCAGCCCGAGGTGATGGTCTCGCCGATGATCCTGGGGGGCGGTCAAGAACAGGAGCGGCGGTCCGGCACCCACGACACCGCGGGCATCGCCGGGTTCGTGGCCGCTGCGGCCGCCAACGAACGAGATGATCACCGCGATCGCATCGCTGCCATGCGCGACCGGCTCATCGACGCCCTGCAGGGCGCCGTCGACGGCGTGCACGAGACCTCGCCACGGCATCTGAAAGTGGCCGGCAACGCTCACGTCCTCATCGACGGCATCGAGAGCGAAGCGCTCCTGTTCCTGCTCGACCGCGCCGGCATCTGCGCGTCGGCCGGGTCGTCGTGCTCGAGCGGCGCGGTGTCCATCTCCCACGTGCTCGCCGCCATGGGCATCGATGCCGAGCGCGGTCGCGGCGCTGTTCGCTTCACGCTCGGATGGACCACGACCGACGTCGAGATCGATCACGTCATCGACGTGCTGCCCGATCTCGTTCGAAAGCTCCGGCGGTAGGCGATGCAAGTGCTGGTCGCCATGTCCGGTGGCGTCGACTCGTCTGTTGCCGCGGCTCTGCTGCTCGAGCAGGGCCATGAGGTCGTCGGTGTCACGATGAAGCTGTGGGGTGGTGCATCCGATACCGGCTGCTGCTCGGTGGCCGACGTCGACGACGCCCGTCGCGTCGCCCAGCAACTGGGCATCGACCATGTCGTGTTCAACTTCACCGACGATTTCGATCGTCATGTCGTGGAGCCGTACGTGCACGCTCACACCGTTGGGCTCACACCCAATCCGTGCATCGAGTGCAACCGCCATCTCAAGTTCGATCGTCTGTTCCAACGCGCTGATCAGTTGGGATTCGATGCCGTGGCCACCGGGCATCACTGCCGGATCGTCGAGGTCGACGGGGCACGATTCATTGCTCGGGGCGCCGACGTCGCCAAGGACCAGAGCTACGTCGTGCACATGCTCGACCGAGCCGCGCTGGCCCGCACCATGTTCCCCGTCGGCACCATGACCAAGACCGAGGTTCGCTCCCACGCGGCACGTCTCGGCCTGCGCACCGCGGCCAAGAGCGACTCGCAAGACGTCTGCTTCATCACCTCCGACGGCGGACGGGAGGCGTTTCTCGGGACCCGCATCCCCCTGCGCTCCGGGCGTCTGATCGACCTCGATGGTCACGATGTCGGGTCGGTGGATGCCATCGAAATGGTCACCATCGGCCAACGACGTGGCCTCGACCTCGGTGGCTCTCACGATCGTCGCTATGCGGTGGCGGTCGACCCTGATGCGGGCGTGGTGACGGTTGGATCGCTCGCCGATCTGCAGGTGATGCACAGCGACGTATCCGACATCGTGTGGGTGTCAAGTGGGGTTGACGAGAGTTCCTCGGCCGCGGTGCTGGTGCAGACATCGGCCCATGGGTCGGTGGCACCCGCCGTTGTCCGCGGCGATCGCCTCGAGTGGGTCGAACCACATCGGCGTATCGCCCCGGGTCAGAGCATCGTGTTCTACGACCCGTCCAACGAGCGGGTGCTCGGCAGCGCCGTCGCCCGCTGAGGCCGACCGTGATTCCGCTCCGGTCACGCCTTCACGGCCGGCAGGCGATGATCGCTGGCCAACCGCAAGAAGCGTCCCGGTCGGGACGGGCTCACCAACAGCCCGTTGGTCACCAACGACGTGGCCCCGGGCTTGCCCGGCCTTCCGGCCAACGCGATGTTGATCGCCTCGGTCACGGTGATCTCGATCACCAACCCGTTGGCGTTGGCGGTGATGTCGCTCGACACGGTGTCGACGAGGGCCGGACCAACCGAACGCAACGCACTGCGCGGGATCATGACCGTGTCGGCCAGCACCATTGGATCGTGCACCACGAGCCCGGCGGGCACCAGTACCAACCATCGACGCGACAGTTGGTGACATGCCCGGGTGAGCAGCGAGGCGAGCGCCACTCCAACCACCAGGGCAGGCACCGCCAACCACGGATGGTCTCCTCCGAGCAGCGCCACGCCACCGATCAAACCGGCCGCCGCGATGAGCCACAACAGCGGAACCACTACGGCTACCCATGCCGGAGGTCTGAGCGCAACGCGTCGCTCAGACCCATACGCCGAGCCCTGGATGTAGACCGAGCCGATCTCGGCGGTGAAGAGGACCCCGACTGCTGCGGCCGACGCGCACAGCAGCGCGATCCAGGCCCCGTTGTCGCTGTCGCCCGAGATGGCGAGGGCGACGGCGGTCGCGATGGCCAATGGTGCACCGAGGCGCGCCGCGGTGAGGCTCACCGTGGATGGCACGGCGAGTGCCATGAGCACCGCGGCCCAGGCCATCAGCGCGCTGATCTGAACGACGTGGCGAAACCAGGCGTCATCGGTGCTGGCGACGTCGCGAAAGGACCACACACCGGCGGCGCCCACGATCAGCCACAGCAGTCCAAGCGCGAGCGACCGTGAATCTCTGGAGAACATGGTGCTCAGACTTGCCCATCGGGGTCGTATCGGGCCAACGTCTGCGATGGTGAGCGTGCATGTCTGAGCTCGACTCCCGGTCGCTGGGGGGCCGAGGAGCGCGGACAGTGCTTCCAATGGGAGCTCTGACCGGGGTTGGATCGGTGCCACACGACAACGCCCAAGATGCGGTGACCTGGGTTCTGCGTTGGTGTCCGGTCGTGCCGTTCGTTCCCCAGCGGTCGGCGACATCGCCGGCGGAGGCGATGATCAACCAGGTCCTCACCGGTCTGTCGGCGGTGAGCGCCAGCTTGGACGGCACGGTCCACGGCACCATTCCCGAGGCGGCCTTGCGTGATCCGCCTCACGCCGATCTCAACGGTCCCGAGTTCGAGTCGTTACGGGCCTTCGTCGACGTGCTCGCTCCAGCTGGTGACGTGCTCGCTCCAGCTGGTTCGGTCGCTGTTGGGGATGGCGACACTGGCGAGCCGATCGCCGCGGTCAAATGGCAGCTCGCTGGCCCGGTGACCGTCGGACTCGCCCTGGCCCGAGCCGGGCTCCGCCCCGACGCGGCCATGGCGTTCGCGCAATGCCTCGTTCAGGACACGCTGATTGCCGTGCACGCGCTGCTCGGCAGCCGCCTTCCTGGCATGACTCAGGTGATGGTGCTCGACGAGCCCAGCTTCGCGTTGGTGACGTGCCCGGGGTTCCCGGTCGCTCCCGACGTGGCCATCGATGCGCTGTCGACCTGTCTGGCCACCTTGCAGGGTCGCGCTGTTGTGGGAGTGCATTGTTGCGCCGAGGTCGACCTCGCCGCGCTGTTGGCGGCGGGACCAGAACTGCTCTCCGTGACGGTCGAGGCCGGCCGATCCGCGACGCCCGAACAATCGGTGGGGGCTGGGCATCTTGCCCGCTTCATCGAGCGCGGCGGCACCGTGGCTTGGGGTGTGGTGCCCACCGACCGGCCGATCGGTGAACGCAGCAGCCGATGGTGGCGGGAGTTGTCGACGACCTGGGACGACCTCACCGGGTTCGGTTTGAGCCGCGGCGAGTTGGCGGCGCGTTCGCTGGTGACACCAGCATGCGGCCTCGCACTCCACACGGTCGATCAGGCCGATCGTGTCATGGCGCTGGCGGCTGCCGTGGCGTCCCGCATCCCGTAGCGTCTGGCCATGGCCGATGACGTCACCGACGCCCAGCACGACGCTGCTCGCATCGAGGAGCTGCGAGCCGAGATCGTCGATGCGAACCGCCGCTACTACGAGCTCGACGCTCCCACCATCGCCGACGTCGAGTACGACCTGAAGCTGCGCGAGCTGCAGGCGCTCGAGGCTCGCTATCCGAGTCTCGTCACTCCCGATTCGCCCACACAACAGGTGTCGGGACGCGCCGTGTCGAGTTTCGCGGCGGTGCGTCACCGCATCCCGATGATGAGCCTCGACAATGCGTTCTCGTTCGAGGAGCTCGAGGCGTGGGGCGGTCGGGTGCAACGTGGGTTGGCATCCGTTGCCGAAGGGGAACGCTCGGGCTTCGTGTGTGAGCTGAAGATCGATGGCTTGGCGATGAGCTTGCGCTACGAGAAGGGACGCCTGGTGCAAGCCGCCACTCGCGGCGATGGTCGAGAGGGGGAGGACGTAACGGCCAACGTGATGACCATTGCATCGATCCCCAAACGACTGTCAATATCAATTGACGCGACGTCCGGTTCGGCGGCTCGGGTGCCCGAGGTGCTCGAGGTGCCCGAGGTGCTCGAGGTGCGCGGCGAGGTGTACATGCCGGTTGCCGCGTTCAGTGCCCTCAACGATCGCCAGCGCGCTGCAGGGGAGAAGATCTTCGCCAACCCCCGCAACTCGGCCGCTGGATCGCTGCGGGTGAAGGATGCGCGCATCACCGCCAGCCGCGAACTGTCCATGTGGTGCTATCAGCTCGGTGAGGTTGTGGGCGGGCCGGACTTCACCACTCATGACCAGACGCTGAAGTACTTGGGGGAGCTGGGTTTTCCGGTGAACCCAGAGATCACTCCTGTGGCTTCGCTGGACGAGGTGTATGCCTACTGCAACCACTGGCAGCAGCACCGCCACGATCTTCCCTATGAGATCGACGGAGTGGTGATCAAGCTCGATCGCCTCGACCAACGCGAGTTGCTCGGTTCCACTTCGAAGGCACCGCGATGGGCCATCGCCTTCAAGTTCCCTCCCGAGGAACGCACCACCATCTTGCGCGACATCGCGGTATCCATCGGGCGGACCGGACGAGCCACACCGTTCGCGGTGCTCGAACCCGTCTTCGTCGGCGGATCGACGGTGGGCATGGCCACGCTCCACAATCAAGATCAGGTGCGAGCCAAGGACGTGCGGCCCGGCGATACCGTCATCGTGCGCAAGGCCGGCGACGTGATCCCCGAGGTGCTCGGCCCGGTGCTCGATCTACGGCCTGAAGGCCTTGCCCCGTGGGAGTTCCCGACCCACTGCCCCTGCGATCTGCACACGCCGTTGGTTCGACTCGATGGCGAGGCCGACACTCGATGTGTCGAGCCCGCGTGTCCCTACCAGCGTGATGCGCGGATCATCCACTTCGCGTCGCGTGGAGCGATGGATATCGAGGGTGTGGGGGAGAAGACCGTCTACCAGTTCTCCGACGCCGGCCTGCTGGCCGATGCCGGGGACCTGTACACACTCACGGCCGAACAGATCCTCGCCCTCGAAGGATGGGGCAAGGTCTCGGTCGAACGACTACTGACAGCGATCGACGGGTCCCGCACACGTCAACTGTCGAACCTGCTCGTCGGTCTCGGCATCAAGCACCTCGGACCCGCTGCAGCAGAGGCCTTCGCCAAGGCGTTCGGCAACCTCGATCGCATCATGGAGGCCAGCGAGGACGAGTTGGGTGCCGTAGAAGGCATCGGACCGATCATCGCGGCGTCGGTGGCGCGGTGGTTCAGTTCGGACACCAACCGTGCCCTCATCGAGAAGCTGCGCTCGGCCGGTGTGGCCTTCGATCGAGTGGAGTTCCCCAGCATCTCCCAGACCCTGCTCGGCAAGGCGGTGGTGGTGACCGGTGGACTCGAGAACCACTCACGCGACGGCGCAGAAGAGGCCATCAAGGCTCGCGGCGGCAAGAGCCCCGGAAGTGTGAGCGCCAAGACCTTCGCCGTCGTGGTGGGTGAAGCGCCCGGAGCGTCCAAGCTCACCAAGGCTGAGACGCTGGGCATCCCGATCCTCGACGAGGCGGGGTTCGAGCATCTCCTCGCTACGGGCGAACTCCCACCCACGGTGTTGCCGACGACGTAGGCGGCGATGGCAGGGTCGGTGTCCGAGGTGGCTCGCCCGCCCCATCCCGTCCCATCCCGCCGGCCGAGGTTTGGTCACTTTGTATCGCCAGGCGGCACAGAACGACCGAACCTCGGATCGGATCGACCGATCTCGGTCGCACCGATACTTCGTTACACCCCCGCTCTTGTGGCTCATGACGTGGTGGTGAGCCACTCGAGCACGGCCAGCACTCGGCGATGGTCGGTCCCGTTGTCGGCGAGAGCGAGCTTGGTGAATATGCGCGACACGTGCTTTTCGATCGCGCCGTCGCTCACCACCAGCTGCGCGGCGATGGCGGTGTTCGAGCGACCTTGGGCCATGAGCGACAGCACTTCTCGCTCGCGTGGCGTCAGCTCCTCGATCGGTGTCCGGCGGCGTCGCGCGAACAGCTGGGTGATCACGTCGGGATCGAACACGTGACCGCCGGTCGCCACACGTCGCAGTGCATCGACGAACTCACGCACATCCGCGACGCGGTCCTTGAGCAGATAGCCGAGCCCTTGGCTCCCGGTGGCGAGGAGCTCCGATGCGTACTGCTCCTCGACATACTGCGACAACAGCATGATGGGCAGCGCGGGCCAGCGCCCTCGAAGTGCGATGGCATGGCGCACGCCCTCATCGCGCTGTGTCGGTGGCAAGCGCACATCGAGCACGAGCACATCGGGATGTTCGCTCGCCACGTGGGCTTCGAGCTCCGACCCATCGCCGAAGGCCCCCACGATCTCGAACTCGTAGTCGGTGAGCATGCGGCACAACCCATCGCGCAGCAGGACCGAGTCGTCAACCACCGTCACCCGCAGGGGCTTCTGCGGGTCAACGCCGGGCGACGACGGGTCCATGGTCACGCCCTCAGTCTCGCGGCATGACGGCGCGGATCGATGTGCCCTGCGCATCGCTGATGACGCTCAGCACGCCCCCAACCGATTCGACGCGTTCGGCGAGGCCCGCCAGGCCGCCGCCGGGAACGACCATCGCGCCACCGTTCCCATCATCTCGCACCGTCAACTCGACTCGTTCGCCGAAACGCCGCGCGGTCACCAACACTCGGTGAGCCCCGGAGTGCTTGGCCGCATTGGTGATTCCCTCGGCGGCCACGAAGTACGCGGCGGCCTCGATGGCGGCTGCTGGTCGTGGTTCATCCCCGAGATCATCGGCGAGGTCGAGGTCGACCGGGATCGGGCATCGAGCAGCAAGAGACGTCAATGCTGCCCCGAGACCGCGGTCCACCAACACCGGCGGCATGATGCCACGGGCCAACGCCCGCACTTCGGCCAACACGCCCTTGGCCTGTTCGTGTGCTTCCACCACCAGCGTCGCGGCATCACCATCTCCGTGCTCGATGCGATCGCGCGCCTGGCCGAGCGACATGGCCAGCGACACCAGTTGTGCTTGCACCCCATCGTGCAGATCGCGCTCGATGCGGCGCAGATCGCTGTTGGCAACATCGCTTGCCTGATCGCGCTGCCGAGTAGCGACCACCGCCCTGCTTTCGAGTTCACGCCGGCTCGGGCCGAGCAACGCCGTGGCCAACGCACTGCTCACCACACTCATCGCGCGGATGATGAACGGGGCCAGGAGGGTGAGCGGAATGCCGAGGGCGGTGATGAGCGCCACACCCCAGTTGTTGTTGAGCCCGGAGCCAGCCCAGGTGATGTTGCTGTCATCGGTCGCCCACCACCAGGTGGCGATGGTGAGCGACCCGAGCGCCGCCGACCACACCGCGACGGCGATCGAGAACACGATGACGCCCCACGGCAACATGACGAGGTGGTAGAGGGTCTCGCGCCAGGTGCGGGCCTCGCGCAACACTCCCCATGTCTTAAGCCACCACCCGTTCTGCCACACGCGAGGCGGAGGCTCGGCGATGCGGGTGCCCAACAGCGTGTGGGCCCGTGCCCGCTCGAACGACGCCATGGTGCTGGCAACGGCCACTGTGACCCAGATGAGCACGACGCCCACGTAGATGATGACGGTGCTGAGCGCTACCGACCACAACGTGACCATCACGGTGAACGTGACGATGCCCACCGGGAGACCGAGCAAGCAGTGGAGCGTCTCGGACCAGGTGCGCGGTGACGCCCAACGCATCCACCAGCGACGCAGCAGCGGCTGCTCGGTCTCGGTGTGAACAGTTGGATGAAGGAGTGCTTCCATGAGGTCGACGGTAAGGATCGCGCGTCGCCGGATCGATCCGGTGCGCTGGCGTCTCGGATGTCGGGTTAACCCCCGTGTCTTCTTCGCCGGGTCCGCTCCGCTTTCCCGGCTCAGGTGGGCGTCTTCTTCGCCGGGTCCGCTCCGCTTTCCCGGCTCAGGTGGGCGTCTGCTTCGCCGGGTCCGCACCGCTTTCCCGGCTCAGGTGGGCGTCTGCTTCGCCGGGTCCGCTCCGCTTCCCCGGCTCAGAGGAGCGGGCCACGTGTGGGAGAAGCAGCGATCGTCGAGCTCGCCAGGGCTCCAGCGGCCCCACATCCCCAGCACCGTGTCGGCGGTTCGCTCGGTCCACGCCATCGCCAATGGATCGGCCACCCGGTACACGCTCTGCTGGATCCCGCCGTCGTGGACGACGTAACCCGCCCATGTCCCGGGATGGTCCTTCGGCGATCCGACCTCGGTGATCATCACCGAACGCCATTGCCAGCGTCGATGGCGATGGGTGTGGCCACCGGTGATGAGCATCCTCGGGTTCACGGCGTGCACCTCACGCAACAGGCGATGAGCGTTGAGCCCGACCATTCCCGGTGGCCAATAGGTGAGCCACGGCATGAGCTGATGGTGGATGGCCAGCAGCACCGGCTCGGGCCGATCCACGGCGCGCACGATGGCCGGTAGATGATCGAGCGATCCAGTCGAGCGGCCATGGCGCATGGTGTTGGCCGCCACCACGGTCACGCCCGGCAACTCGATCACGTCGGCGTCGTCGACGACCAGAACGCCGTGATCACGCAACATCGACATGGCCCCAGCCCCAGCCCCGTCGCTGCGGTGGTTGCCCCCGTCATGGTTGCCGGGGATGGCCGCCACAGGGATCGGCACCGCAGCGAGCAGTTCGGCCAGCTGCTGGTATTGCGAACGTCGGTTGTGGTGGGTGAGATCACCCTTGATCAACAGCACGTCGGCACCCCACGCCGTGATCTCGGCCAGTGCGGCGCGTACACACGTAATGCTGTGCAGCTCGCCCTCACCGTCACGGATGCGGGGCAGATGTCCGAAGTTCCGCTCCCCGATGTGGAGATCGCTGATCGTGGCGATGCGATGACGCGCTGGCCCCGGAGGTGGAACCAGCGTCCGCACCTCACCCACGACCAACCCATCGAGGCGCACGACGTAGCGGCTCCCCGGCATGAGGCCGTCGAAGGTGATGGCCCCGATCGACCGCCGTGCGTCAAGCAACATTGACACCTCGAACGCGGTCGAACCCGAGCCGATGCTGAGCTCGTGACGGCCTGGGCTCAGCGAGCGCCACACGAGCTGGGCGCGCTCGTCGGAGACGGCGAACACCTCGACGTGGGGCCCTCGTGGCGCTCGGCTCGTCAGCACCGTCACGACGTCAGAGAGGTCAGCGATCGCATGACGCGCAACCGCAGTTGCGCATTGATGGCCTGACGCTCGAGATGCTGCCCCACGGTGTTCTGCGCCTGGGGCACGGGGTGCTCCGCGAAGAACGCCTGCACCGCGGCCACCTGAGCAGGCTCGGTGAGCGCCCGCACCCCTTCGATCATGCGGGGGATGCTCGGCCCGGGGAAGCGCTCCACCAGCGTGCCCCAGTCGGCCGCCATGGCATCCCACGCCAGCTGACCCCAGCGCCGGTTGCTCATGCAACGACCGATGAGATACGGAGCGTTCTGGCTCTTCACCTTGGGGCTCAGGGCCAGTGCGATGGTGCCCTCGAGTTCGCTGCGTCCGGGGAACTCGGCCAGGGCATAGAGGAAGCGCAACATCTCTTGCGGCGTTCGGGCATCGTTGAAGCGCTGCACATAGCGGCGATGCAGATCGGCGTCGCCGAGGTTGGCCATGACCGACACCGCCGCGGCGCCCAAGGCCGCATTGATGGACCGATCGGCCAGCAGATCGCCGATGGCGTCACGGCAGATGTCGATGGCCATCTGATCGTCGCCGAGAACAGCCGCCGTGCGCAGCAACACGCCGCGCAGCTCGCTGGTGACGTCGTCGTCGCTCTCGGACGGTGTGCGTCCGACACGACCCAGCACGGGAGCGACCATGGCCCGCACGTAGCTGGCCAACGCCGGGCGCTGGCCGTCGTCGACCGAACGATCGAGCGTGGCGAACGCCGTGGACAGCAGGCGCCATAGCGCCAGATCGGCATCGTCGACGAATCGCCGTGCGAACGAGCAGAACCAGTCGGCCTCCCGGTCGCCGGCGATGACGCCGTTCCATGCGTCGTCAACGAGGCCGTAACGCTCTGCCGGGGTGAGCGAACGCAGCGCCGGGCCTTCGAGCCGGTTCAACAGATCCTCGCTGTAGTGCACACGGTAGAAGCCGTAGCCCCCAGCGTTCACGATCACGGGGGCCGTGGGGTTCGGAAGCGTCAGCTTCGTCGGCCCATCGAGCAGATGACGCAGCTCCTCGTTGCCATTGCGCACGATGAGCGGCACCGCCCACGTCGAGGCGTCATCAGCACCGTCGTAGCGGAATCGACGCTGTTCGAGCAGCAGTTGCTGGCCGTCCAGATGCGCGGACACCAAGGGATGTCCCCCTTGCCAGATCCACGAGTCCATGACCCGCCGCACCGGCTCACCCGTCTCGGCCTCGAGCGCATCCCACAGATCGCTGGTCTCGGTCGAGCCATAGGCGTGGTCGCGCAGATAGCGGTTGACACCGGCCCGGAACCGCTCGGGCTGCAGGTACTGCTCGGCCATGCGTAGCAACGCCCCACCCTTTTGATAGGTCAGGACATCGAACATGCCGCTGGCATCGTCGGGAGAGACCACATCGAACTCGACCGGACGGGTCGCGGCCAGCGCGTCCACCTCGAACGCCAACCCGCGCTCGAGGTTGAACAGATCCCATCGCTTCCAGTCGGGCTTGTAGGCGTCGACAGCAGCGATCTCCATGAACGTCGCGAAGGCCTCGTTCAGCCAGATGCCGTTCCACCAACGCATGGTGACGAGATCACCGAACCACATGTGGGCGAGCTCGTGCAGGACCACGTCGGCCACCAACTCCAGGTCGGTGTGGGTGGCGACCTCGGGGTCGACCAGCAGCAGCGACTCGCGAAAGGTGATGCAGCCCAGGTTCTCCATCGCTCCGGCGGCGAAGTCGGGGAGCGCGACGAGATCGACCTTCTCCCCGGGATAGGGAATTGCGTAGTACTCCTGGAACCAACGCAGACCAGCCGCCGCGCAATCGAGACCGAACGCGGTGAGGTGTCCCTTTCCGGGCACGTGCACCAGGCGCAGCGGGATGCCACCCACGTCGACCGTGTCGCTCATCTCGAGTTCGCCCACCACCCACGCCACGAGATAGGTGCTCATGGCCATCGTGTCGCCGAACGCGATCGTCACCTTTCCGTCACCGCTGGCGATGCGGCTCACCTCGGGGCTGTTGGAGATTGCCTCGAGTCCCTCATCGATGGTGAGGGAGATGGCGAACACCGCTTTGAACTCCGGCTCGTCCCAACAGGGAAAGGCCCGTCGGGCGTCGGTGGATTGCATCTGGGTGGTGCCGAGCACGTGCTCGCGGCCGCTGTCGTCCGTCCATGTCGAGCGGTAGAAGCCACGCAACTTGTCGTTGAGGATGCCCGAGAACGCCACCACGAGCTGATGGGGCCCGGGCGCGGCCGCGTCGGCCAGCGTGAACGTCACCCGTTCGGTGGCGGGATCGAGGGCGATGGACTCCACCGGCACACCGTCCATCGACGCGCTGAACACCTCGAGCTCGATGGCGTTGCAGACCAGTGAGCGGGTGGTGCCCATGAGATCGAGATGGATCACCACGGTGCCGGTGAACGTCGCCGCTGCGAGATCAGGTGTGATGTGGAGCTCATAGCGACTGGGGAGCGCGGTATGAGGAAGTCGATAAGGGTCGTCCACGGGACTGCACGCTACTGACCGATGCGCTCGTGACCGCGCCGCTGAACCGCCCAGGGGGCGAGGTGGGACACGCGTCCATCGTGGGAAGTACCGTGGGGTCGTGGACAAATCCTTCGACGTCGTCGGGATCGGAAACGCCCTGGTCGACGTCATCGCCCATCAGGACGATGCCTTCATCGGCGCGAACACCTTGGAAAAGGGCGCGATGACGCTGATCGACACCGATCGGGCCATCACCTTGTACGGCGCGATGGGCTCGGGTGTCGAGATGAGCGGCGGTTCGGCGGCCAACACGATGTGTGGCGTGGCCAGCTTCGGTGGTCGAGCTGCCTACATCGGCAAGGTGGCCGACGATCAGCTCGGTGAGGTGTTCGCCCACGATCTGCGGGCCGTCGGCGTGGCCTATCGCCAGCCGCTGTCGCAGCTGGGAGTGCCCACGGGACGCTGCCTCATCATCGTCACCCCCGACGCCGAACGCACCATGAACACCTACCTGGGTGTGAGCGAGTTGCTCGGTCCCGATGACGTCGACGATCGCTTGGTGGCTGACGCCAAGGTCCTCTATATGGAGGGCTATCTGTGGGATCGGCCCGAGGCCATGGCCGCCTATCGCAAAGCCGCAAAGCTGGCCCACAAAGCCGGCGGGACGGTGTCGCTGACATTGTCCGACTCGTTCTGCGTGCATCGTCATCACGCGGCGTTCATGGACCTCGTCGAGAACGACGTCGACCTGTTGTTCGCCAACGAACCCGAGATCTGTGCGCTCTACGGCGTGGAGCACGTCGAGCAGGCATTCGCCGCTGTGGTGCACCACTGCGATGTCGCCGCCATCACGCTCGGGTCGAAGGGATCGGCCATCGTGACGCGCGACGGGGTCATCGAGGTTCCCGTCGAGCCGGTCAAGGAAGTGCTCGACACCACCGGCGCCGGTGATCTCTATGCGTCGGGCTTCCTGTACGGGTACACGCAAGGACTGGCCTTGGCGGACTGCGGCCGGCTGGCCTCGATAGCTGCAGCCGAGGTGATCAGTCACGTCGGCGCACGACCCTTGGTCTCATTGAGCAAGCTCTCCCAGGAGGGATGAATGGGCGCCGTTCCCGCGCAGATCATCGCTGCTGCCCGTGACTGGTTGGACGACGATCCCGATCCGGTGACCCGTGCCGAACTGGCGGCGCTCATCGAGCAGCGTTCACCGGATCTGGTGCAGCGCTTCTCGGGACGTCTGCAGTTCGGCACCGCGGGTCTGCGCGGGCCGATCGAAGCAGGACCCATGGGCATGAACCGGGTGACGGTGCTGCGCGCCGCGGCTGGTGTGGTGCGCTATCTGCTCGACACGGTTCCCGATGTGGCGACCCGTGGCGTTGTCATCGGCTGCGATGCTCGCCACAACTCCGACGTGTTCGCGATGGACACGGCGATGGTGGTGGCTGGCGCCGGCATCCGGGCACTGGTGCTGCCGTTCTCGATGCCGACCCCGGTGCTGGCCTTCGCGACGCGCAATTTGAATTGCGCAGCTGGTGTCATGGTGACCGCATCGCACAACCCGCCGGCCGACAATGGATACAAGGTGTACCTCGGTGACGGTGCACAGATCGTGCCGCCACATGACATCGAGATCGCCCATCGCATCGACGCCGTCGCTTCGGTGCGGACGTTGCAGCTGGCACCGACCGACGATCCGCTCATCGAACGACTCGACCATGCCATCGTCGAGGACTATTGCCAAGCCGTTGTGGCCCAACGGTTCGTGCCCGACGCAGTTGACGTGAACGTTGCCTACACGGCCATGCACGGGGTGGGGCGCGAGACGCTCCTGGCGGCGTTCGCCGCCGCCGGCTTCCCTGCGCCGGTGCTCGTCGCTCAGCAGGCCGATCCCGATCCGGACTTCCCGACGGTGGCGTTCCCCAACCCCGAAGAGCCTGGCGCGATGGACTTGCTGCTGGCGTTGGCGGCCGAGAGCGGCGC
>JBFWVD010000095.1:0-16872 GCA_050246915.1 Acidimicrobiia bacterium | reverse complement strand
GGCCGGCGTACCTGGAGCGCGTCGCCCGTGTGATGCGTCGTGCCGACGTGGTCAAGGTGAGCACCGATGATCTCGATTATCTCGACCCCGAGAGGTCACACCTCGACGCGGCTCGGCGTCTGCTCGAGGCCGGGCCCGCCGTCGTGCTCGTCACCGCCGGGGGCGACACGGCCACGGTGGTGAGCCGCGTCGGTGAGGCCGAGGTGCCTGTACCGCGGGTGAAGGTGGCCGACACCATCGGGGCGGGCGATTCGTTCGGCGGGGGCTTCACCGCGTGGTGGGTCGGCAACGGGCTGGGTCTCAGTGAGTTGAGCGATCTCGACCTGCTGACCCAGGCAACCCGAGCGGGTGTGACGGTGGCGGCCCGCACCTGTGAGCGACCGGGCGCCGATCCCCCACATCGCCATGAGCTACCCGCCGACTGGGCACAGCGTTGCTGACCGATCCGCCTGGGCGATCTCTGAAACCGAGACATCGCTGCAAGTAGCTTGGGCTCACGCAAGCGGCAGGGGTCCGCTCGCTTCGACGAGGGGGAAGCAACGTGAACGATCCGATCGAGCTCCGCATCGACGTGACCGAGGTTGCCGGGCTCGGCATCCCGGCCGAGACGGCGGTGACCGTCTTCCTGCCTGACGGGCCGCTGTCGGATCCGCCGGTGGTGTGCTTCGCCTTCCCCGGTGGTGGCTACAGCCGACGGTACTTCTCGTTCGACATGCCCGACGCCACCGACTCCGGCGGCGAGGCCCGCTACCACACCGACCGCGGTTGGATCTTCGTGGCCTGCGACCACCTCGGGTTCGGCGAGTCGACGGTCCCCGAAGATCCGTTCCTGCTCACCCTCGACAACACCGCACTCGGCAACAAGGGCACCGTCGAGGCCGTCATGGCCAAGATCGAATCGGGGACGTTGACCGACACGCTCCCGGCGATCACCGACGCGGTGAAACTCGGCATCGGCCAGTCGATGGGCGGGTGCTACACCATCGTTCTCCAGGGCCATCACGGCACCTTCGACGGCATCGCCACCTTGGGATACAGCGGCATCCATACTGTCGTGCCCACCCGCCCCGGAGCGCCGGCCGCGCCGTGGCCGTGGATCCCGCGCAGCAGCCGCCTCGACAACCCTGAAGTGCTGAACGCAGCAGCGCTCGCCGCCGCGGCGGCGCCCGCGCTCGGCGGCCAGGAGTCCATCACCAATGCCGCGGCGTCCGGCGAGCACCCGTTCCAATGGTCGTTCCACTACGACGACGTGCCGGCCGACATCGTTGCCGCCGACATGGCAGCCAGCGCAGATCCCGAAGCAGGTGACATCCCCGTTTGGCGGTCGCGTACCACGCCGACGTGCGGCGTTCACATGGTCGCCCCCGGCGCCGTTGCGCTCGAGGCCGCATCGATCACCGTACCGGTGCTCACCGCGACCGGCGAACGCGACGTGGTCCCCGACCCCTGGATGGAGCCGAAGGCATTCAAGAGCTGCAGCGACATCACCGTGTACGTGTGCCCCCGCATGGGTCACATGCACAACTTCGCCAGCACCCGCTACCGGTTCTGGCAGCGCATCCACACGTGGGGTACCGGGGTCGCCCAAGCCCATCTCGAGCACTGACGCGGCTGCTGGTCCGGTTCCGATCGGGCGGGATCGGAACCGGACCAGCACTCACAGGCTACGAGCACGCGATCGCGACGGACACCCCGGCGGCTGTCGAATGATCGTTCGGCGCCACGACCAGGCAGTTCGCTGGTCCCGTAAACGACAAAGGCCCGTCTCCAACCGGGCGAAGTTGGAGACGGGCCACGAGTGGCTTTTCAGCCGACCCGCGACTGCACAGTGTAGTTGATACAGGACAGATGTCCGCACATCGGTGACCACTTGAGGTTCCTGATGCCCGAGCCGATCAGAACCACGCCGAACGGCAGCGGACGGGACAGGCGGATGGACACCACAGCGACGGAGCGCGAACAGGTCGGGGCGTTGCCGGCGCGCCTGCTCGATGCCGTTCCCGACGCCATCGTCGTGTTCGACGCCCAGGTCCGCATCATCTACGCCAACAAGGCCGCCATCGAGTTCATCGGATCTGGCTCGATGAGCGATCAGGACGGCGCCGGGCCGATCGATGCGACCACGCTGGTCCACCCCGACGATCTGGCGCCCGCTCTCGATGAGCTGATCGCCGTGTTCGCCGTTCCCGGCAGTACCCGGGTGGCGCGACTGCGGATCGTCAACGCCGAAGAGGTTCGGCCCATCGAGGTGTTCTTCGTGAACATGTTCGATGATCCTGCAGTCAACGGTGTCGTGGCCTCGTTCCGAGACCTCCGCAACGAGGTCGCCCTGCAACACGAGTCCGAAGCTCGCCAACGGCTGCTCGAACGGAACGAGGTGCTCCATCGCGAAGTCCTCGAGCGCCAGGCGATCCAGGCCCGGCTGCTCCAGATCCAGCAGTCGATCTCGCGTCGCAGACCGGTGAACGACGTGTTGGTGGCCATCGTCGAAGGCGCCCATGAACTCCTCGGCGACGAGTTCATCGAACTCCATCTCGACCCGCTCGAAGACAACGATGTCCCCATCGTCGTGCAGTGCGTGGGTGGCACCAGCAGCCTGTTGGACGTGCATCAGTGTCAACCCAGCTTGCGGGCGCTCGGCGATGCCGCTCGCCTCGCCGACGGTCTGACCGTGCACGACCAGATCGGCGAGACGGGCACCGGCATGGCCGTGCCGATTCGCGACCGTCATCGCACCATCGGCAGCTTGGCCGTCGCCACATGCGGCGGGGCCCGGTCCTATCGGGACGTCGAGCTCGAGATGCTGCTGAACCTGGCGGAGCACGCCAGCGTGGCGCTCATGGATGCGCGAACCGTGGAGACCGTCCAGGCTGCGTTCACCGATCCGCTCACCGGACTTCCCAACCGGGCGCTCCTCATGGACCGCCTCACCCAGAGCGTCGAACGCTGTGCTCGACTGGGCACTCCCCTCGCCGTCATGTTCATCGATCTCGGCCGGTTCAAGGGAATCAACGACAGCTACGGGCACGCGGTGGGCGACGAGGTGCTGGCGTGCGTCGGTCGCCGCATCGCGGAGACCTTGCGGGTTCCCGACACCGCAGCCCGCCTCGGTGGCGATGAGTTCGTGGTGGTGCTCGAGAGCACCGACGCCGACGGAGCGCGGCGCGTCGCCGCACGGATCTCGGAGGTCATCCGCCGACCCATCGAGGTGAGCGAGCGCACCTTGTACGCCGACGCCACCATCGGCATCGTCGTGGCCGCCGAGGCGACCCATGGCACCGATGCCGAGTTGATCCTGCGTCACGCTGACATCGCGATGTACCGCGCCAAGACCACCGGCCGCGAATTGGTGTTCTTCGAGCCGGCCATGCACAGCGAGCTGCTGGCTCGCCAAGACCTCGAGTCGGAGATCCGCGGCGCCATCGCCAACAAGGCGCTGCACGCCGCGCTGCAACCCATCGTCGATCTCGCGTCGGGCCGTATCGTGGCGGTGGAAGCGCTGGCCCGATGGGATCATCCGACGCGCGGCACAGTGCCCGCAGATGGGTTCATCGCCGCCGCCGAGCGCATCGGTGCGGTGGTCGACCTCGATCGCGTCGTGTGGGCCGCAGCCTGTCAGGCAGTCGGGGCCATCGGTGCCGACGAGCTCGGACGGCGACTGTCGATCTCGTTGAACCTCTCGGTGAAGCATCTGGCAGCTCCCGATCTCGTCCCGGTCTTGATGGGCATCGTCACGGGTGCTGGTCTGACCCCGGAACGAGTGACCCTCGAGGTCACCGAGACCGAACTGATGCAAGATGTTGCGGACTCGGTCGAGCAGCTGTGGACATTGCGACGACTGGGCATGAACCTGGCCATCGACGACTTCGGCACCGGCTACTCCTCGCTCGCCTACCTCCAGACGCTCCCCGTGCGCACCCTCAAGATCGACCGGAGTTTCGTCACCGGCGTCGACTCCTCCCAGACAGGTCAACAGTTGTTGCGCACGATGGTGAGCCTTGCCCATGGCCTCGATATGTTCGTGGTCGCCGAAGGCATCGAGACCGAAGCCGAAGCGCGCGCGGTGGCCGACATGGGCGTTGGTCTGGGTCAGGGCTACTGGTTCGCTCCGCCAGTGCGATCCAGGGATCTGCAGGCCGTTCTGGCGCGCACCTCATGCGCCCTGGGAGTCGACCAAACCTCGGCGACGGGGCTGAGGACGCCGAACGGGCCCAGTTGACGGGGCGTCTACTGTCGGGCCGGTGGAGAACCCGACCGACGCGTTCAGGCTCGATGGCAAGGTGGCGCTCATCAGTGGGGGGACGCGCGGCATCGGTCGGGCGATCGCCGAGACGTTCGCCAACGTCGGCACCTCCATCGCGGTGCTGGCCCGCAACGTCGACGAGTTGAACGAGACGCAAGCGGCCATCAGCGCTCTCGGGGTTCGATGCGTCATCGTCAAGGGTTCGCAGGGCGACCCAGACTCGATCGAGGAGGCAACGCGTCGATGCGTCGACGAACTCGGAAGGCTCGACGTGCTGGTGTGCAACGCCGCCGCCAACCCGACGTACGGCCCGACGATCGAAGTGACCAGCTCGGTGATCCACAAGATCTTGGACGTGAACCTCATCGGGCCCCTGCTGTTGGCACAGGCCGCGTGGCGGATGTGGATGGGCGAGCATGGCGGATCCATCATCAACGTCGCATCCGGCGGTGGTATCCGACCCGTGTTCGGCCTTGGCGTGTACAACGTCTCGAAGGCGGGCCTCATCCACCTCACGAAACAGTTGGCGATGGAGCTCGGCCCGACCGTGCGGGTCAATTCATTGACCCCTGGTCTGGTGAAGACCGACTTCGCCCGCCAGCTGTGGGAGACCAACGAGTCGGTGCGTGCCGCGGCGCTCCCCACCCGTCGGCTCGGAGTCCCCGATGACCTCGCCTCGGCCGCACTGTTCCTGGCGTCGGATGCGTCGAGTTGGGTGACCGGGCAGAACCTCATCGTCGATGGCGGACGAGACGTCACTCCCCCAGCCTGAACCGCAAGCGTCAGGGCTCGCGCACCACGTCGGATGGAGCCTTGTCCGACCTCAGCCCGATGAACACCGGATGGCGGAGCATCCCGGCCATGGTCCACTCGGCGAACGCCACCTCGGCCACCAGCGAGGGCAGTAGCCAACGCACCAAGGAGCGATCGACCTTTGGCATCGGCTCGAAGGGGCAATGCTCGGTGAGCAACGGACCGATGGCCATGCTCAGCTGATTGCTGTGAGCCGCCGTGATGCCCGATCCGACCGAACCGACGTAGCGCAGCGCGCCATCAACGACGACACCAACGAGCAACGAACCGATTGCCCCTCGCCGCCCGCCACGACCCATCTGATACCCACCGACCACGACCTCCTGGCGGCGTCGATGTTTGACCTTGCGCCACGCGGTGGATCGTTGACCGGCGAGGTAGGGCGAATCCACACGCTTGGCGATCACTCCCTCGAAGTGCTCGGCCTTCGTCACCGACATCATCGATTCGGCTTCGTCGGTGACCGGTGTGATGAACACGCGCGGCCCGCTGAGGCCGAGGTCCTCGAGTGCATCACGGCGGTTCGACCACGTCTCGTGCATGAGCGAACGGCCATGGAGCACCGGAACGTCGAACACGACCAACATGTGGGTCATCGCGCTGTTGCCGACGTACTCGAACCGGTGTCGACCGGCCTCGTCCACCCCGATCACCTCCGCATCGACAACGAGGTCGCCGTCGTGGACGGGGAAGGTGATGTCCTTGATCCACGGCCACTGCTGATCTCGGGGCGAACCGCTCGAGCTCGCCACCGAGATGCCACGGGGATTGGCACGCACCAAGGCGCGATGACCGTCCCACTTCGGTTCGAACACCCACCCCTCCCGCGTCGACCCGTCGGATCCCGGCACCGTCCCCGTCACGGCGCGCATCGGTGCGATCGGCCAGGAGTACCCGATCACGGACGACACCGGCGTCAATCCCTCGCCGTGGCCGGCAAAGGCGATGTCCAGCTCGGTGTCAAGCGCTCTTGCGCGCGGCGGTGCGCTTCCTCGGCTTCTTCGTCGCCGCCGTCTGCTCTTCACCGGGCAGCGCCTTCTCGGCCGGCGACTGCCGCGAGCTCGGATGTCGCCGCTTCGCCGCCGAAGCCGCTGCGAGGCTCGCTTCGAGAGCGGCGGCAAGATCGATGACCACGGCCCGCTCGGGCGCCGCGGCCACCGGGAGCGGAGGTTGGCCGGCCGCCTTGCGCTCGACCAGGGCGTCGACCGCCATGCGGTACTCGTCGTTGTAGGCCGAGGGGTCGAACTCGCCACTCATGGCCTCCACGAGCGACCGAGCCATCGTCAGCTCGCGATCGGACACCGTCACCGACTCGATCACCTCGAAGTCCTCCAACGATTGTGGTCGCACGACCTCGTCAGGGAACACCAAGGTCGAGAGCGCAAGGTGATCACCGTCAGATCGAACCGCGGCGAGGTACTCCTTTTGGCGCATCACCAGCCGACCGATGCCCATCCGGCCGGTTCCCGCCATCGCTCCAGCCAGAAGCGCATAGGGCCTCGCGGCCTTGTCGGGCAGCACGTGGTACGACGCGTCGAACATCACCGGATCGATCTCGTCAGCCGGTACGAACACCTCGAGCTCCAGCGAGGCGGCCTTCGCCGGCGCCAGTGGTGCCAGGTCCTCATCGGTCACCACCACATAGTGACCCCGAGAGACCTCGGCTGCTTTCACGATCCGTTCAGCCGGAACTTCCTCCCCGGTCGCTTCGCTGACCTTGCGGTACTTGATCCGGCTCATCGACTCACTGTCGAGTTGATGGAACGAAACCGACTTGCGACGCACTGCGGACACAAGCCGTACAGGGATCGCCACCATGCCGAACGTGATCGAACCGGTCCACACCGGGCGCGCTGCCATGACGTGGTCATACCCTCAGACGTGAAGTGGTAAACCAAGGACATCGCTCGGGATCACCATCGTTCGGGAAAGCCGGTTTCCCGACCTCGCCGGCGGGTAGTTCACAAGGCCATGACGCCAGAAACTCCCACCGCCAAGCGGGTGACCATTCGATGAAGCGGTACACCTGCCCCTCGTGCTCGAGTCCCGTGTTCTTCGACAGCGCCGTGTGCCTCTCGTGTGCACTCACGCTCGCCTACGACGATCACGCCGATGCGTTCCGAACCGACGTCCGTGTGTGCGCACAGTCGATGTCTGCCGACCGCTGCAACTGGATGGCTCGGACCCCGGGTACCTGGTGCACGGCGTGTCAACTCGACGTCGATCACGGCAACGATCCCAGTCGTCTCCCGTTCCAGGAGGCGAAACGTCGCGTAGTGCGTCAGTTGTCCCGCCTCGGAGTGTCGCTCGGCGAGGATCCACCCCTGCGCTTCGAGTACCGATTCGGAACGGTGCAATCGCCCACCATCATCGGTCACAGTGACGGACTCATCACGCTCGACACCGCCGAGTCCGATCCGGCGCAGATCGAGCAGGTTCGCACCCAGCTCGGCGAGCCGTACCGCCGGCCGCTCGGTCATGTCCGCCATGAGGTGGGTCACTGGTTCTGGCAGAGCTGGCGTGACCGGTCCTTCACCATCGATGAGTTCCGCGCCGTATTCGGCGATGAGCGCCTCGACTACGACGACGCGCTCGCCCGGCACTACTCAGCGGTCGACGACGGTGCATGGACAGCCGAGTTCATCTCGTTCTATGCCTCGACCCATCCGTGGGAGGACTTCGCCGAGAGCTTCGCGCACGTGCTGCACATCATCGACACCGTCGAGACAGCGCGAGCCTTTGGTGTCAGCTCCCCTGCAGCCACCGCACGACTCGACCGCCTGGACGATCCGAATCAGTTCAACTCGCTCTACGAGGAGTGGACGTCGTTGTCCGTGGCGCTCAACGAGTTGAACCGCAGCATGGGCACGGCCGATGCCTATCCGTTCGCTCCAGCGGCGCGGGCGGTGGACAAGCTCCGCTTCGTCGCCGCAGTATTGAGCCGATCGGGCGACGCGCCATCGATCGCGCCAGTACACGATGTGTCATCCGGAGCAGGTTTGCCGACCTGACGCACGGGTAGTCGTCGGGCCATGACCGTTCACAACGATCCGGGCACCGTCATCGAGCCAACACCAGGCAGCGATCAAGAGCGTGACGTCGGCGCCGATCTGCCCCCGGGCTTCCGCTATCTCTACGCGGGGTGCGTGCGCCCACCGCAACATGATCGGCCATGGGTGCTCGCCAACATGGTCACGGGCCTCGACGGTTCGGCCACGCTCAACGGCCGGGCCGGTGATCTGTCGGACCCAACGGACCAGGAGCTCTTCGGGTTTCTGCGGACCCAGGCAGACGCTGTGCTCGTCGGTGCCGAGACGATACGGGTCGAGCAGTACGGGGCAGTCACTGCTCGGTCGGGCCGCGCGCCACGCATGGTCATCGTCACCGCATCGGGCCGACTCGACTTCGCTACACCGCTGTTCACCGAGTCCGACCTACGCCCCCTCGTCGTCACGACCAGTGCCAAGCGCGAGATGGTCGCCGCTGCCGCCGACTCCCGCGCCGAGGTGGTGGCCGCCGGCGACGACATCGTCGACATGACGTCCCTTCTCCGAGCGTTGCGCCACAACGGGATCGAACGCCTCCTGACCGAGGGAGGGCCCACCCTCCTGTCCGAGATCATGGGTATCGGTGCGCTCGATGAGCTGTGCCTCACGATCGCCCCGGTTGTCGGCGGTGGACAACGTCGGGTGTTCGAGAATGCCAGCCCCGGGCAATCCATGACCCTCGCCCACAGCGTGACCCACGGAGACCGGATCTTCTGCCGGTACCTGTGTCAGTGATCGCTTGGCAACCGTTGTTGACGCCGTGAGGGTAGGCGTCACGAGTGCTGACGCGATGACTGTCGGCTCGATGGGGCCGGCGCTCGAGTGATCGATGCGCCGGCCCCGATGCTCGTGACGAGCCTCGCCAGGGCGGTCACGTCGGCTACACGATGCGGCCTTCGCCCTTCTGGGCAGCTCCGCGCTCGAGCGCCTCGCGATACGCCTCTTCGACCTGAGGATCCACGTCCTCCGGGGCGACGGCCGCTTCGGCCTCGGTGGGCGGACGGTCGCTCTTGGCCGGGGTTTGCGCATCGCGTTGCTCGAACGCGCGCGTCTCTCTCGTCGGACGAGTAGGTGTGTGTTCGGGCTCAGTGGTCATCGGGACTCCTCGTAGATGCGCCGCGCGTGTCGCGACCGGTGACAAGCCAGTGCCCGGGAAGTACGATGTTGAAACGTCAGTGGGCCGTGGTTCCGGCTGCAGGCCGCATGCGGAACCGAGCCTCCAGGACGACTTCGCCATCCAACGCCGCGACGATCAAGTCATCGGCGACGTTGCGCACGATGGCCAACCCCCGCCCGCGCGGCGCCATGGGATCGCTCGGTCCCCATCGATCGGGAGCGGGCAGATCACGCAACGAGGCCGTGTTGGCAACCAGACATCGCACCTCGCCGAGCTCGGACACCTCTGCCTCCACCCGGAACGACTGCGACTCGCCGTGGGCGGCCTCGACCGCGTTGGTGCACAGCTCGCTGACCGCCAACGTCACGCGCTCGATGGTGGACGCGTCGATGCCCCGTTCAACCAGATATCCGGCGATCGAGCGCCGGGCGAGTCGGACTGATGACGTCACCGACTCGAAGCTCTCGTGGAAGGTCGAGTGGTTGAGCGAGTTCATCGTCAGGCGCCCGGCTCGGACGTCACACTTGGACGGTACCAGAGCTCCGAATCGACTGGTCGGCCGGACTCGTGAATGGGCAAGAGATGACTCGACGCCTCCACGGCGGCAAGTGCCCGGTTGTTCACGCCGAGCTTGCGGAACAGCCGCTTCACGTAGGTCTTGACTGTGTCGGTCGAGAGGAACAACTCAGCGGCGATTTCACGGTTCGACAGGCCCCTCGCGATGAGCGCGGCAACTTCCCGCTCACGCTCGGACAACTGCTCGCCGGTGCGATGCGGCCGCGGTGTCGACACGCCCTCGATCCAAGGGACCGGCTCACCGCGCGCCACCTGTTCGATGACCTCGACCAAGGTCGCTGCCGGTGCTGCCTTGAGCACGACCGCATCGACCCCCATCTCACGAGCCATCAGCACGAACTCGCTGCGGGCGTCCCACGTGTAGAGCACCACGTGTTCGATCTTCGCCTCGGCGCACATCCGACGAACCCGATGGAGTGCCTCGAGCCGGCCGGGGAACGTGTCGAACAACGCAACCTGCACGGGTGTGGAGGGGATCCCGCCGACGTCCATCTCGACCACCTGTATGCGGGAGCTGAATGGGGTCAGCATCGCTTCCAGACCGCGCACGACGATCTCGTAGTCATTGACCAACGCCACCCGTACAGGCGGGATCACACCGGGTCGATCTTCTGTATCCATGGCGCTTGTCGGCCTACCCACAACCGCGACGGTACAAACACACATCAGTTGACAGCCAGCGCCTCACGATCGTCACCGTATCCTGACAACACCTGGGGTGCTCGGGAGGTAGCGTTTCAGGTGATGACGACCGCTGGAGCTGATGACACCGTCCCCAACGGGACCGATGCCGCTCCGGAGGCGCTGCTCGTGGACGTGACGATCCCCTTGCAGCCCCGTTATGCCTCCACCTTGCGTCTCGTGGCCGCCTCGCTGGCCGCCGATGCCGGGTTCTCGGTCGATGACATCGACGACATCCGCCTCGCGCTCGATGAGGCGTTCACGCTGTTGTCCGACCGCTACGGCGACCATCGCTGCCGAACGGTGTTCGATGTGATGCAAGGACGCTTGCGCGCCACCGTGCAGACCGAAGAGGGGCCGTCCGATGTATCGCCCGATGAGATCACGTTGAGCATCTTGTCCGCAGTGGTCGATCGGGTCTCGTTCGAGCCCAATGGCATCACGATCGAGAAGCTCGCCCTCACCTGAAGACAATCACCCGTCGACACGGTCACCCATCGACGAAATCGTCCCGGATGATGAGGTGATCACGCAGCCCGGAGATGTCGAGCAGGCGCGCCACTGATGGCGAGGGCCGCTCGAGCACGAGCGAGCGCCCCGAGGTCTCGGCGCGCTGATGCGCCTGGATCAGCAACCGCAGGCCGCTCGAGTCGATGAACGTCACCGCAGCCAGATCGAGCCGCACCTCCGCCGCATCGCCGGGTAGCGGATCGAGCATCGGGCCAAGCACCCGCACCGAGTCGCAATCGATCTCTCCGGAGAACGCCAGGCCATCGTCCATCTCGGTCACCGCGAGCGATCTCGCAAGGTCATCGGGCATCGGTGTCACGGCAATCAACCCTTCCGGTCGCGTTGCTCATCGACCTGGCGCAAACGCGTCTCGTGAGCTGGATCTGGGGGCAACACGTTGAGCACCGCGGCGCTACCCTGCCGTTGCAAGACCAACAGTGTCACATCGTCGCTCTGGGGTCCCACACGATGGGCCCGGACCGTCTCCTCGAGCCGGGCGACGATCGTCGCCGCATCGGCTCCGACCAGAGCCTGGAGTGCGGACCTCAGTCGGTCTTCGCCGAACCAGTCATCTGCAGGTCCGCGGACTTCGGTGAGACCGTCGCTGTGCACCAGCAACGTCTCTCCCAACGCGATCTGTACAGACTCGGTGCGCCAGGAAGCATCGAAGGGTCCGACCAAGGGACCTGTCGCCGACAACGCCGTCGTCGAGTCCGGGCCGACCAGCAGTGCCGGTGGGTGACCGGCGTTGGCGTATCGGCAGACGCCGTTCACGAGGTCGACCAGCGCGACGAATGCAGTGAGGTACTGGCTGTGTTCATCGGCGCGCTGATGTCGCGACACCAGCTCGATCGCCTCACCGGGCTGCAGCCCGGACTTGAGACCCATGCGGGCCAAGGACTTTGCTCGCAGCGCATGCAAAGCTGCCGTGGCGCCGTGACCGGTGACGTCGAGGACCACCACGAACATCGTCGAAGAGTCGAGGAGTCCGGTGTCGATGCAGTCTCCGGCCACGACGCCCTCGGCGCTGCGCAACGAACAGTGCGCGTCCCACCCGGGCGGAGGTGTGCCGATCTCGTTGGCCAGCTCCGAGCGCACGCGCAAGGCCAAGATGGCGGTCTGTTCCAGACCCTGCATTGCCCGCAGCGCGTTGTCGCGCTCCTCGGACTTCGAACGTTGCAGGAAGTCGACGGCGTCAGCGACGATCGACAGCTCCTCGGCCAGCGGCCGAGGGATCGCCGTCGGTTCGCCGTGAGCAACGGCGACGGTGGCAATGGTGAGCTCCCGCAGAGGGTCGAGCATCCATCGACGTATCAACACCAAGATGACGACGGCGAACACGAGGCCGGATCCGAACGCGAACAGCAGCGCTGTCACCGCCAGCTGCTCGAACCGATGTGAACGGCTTTCGGCATGCTGCACCGCCGCGTCGAGCTGTGAGCGAGTGGAGTCGAGTTGGTGGCGCAGCACCTCATAACGCAACCGGCCTGCTTCGATCACCTCGCTGCTGGGGAGTTCACCCGCCTGGGTACTGGCAACGAGCGGCCGCAGCGCGGCGATCAGCCACTCGTCTCCGGCGGCACGCAACGTCTCGATCGATCGATCGAACCGCTCGCCCGGCATCGTCATGCGGGACAACGACTGGTAGGCCGATCCCACGCGGCGGATGCCCTCATCGAACGTGTCGAGGTAGCGCCGATCAGCGGTCAGGACGAACCCCTGAACACCGCTGCCCTGCTCGCCGTAGCCGGTCTGCAGCGCGTTGATCTCCACGAGCGCGGCACGGCTCGTCCGGCGCCGCTCCAGTGCCGAGGACCAGCCGTTGATCATCACGATGGAAAGCACCGCACCAACCATCAGCAAGGTGACGAAGGTTGCTGCCGCAGACGCGAGTCGGTGCCGCAGCCCGAACGTATGGCTCGATCGGGCCATGGGCAACATACGGTCGACACTACGCACGCAAACGTCGGCTATGGCCTGGCCGACGGCGTTTTGTCACCCACTCCGACCAAATGAACCCGATCGGGTGACACCGACATCTGTCACCCATGACAACGCCATCGTCGCGAAGGCGGGCGCCGTGCGGCGGTAGCTTTCTCCCGTGACCACGCCTGGCAACGCCGACGACGATCTGGCGCTGTTCGAGCGATTCGCACAGCACAGAGATCGCAAGGATCGCAACGCGCTCGTCGAGCGATACATGGGACTGGCCGTGCACATCGCCAAGGGATTCCGTCGGGGCCGCCCGTCCGATGACGACATCCGCCAGGTGGCGATGCTCGGTCTGGTGAAGGCGGTGGATCGGTTCGATCCCTCGCTTGGGTATCCGTTCGCCGCATTCGCCCGCAGCACGATCGAGGGCGAGCTGAAGCGCCACGCCCGCGACCACACGTGGGTCGTGCGCGTACCTCGGTCCGGCAAGGAGTTGCACCTGCTCGTTCGGCGCGCCACCGACGAACTCACGGCAGCGGCCGGACGGTCGCCAACCGTTGCCGAGATCGCCGAGCATCTCCGCATCGATCGAGACGACGTGTTGCGTGGCTTGTCGGCCTCAGCGGCCTACGACGTCGACTCGCTCGACCGACCACCTGCCGGCAGCACCGATCAGCGTTCGACGCACCACGCCGCCGCGCTGACCTCGACGGAGGCAGGGTTCGATGCTTTCGTCGATGGCGAGGTCGTGGCTGGGCTCATCGCCAAGCTGCCAGAGCGCGAGCGCGAGATCGTCACGTTGCGGTTCTTCGAGCGGCTCACCCAGCAGCAGATCGCCGACAAGGTGGGGGTCTCCCAGATGCACGTGTCGCGTCTACTGCGTAGGTCCCTCGATCTGATGCGCTCGATGATCGAGCCGGACTGACTCATACGGGCGCTGGCACCCAACAGCGCCGCGCAGCATGGCACGGTTTGCCTCCGCCGATGCTCGGGTACCTCCCAGAAGGCCATCCCGCTCAACGAGGAGGACGATCTCATGGCACCCACTACCAGTACCGCACACCCGAGCAGTACCGAGGTTCCGAACAACACCAGGATCGCAGCAACCGTCCCGACGCTCGACGACGCAGCGGCGTCGAAAGTCGTGTCTCTGCTGCAGGAACGCCTCGTGTGCCTGCTCGACCTGCAGCTGACCTTGAAGCACATCCACTGGAACGTGGTCGGCATGAACTTCATCGCCATCCACGAGATGCTCGATCCACAAGTCGACGTCGTGCGCACCATGTCCGATCAAGTGGCGGAGCGCATCTCAACGATCGGCGGCGAGCCGCTCGGTACGCCAGGAGCCATCACGGCTATGCGGTCGTGGGACGACTACGAACTCAACCGTGCACCGGCAGTGCGCCACCTCGCAGCACTCGACGAGGTGTACAGCGGGGTGCTCACCGACCATCGCCGAACGATGGAGCAGCTCGGTGAGATCGACCGCGTGTCAGAGGATCTGTTCATCGGGCACATTGCACAGCTCGAACTGTTCCAATGGTTCGTACGTGCGCACCTCAAGGACAGCGACGGCGACGTCATCCATCGCAGCGCTGGCTCCAAGACCGACCGAACGGGCGCCGCTGGCGATGTGCGTGTCGCCGCCACCAACGGAGGCCGGGAGGTCGGTCGGTGACCCGGGCCAAATGGATAGTCGCAGGCGCCGCGGCGATGTGGTTCGCCGACCCGAGCTCGGGCACGCAGCGCAGACGCTCGATGAAGGCACGAACACACCGATGGTCGGAGCGGGCCCGTCGGATCAGCGCAAAGCGCAAGCACATCAATGCTGACCATGGCGTTGACCGAGCCGACCATGTTCACCGTGCCGACGAGGCTTCGTTCGCCGCAGCGGCCGTACCCGGCGACCCGGCTTCGATGACAGACATCGTCGGGCAGGCCCGTAGAGATGGCTTTCCCGCTGACATGACGATCGCGACAATTCCAGGGACCACCGCAGTTGGGATCAGGTGTAGCAACTGCCATGTCGTTTCGAGACCGGCGGCCATGACCCGTCTGTGGCTGCACCGCCTCGAAGGCGCAACCGATCCTGACGACATGTCGACGGTGTCTGCTCTGCGCTGCCCGGCGTGCGGAGAGCACGGGTTGTTGGTGACGTCCTACGGACCTGAGGCCGATGCCGACGAGGCAGACGTACTCGTCGCGCTACCCCCGCCGCTCAGTGCCGACATGTCGCCCTACGAATTCTGTCCCCCACCCGGCTGAGCACCCACGAGAGCAACCTGGCTTGCCGAGCCGCGGAGCTCTCGCCCCACTGGGGCGCCTCAACGAACGGTGAGGTGATCGGACAGACCGCCGATGGCGACCAGACGCGACACGGCGTTGGTGACGTTGACGACGACAAGATCGCCGCCGCTGGCCCGAGCGCGCTTCGTTGCTTCCACGAGAACTCGGAGCCCGCTCGAGTCCATGAACGACACACCACCGAGGTCGAGAGTGGACTGCGCAACCGGCATGGTGGCCAGAGCTTCAGCCAACATCGGCGCGGAGTGCGCGTCGACCTCGCCCGACACGATCCAACCGGTCGATGTGGAAACGATGCCAAGAGGTTCTGCACGATCGGGCATGAGAGCACCGTATCTGGACTGTGTGTTCGATGGAAGGGCCCCGGCGACATCTCGAAGCCCCGTCGCAGGGTACGCCTGGTTTCGTCGTTGGCCGGATCGGGAAGTCCCTCCGCACAAGTGCCATCAGGTCGCGCGCGGCCCGATCGATCCATGTCCAGGAGCTACTCATCATGTCCATCACCGGGACCATCACCGACTCGATCAACGACTCGATCACCAAGAGCACCATCGCAGGGAACGCCATCGCCGAGAGTGCCATCGCTGGCGCCGCTCACCTCTCAGAGGAGCTCGGACACCTGTTCACTTCGCTTGCCGAGACCGCCGACAGCAAGCCCCATCCGGTGTCGAGGAAGGCGCGCTGGCTACGTCGTTGGCCGGCCGGGTTCGCTGCAGTCACCGTGATCGCCGTGGCGGTCGCGCTCTATCGGCGACGCCGCTCGATCCAGCGGCGGCCGGTCGAGACCACGTCCGAAGCCAGCGAGCGGCTCCGCAGCGTCACGCCGTGACTCGCTGGGCCTGGCAACGAGCACGACGGAGTCTTCGCCACCGAAAGCATTGGGCACGTAGTCGTCGGCGGCCCAGTCGTTGAGCCATCGATCATCGTCGGCGACGTAGCGGAACCGATAGCGCCCGGGGGCCAGAGCGACGGTCACCGTCCAATCGCCTTCGCTCGTGAGGGCCATCACATTCGCGTCTCGGGACCAGTTGTTGAACTCGCCGACGAGTGCCACGGTACTCGCACGGACGCAGCCGGGAAGGGTGAACACCACTTCGATCGAGCCATCATCTACTGGTCGAACTGCTGAGAACAACGCAACCTCCTCGCTCCTCGACCACGTGGCACACAACGATCATCTTCCCGTGCCGGTCGACCCGTCCATTCGCTACCCAACGGGTCAGGCCCCAAACGCGGCTCCTTCAACGGGGCCCCAAAACGGCGAACGCCCCGGTGGAATCCACACCTGATCCCACCGGGGCGTCTCGGGCCTTCCCGAGCGGGTCACTCCCGTCGCGTCTTCTCCTTGCCGTCGTCGATCCACTCCTCGAGCTTGTCCTTGCCGTGCTCGACCGCACCCTTCAACTTGCCCGCCATACGATCTTCCTTGCCTCGCCGCTCCAGCTCTGGATCGTCGGCGAGCTTTCCAGCCGCTTCCTTCATGCGTCCCTTGGCTTCATCCATGCGCTCACCCATGCTGTTCTCCTTCGACGTGGTCATCGGATGACGTGATCCGCTCGATGCGTCGCTGCATCGCTGATCTTCTGCTACCCGTCCGACCGCCCTGCTAGTCCGAACCTCGCAGCGCCGCATCGCGCTCGATCTGCGCC
>JBFWVD010000094.1:0-17080 GCA_050246915.1 Acidimicrobiia bacterium | reverse complement strand
CCGCGGTTCCGTGCGGTCACGCACCAGGTGCTGGGCGCAGCTTCTTGGACCAGTTCTCGATCCCGACGGTGGCGTCGATGTCGGCGGCGACTCGGGCCCAGCTGGCCAGCGTCGGGTCCCGTTCGGTGTTCTTCAGTTCTGTGAGCGCCTGCTGCACCGCGGCGAAGCCTGCGCGGAACGTGAGGCTCGAGGGCACGATGATGCGAAGGCCATCGGCCCGAGCCTCGGCGATCTGTTCCGGTCGTGATTCATCGCGGATGTAGGTGTTGAGCAAGGGCAGCGAGGCCGACGCCACCGCTAGGCGGATCTGGGCCGGCGGCAGCAAGCAGATGAAGCCGATGTCTGCGCCTGCCACGGCGAAGGCATCGATGCGCTCGATAGCATCCTCGAGCGAACCGGTGAAGAGCACGTCGGTGCGCGCGATCACGAGCATGTCACTGCCTTCGCGCGCCGCACACGCGGCTTCGATGTTCTCGACCGCGCGCTCCAGCGACATCACCTCGTGAGGTTGATTGGCGAAATGCTTGCCTCGAGCGAGATCGACGTCTTCGATCTGAACTGCGGCGGCCCCGACCCGCGCCGCCAGCTCGACGTTTCGCCGGATCCGCAGCGGGTTCCCTCCAGCGTCATCGATGTCCAGGATCACGGGGATCTCGAGGGCATCGATCACGCGACGACCGTTCTCGATCATCTCGGTCACCGTGACGACCCCGATGTCCGGCAGTCCCCACGAGCACGCAGTCGATGCATAGCTCCCCACGAGCACTGCAGGGAACCCAGCCTGCTCTGCGAGCAAGGCCGAGAGGACGTCATGAACGCCCGGGACCACCGTGAGGTCGTTCTCCTGCAGCACCGAGGCGAGTTGGGTTCCAGCTCCAGATGTTCGGCTAGCAGTCACCGATCATCACTCCCATCGGAAATCGCCATTTTGCAAGTGTATGCTCACTTCTCGGATGTGTCAAATGTTGCACGCGCATCGGATACGCACGATGTCGGGATCATCAGAGGCGACTGAGCACGTTGCGGCCACCCAGCACCAGAGCGACGACGAGCCCGGCGAGGGTCACGTCCGTCATGATCACGGCGATCACGGCCACTTCGGAGTAGGAGCCGAGCGTGAAGGCATCGAAGAGTGCGGCGCCGAGCACTTGGAGTCTTGGTAGCCCACGAGCAGCGGCGCCGCGAACTCATGGCGTGATTCATATGTCGCCGGCTTCATCGGCGAGCGCCGGCCTCTGAGCCCTCAGGCGCCCTGCGCCTGGTTGGGCTCGTCTTCAGGATAGACGAACTCGCCGTACACCACCGATGTGCCCACGAACGGACCGACGTACGCCTCCTTGGCGTCGATGAGCCGGGTGGTGTACGAACGCAGGAAGTTCCTGCGCACGTGTGCATCGGGCGACTGCAGCAGGTCGGTCGCCGGAAATCCGAGTTCCCGTGCGTCGCTGATGCGGTCCTCGAGCGAGTCGACGCCGAAGACCAACCCATACAAGCCTTCGCCGTGCTCGTCGAGGAACTCCTGGAACTTCTTGGCCATCGTGTCGGTGGGTGCCAGTGGAGCGATGAACTCCAAGCCGCCATCGAACGAGATGAAGATGTCCTTCGCCGCCCCAGGCGCTGCCGGATCGCTCAGCCGTTCGAACTCCACTCCGAAGAGCCGTTCAGCCTCTTGCACGTAGCGTTCGATGTTCTCTGGCCTGACGATCCAGATCACGTGATCGAGTCGGTTGCTCGAACGTCCCATGGCCGATGCCTCCCTCATGTCCTCAGTGATCGCGGAGTCGAGCGCCGACAGTGACGGAGAGACATGTCGTTGGATGATCGGAACGGTTCTCCCACTTGTGGCGAGTGCCGTTCTGGATCACGACGTCGCCCGCCTTCAAGTGCGTCGAGCCCCCGTCGTCGAGGACGAGCCACAACTCACCCGACACGATGATGTTGACGTCCACGGTGCGCGAGGTGTGCATGCCCGGGTGCTCTGCCTCGTAATGATCCTCCAGACCGAGCCCGCCAACCACGACCGCCGTCTCGGCAAGCGCGGGCTCGGCCCCCAAGGGTTGCTTCACCCACGTGAAGACACGCAGCCCACCCGGTTCCGGGAACCATGAACTGAGCTCCGGGAGCGAACCATCGTTCGGGAGGACGGCCTCGCCGTCGAGTGCCCAGAACAGATCGATCAGCGAGCCCTGACCCAAGTCCATCGATTCGACCTGCTCGTCCGCAACCACGATGGAACTGCCGAGCGGGGAATTGCCAGTCACAACACGACGAAAGCCCATCTGCGGGACCGTAACACACGAGTGAAGTCAGTGCTCACTCGTCTGGGCACGCCCGGACCTCACACCGTCACCAGTCGACTTCGTACGTGGCATCGAGTGGCTCGACCCCTCCTCGATTGATGCCCTCTGGGATGTTGAAAAAGGTCCACGCGGGCTCGTACGGCTGGACGGACGACGCGTCGAAGACGACAACGCGCCGGAGCACCTTCCACACTCCGTCTCGCTTCTCGAACACGTCGCGGAAGCGACCGGTGAGCTCCCCCAGCTTGTCGCGCCCGTCGGCCTGCGGGAACACACCGATGTAGTGGAAGTAGGTCTCGACCCTCGCTTGGGCACCTTCGAAGGCGAGAACGTGCGCGGGGCCGACGATGTGATATCGCGACGTGATCAGGTCTCGATTCGTGCGCGCTCGCTCCATCCAGCCCGAGGCCGTCCCCTTGTACATCCCGTGATCATCGAAGCCGTCCTCCCAGAAGATCGTCTTCATGAGGTCGGCGTCGTTGCGATCGATGGCTCGCGCGTAGCCGAGCATCACCTCTTCGATCGCATGCACCTCGAGCATCCGACGAACAGCGTTGATCTCCGTCTGCGTCAAGTGTTCCATGGGCCCCACTTCATCCACTCCGCCGAACCTATTCGCCGCGAGAAAGGTTTGCAAGTGTTCACTGCGTGAGCGACGATGGGCAGATGGATGCACCGAAGTCGCGGAGGCAGAAGTGGCTCGATCTCGTGGTCGAGGATGTGATCGAGCCGGAACGGCCGATCATCGATCCGCACCACCATCTTTGGCCGGCGGGCGAGGGGATGCGCTATGGCCTCGAGGATCTGCACCGCGACACGGGTGACGGCCATGAGGTCGTGCACACGGTGTTCGTCGAGTGCCACGCTGCATATCACCCCGATGGGCCGATCGAACTGCGGCCGGTGGGCGAGACCGAGTTCGTCGCCCGCGCTGCCGGTGCGGAGTCGACTGGGCTGATCGCGGGGATCGTGGCGCGGGCGGATCTTCGCATCGACAACCTGGGTGACGTGCTCGACGCGCATGTGGCTGCAAGCAACGGACTGCTCAAGGGCATACGCGATCCCCTTGCTCGCGCCGATGGCACGACCGAGTTGTGGATCGCCGGCGATGCACCCGAAGGCAAGTTCGACGACGACGCATTCATCGCAGGTGTCCGCCACCTGGGTGATCGTGGGCTCCCCTACGACAGCTGGCACTACCACTACCAGAATCGGGAATTGCTCGCCCTCGCACGCAGCGCACCCGCCACGACGATCGTTCTCGATCACTTCGGCACACCGCTCGGCGTCGGCCGGTACGCGGCGCGGCGCAGGCAGATCTTCGAGTCCTGGCGCGACGACATCACGGCACTCGCTGCGTGCCCGAACGTCGTCGCCAAGCTCGGGGGCATGGCGATGCAGGACAACGGCTTCGGTTGGGAGCGCGCGGAGCGCCCGGCCACCTCCGACGAGTTCGTCGTCGCGCAGGGCCGCTACTACGAGCACACGATCGTCGCCTTCGGGGCTGACCGGTGCATGTTCGAATCGAACTTCCCCATGGACCGGCGCTCGTTGTCGTATCGCACCCTCTGGAACGCCTTCAAGAAGATCGCAGCCGGATGCTCTCCCGACGAGAAGGCCGACTTGTTCGCGGGTACCGCCCGCAGGGTCTACAACCTCTGACCTCGCGGGCATCTCGCGCGATCCGCCACCCACGCTCGCTTCGGTCAGCGATAGATGCGGATCAGTTCTGCTGTCTGTTCGTAGATCGCCTGCGGCTCGCCGACCAGCTGCAGGATCGGCAGGTCGACGCCAGCGTCCACCCATCGACCGACCCGCTCGCGCAGTTCGCCTGGCGTGCACGCCAGGCAACACTCGGAGACGAGACGATCGCTGAGCCCCCGAGCGATGAGGTCGTCATCACCGGCCGACACACCGCTCTCGATCAGATCGACCTCCTCGACGAAGCCGGCTGTGCGCCATGCGGCGCGGTAGTTGGGCAGTCGCGCGGATCCGTGCGCAAGGTGCCGTCGCACGGCGTCGCGAGCATCGTCGATATTCGCCCCGATCGCAGTGGAGATGACGTTGCTCACGACGAACAAGCCCGGACGATCGTGCGGACGCTTGCCGAGGAGCCTCGCAACGTCGCTGAGCGCTGCGTGCGCCATGACCAGCCCGTCCGCCGTCTCGTAGGCAAGGTCGATCATTCGACTCCGCACACCCGCGAGCAGGATGCGGCCACCGTACCCGGCATCACGGACCTGGCGGACGTAGGTGCGCATCGTTTCGAGCGGGCTCGTCGACTCGATGCCCTCGGACGCCAGGACAGGCACATGACTGACGCCGAGTCCGAGCGCGAACCGGTCGCCGGCAAAGGTGCGCACATGCCGACTCTGTCTCGCCGATTCGAGCGCATGCGACAAATAGATCGGGTGCACAGCGGTGAAGAACGGGATGGTCTTCGTCACATGCGCAAGGGAGACGGCGTACCCCAGCACACCCCCGAACCCGGAGATCGCAATACCGCCGAACCCGGCCTCGTCGAGATCGCAGGCGAGCTCGATCGCGATCCGGTCATCCGGGAGCCTCTGCGCGCTCAGGTTGACTGCCGGCTTGCCATCGTGCGGGGGGATCATCGCACGCCGCGCGGACACGGATTGACGCAGAACGGGCACAACGAGTGCTGGGCACTCACCCGCTGCCCGCGCTCTCGGTCTCCCACGCCAACGGCTTCCACTGCGGCACGACCCTGCCATCGGGCCGATGCTCGAACCACAGGTCCATCGGCTGCCCGGCGCGTAGGTGCCACCGTCCCGGCAGGGATCCCGCCAACCGAAGACCCGGAACACGGTCGACGTCGACGAGCACGATCGTGTACGGCACTGGCCACTCGGGGTCGACTTGATGCTCGACGACGGTCGAGGCATAGAGCGTCCCAGGTCCGTCCACCGGTGTGACCTCCATGCCCCGCTCGCCGCACGACCCACAGACAGGTCGGGGTGGGTGCGAGAGCGTGCCACATGCGACGCACCGCACCGCGACCAACTCCTCGCGTTGGCTCGCGTGCCAGAAGGCGCTCGAGTCAGCAGCACTCGGTGAGCGAAACACCGGCGCGGAGTCGGTGCTTTCGGAGCTCACCTGTCGGTCCGCAGGATGAGCGCGCTGGCGCCGACCGGGGCGCTAGTGACGAGCGCCGTCTCGGCCTGCGGCACCTGCGATGTCGACTCGCCGCGGATCTGACGAACACCCTCCACGATGTGGTTCATCCCATGGATGTAGCCCTCGGACAGGTGACCACCGGATGTGTTGATCGGAAGGTCCCCGCCCATTTCGATCGCGCCGCTCTCGGCAAATGGACCTCCTTCGCCACGCGCGCAGAATCCGTAGTCCTCGAGCTGGAGCAACGCAGTGATCGTGAAGCAGTCATAGAACTGCGCCACGTCGATGTCCGAAGGGCCGAGACCGGCGCGGCGGTACAGCTCCAGTGCCGTCGCCGCCGATGGCAGCGCGATCGCGTCGGGGCGGAACAGGTGCGGGAACATGTTCCCCATGCCGATGTTCGGTCCCGTCGCTTGCGCGACGGCGCGAATCAACGCAGGCGGTCGAGCGCAGTCTCGGGCTCGCCCCGTGGAGGTGACCACCACCGCGCATGCGCCGTCGGTCTCGAGGCAGTAGTCGAACAGGCGAAGCGGGGCGGACAGCATCCGTCCCGACAGGTACTGCTCGAGGGACAGCGGGCGGCCGAACATCTGCGCGGCCGGGTTCGCGTTGGCCCGGTTGCGGCACGCGATGGCGATGCTGCCCAGCTGCTCGGGGCTCGTGCCGAACTCGTGCATGTGTCGATCCGCGAGCAGAGCGAAGTAGCTCCCGGGCGCAACGAGGCCGTACGGCGCGGTGAACTCCTCGTACGAGGCGAGCGTGGCCGTCGGCGCCGCCGATCCGTTGAGGCGGCCGCCCGAACGTCCATTCAACGAGCGGAACACGAGCACGGTCGACGCGAGCCCTGCCACGATCGCGGCGACCGCGTGCCCCACCATCGCCGCAGGTGCGGTACCACCAGTGGACACCGTCGACCAGTGCGTCAGGTTCTTGAGGCCGAGCGTCGCACCGAGGTCGTTGGTGAGAACCTCGTCCAGATCGCAGCGGATGATGCCGTCGATCTCGTGAGCTCCCAGTCCCGCGTCCTGAATCGCAGCCAGCGATGCCTCCGCGGCCAGCGCAAGTGTGCTTCGCCCCGAGTCACGAGAGAACTCCGTTGCTCCGATGCCAACGATCGCGCACCGATCGCGGTGGGCTGTCTCGTCGGTCATGGACACCATGATGTCAGAGCACCTTCAAGAGGTTGTCCAACAGCCCGCCGGTCTCGACCCGAGCTTCCGGGGGGACGAAGCTCGGGGATCGAGAACGCGCGGTGCACAGGATCGGTCCTGATGGTCACACTTTGATAGTATACGTTTACTTTTGGGTCGTCAACATGGACGACGCATCAGGCCGCCGACATCGAATCAGATCGGAAGACCGCCGGTCGCCGTTCGTGTCGAACCGTGGTCGGTGAAGGCCGCGATGGTGCGTTGCGCGATCCGCATCTGGTGGATCTCGTCGGCTCCATCGGCGAAGCGGGCCCAACGAGCCTGTTGGAACATGTGCGCGAGCGGCGTGTCGGTCGAGTAGCCGAGTGCGCCGTGCACCTGGATCGATCGGTCAATGATCCGTCCGAGCGAGTTGGCGACGAAGTGCTTGGCCATCGACACCTCGCTCTTGAAATCCTCGTGCCGATCGATCTTGTACGCAGCGTGCAAGACCATCAGCTTGCACTGGTAGAGCTCCATCGCCGAGTCGGCGATGAGCCACTGCACACCTTGCTTCTCGGCAAGCAGGCTTCCGTGCGAGAAGCGCGAGAGCGCACGATCGACCATCATGTCGAGAGCAGTCTCCGCCTGAGCGATCCAGCGCATGCAGTGGGCGAGTCGCGCCGGCCCGAGTCGGTACTGACCGAGCAGGTGACCGCCACCGAGTTCGCCGAGCAATTGACCCTTGTGAACTCGCAGATCCGTGATGCGGATCTCGCTGTGCCCGCGCGATCCGTGCATCGTCTCGACTTCCCGGACCTCTGTCCAGCCCTCCGTCGGGATGTCGACGATGAACGCTGTGTTGCGTGCCTGCGGAAGGTCGCTGTCGTCCTGAGTGCGACAGACCAGGATCGCGAATGTCGCCCGGTGCGCGTTGGAGATGAACCACTTGTGTCCGTTGATCACCCACTCGTCACCATCGGGATAGCCGCGTGTTTGGATCAACGTCGGGTCCGACCCCGCGACCTCCGGCTCCGTCATGGCGAAGCAGCTGGTCGCGAGCCCCTCGCAGAGTGGCCGAAGGTACTTCTGCTTCTGCTCGTCCGTGCCGAAGTGCAGCAACGTGTGCATGTTGCCCTCATCAGGCGCTTGGCAGTTGAGCACCCACGGGCCGTAGTACGACTTCGCAGCCTCGGACTGCACCATTGCCAGCTCGACGTGGCCCAGTCCCATCCCTCCCCATTCGGGGGGCATGTGTGGCAGCCACAGACCGGCGGCACGGGCCTCCTTGCGCAGACCGAGGAGGATCTTGACTCGCCGGCGCGCGTCCTCCTTCGACGGGTGATCACCGAACGACGCGAGCTCCGTCTCGCACGGCGCGATCGCGCTCTCCACGAAGTCGCGCACGCGCTGGCGGAGATCTTGCAGTTCATGAGAAAGCGTGAAGTCGATTGCCATGGCTGGACGGGAATCGGCCCCATCGGCCGCTCCCCTTCCTCCTTTCGTGTGTCAGAACGCGCTTCGGCGAAGACCGCCGTCGACGTTCACGATCTCGCCCGTGATGTAGCCACCTCGGGGTGAGGCGAGGAACGCAACGACGTTCGCCACGTCGGCGGGCGTCCCGATTGCTTGGAGGGGGATGCGCTCGGCAAGACGAGCCCTCGCTTCCTGATCCCACGCTCGCTCGACCTGCTCGCTCAAGACCACCCCGGGTGCGACGCAGTTGACCGTGACGCCGTGCCTGCCGACTTCGTTCGACAGCGCTTTGCTCCAGGCGTGCACTGCGGCCTTGGCCGGATTGCTCGCGTTCATCTGTCCGGGCTCGGTCGAGCTCGTGATGTTGATCACCCGTCCGTAGCCCTGTTCGAACATCTTGGGCAGCAGCGCGTACGCCAGTCGCCGATCCGAGTGGAAGTTGAGCTCCAGCGACTTCATCCAGATCTCTTCTTCGCTGAAGGTGCCGGGCGGACGCGGGCTGTCCGAGGGCGCGACATCAGGGCTCTGCGGCGGGGTCGGCCAGGACGCACCAGCGCTGTTGACCAAGATGTGGGCGACGCCGAAGTTCGAGGCAACGGCGTCTCGCACGACCGCTGCAGCGTTCGGATCGGTCGTGTCCACCGCAACAGGCACAGGCCTCCGCAGGCCGGCGGACCCGAGGGCTTCGGCGAGCTCCTCCAGCAAGGGCAGGCGACGCGCCACCAGCACGACGTGCGCCCCTTCGCTGGCCAGCAACGTCGCCGTCGCTCGACCGATCCCGGCGCTCGCTCCGGTGACCACGGCAACCCGTCCTTCAAGCTCCAACTCCATGTCGGCGATCCCTCCTTCTCTCCTCGCGATGTTCGTCGAGATCACGAATCGCCCGATTCGCTTCCAGCGTCGCGTAGCTCAAGCGGCGAACCGCGAAGCTGTCGCCGATGTTGTACGTTGGGATCGCCTTCGGGAGCTGGTCCATCAGATCGGCGAGGGCGATGTTGGGTACGTCGATGACGACCGCATCCACCGCGAGATCCCGCTGCGCTCCGGTGATCGTATCTGCGACGGTCGCCGTGCCGCCGACCACCTCGACCAATCGGGTGAAGGGCGAGTAGACGGCGCCGGCGCCGCGCAGGCGGCGGTGCAGTGGCACAAGGCTCTCGTGCGGTATCGAACGGCCGATGACCGCATTGGGGGTGATGAACTCGATGATCGCGCCACGTGCAGCCAGGAGATCGGCGGCGCCGCAGACGGGCCAGAAGCCCGATCCATCATCCACGACGAGGATTGTCGGGCCGAGCGGCCCCGAACCGCCATCGAAGAGGTCCCAGGTGCGTACGACCGGCACGGACGCGCCGATGACACTCGCAGGCAGCTGCCCGGGACCCGAGCCGGTCGCGATGATGACGGCGTCCGGCGATTCGGCGATGATGAGCTCGGCGGTGGCGTGGACACCGAGCCTGACCTCCACGCCCAGTTCGCGGACTTCGTGCTCCAGGTACTCGGCGTACCGATTGAAATCCTCCCGGAAGGGCAATCGCGCAACGCGACGCAGTTGACCTCCCAGCACCGCATCGCGTTCGAACAGCACGACGCCGTGACCCATCGAGGCCGCGACTCGCGCCGCCTCCATGCCGGCCGGACCACCACCTGCGATCACCACTCGCTTGGCGTTGGTCGAGGGCTCCTCATCGAAGGCGCTCCAGGTCGTCTCCCGGCCGGCGACGGGATTGACCCCACACGTGACGCCGTCACGCGTCAGACGGCACTCCTGAGAGAAGCCGAGACACGGTCGGATCGACGCCACCCGTCCCTCCTTCGCCTTGAGTGGCAACAGCGGATCGGCGATCAACGCACGCGCCATGGCGACGACGTCGGCCGCACCGTCCTCCAAGATCCTCTCCGCCAGCTCGACCGTCGTGATGCGGCCGGCGATCATCACTGGCAGCGATGTCGTTGCGCTCACGCTGCGTGCGTACTGCACCGCGAAGCCTGGCGGCGTGGTGTTGTCCTTCACGTACGCACCGCGGACCCCGACGGTCAAGGAGACGTAGTCGATTGCCCCGGCCGCCTCGACGATCTCGACCAGTCGTTTGGTGTCGTCGATCGTGAGTCCGCCGGGCACTTCCTCGACGGCGCTGAACCGAACCCCGAGCGTGATCCCGTCACCACATCGTTCGCGGATCTCCTGGACGATGTCGGTCAGGAATCGGCTCCGGTTCTCCAGCGACCCGCCGTACGCGTCGGACCGCTGGTTCGTCGTGCGCGACAAGAACTGAGCCACGAGGTAACCGTGGCCACCATGGATCTCGATCCCGTCGTATCCAGCTCCGACGAGCATCTCTGCGACCCCGCCGAACGCCTTCACCACGGTGCGGATCTCCGCCCTCATCATCGGCATCGGAGCCCACTCGGCGCCAGGTGAACGCAACGCGGATGGTGCCAGCAACGGCTGCTCCATCCGCGGCCCGATCTGCTCCATGATTGCGTCGCGCCCGACATGGGCAAGTTGCGCGAAAACCTTCGCATCGTGCGCATGGATCGCATCGACGCGCCGTCGGTGCGACTCGAGTCCGTCACGGCGCCAACCCTCCACTTGCCGCCCGAGGTTCCCTGCAGGCTGCGACGTCGGGTGGACGTGGATGCCGCCCGAGATGATCAGGGCCGCCCCGCCCCGGGCACGTTCGACCCCCCACGCGATCTCACGGGGATCGACCGTGCCGTCGCCCGCCATGCGCGTCGCCATCGGCGCCAATGCGATCCGGTTGCGGAGCTCGGTGCGGCCGATCGTGATGGGTGAGAACAACCGAGGGAACTGGGTCACCGCCGCGAACCTCGTGCGTCGACCCCAACATCGCGGAGTGACAGCTGAAATCGACGGTCACCCCATGCCATGAAGTGAATGTCTACTTCAGTCCTTCCCATTGGTCAAGTCGTGAGCGCCCTTGCGAACGACCGGGATCCCTGAGTTAGTGTGCGCTCGCTAACTGCAGCGTGTCTGCGGACAGAGTGTTCAGGAGGTTCTGGTGCGCATTGGGATCAAGTTCGACCTCAGGAACCCGGCGCCATGGAGCCGGCCCCAGCGCGAGGTTTACGACAAGTGCCTGACGTGGTGCGAAGAAGCAGACGCTCGAGGGGTGGGATCGATCTGGGTGTCCGAGCACCATCTGTTCACCGACGGCTACATCCCCCAGCCGCTGACATTCGCCGCGGCGATCGCCGCACGCACCAAGCGCGCCCGGATCGGAACCGCGGTCCTCCTGGCGCCGCTGCGTCCTCCCATCCTCATCGCCGAGGAGGCTGCGGTCGTCGACATCATCAGTGGTGGACGCCTCGACCTCGGCATGGGCGCCGGCTACGCCCGTCGGGAGTTCGCCGCCTACGAGGCGGATTTCGCCAGCCGTTTCTCGGCGACGGACGCAGCGGCCATCGAGATCCGGCAGATGTGGAAGGAAGGCTCTGTCACGCCGTCGCCCCTCCAGGACGAGCTCCCCATCTATCTCGGCTACACGTCTCCGAAGGGTGCATATCGAGCGGGCAAGAATGGATTCGCGCTTCTCCACGTCCGTCCGGCGCTCGTGGAAGCCTACTTCGAGGGGCTCCGAGACGGCGGACACAGTCGGGACAGGGCGTCGTTGGCAGGCGACGCCCACATGATGCTCACCGACGATCCAGAGCGGACCTACGAGCTCGTGAAGCGTCAGATCGCCTGGCGGTACGACACCTACAACGCGCATTCGGCGATCGGGAGCGGACGACCCGCTCCCCCACTGGTCGACCCCGACATGTGGGCTCCCGGCGCTCAGGGTCAAGATCTGTCGGCGCCAGGGGTGGCGCCAGCCGAGTACCACATCGTCACCCCGGAAGAGGCTGTCCGGAGGATCAAGGAGATCGCTTCCAGCGGCTTTCCCATCGCAGATCTGCACACGTATTGCACATCCGGCGTCCCCGACGAGCTCGTCGAACGGCACATCGAGCTGGTCTGCGACCACCTCATACCTGCCTTGGCGTCGAAGCCGTCGGCTGACGAGCCCGCGCCGACTTCTCCGAGAGCTAACGGGTGAGCGGCCCGAGCAACTCGATGACGGTCCCATCAGGGTCATAGACGGCGAACACCTTGGTGATCGACCCGCGCTTGGTTCGGAGATTGATCGGCTTCGGCTCGGAGAGGCACCGTACGCCCATCGAGCGCACGTGCTCGAACGTCGCGTCGATGTCGTCGACCTCGAAGCAGAGTCGGGCGATCCCAAGGTGGTTCATCGCCGGATAGGGCCGACCAAATGCTTCCGGGGAGATGAACTGGACGATGTCGAGCAGGGGGTACGAGTCCGCGCCGCCTTCACCCCAACGAAGAAGGTAGGCCTTGAACTTCAGAGTACCGATGCCGAGACCGAGCGCTTCGGCTGCGGTCTCGCTCTCGTCCACCCACTCCCGAACCACACGTCCACCGAGTGCGGTCGTGTAGAACTCGACCGATCGCTCCGCGTCACTGACGACGATGTTGGCATGGATGAGCTGCTTCAACACTTCCGCCGTCCCCTCCCAGAGCGTTGCCGGCATGAGCCTATCGTTGACTGTTCTTCACCGAGGACACTAACATGAAAGTTTACGCTCACTTGATTGAGGAGAGTCCAATGGGAGCACTTGACGTCGACAGCTTCAGGGTGATCGATTGCGACACCCACGTGAACGAGCCCGCCGACCTGTGGACTGCGCGGATGTCGTCGAAGTGGGGCGACCTCATCCCCCACGTGAGGTGGGACGACGAGCGCCAAGAGGAGTTCTGGTACCTCCGAAACGAGCGGATCATCCCGGCCGCCTTCGTGGCGATGGCTGGCTGGGACGGGTATCCGCCGCACGGCCACCCTCGTCGCCTCGAAGAGGTCGATCCCGTCATGACGGATCCCCGGACTCGTCTGACGATGATGGACGAGTACGGCATATACGCCGAGGTGTTGTACCCCAACGTCGGCCTCTTCCACGGCGGCTCCCTGCTCTCGGCCGAGAACCGGCAGCTGCAGAACGAGATCAACAGCGTGTACAACGACTGGCTGACCGAGTGGTCCCAAGAGGACCCGCAGCGGTTGCTCCCGATGGCCACCTTGCCCTTCTGGGACCTCGACGCATCGATCGCCGAACTGAAGCGTGCAGCTGAGATGGGCCATCGTGGGGTGATCCTCTCCCAGGATCCCTCGTACTTCGGGGCACCACATCTCGACGACACCGCCTGGGATCCGTTGTGGGCTCTGGCTCAGGAGGCCGGGATGCCGATCAACTTCCACATCGCATCGGGTGACATGACCGGCCTGACGTCCTTCGGCGGACCACAGATGGAGGACGAAGCCCGGTATGCAGCGTCGACCGTGTTGTTCTCATGGGGCAACGCCAAGGCGATCGCGACGTTGATCGCCGGCGGGGTGTGCGAGCGGTTCCCGGATCTGAACTTCGTTTCCGTGGAGAGCGGCATCGGCTGGATGCCATACCTCGTGGCGTATCTCGACTGGCAGTTTGCGAACAGCGGCTCGAAGGTGCTCAGCATGACTCCGACGGAGTACTTCAAGCGGCAGATCTACGGTTGCTTCTGGTTCGAGGACAAGACCGCACGCCTTGCCATCGAAGCGCTCGGTCCGGACAACTTCCTCTACGAGAGCGACTTCCCGCATCCGACCAGCATGACTCCGGGGCCGGCGAGCGCGGCAGTCATGCCGCGAGAGTACATCCAGAGGACGCTGGGTGATCTGCCCGACGACGTCGTGCGAAAGGTTCTGCACGACAACGCGGCCCGGATCTACCACTTGGATCCACTTCCGTGAGCGACGCATCCGGGCAGGTCAGCACCTCATCCCGGCCACCGCCCGTAGTGAGCGTTCACTGGACAACGGAGCGCCAGGCACCTACGATTCGAGCATGAGGTCGACGGGCTTGTCCGATGGGTGACACTCTGCCACTTAGCAGCATCAAGGTTCTGGAAGTCGCATCGTGGGTGTTCGTACCTGCCGCCGGCGCCGTTCTCGCAGAGTGGGGTGCAGAGGTCATCAAGGTCGAGAACGCGTCCGGCGGGGACCCGCAACGTGGCCTGGTGTCGTCGGGCTTCGTCCCATCCGGTTCCGTCAACCACCTCTTCGAGATCCCGAACCGCGGCAAGAAGAGCGTCGCCGTCGATCTCAAGCACCCAGAAGGACGAGAAGTAGTCCTCGAGATCGCTCGGAACTGCGACGTCTTCACCACGAACCTCTTGCCGCAGCAGCGCTCCGGGCTCGGGCTCGATGTCGAGGACATCAGATCCGTCAACTCACGGATCGTGTACGCAATCGGATCGGGTACCGGCGAGAGCGGGCCGGAGGCGGGCAAGGGTGGGTTCGATCTCTCGACCTACTGGGCGCGGTCGCTCGCGAGTTCGGCCACGCCACCGGGTGTCACCCATCCTGTGAACATGCCGGCCGCCGGCTTCGGCGACCTCACTGCCGGACTCGCGCTCGCCGGCGGTATCGCGCTCGCACTCTTCCATCGCGAGCGGACCGGCCAGTCGGTCGTGGTGGACAACTCCCTCCTCGGGACGGCCGCGTGGAGTGCCGCGATCAACGTGATCGGCGCTGCTGTCACAGGGCGCGAGGCACAGCAGCAGTGGAATCGTCGGGACGCACCCAATCCACTCGTCAACTACTACCGCACGAGTGATGAACGTTTCCTCCACCTCAACATGTTGCAGGCCGACCGGTGGTGGCCGGATCTCGCTCGAGCGCTCGGGCGACCGGACCTGGCGAGCGATCCACGCTGGGTCGAGCGGCCGCGCGGTGTCCCTGCGCCGCAGATCGTCGACCTGCTGGACGAGATCTTTGCAACACGCTCGTTGAGCGACTGGTGCGAGGCACTCAGCTGTCTCAGTGGTGGCGCAGTGTGGGAGCCGGTCAAGACCCCGTCCGAGGTCGCGGTCGATCCGCAGCTGCGCGCGAACTCGTTGATCCGGGAGATCTCGGTCGACGGCGCTGCGGCACCGATCGTGGCGGCACCCGTGCGGATCGCCGGCAGCGCCGAACCGAACGATCGATGCGCACCCGGACTCGGTGAGCACACCGACGACGTGCTGCTGGGGCTCGGCTTCACGATGGAACAGGTCATCGACCTCAAGATCAGCGGCGCGCTGCTGTAGGGATGGTCGTGATCAAGGTTTTTTCGATGAACGGAGACCGCGCCGTCGACGACCGACCGACGACGGTACTGAACGAGGTGATCTCATGACGAGCGGACTGTTCGACGTCGCGGGCAAGAGCGCGCTCGTCACCGGCGGGAGCCGCGGAATCGGACGGATGATCGCCCGCGGTCTCGTGGATGCCGGGATGACGGTGTACATCAGTTCCCGCAACGTAGAGGCGTGCGAGCTCGCTGCGAAGGAGCTCTCCGAGAACGGAACATGCGTCGCACTGCCCGCCGACCTGTCCCGGTACGAGGAATGCGCGTCGCTCGGTGCCGCCTTGACCGAGTGCACGTCGGAGCTGCACCTCTTGGTCAACAACGCCGGGGCGATCTGGAGCGCTGATCTGGAGTCGTTTCCTGCTGCAGCTTGGGACAAGGTGCTCGACGTCAACCTCAAGGCGCCGTTCTTCTTGATCCAGCTGCTCCTGCCGCTGCTCTCCGCCGCCGCCAGCGAAGAAGATCCTGCACGGATCATCAACATCGGCTCCGTCTACGGGATCCAAGCCGCGGTGCTGAACACCTTCTCCTATGCCGCCTCGAAAGCTGCACTCCACCACCTCACACGGGTGGTCGCGCGTGAGCTCGGCCCTCGCCACATCACGGTGAATGCCGTCGCACCCGGACCGTTCGAGTCGCGGATGTACTCGCCTCGGGAGGACGGTGCCGACGAGGAGCATGCCCCGCTGCAACGAATGGGTCGACCCGACGACATCGTCGGCGTGACGCAGTTCCTCGCCAGCCGGGCCGGAGCATTCGTGACGGGAGCGGTCATCCCAGTCGACGGTGGACGCTCCACCACCAGGTAGAGCGTCCGCCATCGATCACAGCTAGCGCAGCGCCGAGAAGTTGAGCCAGGGTGATCGATCGAGGTACCCACCATCGACCGAGATGATCTGGGCGGTGATGAAGGAGGCTTCGTCGCTAGCGAGGAAGGCAACCGCGTTGGCGATGTCCTCCGGGGCACCGAGGCGCGGTGTCGAGTGCTTCTCGAGTCGGGCAGCAAGAGCCGCCTCATCGTTCTTCAACGCGGCGTGCACGATCATCCCGGGAGCGATCGCATTGCAACGGATCCCCTGCTTGCCGTATTGAACGGCGATCGACTTCGTCAACGCGTTGAGTGCAGCCTTGGAGATGCCATACGCCGTCTGTCGGACGTCGCCGCGGAAGGCTGCGCCCGACGAGGTGTTGATGATGGAACCGCCGCCGCTGTTGATCATGTGCGGGATCGCGTACTTCGACGCGAGCATCGCCCCGGTGAGGTTCACGGCAAACGTCGTGTTCCAGACCTCGAGATTCATCTCGTGTATGAGATTGTCCCGACCGAGCACATTCGGGCTCAGCACGGCGGCGTTGTTGTGCAAGATGTCGAGGCGGCCGAATTCGGCGACCGTCTGCTCGATCATCGCGATGATCGACTTCTCGATGCCGAGATCCGCGATGACCGCAAGAGCCCGGCCTCCTGCCGCCTCGACTTCCGCGGCGACCGCTCCCGCTGCATCGCCGTTGATGTCTGCGAGGGCAACCGCCGCCCCGTGACTCGCGAGGCACAAGGCGGTGACTCGACCGATCCCCGATCCACCGCCGGTCACGATCGCGCACCTGCCGGCGAGCTTGCCTTGCTGCTTCTCCGTCACTTCATGAACCTCCTCGGTCTCGAGTCGCGGACGACGCCACGCCGTGGCATGTCCACAGACTCCGCGTCCGCCGAGTGTATGTCAGCAGGCGCTCACTTTCTCTCGCGACCCGTCTCGAAGCGAGTGAAGAACGGATCACTCCGATCGTTCGCACCGACCAGCATGTGCTCGGAACCGATGTGGCGCGCCCACATCCGCTCACCGGCGGGGA
>JBFWVD010000093.1:0-17293 GCA_050246915.1 Acidimicrobiia bacterium | reverse complement strand
GGCGACGTCGTTTAACCGAGCAACACAACGATCTTGAGAAACGTCAATTCACATTGACACGCGACTCGAGCGGCGGAGCGCAAATGGGACCGTCAACCATTCACAACGCGTCTTCGGGGTTCAGCTCCTCGAGCTCGGTGTGCGCGGTCTCCGGATAGAAGAGCCACACCACCATCGCCACGAGCACCGGGCCAATCGCCAAGATCGTCATGATGCGACCGAACGACACGCCGCTGTCGCGGGCCGCGCCGGCGACGAGCAGTCCGATGGTCGAGCCCACCAACGTCACGACGATGATGCCCGCCTTGGCCCGCCCGCGAAGCGCCGTGGGGAACAACTCGGTCTGATACACCCCGAGCGCCGGTACTGCGGCTCCGGCGATCATCGCTCCGCACAGTGAAACCAACCACAACTGCCATCCGCCGACAGTGAACGTGAGCGCGCTGAGGATGCTGCCGAAGGCGAGCGCGACCGCTCCCACTCGTCGCCGTCCATAGCGATCGGCCAACTCGCCACCGAGGAGCACACCGATGCCAGCCGGCGTCTGTGTGGTGAGTGTGAACAGCGCGACCAGCGAGCCCGAGTAGCCGCGCACATCTTTGAGGTAATCGTTCTGCAGCCCCGACGCCGGAGCGATGAGCAGGTTGATGAACAACCCACACGCGGCCAGCAGTGCGAAGCGTCCAAGATGGTCGCGCATGCGCGCCTCGGTGGCATGGGGAGCCACGAATCGCTTGCTCTCGGTGAGTTGTCGGGCCAAAGGGCGCACGAGGAACAGGAACACCAGAGGGAACACGTAACTGAGGCGCCAGCCCCTCGCGCCGATGTCAGCGAGCGTCAACGTCATGACGCACAGCCCCGCGCCGAATCCCGTGGACAGCGCCAACAGACTGAGCGCGTGCGCGCGGCATCCCTTCGGCATCTCTTCGGTGGCGATGATCACGATGATCATGTCGAGGCTGAGTGCCAGGGGCCGGCCGACTGCTTGTGACGCGGTGAGCCATGCGAGGTTGGGTGCCAACGCACCCAACGCCGAGAAGATCGGCGCCGCCGTCGCAGTGGCCAGCAACACCGATCTTCGACCGCGTCTATCGGCCATCGACACGACGACCAGCGCGATGACGATGCCGACGCGCACCACGGCCAGCGCACGTGTCTGGGCGCCATCTGAGCTGCCGAACTCATCGGCGGCGAAGGTGACCGTCTGGGTGAGCAACGTGTTGAGGTACCCGACCGTCAGCGACGCGACGGCGAGCAACGCGAGCACCGTGGAGGCGCGGGCGTCGAGACGATCAGGTGGCGCCCACCACGGTTGTTCGAACTCCTCACCGTTGGGAGGTCGTCGCCGCAGCTGATGGCGAATGGGCAGTGCGTAGAGCCACGACAGGTAGGGGATCGCCAGGTCGTAGTCGAACTGCTCGACCACCTGATCGGCCGCCCGCGTGACGGTGCGGCGATAGCTCCGGAATGGGCCGTGAACGGCCGAGAACACGGCCACGTCACCGGTCGAGGATTCGATCTGTTCGGCCACCACGTCATCGCGTGGGTGGGACAACACGTCGAACACCGACGCGATGTCCTCGGCGCTGGCCGGATGTCGGGTGATCAGCCGAGCCACAGTCCGGCGAGCATACTTGTGGGCCATGTCCGGTCGTCGGGGCTCAGATAGCCGCATCATCGTTCGGGCCGCCGGGCCACTCCACGGCGAGGTCCGCATCAGCGGAGCCAAGAACTCTGTCCTCAAACTCATGGCCGCGGCCTTGCTGGCCGAGGGCGAGTACGAGATCTCCAATGTGCCCGACATCGCCGATGTCCCGGTAATGGCCGCGCTGCTCGAAGCCATGGGTGTCACTGCCTCCTCGGTCGGCGGTCCCGATCGCTGGCATCTGAGCGTTCCGGGCGAACTGGTGCCCGAAGCCCCGTTCGAACTGGTGGAGAAGATCCGCGCCTCGATCGTCGTGCTCGGCCCGCTGCTCGCCCGCTGTGGCCGCGCTGAGGTGGCGCTCCCCGGTGGTGACGACTTCGGGCCGCGCCCCATCGACATGCACCTTCGTGGCCTGGAGGCGCTCGGGGCCAGCTTCGAGATCAAGCACGGGGCAGTGCACGGCCTGGCTCCCGACGGTCTGCGCGGTGCCGACATCACCTTGGAGTTCCCGAGTGTCGGTGCCACCGAGAACATCGTGATGGCGGCCATCTTGGCCAAGGGGACCACAGTGCTCGACAACGCTGCACGTGAACCCGAGATCGCCGATCTGTGTCAGTTCCTCACGAAGATGGGTGCCGAGATCGAGGGCGTCGGATCGCCCACGCTGACCGTGCACGGCGTGCCGCAATCGCAATTGCATGGAGCGGATCACGAGACGGTGCCGGATCGGGTCGAGGCCGCCACGTACCTGGCGTGCTGCGCGGCGGCCGGTGGTGAGCTCACCGTGGTGGGTGCGCGACCCGAGCACATGGAGATGTTGCTGGTGAAGCTGGTGGCCATGGGCCTCACCGTGACCCCGACTGGCAGTGGCATCTGGGTCAAGGCCCCCGAGCGCCTGCACTCGGTGGACGTGAGCACGCTCCCGTATCCCGGTGTGGCGACGGACTACAAGCCGATGATCACCGCCATGTTGTCGGTGGCCGATGGGGTGGGTATCGTCACCGAGAACCTCTTCGCCGGGCGATTCCGTTACGTGGACGAGCTCTTGCGCATGGGCGCCAACATCCGCACCGATGCCCATCACGCCGTGGTGCGGGGCGTGCCGCGGCTGTCGGGTGCGCCCGTGACCGCCCATGACATTCGGGCGGGCGCGGCCCTGGTCGTCGCTGGGCTTGCCGCCGAAGGCACCACGGTCATCCGCGGCGCCAACCACATCGATCGTGGATACGCCGGCATCGTCGAGAAGCTCTCCGCCGTCGGCGCCGACATCAGTCGGGACTAAGGCGCGCCCTGGTCGGGCCCAGACCGCTCCCGCCCGGACCGCTCCCGCCCAGACTGGTCCGGTTCGGCGTCTCGCTCGGGCTGCAAGAGATGATCGTCTGCGGCCGCTCGTTGTCGGGTGGCGCGACGTTCGGCCATGCGGAGCAGGTAGACGATCACTGCGATGGGACCGGCCACGAGCAAGATCTCGTCCCACCCGCCTTGGTGCGCATAGATCGTCGACAAGCTCATGGGTCTCCTGATGACCGGCGCGGCTGGCTCGGCTGAGCTTTTCGCTGTCTCGGATCGTAGATTGGCAATCGTGCGCGAGCAGGTGGAGCAGACGATCGAGGTCATCCGGCCGGCCCTTCAGGCCGATGGCGGCGACATCTACCTCCGCGACGTCGATGAAGCCACCGGTGTGGTGACGGTGAGCCTCTTGGGAGCGTGCGGCACCTGTCCCGCCTCCACTGACACCCTCAAGGCCGGGATCGAGCGCATCATGCGTGACCGTGTCGAGGGTGTCACCGAAGTCGTCGCCGTCTGACGGCCTCGCCGCTCGACCCGACCCGACATCCCCTCACCCTCACCCTCGCTGCTCGATCCGACCCGACATCCCCTCACCCCGTCGCGAAGCTGGTGCACTTTCGCACCTATGCGGTGCAGAACTGCATCAACTTCTCCGCCAACGCGGCCTGCGCCGCGTCGGTCCTCGCCTGCGCCTCGTCGGTCCTCGTCGGCCCCAACGTCGTCCGTTGCTGGTTGCCGATACGGTGCGTCGATGTCGCATTTCGCTCCGATGGGTGACCGATGAGCAAGCTCGACGAGATCGGTGAGCGCGACGGCTGGCGTTGCTGGCTGTGCGACGAGGCTGTCGACCCCGCGATGTCGGTGAACGATCCGCGCGGGCCGAGCATCGATTCCATCACCACCAAGGCCAAGGCCAAACCGGGCGTCGGTGCGGAACGTCTGGCACATCGAGCGTGCAACACCAAGAAAGGTGCCGTTGCCCCGGTGGTGGAGTGGGCCGACGGACTGTTCGTCGTTGACCCAGCGCCCATCTACGCCAGCGTGGAACGCTTGGGGCGCAAGGGCGGTCGCGAGGTGATGGCCCGTTGCCCGACGAGAGATGACGCCAGCGACGCCGCGAACTGGTTGGTCGACCGGCTGTCGCGTCTGCGACCCGACCTCGTTGTCACGACCGACGTGGAGGCGGGCGGCGGTCAGTTCCTGGTGATCTTGAAGGCCGGCGGCTGAACGATCCACCCGATGGCGAGCCTGTCCGCCGTCACGGGATGGGGATGGCCCCCGAGCCGCCCTCGACGGGCAGGATCGCACCGGTGGTGTAACTGGATGCGCTGCTGGCGAAGTACAGCGCGGCACCCACGATTTCTTCCGGCTGGCCGATGCGTTGCATGGCCATGACGTCCTTCACCGATTCGTTGAACTCCTCGATGTTCCAGTGCTTGGTGACGTCGGTCTGGAACGCGCCCGGCATGATGCAGTTCACGCGGATCTTGGGTCCCAACCTGCGGGCCAAGGCGATGGTCATGGCGTTGAGGGCGGCCTTGGCCGAGTGATATGGCACGGCCCATCCCTGCGGATCGACGGCTCCGGTCGTGCTGATGTTGATGATGGACCCGCCATCGCCGGCGGCCATGCGCTCAGCCACGAGCACGGAGAGCCGGAACGGGCCCTTCACGCACACGCCATACACCTTGTCCCACAGTTCCTCGCTCACACCGACGAGCGAGTCGTAGCGGGGTGAGAAGCCGGCGTTGTTGACGAGTACGTCCACCTTGCCGAAGCGGTCATAGGCCGCGTCCACGAGTGCATCGAGGGTGTCCCACTTGCCGACGTGGGCGGCGATGGGAAGGGCCTGTCGCCCGTATCGCTCCTCGATCTCTGCCGCGGCCGACTGACAGGACTCGAGGTTGCGACTGGCGATCACCACGTCGGCCCCTGCCTTGGCGAAGCCCTCGATCATCGCCCGCCCCAGGCCCCGGCTCCCACCGGTCACCAACGCCACTTTCCCCTCGAGACTGAACATCGCATCCCCCTGCATCAACCCGGGGACACGCTAGATGTCTCACCTCGCGGTCGCTATCAGCCGATGGCTGACAGCGGAAAGTGCGTTCGAACCGTGTAAACACACACCGAGAGGTGGACATGTCGAATCCAGTGTTGACAGAGCGGGCGTTCGAGCAAGAGCGCGCAGGCGGACCCGGGTGGGCTGCTCCCGGGACGGGCATCTATGTGAACGCTCCCGCTCCCGAGTCGATGACCATCGCCGGCACTGCCACGGCTGTCGGGGCGCTCTTCGCCATCTTCCTGGTCGCCGCCTGGTTCGGCTGGAATGCGGTGTCGGAATCGACGGTCGGCAACGTCACCACCACCAGCGCCCCGAGTTGGCTGCTGGTGGCCATCATCGGCGGGTTCATCGTCGCGCTGGTGAGCTCTCGCAAGCCCAAGTTGGCTCGTGTCCTCGGTCCGATCTATGCGATCTGCCAGGGCGCTGGTGTCGGCGTCATCAGCCACATCTACGACGTGCGCTACGAAGGCATCGTGCTGCAGGCCGTCGGTGCCACCATCGGCGTGTTCGCGGTGATGTGGTTCCTGTACGCCACCCGGGTCATCAAGGTGACCGACCGGATGCGCATGATCGTCACGTCGGCCACCGCCGGGCTGGCGCTGTTCTACGTGGTATCGATCGTGCTCCACGCGGTCGGTGTCGGTGTGCCGTTCCTCAACTCGCCGAGCCCGTTGGGCATTGCCTTCTCCTTGTTCGCCGCGGGCCTGGCAGCGTTCAACCTCACGCTCGACTTCGATCTCATCGAACGCTCGACCAAGGCCGGAGCTCCCAAGTACATGGAGTGGTACGCCGGGCTGGGTCTGGTCATCACCATCGTGTGGCTGTACCTCGAGTTGTTGCGTCTGCTCTCCAAGCGCCGCTGATCAAGCGCTTCCTATGGGCCAACTGAGTGATCAGCTGACCCGGAGCACCCAGATGGCCGACGGCTCGCCCGTGTCAATTCTGGTTGCTTCGACCCATCCAGCCCGCTGGTAGTAGCCCACATTGGCCGGGTTGGTGGTCTCGAGGTAGGCCGTCGCACCGAGTGATCGAACGTGCCGGATGCCCGCGTCGAGAACATGGCGGCCGAGGCCCGAGCCCGCGTGGTCCGGATGGCACGCCAGGATGCCGAGGTACCAGAAGTCGCCGTCGACCGGCAGCGCAGCGTCCACTGTCTCGTCGTATCGCGCCAGCCGTGCGGCGGCGTCGGGACCGACTGCGGCGATCATCTCCCGGCGACGATGCTCCGCCGCGGAGCGCTGCTCCTCGGTGATGGCCGACGCCGGTGGGGACCACAGAGCCACCGCCTCACAGCCGGGTGTCACCCACACGCTGGAATGCTCGACGCGCTTGTCGAACAGATACTCGACGAACGACGTCGCGCATGCTCGGTAGGTGGAGTCGTCGGGGAAGAAGTGGCGGAACGCCGGATCGGCCACAAAGGACGCAACCACGGTTGACACCACAGCAGCGCGATCGGCGACGCTGGCGACACGTACGGGGACTTCGGGCATCATTCGGTGTCAGAACGCGGTTCAGGCGTCTTCGGCCAAGGTGTGGGCCACGAGTGCATTGGCGTGGCCATGGCCGATGCCGTGCTCGGTCTTGAGGAGGCTCACCAACTCCATGTGCTTGAGGTCGGCGTTGGCGCGGATGATCTGCTTCCAATGGGCGATCGGCTGCCCGTAGGTCTTCTCGATCGACGGGAAGTAGGACGCGGGGCCCTTCACCTTCTCGTCGGACGTGGCGGAGCCCTTGGCTGAGGTGGCCGCCTTCTTCGCTGTTGCCATGCTGTGCTCCTGGGGTAACGACCGAGCTCGAACGCTCGCCGTCATACCGACTCGACGAGCGCCATGTTGTCATCGCTCGCGGCGACGATCGAACGGCGCATGTGTGCCCGGCCCCACGCTGCCGCCGCCACCGCTGCCACTCCACCGACGATGAGTCCGGCCCGAGCGTCGATGTACTCGCACACGGCGCCCAGCAGCGGTCCGCCGATCGGTGTCGTGCCGATGAGCACCATCGACTGCAGGGCCAGGACTCGACCGCGCATCACCGGATCGGCGCGGACCTGCATGATGGCGTTGGCGGTGGCCATGAAGGCGATCGAGGTGAAACCGACGACCAGCGCTACCGGGAATGCCACGGCGAGGTTGGGCGACAACGCCAATAGGCACATCGTCACGCCGAACCCGAAGGACGCCTTCACGATGTGGTCGACGGTGACGACATGGCGGTGGGCGGCGACCAGCGCCCCGACGAACGATCCGATGCTGAGCACCGAGTACACGAGCGTGTAGGTACCGTCCGATCCATCGAGGCTCCTCTTCACGAAGAGCGGCAACGTCACGGCGAAGTTGAAGGTGAATGCACCGATGATGGCCACCATGACCATCGGCACCCACAGTTCATCGACTCGTCGGATGTAGCGCAGGCCGTCGCGGATCTGCCCCTTGCCTCGGGTCGATCGCGGTGAGGCGTGGAGCTCCGACGAACGCATCATGAACAAGCTCGTCAACACAGCGAGGTACGAGAGCCCATCGACAGCGAAGGCCCATCCGTAACCGGCGGTCACGACGAGGAGCCCGGCGATCGCCGGCCCGAAGATGCGCGAGCTGGTCATGATGGCGCTGTTGAGCGTGACGGCGTTGTGCATCTCCGCCTCGGGGACCAACTCCGACACGAACGAGCGACGCACCGGATTGTCGAAGGCCAAGATGAACCCACCCGCCAGCGCGGTTGCGTAGAACACGCCGATGGGCGGATGGTCCATGAACGCGAACGCAGCGAGCACGAACGACTGCACCATCTGCAACGTCTGGGTGGTGATGAGCAGACGTCGTTTGTCGGCGCGGTCGGCGATGACCCCGCCATATGCACCGAACACGAGCACAGGCCCGAACTGGCACGCGACCAAGAACCCGATGGCCACACCGCTGTCGGTGAGGTGCAGCATGAGGAGCGTCAACGCGATCTGGGTGAGCCATGTGCCGATCTGCGAGATGAGCTGACCGACGAAGTACAGACGGAAGTTTCGGATCGACAGGGATCGGAACGTCACGCGAATCGCGGTGATGACTCGCGTCATGTGTTGTCCTCCTCTCGGGCGAGGTCGACCAGTCGTTCGAGCACCGGGGCGGCGTGGCGCAGCGCCTTGAGATCGTCCTGCGACAGTTCACCGAGGTGGGCCATGAGCCAACGGGTGCGGCGGGAACGGGCATCGATGATGACCTTGCGACCCGCGTCCGTCACCTCGACGAAGGCGACCCGTGCGTCTCGCTCGCTCACCCAACGCGTCACCAGACCGCTCTGCTGCAACTTCTCGACGATGCGAGTGATGGTGGGCGCCGACACCCGCTCTCGCGCGGCGAGGTCGCCGAGCGTGAGCGGTCCATGGAGGTTGATCATGGCGAGGGCCGAGGTGGTGCTCGGGGTGAGGTCGCTGCCGTCTTGTTGGCGGAGCACCCTCGCCAAGCGGGTGATCGACAGTCGCAGCGTCTCCGCCAGCTCTGCGATCTCCGGGGGATTCTTCGTGCGGGCCATGGGTCGATGGTATCCGGAGATACTTTCGTTTGCTAACGAAAGTTATGTCGGGAGTTCAGGGCGGAGGAGATCGGCTCCGAGGAATCGCGTTTGAACACCTCACAACCCGCACGGTCGCGCCGACCAGGAGGCCGAAGTGTCGTGAGAGGTCGTCAACATGCATCGTCGAGCGTTCTTGAAAGCGGGCAGCGCGTCGCTCGGCGTTCTCGGATTGTCGATCGGCACGGCCACCCGAGCGTCCGCCGCCGTGCCGTCGTTTCGAATCCGGGCCGGATCGACGGTCACTCGGTGGTCTGCGCTCGAGCAGGATCACCACAGCGGCGGTCAGTTCCCACCCGGGGCCGGCGACGGTCCCGTTTCGTTCGTGAAGGCCTCTGACGGAAACCTCATCGTGTTCCAGATGCACGGCAACGGGCACACCTACCGTCATGTCGGTCGAACACTCGATTCGCTCTCGCCCGGTGTGTGGGTTCACGGTTCCAATGGAACGGGTGACAACGCGCACTACAGCGGCATCAACAGCGTGCTGCGCTCGACACGGTCCCGCCGTTTGTACGGCTGGATTCATCAGGAACGGATCGGTCCGGACGGCCACGTTGCCTCGATCGGGTTCGCGCAGTCCGACGACGAGGGATACACCTGGCAGTACCGCGGAACCATTTTGACCGGTGACGCCCTGCAGCCGACCGGGTTTCGAGGCGCGGAGTCACCATCGGTCGTGCGCAATGGCAACACCTTCGTGATGCTCTACGGCAACCGATACGGAGACGGGCGCCATCAACAGATCTGGAGTGCAACAGCGCCGATGAATGCTGATGGATCGCCTGGTACATGGACCAAGCGCGGCGAGGTCATCTCCGAAGGTGGTGCAGGCCCCCACTTCTACGCCGCATCGCCTTGTCTACGTTGGTCGACGGCGCAAAGACAGTGGCTGTGTGCGTACAGCACCGACAAGGCATTCCGCTTTCGATCGTCCCGTGACCTTCGACAGTGGTCCGATCCGGTGACGTTCGTCGAGAAGTCCCAGCAGTACACACAGACAACCGGTTGGTATCGGTACTACCCGACACTTCTCGACCCGTCGAAGCAGGACTCGTCTCAGATCGGTTCGTCGGGCTGGGTCAGCGAGCACCGCATCAGCGTCACCGACGGCAACGATCGATTCCCGGCACTGTTCACGTTCCGGACCTGAGGCCCGCTCGAGCGGTCCACTAGCGTCGCAGTGCCATGCGACGCCGTGATCCCGCCGAACTCCTCACCGCTGCCCTCGCCGGAGATCGGGCCAGCCTGGCTCGGCTGCTCTCGTTGGTGGAGCAAGGCGGAGCCCCTGCTCGCGAGGTCGGACGACTGGCCTATCCGCTCGGCGGAAAGGCCTACACGGTCGGCCTCACGGGTGCGCCCGGCGCCGGCAAGTCCACGCTCACCAACTCGCTCATCGGACATCAGCGGTCCCTCGATCTTGCCGTAACCGTGCTGGCCATCGATCCGTCGTCGCCGTTCTCCGGTGGGGCGATCCTTGGTGACCGGGTCCGTATGCAAGATCACGCGACCGACCCGCAGGTGTTCATCCGTTCGATGGCCACGCGCGGCCATCTGGGTGGCCTGGCATTGGCCGCTCCTGAAGCCATCCGGCTGCTCGACGCTGTGGGCCGTCCGTTGATCATGGTGGAGACGGTCGGTGTGGGCCAGGTCGAGGTCGAGATCGCCGGAGCCGCCGACACCACGGTGGTCGTGGTCAATCCGGGCTGGGGTGACACCGTCCAGGCCAACAAGGCCGGCCTCATGGAGATCGCCGACATCTTCGTGATCAACAAGGCCGATCGCAAAGGGGTCGAGGAGACCGAGCGGGACCTGCAGGACATGCTCAACCTGTCCGACATCGGCCATGACGACTGGCGGCCTCCGGTGGTGCGCACCATCGCAGCCAAGGGCGAGGGCGCCAAGGAACTGTGGGAGGCCATCGCAACGCATCGGTCTCATCTGGAGGCCACCGGTGCCCTCGACGAGCGGCGGGCAAAGCGCCTGCGTCACGAGCTGCGCGAGATCGTGGTGCGGCGGCTCGAGGACAAGGCCCGCCAGCTGACCGGCGTCGAGGGCTACGCACAACTCGAGGCCGATGTGCTGCACCGCAAGCTCGACCCCTGGTCGGCGGCCGATCGCCTCATCGGCGATCTCGGGGCCTGAGGCAGGGAAGCGGAGCGGACCTGCCGAAGCCGACACGGCGCCTGACTCACTACAGTCCCACGCATGTCGGATCTCGTGCTGCTCGAACGCCGTGATGATGGGGTTGCCGTCGTCACGTTGAACAACCCCAAGGTCAATGCGCTCAACAGCGCGGTGCTCCAGCAGGTGCAGGTCATCGCCGAGCAGCTGACCGATGACCCACCGGGCGCCGTCGTGCTCACCGGTGGGGACCGCCTCTTCGCCGCAGGTGCCGACATCACCGAGCTGACCGGCCCAGAACAGGCCAGGTTCGTCGGCGGAGTGTTCATTGGGGCGCTGAACGCCGTGGCGGCAATCCCTCGCATGGTGATCGCCGCGGTGAGTGGCTTTGCTCTCGGCGGCGGATGCGAGCTCACGCTGGCGTGCGACATGCGCATCGCCTCGACACGAGCCAAGTTCGGTCAGCCCGAGGTGCTCCTCGGTGTCGTGCCCGGCGGCGGAGGCACACAGCGCCTGGCACGCTTGGTGGGTCCGTCCATCGCCAAGGACCTCCTCCTGTCCGGACGGCAGATCGACGCCGCCGAGGCGCTCCGCATCGGCTTGGTCAACGAGGTCGTCGAGCCCGATCAGCTCCACGCCCGTGCCCTCGAGCGTGCCGCCGAGTTCGCCAAGGGGGCGCTGGTGGCTCAAGCGATGTGCAAGGAAGCGGTGGACGAGGGTCTCGAGCGGTCGTTGCACGACGGTCTGTTGCTCGAGCAGGAGTACTTCGAGAATGTCTTCCGCACCGAGGACGCGAAAATCGGTGTGAAGTCGTTCTTGGAGAACGGCCCCGGCAAGGCGACCTTCATCGGGCGTTGACCTGGGCATCGTCGTCGGCGCGCCGTTGCAGCTCGGTGCGACCCAGGCAACTTTGATTGACACGTGTCCTGACGATGGTGCGCGACGACGCTACGTTCGGGGGATGCCCCGACCGATCCGCATCGACGCAGAATCATTCGCGCAGCAGTTCCCCGAGGCCGATGCTCTCAGTTGTCAGAACGTCGCGAACATGAATCGTCTGGTGGGACACATCAGCCAGGCCGCTGCCGAGATGTTCCGGCCTGCCGGACTCAGCCCGTCGGGGGCGAACGTGCTCGCCCTGCTCGCATCGGAGGTCAAGCCGATGACCCCGGCCGAGGTGGCGTCACAGCTGATGCTCACCACGGGGACGATCACATCGGTGCTCCACACGCTGGAGCGCGACGGGTTCATCCGCCGCAAGCATCATCCGGTCGACGGGCGCAAGACGTTGGTGGAACTCACGGCCAAGGCGCGCCGAACTGCGCCCAAGTTGATGAAGCTGTCGCACGAGTGGAGCACCCACCTCATGGCGACGCTCACGGCACGCGAGCAGGCTCAACTCGACAAACTGCTGGCCAAGCTCCTCGGGGTCACCGGCGAGGAGTGATCGCGTCGGCTCTTGCAGACGTCCAGGTCAGGCTGTGCGCAGCGACAGCAGCACCGCGATGGCGTCATCGGCGCGACCGACAGGCACCAGCAGATGATCGTGGTAGCGACCGGCCAACATGTTGCAGGCGATCCCGGCCTCCGCCAATGCGGTGCTCACTGCGGCGGTGAGCCCGACGCCGTCGAGCGCAGTGCGCACGTCGATGGTGAGCCACGCCGATGGGAAGGTCCACTCCAGTTCCAAGCGCTCGGCGGTCTCCAATTCGACGATCGACGTCGTCGCTTCGTTCTCCACGATCGTCGCCACCGCGCCGGGCACAGCCTGGTGGGCCGGCGAGACATAGACATACGTCCCCGGGCGACGAATGACATCGAGGGTGGACAAGATGGTCGAGAGGTCACGCTCGCCGTTCATCGCTCGATTCAACCACGCAGAGTTCGGTGTCAACCGATCTTGACGGTCCGGCAGGTGTTTCTCCTGGCCCGGGCGTCGGGACGAAGTGCCCTGTGCCTGGGTGACGTGGGGGCGCACCATGGGTGCATGGCAGAGCGTGCGAGCAACGCGAAGACCAAGGTGCGGACATGCGCCGGGTCGGGGGAACCTCCCACCGACACGTGGACGACCGATCGCATCATGCTCCGCTTCGGCCGCTGCCCGTGTTGTGCCGGGAGCTTCCGAGTCACCGACGACGGTGTACTCATCGGTCATCACCCACAGACCGGCTAGCGGGCAGCGGCGGTTGCGTGAGGGGCCGGCAACGGTCATCATCGGCGTCATGGCCGACACGGGGGCGTATCGCGAGCGTGCGTCGCAGATTGCTGGGGCCACGTTGTGGACGCGCCTCGCTGATGGCACCTCCACGTGGATCCTGCCTGACGGCTGCATCGATGTCCTGTGGAACGGCACGCATCTCACGGTGGCCGGTCCGGATACAACGGCGCACCTGGCGACCGCTCCTCGTGGCACACCATTCACGGCGCTTCGCTTTGCATCAGGTGTTGCGCCGACCGTCTTGGGCGTCCCTGCTGATGCTCTGCGGGACGGGCGGCTGGACCTTCGAGACGTGATCGGGGTTGACGAGGCCGACGCTCTTGCTGCATCGCTGGGCAAGTCGGACAACCCGGCCCGCTTGCTCGAGGCTTGGGCGGGACGGCGTCTCGCGCTCGGCGGCGGTGCGGATCGCACCATGCGTCACGTGGCTGCCCTGATCGGATCGGGCAAGACGGTTGCGGAGGTCGCAGCGGAGGTGGGGTTCAGCCAGCGTCATCTGAACCGGCGCTCGATGGCATCGTTCGGCTACGGCCCCAAGCTGCTCAGTCGGGTGCTCCGCCTCCAACGGGCGCTGCACGCGGCTCGACAGGGACTACCGCTGGTGCAGGCTTGCGTCGTTGCCGGATATGGCGATCAGGCCCACTTCACCCACGATGTGCGCGCCCTCACGGGGCACACGCCATCTCAGCTGCTCGGGAGCGGGGCGAAGAGGTCGACGCCGTTGCCATCCGGGTCTCGCAGCGTCGCGTAGCGCTGTCCCCAGAACGCATCCCACGGTGGGGGGTGGCCGTCGAAACCTTTCGCAATCATCGACGAATAGACACTGTCGACCCCGGCTGGATCGGTGCATTCGAATGCGAGCGAGGTGCGTGGAGAGCCGGCCGGTGGCGGTGCCCAGTCGGGGTCGAACGATTTGATGGTCGACTCGGGGTCGAACATCAGCCGGAATCCGCCCGGCAACACGACCTCCACGTGTGGTTCAGCGTCGGCGCTTGCGGGGATGTGGAGGCCGATGGCTCGATAGAAGGCAAGCGTGCGGGGAAGGTCGGTAGCTACCAGTCCGATAGCCGAAGGTACGAGCGACATGCGTCCACCGTAGGACGCTCTGTGCGACCCTGGCTTGTCGAAATCGGACACGATCCGCTTCCACTCGATGTCAATGTGAATTGACGCATGGGGGCGATGTCGGGAGGATTGGCCCGATGCTCTCGATCACGACGTGGCGTGTCGTGACCCGTCCAACACGCAACGGATCGAACGCTCGAGGATGTCGGGACGAGCCGCTCGTCCCGGCGCCGACGGCCGCCGGCCGAGGAGCCAGCCGGCGAACAGGAACTGCAACGCGGCCAGCAGATCCTCGGCCTGTTCCTCGTCGAACCCACCGAGACGGATCTGGTCGATGACGACACGGGTGATGCGATCGACCGCTCCGCTCGGTCGCAGACCCGGCATGACCCGCGCCGCGACGCCGGGATAGCGGGCGAACGTGCGATCCATGTTCAACAACACCCGAACCACGGATCTGTCCCAGCTGTCCGCGGGGTCGATGCCGATGTCGACCTCGGCGGCGACCTTCTCGCACAGGCGATCGATGAGGTCGTCACGCCCGGCGAAGTAGTGGTAGATCGCCGGGCTGGTCACACCGAGCTCCTCGGCCACTGCGCGAACGGTCAGCCCGTCGACACCAGTTCGAGCCAGCACCGGCAATGCCGCCTGCAGCACATCGTCACGGTTGAGGGGGAGTGGCTGGGTGCCGCCACGACTGCGCCGGGCCCGATGAGGCGTCCCGGCGGGCTGCTTCTGGCGTGGCGTGGTCGCGATCGCATTCCGACTCTTCGCGTCGCCGGTACGGGACTCATGTGCGGATTGACCGGGCACCATTGAAGATAGTTTAATGCCTCGGACCCGTATCCGAGGTGAGCGAATGACTGCAATTCCAATTGGCGGTGTCGACGTCGTGATCGTGGGGGCTGGCGTGGCCGGCGCCCCGCTGGCTGCACAACTCGCTGACGCCGGTGTGCAGGTGCTCCTGCTCGAACGCGACGAGGTCTACGCCGACCGGGTGCGGGGCGAGGGCATGGTGCAGTGGGGGTATGAGGCCGCCGCCGAGATGGGACTCATCGACGCCATCACATCAGCGCCTGGCGCCTCGGTCATGACCCGGCTTGTCGCCTACGACGAACTGGTCCCCATCGAGTCGGCTCGCAGTCGGTCCCGCGACCTGTCCACGATCCTTCCGGGCGTGCCCGGCCTGGTGTCGGTCGGACACCCCGAGATGCGCGCCGCGTTGTGTGATGTCGCCGTCGCCCGCGGTGCGGTGATCCGCCGAGGGGTCAGCGATGTCGCAGTGACACCTGGCGCGACGCCGGCGGTGTCGTTCTCGCACGATGGTGAGCGCTACACGGTGTCGTGCCGCCTGGTCGTCGGCGCCGACGGCAAGGAATCAGTCGTTCGGCGCAGCATCGGTGTCGAACTCAACTCGACCATCCCTCGCGTGATGCTCACCGGCATGCTGGTGGATGATGGCGGTGCATGGGATCGAGATGAGGTCACCATCGGGGTGCACGGCGGGGATCAGCTCTACGTATTCCCCCGCAAGGGTGCCTTGCGTCTCTACACCGCCCGGCCGATGACCGCCGAGCGTTTGGCGGGCCCGGACAAGGCGGACCGGATGCTGGAGTCGTTCCTCGTGCCGTCGCTCCCGCACGCCGAGGCGATCGCAGCGTCGACGCCGATCGGACCGTGCGCAACGTTCCCGATGACCGATACCTGGACACGACGTCCCTACGGCCCAGGCGTTGTCCTCGTCGGCGACGCTGCGGGGTGGAGCAATCCGATCACCGGTCAGGGCCTGGCCATCGCCATGCGTGACGCGCTGGTGCTCTCCCGACTGCTCATCGATGACCGAGCGTGGACCGAATCGCTTCTCGACACCTATGCCGCAGAACGATGGGAACGCATGCGGCGGCTCCGGTTCGCCAGCGCGCTCACCGATCTGTTCGCTGCGCAGGGTGCGCCCGATCGTGCCGGCCTGGTACGGCGCCTCAACAGGTGCGCGCGGCAACAACCCGAATTGCTGCGGGCGCTCGAGGCGGTACATGCCGGGCCGTGGCGCATCGACGAAGATGCTTTCGAGCCGAGCATCCTCACCACCTTGGCGCTCGCCTGATTCACGCAATCACACCTCAGCAGGAGCAAACAATGAGCAACTTCTTCGCCGACTATCTCGCCGCATGGGACACGTTGAACGTGGACACCGTGATGGCGTTCTTCACCGATGACGTCGAGTACCTCGACACCACCATCAACCACGGTGCCAACGGGGCGGCGCGGATGCGCAAGTTCGTGCAGGCTTCGTTCGACAACGTCGCGAACGCACGCTTCGACTACGTCGGCCACGTCACCGACGGCACCAGCTACGCCATCGAGTGGATCATGCAGCCCATGAACATCCCCGGCGTGTCGATGGGCAAGCTGCGCGACGGCAAGATCTGCTTCAACCGTGACTACTGGAACGGCGCGGCGTTCAAGGTCCCCAACACCTGAGATCGGATGTGACCATCACGTGGTCGGTGAGCTTTCACTCACCGACCACGCGATGACATCGTCATTTGGCCCAGCTGATGAGGCCGAGCTCGAGTGGGCTGGCCAAGCCGTCGTGGCACGGCAGCACCCGCACATTGAAGCCGTAGCGGCCAGTGGCCCCTGCGGCGAACGAGGACCGGTACAGATGCGTGTTGCCCTCGACGCCGGCGTGCTCCATCTCGATGGTGATGCTCTGGTTCAACTCGTCGGTGGGCCCTACCTGACCGTGGATCAGCTGCACCGTCACGTCCTCGGGAGCGAGCCCGTCGATGGTGACCTTGGCGGTCACCTGACGAACGGTCCCGAGACGGGTCGGCGCCAGCTCGGCGTCGACTGACACCACGTTCACCCCACTCCAGCCCTGTCGCACCCGCTGCTTCCACGCCGCCAGCTCCCGCGGAACGCTGAGGCCCGGTGCGAGCGCGTGATCGGCCTGCTGGGCAGCGGGCTCGTACAGCTCGGTCACGTAGTCGCGGACCATACGGCTGGCGGTGAACTCCGGTCCGATGGTCGCGAAATTGTGCTTGACGCGTTCCAGCCATCGGCTGGGGACGCCGGCGTTGCGGTCGTAGAACAGCGGCACGATCTGATGCTCCAGCAGATCGAACAAGCTGTCGGCCTCGATGCGATCGCGTTTGGCCAGATCGCTCTCGTTGTCGGCCGAGGTGATGGCCCAACCATTGGTGCCGTCGAATGCCTCGTCCCACCATCCATCGAGGATCGAGCAGTTCAGCGCGCCGTTGAGCGCTGCCTTCATGCCGCTGGTGCCACAGGCTTCGAGCGGACGACGCGGCGTGTTCAACCACAC
>JBFWVD010000092.1:0-17618 GCA_050246915.1 Acidimicrobiia bacterium | reverse complement strand
CTCGATGTGCGCTACGCGACGCGAGGAGACCATCGGTGAGCGCGCTCGACGACACTGCCCCGGACATCGATCTGGTCGTCATCGGTTGCGGTGTCGCCGGCGCGGCCGCTGCTGCGGCGGCCGCTGAACGCGCCGAGGAGCTGGGGGCCGATCTACGCATCGTGGTGCTCGAGCGCGCACCGGCAGACGAGCGCGGCGGCAACTCGCGATGGACGGCGGCATACCTACGCATGACCGACATCGACACGCCAGCGCCGGGCTTCGTCGACGATCTGGTGGCCAACGGTCAAGGTCATGTCCGCGTCGAGTACGCGCAGCGCCTCGCCGAGCAGGCGGGACCGACGTTGCGCTGGGTCCAGTCCAAGGGCGTGGAGTTCGGTGAACTGCCCACCATCTTCCTCACGCAGGCCCGGCCGCGTCTGCTGCCCGTCGGCGGTGGGCGCGTCGTGCTCGACACGCTGCTGGCCGACGCCGAACGCCGCGGGGTGACCGTCGGCTACGGCTCCACGGCTCACCGCATCACTCTCGACACCGATGGTTCGGTGCACACCATCTCGGTATCCGACGACAGCGGCGCCGTCACGCAGGCAACGGTCGGGGCCGTCATCATCGCTTCGGGCGGGTTCGAGGGCAGCATCGACATGATGACCGAGCACGTCGGTGCGACGCCGCGCACCGTCGCCCCCGGTGGGATGTTCAATCGCGGTGAGGGCATCGCGATGGCGCTGGACGCCGGCGCGCGCGGCGCGGGGGAGTGGTCGTTGTTCCATGCCGAGCCCGTCGACCCTCGCTCGCATCGCGAAGAGGCCGTGGTCATGATCTATCCGTACGGCTTGTTGGTCGACACCAACGGCCGGCGATTCCTCGACGAGGGGCGATCCACCGTCGACGAGCAGTACGAGGACACCGCCCGACGCATCTTGGCCCTGCCCGATCACACGGCATGGATCATCGCCGACCAGCAGGTGTTCGACATACCTCGCTTCGACGACATCGTGCAGACCACGCTGCCACCGATCACCGCCGACACCATCGAGGAGTTGGCTGTGCTGATCGGCGTCCCCATCGAGAGCCTGGTGCGCACCGTGTCCGACTACAACGGCGCCGTTCAGCCCGGCGCGTTCGATCCACTGCGACCCGACGGCAAGGGCACGGTGGGACTCGAACCTCCCAAGTCCAACTGGGCCCGCACCCTCGATCGTCCACCGTTCGTGGCCTGGCCGCAGGAGTGCTCGAACGTGTTCACCTTCGGCGGTCTCGACACCGATCTCGACGCCGTCGTTGTCGATCGCTCCGGCACGCCGATCGGTGGCCTGTACGCCGCAGGCGAGGTGACCGGGCTGTACCACGGTAAGTACACCGGCGCGACGTCGGTGTTGCGCGGCCTCGTGTTCGGCCGCATCGCCGGGCGGCACGCCGTGGAACGTTGCGCTGCAATGCGACACGACGTCCCGGGATCAGCAACGACAACCGCAACGACATAGGGGGACCAAGCCCATGCCACTCGTCGACATCCATCTCATCAAAGGGGCGTGGACCTCGGAGCAGAAGGAACAGATGATGAAGGCCACCACCGACGCGCTCGTCGGCATCTGGGGCGAGAACGTCCGCAAGCTCACCTGGGTCCGAGTGCTCGAGGTGGAAGACGGCGACTGGATGATCGCCGGAGAGGTGTTCCGACGCGAGGATGTCGGCCGCCTCCAGCGTGGAGAGATCTGAGGAGAGACCCGATGCCCGATTCGACAACCGATTCCGTGACGCCGCTGACCATCGTGAAGCCGAGCGGCACCCCGAGAGGTGGCGTGATCGTCCTGCAGGAAGCGTTCGGTGTGAACGAGCACATCGTCGACGTATGCAATCGCATCGCTGCGGCCGGCTACATCGCCGTGGCCCCGCATCTGTTCCATCGCAGTGGAGATCCAAAGATGGGCTATGACGATCTGTCCATCATCTGGCCCCACATCGAAGCGATGACGATGGACGGCACGTTCGCCGATGTCGACGCCGCCATCGCCGCGCTCGAAGCCGAGGGGATCGGTACCGCGAAGCAAGGCGTCGTCGGCTTCTGCCTCGGTGGCACCGTCGCGTTCTTCGCCGGTACGCGCCGCAATCTCGGAGCGGCCGTCACCTTCTACGGCGGTGGCATCACCGGACGTTGGTTCTTCCCGTCGCAGGTCGACGAGGCCCCGTCGTTGCAGGCGCCGTGGCTGGGGCTTTACGGCGACAAGGACCTCGGCATCCCCATCGACGAGGTGGAGCAGTTGCGCGCCGCGGCAGCGACCGCTTCTGTCCGCACCGAGGTGGTCCGTTACCCCGAGGCCGAGCATGGCTTCAACTGCGATCGACGGCCGAGCTACAACGCCGAGGCCGCCGCCGACGGATGGGCCCGCATGCTGGCGTGGTTCGACTCGACCATCGCATCAGCATGACCGGCTCCCCGGCGTGACCGGTTGCACGGCCCTCAGCTGATGGGGCCGAGCAGATCGAACACGGCGCCAGTCACGTCGGAGACGCTGACCTGCCGGCCACGGTGTGTGTTGCGAGCCGGTGCCACGATCGCACCGCCGAGCCGCTCGCACTGTACCGCTGTCGCGTCGGCATCGTCTGTGCCGAACGAGACGCGCCAGCACGCGGGGACATCCGGCGGCGTGAATGACGTCGCGTCGACCACGCTGGCACGGGCAGCACCGCCCACGCCGAGGGTCGCGCAACGAGGCTCGGCAGCGCCGCTGCTCACCTCGACATCACATCCGAACACCGAGCGATAGAAGTCGACGGCGCTGGGGAAGTCCCAGGTCCACAACTCGAACCATCGCGGGGTCCCCGGCGCCCCGATGGTCGAACAGCCCCGATGGCTGCCGGGCTCCCAGATCCCGATGATGGCGTTGGCCGAATCGGTGATACAGGCCATGACACCGAGGTCGTGTATCGCCATGACCGGCACGATCACATCCGCGCCGCGCCTCAGCGCGGCGTCGACCGTGGCCGCCGCATCGAGAGCGCTCAGGTACACCGACCACGCGTCGATCGAACACGTCTCGGAGGAGTTGGGGAAGAAGCCGGCGACCGGTCCGCTGTCGATGACGAAGTTGCGATAGCCGCCGAACTCCGCCCCTGGATCGACGATGTCCCATCCGAACACCTGCCGATAGAACTCCGCTGATGCGTCGGGGTCGGACGTGCACAGCTCCACCCAGCATGGTGAGCCGGGAATGATCAGATCCGGTGCGGGCATGATCGACCTCCGAGCGGCTCGTCCAGGAACTGCTCCGGCAGACGCACGTCTTCAGACGAATTCATCGGTCTAGTGTCGATCCTGATGCGCCCCGCCGACACGCCCACCCGTCCGGAACTCGAAGCGACGATCGAGTCGCACCGCCGCGAGTTGCTCGGCTACTGCTATCGGATGCTGGGGGCGGCATCAGAGGCCGACGACGCAGTGCAAGAGACCATGATCCGCGCCTGGCGCTCCATCGACGGGTTCGAGGGCCGCGCTTCGCTGCGCACGTGGCTCTATCGGATCGCCACCAACGTGTGTCATGACATGCACCGCAGTCCGCAACGGCGTGCCCGCCCCATGGAGATGGGGCCGTCTTCACGTACCGCTGATGTGGTCGAGCTGCCGCCGACCCGCTCGGAGGACGTCTTCATCCAGCCGATCAGCGACGCCCGTGTGATCGATCTCGATGGCGATCCGGCTCGGCTGGTTGCCCAGCGCGAGTCGATCCGGCTGGCCTTCCTGTCAGCGCTCCAGCATCTCCCACCGAAGCAACGCTCGGCGCTGATCTTGTGCGAGGTGCTGCAATGGCAGGCCTCGGAGGTCGCCGAACTGCTCGGCGCGTCGGTCGCTTCGGTCAACAGCGCGTTGCAGCGTGCGCGCGCCGTCATGGCGTCCAAGAAGACCGAGTCCCTCGACGCACCTGTCGGTGCGGACCACCAAGCCCTGCTCGATGAGTACGTCGACGCCTTCGAGCGCTATGACATGGACAAGCTCGCGTCATTGCTGCGTGACGATGTCATCATGTCGATGCCTCCGTTCGATCTGTGGCTCGAAGGCCCGAGCGACGTCATCGGATGGTTCGTGGGCCACGGCATCGTCTGCCAGCACGGCAAGCTCATCCCGGTCGATGTGAACGGCACGGCCGGCTTCGGCAACTATCACTACGTGAGCCCCGGTGTGTGGGAGCCGTGGGCGATCCAGGTGATCGAGGTCTCCGGCGGCAAGATCGTGGGCCATCACAACTTCCTGTACCCCGATCGCTTCGCCGACTTCGGACTGCCGACCCGTCTGGTCGAGACCAGCTGACGGTTGCCGCGACACCGACGCGCGAGGGGCTGGCGTCAACCAAGGTTGACGCCAGCCCCTCACTGGTCAGGAAGACGTGGTGGTACTGATGGCGATCGTTGCTCAGGCGTCTCCGAAGGGATACTTCGTCCCGGTGGTGTCGATGAGCGTGTAGCCGTTCCACGTCGCCGTGGGCAGCATGCCCGACACGTTGGCTGCCGGGCGATTGGAGGCCAACGATCCGAAGAAGGCGGCGTCACCGAAGGTGAACACACCGCCGTCCGCGGCGAACACCCAATAGCCGCTGCGACGACAGTCGGGCACGATGCCGACGGCGACGTCATTGAGCGTCCTGCCGATCATCGAGCCATGGAACTGTGCGTCGCCGAAGGTGAACACGCCACCGTCGGCGCCGACCAGGTAGTAGCCGTTGCCGCTGCAGGTGGCGATCATCGACGTCACCGGAGCGTTCATCGGCTTGTCCACCATCGAGCCCTCGAACTGTGCATCGCCGAAGGTGAACACGCCACCGTCGGACGCCACCACGTAGTAGCCGTTGCCCGATCCGGTCGGGATGATGCCGACTGCAGGGGAGGTGAGTGTCGTACCGGTGAGATCGCCTGCGAACGTGGCGGTACCCACTGTCACGACCTTGCCCTCGGGCGTGACTGCCCATGCACCGTTTCCATCAGGAGTCGGCGCGACGCCAGCGAGCTCATTGCCGGCCGGCACCTGACTCCGCAGTGCGGCGGTGGTCTCGGGGTTGCTCACTCCGCCACCACCGTCGAGCACACCCTTCGGGGTCGGCAACGTTGTCTGCGGTGCTGCTGCTTCGCCGATGACCACGGTGAACTGGCGATCGACGTGGCCACCCGCATTCGATGCCCGCACCGTGAATGTGTAGGAGCCGGCTGAGGTCGGTGTGCCGGTGAGAGCTCCCGTCGACGGGTTCAGGGCGAGACCGGCTGGGAGCGCTCCGGCAACGATGGTGTACGAGGTGGGGCTGTTGTTGCCGGAGACCGAGCCGGTGTACGCGGTACCGACTGTGCCATTGCCCGGCACGTTGCTGTTGGTCAGGTCGGTCGGGGCCGGCACCGAGGCGCAGGTGAAGCCGGTGATGGTCTGCGACGAGGTCGCCGGCGTGGATCCGACGGCGTTGGTCTTGGTGACGCGAACGCTCAACACCGTTCCCGGTGATGCGACCAACACGCAGCTCGGGCCACTCGCGTCGGTCACGGGGTTGCCGTCGGCCAACCACTCGATCGTGGTCCCGGTGATCGGGGAGGCACCGTCGCCCCAACTTCCCTCGTTCAACGTCAGCGTGTTGCCATCGCCGGGTGTGCCACTGAAGGTCGGGAGACCGGAGTTCACCGGAGCGGTCGCGGCGGCCCGCACCGTGAAGGAGCGAGCGAGGCTGTCGGCGGGCACATAGTCGACGCCGTCGCCAGCCTGGTTGGCCACGATGGTGCACACGCCAGTGGCGCTGCTCACCAGGGTCACCGTGTCACCGGACACCGTGCAGACGCTCGTCGTGCTGCTCGTGAACGTCACCGCGCCACCGGGAGCGGTGGCCGACACGGTGAACGGCGATGCGTCGCGGAGCTGATCGGCAGGCGTGGCGAAGGTGATGGGGTTGGCCAGACCGAGCTGTACGACCGAGTCGATGTACATGTTCGAGCCGATGGCCTGTCCACCGGTCTTGTCGAACGTGCCGTTGACGAACCGGAAGCGGTAGGTCCCGTTGTGAGGGATCGTCCCGCCGGCAGCGGTCCAGCCCTGGGTATCGCCTCGCCCATAGGTGAGCAGCGTGTGCGTCGACGGCGAGCCGTAGTCGTACCCACCACCCGACGGTGCCACCTCGACGAGGAATGCATAGATCTCGTAGTCGTCGGTGACCCGCTGCGCGGCCCACATGAACGACAGCGCCTGGCCCGCCGTGGCAGTGAACGGCTGGGTGTAGACCTCGGGTCCGAAGCCGGAACAGAACGTCGTGAAGCCACCGAAGTTGTTGGATCCAGAGCAACCACCATTGGCGGCCAGCTGCATCACCCCGGTACGCCCGTCGAATGAAGCGTTCGTGTTGGACGACACCGTGATGGTGTTCGTGCGCTCGTCGCTCTCACGCTGCCACCCGGGATTGGATGCGGCGTAGTTGAAGTCGGTGACGAAGCTGTACGGCAATCCGGTGATCGAATCCGTGCTGGCGATCGTGTACGGCCCGATGCCAGAGATCGCCACCGGCTTGCGCTGCGAGCGGCTGGCCAGGGAACCAAGCGTCACGGCGCTGCTACCAGGCGTCTCGAACGAGATCGATTGGAGCACCGCGGCTGATGCCGGTGGCGCACTGTGCACGGTGCCGACGACACCGAACATCGATGGGAGCGACAACGCTGCGGCCAGAAGGGCGCGCCGATGCCGAGGGGCGGTGACCATGGTCAAGATGTTCCTCTCAGGGGTCGAGATGCGCCGCGCCCGCGCTGCTAGATCCCTGACGTCGGCGGCCCGACTGCACCGCTGGAGAGCATTAAGACCTCAATGAACGGATTGAGCCTGAAACGAGCTATTTCCATGAGGAAGTCCTGCCGTTGCCTCAGATGAGGAACGTGAGGTTGCCCACGATGTCGTTGTTGTCGACCAGCACGATCTTCTTGCGCACCATGCGCAGACCTCCGTTCTCGACGCGTAGCTGATGCTGACAACGGCCGACGATGAACTCCATGCGACCCCAACGCTGTGCGGTGATCATGAACGTCGAGTGCACCGCGCACTCAGGGCCGTCCACGTCATCGAACTCGATGTTGGACACCACCCGACACAGTCGACTCGGTGGGTCCTGGGCCCATGCTGCGCCGCTCTTGAGGCGGGTGATGCGATCGACGAGCCCGTCGTGGTCTTCGTGCACGAGGGACACGTGGGTGGAGCGATCGTGATCGTCGTCGTTGCACGGGATCCAGTACAAGGCGTCCTCGGTCCACAGGGCGAACCATTCGTCGTAGGCGTGGCTGTCCATGAGCCGCGCCTCGCGGTAGAGGAAGTCCTCCACCTGACGCCGGGTGATCATCGACCGACCGCGCTGTCGCTGCAGGTTGCCCGGCGCCCCACGTCGTCCGGGCCCCTCCCGCTCATCACCTCTCGCCAATGGTGCAGGATCGTCCGGCTGCCCAATTCGTCGGTGATCTGCCCGCTCACGTGACCGTCGGCGTCGATCTCTTCCATGCCGGCGCCACGGGAGATGTTCATCCACGGGTCGACAGTGGCCCGCATACCGATCGTCCCTCTGGCGAAGATCTCGAAGTCGTCCGTGGCGCCACCACCGGCCGGTCCGTAGAAGCCCTCGTGCGCCCGTATCCGCTTCAGATTGATCTCATCGGGCGCCCCGTCGAGCATCATCGGGTACACGTACAACTCGGTTCGGTCCACCGCCGTGGGCTGCATGACGCGGATCTGCGACGCCAGGATGCACACGTTCGGAAAGATGTACGCGTGAGCCGGGCTGGCGGTCATCATCTCCCGAACGGCGTCGCGGCCGTCCCGCTCGATCAACATCGCGTAGTAGGCGCGCGTGGCGTCGGGAAGCCGGGGGTCATCGCTCACCGCCAGCGCTCCGGTCTTGGCCTGCAACGGCCGATAGTCCCAACCCACGTGCCCGTTGCCGAGGCTCCGGATGCGCGCCGCCGACGTAGCCGTGCCCAGGAAATCCATCCGGACGCCGGCTCGCTTGTTCATGATCTGCCAGAAGCTGCGATGTACGAAGTTGAAGTGATACGCGTCGACGTTGTTCTCGCACTGGAGCTTCCAGTTGCCCATGTACGAGTACTTGTGAACCCCCGCGCTGGCCGACACGCGTCGCAACGGTGCGATGTCGGTGAACAGATCGATGGCCGCACGCGCTCCCGGTGTCAGGTAGTGATCGAAGGCTTGACCATCCGGTGACAGCGACGCGAATACGAAGCCGCGGTAGATGCCGACGCGCGGCGCCTCACGCAACCCCAATTGCCCTTTGTCGAACGAGTCGCCGTAGCGCTCGTCGTGGGGTACCGAGAGAAGCGAACCGTCGTTGCGGAACGACCACGAGTGATAGGCGCAGGTGAAGATGCGGGCCGTGCCCTTCTCATACGGGCACACCAAGGTGCCCTTGTGGGTGCACCGGTTCATCAGCACCCGCACGGCACCATCCTCGCCGCGCACGAGGATCACGGGCTGACGACCGATCGTGCGGGTGCGATAGTCGCCGATACCGGCGATCTCGCTCTCGTGGCCCACGTAGACCCATCCGCGGTGGAAGATCCGATCGAGCTCCTCGTCGAAGATCGCCGGATCGGTGTACACGTCGCTGTGCACCCGGTCGGAGAGCACCAATCGATCGACGTGGGTAGTTGTCATCGGCATCTCCTCATCGAATGGACCCGGTCACCGAATGGCGAGTGCGTTGGGCGGTGAGCCGACGCCCCCGGGGACGTTCAACGGCGCCGACGTGAACAGGAACGACCATCGGCGATCCTCAGCGCACGCCGCGGCGAGATCATCGAGCCAGAAGAACTCACCGATCGGCATCCCGAACGCAGGGATGACGCGGAAGTGCAGGAAGTGCTCGGCGTCCATCTGCAACGGGGCAACCTCGAGCGCCATGTTGTCAGCAGCTACGGCGGCCACGTGCCGATCCCACAGCCAGGCCGCGGTCTCCTCCACCGGCGCGAGCCCGGGCTGCGCGCCGTCCACCGTCAGCGCCGCAGCACGCCCCGCGTGGTCGAGCCCTTGGTACCAGCCGACCCATCCGGTGCGGATGAGCAAGATGTCGCCGCGTTCGATGGAGGTCCCCTGCGACGCGGCCACCTCGTCGAGCATCACGGCGCTGATCTCGAATCGATCGGTGGGCTCGATCGGCGTCCCGAGCGCGGCGCGATGACGGGCAACGTCGAGCAGCACCCCGCGGCCCACGATGCCGCGCTTCGCCCAGTCCTGGATGCCCAACGTCGTGGAGGTCGGATCGTCGACCACGGCAGGGTCGACACCGTTGTAGAAGCGCCCGTGTGTCTCGATGTGGCGCAAGCCATCCCACTGGCTGGAGTACTGCAGATAGAACGGTGCCATGTAGTCGTCACGAGCGACTCCCGGGGCGACGATGTGTGTCCGTTGTGGCCGATCCCGATAGGGATGCGGCCAGGGGAGCGTGACGTCCCAGTTCAACGAGAACACCCGGCCCTGGCGCACCTCCTGCGTCCCCGCGAGTACGCGTCCGGTGTCGAGGAGGTTCACTGTCCCGATCTGGTCGTCGTCGCCGAACACTCCCCAGGCCACCCCCGGCGGTGCACCGTCAACTCGGCTTGACAACTCGGCATACGACGGGAGCTCTGCAGGGTTGTGGCCACTCGTCATCTCGTCCCCCTCGCACGCCGCCGAGTCGGTCGAACCCCGTCGACCGGGCGTGGCGCCCAGTTTGCCATCCGGCAACCGGCCGGTGGTCGGTGGAGAAATCGATGAACGATTGATCACTTACAGTGACGGACGTCACGGAGGCCTGTAACGTGCTGTCTGGCCAGCGTCGGGGACCGGCCAGCAGCGTGACGAGGAGCAGGACATGAGCACGATCGAATCCCAGCCCATCGCCGCAGACGGGACGACGTGCCCGTTCGTCCGTTTCACAGAGGTGAACGTCGTCAGCGCCGAGGCGCTTTGGCATTTCAACAACTTCGATCGCCTGCGGACGCAGAGCCGGGTGCACTTCGGTGACGCCGAGGGCCATGACTTCTGGCTCCTCACCAACATGAAGGACATCCGTGAGGCCTTCCAGACCCCGGACGTGTTCTCATCGAGCGCCGTCATCCCCAGCGATCCCAATCCGCCGTACATGTGGATCCCCGAGATGCTCGATCCGCCCATCCACACCAAATGGCGTCAGCTGCTCGGCCCACTGTTCTCGCCGGCTGCCATCGCCAAGCTCGAAGATCGCGTACGCGCCCGGTTCAACGAGATCATCGACGAGATCGCTCCCCGAGGTGAGTGCGACTACGTGGCCGATGTGGCGTTGCGATTCCCCAACACCATCTTCATGGAGCTCATGGGTCTCCCGGTCGCCGACGCTGCGCAGTTCCAGCAATGGGAGACCGACATCCTCCATTCGGGCGGGGCGCACGGAGATCGAGCGCTCAATGCCATGAACGAAGTCATCGCCTACTTCGCCGGGCTCATCGCCCAGCGCCGTGTGGATCCGCAAGAAGACATCTTGTCGGTGGCCCTGACGTGGAAGATCGATGGGGAATCGGTCACCGAGGCCGATCTGCTGTCACTGTGCCTACTCATGTTCATGGCCGGGCTCGACACCGTGGCCATGCAGCTGTCGTACTCCATGATGCATCTCGCCGTGCACGACGACGATCGCAATCGGCTCCTGGCCGAGCCGGGGCTGTGGCCGTCGGCCATCGAGGAGTTCCTGCGGTACTACGCGTTCGTCACGCCAGGTCGCAAGATCATGCAGGACAACAACCTTGCCGGTTGCCCCATGAAGGCAGGACAGATGATCTACGCACCGATCGTCGCGGCCAATCGGGATCCCAACGAGTTCGTCGACGCCGACAAGGTCGTCATCGATCGGCGCGACAACCGCCACATCGCTTTCGGTGCAGGCCCGCATCGCTGCCTCGGCTCGCATCTGGCCCGCCAGGAGCTGCGAATCGGGCTCGAGGAGTGGCACAAGCGGGTGCCGCACTACCGCCTGGCCGATGGCGCCAAGATCATGGAGCACGGTGGCCAGGTCGGGCTCGACAACCTCCCCTTGGTCTGGGACGTCACGGCCTGAGCGTTCGTGCGACATGGTCACCGACCGGAAACCTCCCCAGCGCAAAGCCGCCGTCATCCCGCCCGGCAACGGTCCGGCTCGCGCAGTCAAGGCCACCCTCACCAATCCGAAGGCCGCGTCTGTCCCGGTGACGAGAGGGCTCTCCCAACGACGCAGTCGTGCACGCACCGAGTGGAGCGAGGACTATCAGCGGCGTCGGGCCGAGCTGCTGCAGGCCGCGGCGACCGTGTTCCTCCACAAGGGACTCGCCGAAGCGACCTTGGCCGACATCGCTGATGCCGCGGGTACCGACCGAGCCACCGTGTACTACTACGTCAAGAACAAGCAGGAGCTCTTCGTCGAAGTGATCCGGGACTCACTCATCGATGCCGAGACTTCAGCCGCAGCCATCGCCGCGCAGCCGCTCGCTCCGCTCGACAAGTTGCGGAAGCTCATAGTCAATTCCATCGACAGCTACACCCGGCACTATCCGTACCTGTACATCTACGCGGTGGAGGATCTCACGCGCCTCGACCTCGAGTCGCCGATCGAGGACGAGTTGGCCCAGCGGGCGCAGCGAATCTTCGACATGTACCGCGTCGCCATTGTCGAGGGTCTGGACGATGGCTCCATTGTCTCGGGGATGACGCCGGGAGTACTTGCGCAGATACTCGTCGGGGTGAGCGCATGGTCGCATCGATGGCTCCAGCCCGAGCTGGGTGCCGATCCGGGTGCCTCTGGCGAGGCACTGGCCGACCTGATGCTCAGTGGGCTGGCGGCGGTGCGATCTCAGCCCTCCAGCCACGGCGCGCACACACCTTCGTGATGACGTCAACAGCGGGTCTCACGTGCCAATTGTCACTACACGCAACTGGATGCGCGACACTGGAGGCAAGAGAGCACTTCGTTCGACGGAAGGCTCTCGTGGCTACAGTGTCAACGCGAGCGTGGACAGGTCGCCGCACGAAGTCGAAGGCCTTCCAATCATGAGAACTGCAACGACGGGGGACGATCAGTGAGCAACATTTTGCCGTTCGTGGTCAGCGGAGTGGCGACCGGAGCCATCTACGGCCTCGCCAGTGCTGGCCTCGTGCTGACCTACAAGACCTCCGGCATCTTCAACTTCGGACACGGGGCGATGGCCACCGCGGCGGCGTACGTCTTCTACTGGATGTACGTCGATCACGAGGTCGACTGGAAGCTCTCGGTACTCGTCAGCGTGTTCGTCCTCGGCCCGCTCATGGGCTTGCTCATGGAGCGCATAGCCAAGAAGCTCGCGCCCCAACGAACGTCGTGGAAGATCGTCGGCACGGTCGGGCTCATCTTGTTCGTGCAGGGACTCGGAACCATCAAGTACGGACCCGATCCCCGATCCGTGCCTCAGTTCCTGCCCAAGGGCACCGAGACCAAGAAGATCGGTGGCGTGGTCATCAGCTACGACCAGGTCACCATCGTCGTCATCGCCATCGTGGCCGTGGCCGCTCTCTACGCATTGTTCCGGTTCTCGCGTCTGGGCGTCGCCATGCGCGCCGTTGTGGACGATCCCGATCTGCTCGACCTTGCCGGTACCAACCCGGTCAAGGTTCGACGCATCTCCTGGATCATCGGCTCGACGTTCGCCGCGCTGTCCGGTGTCCTCATCGTCCCGCTCATCGGGCTCGAGTCGATCGCCTTGACGTTCTTGGTCGTGCAGGCCTTCGGTGCTGCAGCACTCGGCTTCTTCACATCGATCCCTCTCACCTACCTCGGCGGCATCGTCATCGGCGTCATCTCCGACGTGTCGAAGAAGTACACGATCGATGTCAGCTGGCTCAATGGGTTCCCGGCCAGCGCCCCGTTCCTCGTGCTCTTCGTCGTGTTGTTGGTGAGCCCGAAACACAAGCTCGTTCCACCGAGCGGTGTCGAGAACCGGCCCATGCTGCAGTGGCACGGCCCTCGCAACCTCCGTATCGGCGTCGGGGTCGTGGTGTTCGCGCTGCTCGCCCTCGTGCCCCAAGTCGTTGGCATCAAGCTGTCGTATTGGACCGTCGGTCTCACCCAGGTGATCTTGGTGCTGGCCCTCGGGTTGCTGGTGCGAACCGCCGGCCTCGTGTCGTTGTGTACATCCGCGTTCGCTGCGATTGGTGCGGTGGCGTTCTCACAGTTCGCCGTCGATCACGGAATGCCATGGCTCGTGGCGCTGCTGCTCGCCGGGCTGGTCGCCGTGCCGGTGGGTGCCATCGTGGCCATCCCGTCGATCCGCCTCTCGGGCATGTTCCTGGCCCTGGCCACCTTGGGCTTCGGCATCATGATCGAGAAGATGTTCTACGGCCGCAACATCATGTTCACCCTCTTCACCGAGGGTCGCAAGATGCCACGCCCCGACGGGTTCACGTCCGACGAGAGCTATTACTACGTGGTACTGGCGTTCGTGATGTTGACCGTGGCCGCCATGGGCCTGGTGCATCGCGGCCGACTCGGCCGCATCCTCAAGGGTCTCGGCGACTCACCGACCGCAGTGAACACACTCGGGCTCAGCACGAACGTGACCCGAGTCCTGGTGTTCTGCATCTCGGCGTTCTTCGCCGCCATCTCGGGCGTGCTCTACGGCGGGCAGGTCGTGTATGCCACCGCCGCCGATCGCTACTACACCTCGTTCTGGTCCATCGCCCTGCTCGCCGTGTTGGCGCTGGCGCCTTTCCGTGATCCATGGTTCGCAGTGTTCGCTGGTGTGTCGTCGGTGATCCCTGGTTACATCGACAGCAAGCACACCGCTGACGTGATGAACGTGATCTTCGGGTTCTTCGCCGTGCTCGTGGCGCTCGAAGGCGGACCGGCTCCCATGCCGCGCAAGCTGCAGCTGTTCTTCGAGCGAGTCGGCGGTGCCGACAAGGACAAGGCCCGGGCCGAGGCCCGATCGGCGAAGCAGGCCACCATGGCGAGCGGCGCGACGGATTCGGCCCGACCGACCAACACCGTCGGCCTGGCGGTCGAGAACCTCTCGGTCCGCTTCGGTGGGCTCGTCGCCGTCGATGGCGTGAGCTTCGAGGCGCCGCTCGGACGAATCACCGGCCTGATCGGCCCCAACGGTGCAGGCAAGACAACGACGTTCAACTCCTGCAGCGGGCTCAACAAGCCATCGTCGGGGCGGGTCACGCTCCACGGCCGGGACATCTCCTCGCTGTCCCCGGCGGCGCGAGCGCGAGAGGGCCTCGGCCGCACCTTCCAGATCATGCAGCTGTGCGAGTCGCTGACGGTCGCTGACAACGTGGCCCTGGGTCGGGAATCGAGCCAAGCCGGAGCCAAGGTGTTGTCGCAGATCGCGGCGTCGCCGGCCGACAATCACGTGCGCGCCGCGTCAACGGCCGAGGCGCTCGAACTGTGTGGCATCAGTAGCCTCGCTCATCTGCAGGCAGGGTCCCTGTCCACGGGTCAGCGTCGCTTGGTCGAACTCGCTCGTTGCCTAGCCGGCCCGTTCGATCTGCTGTTGCTCGATGAACCATCCTCGGGCCTCGATCGTGAGGAGACCGAGCGATTCGGTCAGGTGCTCGCCAACGTCGTGCGCGAGCGGGGATGCGGCATCTTGCTGGTCGAGCACGACATGTCATTGGTGATGAAGGTCTGCAGCTACATCTATGTGCTCGACTTCGGGCGGCAGATCTTCGAAGGCACCGCGGCCGAGGTGGCGGCCAGCCCGGCCGTCCAGGCCGCATACCTCGGTTCCGAAGCGGCCGACCTACAGGCCTCGACCAACGGCTGACCGGCGAGCCATCGCTCGCCTCCGAGCCCACGACGATCACACACCGCAGGAGGATTCGTGTTCGACACCATCATCCGAGGCGGGCACGTCGTCGACGGATCGGGCACAGCGCCCCAGCGTCTCGACCTCGCTGTGCGCCACGGTCGCATCGTTGCCATGGAGCCTGACATCGACGCCGTGGCCGCTCACGTCATCGATGCCGCCGGCAAGATCGTCACCCCTGGCTTCGTCGACATCCACTCCCACTACGACGGCCAGGCCACATGGGACGAGTTGCTCGAGCCGTCGAGCCCCCACGGCGTCACCACCGTCATGCTCGGCAACTGCGGCGTCGGGTTCGCGCCCGTGCGCCCCAATGATCACGAACGCCTCGTCGGTCTCCTCGAGGGCGTCGAGGACATCCCCAGCCAGGCGCTCAACGCAGGCATGACATGGGGATGGGAGACCTTCCCCGAGTATCTCGACGTGCTGTCGCGCCGGCGTTGGTCGATGGACGTCGGAACGCAACTGCCCCATGGCCCGTTGCGTTCGTACGTGATGGGTGACAGTGCCGCCGAGAACCGCGCCGCCGATGCCGAGCAGACAGCCACCATGGCGAGGATCGCCCGTGAGGCGATCGAAGCCGGAGCGTTCGGGTTCTCGACGTCTCGCACACTCGGTCATCGAGCGCTCGACGGCACACCGGTCCCGGGTACCTATGCCACATACGAGGAACTGTTGGCCATCGGTAAGGCGGTTGCGGCCGGCGGCGGTGGCATGTTGGAGTTCGCGGCGGCGGGTCTGGCCCGCAGCGATGACGCTGACGTGGTGGCGAGTGAGTTCCAGTGGATCGGACGCCTGGCCGAAGACACCGGGATGCCCGCAAGCTGGATCGAACTGCAAGCACACGACGCGCCCGATCGCTGGCGCGTCGAGATGGACCTCGCCGCGCAATGGCGTCGTCATGGAGTGTCGGTCACGCCGCTCGTCGCTGGCCGTTCTGGAGGAGTGCTCTGGGGATGGGATCTGCGCCATCCCTTCATCACGCGGCCGTCGTATCGGGCCATCGCCCACCTGCCGCTGGCCGATCGTCTGGTCGAGTTGCGCAAACCGTCTGTACGCGCTGCGATCCTGGCCGAGGAGGACGAGACATCGACGCCGTACGAGCGCAAGCAGCGATCGTTCATGCGCTTCGCCCTCCCGTCGTGCTATCTGCTCAGTGGTGTGCCCGACTACGAGCAGCCACGTGAGCGATCCATAGGCGCCCTTGCTGAGCGGGCTGGTGTGAGCATCGACGAATTCGTGTACGACGCCACGCTCGAGGCCGACGACGTCATCATCCAGTTCCCGATGTACAACTATGTCGAGGCCGATCATCGTGTGCTGTACGAACAGCTGAGCGATCCCGACGCTGTTGTGGGCACCAACGATGGTGGAGCGCATTGCGCATACACCTGTGACGCATCGATCCCGACGTACCTGCTCACCCACTGGACCCGAGATCGCCATCGCGGACCGAAGCTGGAACTAGTTGAAGTGATCCGGCGACTCACCTCGCAGCCCGCTGCGCTCTACGGCCTGAACGATCGGGGCCGTCTTGCCGTCGGTCTGCGCGCCGATGTGAACGTCATCGACATCGAGCACCTCCGCCTGGGCGTGCCGCGAGCGCTCCATGATCTGCCCGGTGGCGCCACCCGCCTCATCCAAGACGCATGGGGCTACGACGTCACGATGGTCGCCGGCGAGGTGACTCGACGCAATGGCATCGACACTGGAGCGCGTCCGGGACGACTCATCCGAAAGTGAGCAGCAGAATGGTCGCCCCGCTCGTCATCGAGGCGTCCATCAACGGCGCCACCACGCCGAGGCGCAACGCCAACGTGCCCGTCGGCCCCGATGCCATCCGTGCCGATGCCGCGGCCTGCCTGGATGCCGGCGCAGCGATCATCCACGCCCACAACGCCGACTTTCGCCTCAGCGGTCGCGCTGCTGCCGACGACTACCTCGACGCGTTCGCCCCACTGGCCGCCGAGCACGCCGATCTGCTGTGGTATCCGACCACGTGCACCGCGCCCGACGCCGCCGCCCGCATGGAGCACGTTGGCCTCATCGCACGAGCTGTGCCCCAGCGCCTCGCCTCGCTCGATCCCGGCTCCACCAACCTCGGCGCACCCGATGCGGACGGTCTACCGCGCGGTATGGCCTACGTGAACACCTATGACGACATCCGCATCGCCATGGGTCTGTGCCGAGATCTGCGCCTCGGCGCGGCGCTGTCCATCTATGAGCCCGGCTTCTTGCGCACGACGCTGGCGTATCACCGGTCGGGCCGGTTGCCACAGGGCAGCATCGTGAAGCTCTACTTCGGTGGCGATTGGGGTGTCATGGCCAAAGGTCGCGGCGTCAGCTTCGGCCTGCCGCCGACGGTCCCTGCACTGCTCGCCTATCTCGACATGTTGGACGGGACCGATCTGCCGTGGTCGGTCTCGGTCTGGGGTGGCGATCTCGCGTCAACTCCGATTGCCCGCGTCGCGTTGGAGATGGGCGGTCATGTCAACGTCGGCCTCGAACCGCACTACGACCCCGACCACATGCCCACCAACGTCGAGCTGGTGGAGCAGATCGTGGCATTGGCCGACGAGGTCGGCCGGCCCGTGGCCACGCCGACGCAAGCAGCAGAGGTTTTGTCGCTGCCGTGACCGGTCGCCGCGGTCATTGCGGCGACGTCGTCAGTTGCTGTTTCGCGTACTAGCGCGCCGGACGAACCATCTGACCGGGGCGACCAGTACGCACCGCCTCCACCATCTCACCGTCGACGCGAATCGGCGTGCCGTTCACCA
>JBFWVD010000091.1:0-17740 GCA_050246915.1 Acidimicrobiia bacterium | reverse complement strand
CGGTCGACGGTGGCGCCAACTCGCTCTGAGCATGCTGCACGGCCGGCGCCGCCGCGTCGAGCAGCTTGATCTGCACGAAGAATGCGTCACGGTCGGGCCCGGCGAGACAAGGGCGCTCGAACCAGTGTGCGGTCTCGATGGCGATGGCGAACGCAAAGGGCGACCCGAGCGTCAAGATCACGGCGACGGCGCCCGAGCTGAGGCCGGACCCCTCGCAGAAGATCTTCCACAACACCTGAACCACCAGCCCCGACATCAAGCACAGGCTGAGCGACATGACTCCGACGGCCCGCACCGGGTAGAAGTTGGCGACCCTGGCGGCGTAGCTCACGGGATTGTCCATTACGTGGAGCACCGTCGCCGCCACCACGATTGCAATTCCAATTGACACCAGCGGTTGGTGTCCGAGGAATCGGTAGGGCCCAGCGATGGCCAGCGCGAGGGCGAGTACGCCGCTGACCGCCGTGGCCACGATCCACCATGGCGCCGCCCGGCGGGCCGCTGGAATCAGTCCAGGTTCGGTGGCCACACCCGCCACACCCATACCGAAGGCGAACAGCCCGATGGCCAAGGTGGTGGGCCCGATGCGGGTGGAGTCGACCAGTTCGGCCAAGGCGACGATGACCAACCCGATGGCCGACATGAACACGGCGCCGACCCGCCGCCACACCCACAACAAAGCGGGGAAGGCAATCGAGCAGTGCACGAGCAGGGCGACACCCACGGCGCCGGGGTTCGGGCCGGTGTTGGTGACGAACCCGCCGAGGAAGAACATCTGCACCACCGACGCACTGGCGCTGAGGGGCAAGGTGGCGTCCCAGGCAGTCCCGCTCACATCACCGAGCCAGAGCCCGTCGAGGGCGATGGTGACGAGCACCGCGGCCCACACGATGGGGACGAAGCGAACCAGACGCTTGGCGGCGAAGATGCGCAGGTCAGGCATCTCGGGCCGGCCAGAGGTCGTCACGCCGAGGCCGAGAACGAAGCCCGACAACACGGCGAACACCGCGAGGGGATAGCTCCCGAGGAAGATCGTGTGACCGGCGAACCCCTCACCGGGCCATGCAGTACGGATGATGGCGGTGGCCAAGATCCAGATGGCAGCGACCGCCCGCCAGGCATAGACGATCGAGAGATTGCCGCGTTCCGCTGCTGTCGGGGTCCCGATCAAGGAATCGGGATCTGCGAGGTCGTGCACCAGGTGATCCATCGTCGGTGTGGGAAGAGCCGGCCGCACCCGACCGTCCCTTGGTGTGTGTCGACCCGAGACCACGTCGGTCCGGGGGAGATCTGGGCGGCCTTCGGTTCGAGCCTCACCGAAGGCCGCGTGTGTCGTTTATCACCGACTTGAGGATTCGAGCAGCTTCGCTGATCGTCAAGAGGCCCGGGCCGGTGGTGAGTGCCGCGCGAAGGGTGGGATTGACCAACCACGCCCGGTCAGTGCGGCGCGCTGCGTAGCTCTTCGGCCACGATCTGTCGCATTCGGTTGCGGAACCCGGCCGGACTGAAGGTGGCGGAATGCTTGGCGATCGCTTGGTCACTCCATGACATGGAAGCCGCCGTGCGAACCGCTTCTCGGATGTGCCCGGGCTGGGGCTCGTCGAACAGCAAACCGGTGTCACCCTCCACGATGGTGTCGAGGAACCCGCCGTAGCGCAGGGCGATGGTGGGCTTGCCAAAGGCAGCCGCCTCGATGGTGGTGAGGCCGAAGTCTTCTTTGCTGGCCGAGACGTTGGCAGCGCAGTTGGCATACAGCCAACGCAGTTCGGCATCGGTGACGCGCCCGACCATGAAGGCATTGGCCCCGGCGATGGAACGCAACCGGGCCTCTTCGGGACCCTCGCCGACGATGACCAGCGGGGTGCGGAGCGCGCTGAACGCCTTGATGACGTTGTCGACGTTCTTGTAGGCCAGCAACCGGCTGACCACGAGGTGGAAACCGCCGGGCTCGAAACCGGGCATCGGTTGCTGCTCCCCCGAGGCGTCGACGGTGACCGGCGGTGGGACCACTTCGGCATCGATGCCGTAGATGGACCAGATGAGATCGCGGATGAGCGTTGAGTTGGCCAGGTAGCGGTGAGCGCTGCCGGCGGCTTTGCGATCCCACGATCTGAGGGGTCGACCCAACGTGGACAGCGCGGCCAACTCAATTCGTTGCGCCTTGCGCTTCAGGTACTCGTCCTTCTGATACAGCCATCGCGCCGGGGCGTGGCAATAGACGATCTTGCGGCCGTCGGTGCGAACACCGTGGGCCCATCCCGACGACGAACACAACACCACGTCGGCGTCCACGGAGTACCGGGCGAACGACGGAGCGAGGAGCGGGAAGGCCACTCGATGATGACGGCGCAGCGGCGCAACCTTGTCGATGGGCAACGTGCGGATGCGCGACGAGTCCACTTCGGGGAACGTGCCGTCGGCGTGGAAGAACGAGGTGTGCAATGGCGAGTCGGGAAAGGCGGCGAGAAGCTCCAGCACCACTCGCTCAGCACCGCCCCGCTGCGTCAGGTAGTCGTGCACCAGCGCGACCGAGCCGCGCGGGTGCGTGAGGTCTATGACCATCTCATCGGCAATTGGTGCCGGCCCATTTCGTGCGCCCATGGGTATAGACGTTTGTACCACCCCACGGTGGCGCGATCGACGGATACCCGTCACCCCTAGGTGCGAAAACCTCTTTCCGGCGTCGGTCGCGCCACGCAGTGTGAGGAACCGACACGTCTCGACGCTGCGCTTGTTTCAAAGCGGCAAGTGGACCAACCTGCGTCGTGATGTCGGCGGTTGCACCTCACGCACAGCGGTTTGCCCGTCGCGCCCGCAAGCTCGCCGTGTTGCGACCGATCGATGTGGTCGAACTGCCGGTGTTGGCGGTGTTGCTGCTGGGCATCGAGATCGGACTGCGCACCACGCGTGTCGACCGCGTGGCGCGCGCACTCGGAGTGCAGTTCTTGACCACCGCGTCTGCCACCGACGCGCAGGACGCCTTGCATCCGGGTGTGCCGGAACCACTGACGCAACGTGAGCGACGTTGGACGAACAACGCGGCGAGGCTCATCCGACGATGGCCGCTCGACGCCACCTGCCTTCGCCGTTCGTTGCTCCTCGGTTGGATCCTGCGCAAACGTCAACCAACATTGACACTTGGCGTGCGCATGGACAACGGTGAGGTGAAGGCCCACGCCTGGATCAGATTGGGCTCGACCGACCTCGACCCCGCGGCGTCGGACTACCTTCCGTTCGGGGACGGCGCGTCGTCACCATCGGACAGGCCACGGGAAGGGCGATGATGGCCGCCATGAAGCAGCGAGCACGGCGAGGAGCGACCACTGCCGTACTCGTCGCGGGCCTGGGGCTGATCGTTCCCGTGATCGGGGCGCGCACCAGCCCGGCATCACCTGGTGCCGGCACGATCTCGACCGACACCGCGCCAGTCACCGATGCGGTGGTGCAAGCCGCGGTGGCCCCAGCGATCACCACACCGTTTCCCTCGACGGGTCGGTTCCATCCCGTCACGCCGGTGCGGGTCCTCGACTCGCGCGATGGCACCGGCGGGGTGCTCGGTGCGGTCGGGCCGTCGGGCACCATCACCCTGCGCATGGCGGGCACGCCCACCGTCCCGGTCGGCGCCAGCGCAGTGGTGGTGAACCTGACGGCGACTGGTACGAGCGAGGCCGGTTTCCTCACTGCGTATCCGGCCGGCGGTACGGCGCCCAACGCCTCGAGCGTCAACTTCGCGCGTGGTGCCACGTCGGCCAACCTGGCCTTGGTGAAGCTCGGATCCGACGGTGGCATGTCCATCTTCAACTCCGCGGGCACCACCCATGTGGTCGTCGACGTGATGGGTTGGTACGACTCGTGGTTCGATCCTGCCGTCGTCGGTGGCGGCTCACTGATCGGTCTCGAGCCATCGCGTGTGCTCGATACACGCAATGGCAACGGTGGGACCGATGTGCGGGCGCGCGGTGCAGGAGAGATCACCACGGTGGCCATCCGCGGTCGCGGTGGCCTACCCAACGACCCCGCCGTCACGTCGGTGGTGATGAACGTGACGGCCGTGGCTCCCACCGACGACGGGTTCCTCACCGTGTTCCCCAGTGATGCCGCGGTGCCCGGCACCTCGAACGTGAACTTCGTGCGCGGCCAGACGATCCCCAACTTGGTGATGGTGAAGTTGGGAGCCGATGGAGCGGTGAAGGTGTTCAACTACGCGGGGAGCACACACGTGCTGTTCGACGTGGTGGGCTACACGACATCGGCTGCTACCAACGGTGCCGGACAGATGTTCCCGGTGACGCCGACCCGCATCTTCGATACACGCAACGGCACCGGTTCGACCAGTGGCCCAGCGCGCATCGGGCCGGGTGTCACCAAGCAGTTCGATGCCACGGGCACCGCTGGGGTACCGAACACCGGCGTGTCGGCGGTGGCGTTGAACGTGACGGTGGTGAAGCCGACGGCATCGGGCTACATCACTCTGTACCCCGATGGTGGACAACTCACCGGGGATGCGTCGAACCTGAACTTCGTTCCTGACGATGTGATTCCGAACCTGGTGGTCACCAAGGTGGGGCCGGGCGGCGGGGTGAACATCTGGAACCCGTACGGGTCGGTGGATGTGGTGGTCGACGTGGTGGGTTGGTACACGGCGGACACCGCGTTCGATCTGCGCACGTTCACCGCGCCGCAGATGGCGCGCGCGGATGGTGGTAGCGATGACGGCAACGCTGGCGACGGGATGTTGTCCCAACCAGCGCAGACCTCGGCGGCGTTGGCCGGAGCGTTCACCGAGGCATCGCTTCGCAACGCGAGTGATGTCGGCCTGCGTGCTCGTGTCGGTTCCTCGAGCGCGCTGAGCGCATCGCAGGAGTTGCTGGCCGATGACGCGCCCGGCGCGGTGCAGGCTGCGGCCGGCGGGTTCCAGCCCGACTACCTCACCTGGGATGCGGGCTTTGCGGCCCTGAACCAACTGCCGTCGCGCACCTCGACCTCGCCCGGGGCGATCGGGCGGCTGTACATCGCGCTGGACAACGTCGGCGGGACCGGCACGTGCAGTGGAACAGTCATCGATCTCGACCTGGTGATGACCGCCGCGCATTGCGTGTACGAAGCGCAAGGGCCCTCACCGCACTTCTATCGGGCATGGGGTTTCGTGCCCGGCCAGTACGGGCCGGTGACGTTGTCGCTTCCCACTGACGTGAACCCAGGCTTCTGGGTGACCAGCAACGTGTATCTCCGGGCCGAGTACGGCAACGTGGTGGACCCGTGGTTCAACTCACCGGGCTTGTCGAGCGTGGACTACGCGGTGGTGCGGTTCGCCCCCAAGACCATCAACGGCAGGCTCACCCACATCGGTGAGGTGACCGGGACCATTCCATTGCAGGTGAACGCGCCGCTCGGGCCTCGACTGGTGGTGGGGTATCCGTCGGGGTTCGCGTCGCCGCAGTTTGCCGCGCAGTGCGCCGACCCGGTGGCCGATGAGTGTTATCCGTACTTCTGCTTCTCCCCCATCAGCTCGTACTGGCTCAACGTCCCGCAACCCGGGTTGACAGTGAACAGTTTCGAGCTGGGGCTCGGTTGCCACACCAGCGACAAGTTCCCCAACGGCCCCGCGCCGGGTGTGAGCGGTGGCCCGTGGTTGGCCAACTTCGATGGGCAATGGCGTCTGGTCTCGGTGAGTAGCAACGGTCCGGTGGTGCAGGACCAGTTCGGCAACGTGCAGTTCTTGCGCAACGTGTGGGGCCCGTACCTCGATGGGCTCACCACTGATCTGGTTGCGTTCGCGAAGGCGGCCCCGTGAACGACTCGGCCTCCGAGCCGAGTCCCGACGCGTCGGGCGGGGACGAACCGGTTACGCCGTTTCGATACGACGAGGTGTTCAAGCCGAGGGCTGACAAGCCCATGCGAGAACTGCCGCGGCTGATCCGCAGCGCGGTGGCGCTGGTGTGGACAGCCGGGAGGCGCAACACCAAGATCGTCGTGACCATCACCATGATCCAGGCGCTGCTGACCGTGGCGCAGCTGCTCCTCATCCGCCGCTTGCTCGGTGAGTTGGCCGACGTGTCCAACGGGGCCGAGGTGCGCACGATGGTGCCCGAGTTGGCGGCCTTCGTCGGTGTGTTCACCGCGCAGGGCATGGTGGGGTTGATCGATGGTCAGGTGCGTCAGGTGCTCGGCGATCAAGTGGCCCGCCACGCCACCAGCTTGGTGGCCAAGGCCGCGGCTGGAGCCGATCTGTTGGAGTTCGAGCGGCCCGGGTTCCACGATCGTCTGCAGCGCAGCCTGGCCAACGCGTCGGTGCGCCCGTTGCAGACCGCGTACGCGGTGATCGGTATCGCCTCCGCGGTGCTCACGTCGGTAGCGGTGGCCATCACGTTGGCCACGATCCAGCCGTTGCTGTTGGCGATGTTGGTGGTGGCGTTCGGTCCATTGTGGATCGTGACGCGTCGGCTCACCCGCATGGGGTTCGAGTGGACAGTGGCCGAGAGCCAGGCCGATCGACGACGGAGCTACTTCCTGATGCTGCTCACGCAGAAGGAGATGGCCAAGGAGTTGCGGGCCTATCAACTGGCGCCGGAGATCAACTCCCGGTTCGGCAGCTTGTGGGACAGTCGATTGGAGCGGCTGCAGCGGCTCACGGCGCGACGCATCAAGCTCGGTCTCATCGGTCGGGTGGTGAACGGGCTGATGCTCGGCGCAGTGTTGGCGGTGTTGGCGTGGATGGTGTCGAGCGGTCGGGCCGATGTGGCCCAAGCCGGTGTGGCCGCTGGCGCGGTGGTGCTGCTCGGGCAACGGCTCGGCGCGCTGATGGGCTCGGTGGGACAGTTGTACGAGTGCGGGTTGTTCCTGCACGACGTGGAGTCGTTCCTGGCGGAGCGCCGCGAGCACGAGACGTCGAGACCCACTGCAGCGATGCCGGGACCACTACGGGAACTGCGGGCCGAAGCCGTGGGGTTCACGTATCCGGCAGGGCGGGGCGCAGCGTTGAGCGATGTGAGCGTGAGCGTCCGGCCGGGCGAGATGATCGCGCTGGTGGGTGTGAACGGCAGCGGCAAGACCACGTTGGCCAAGGTGTTGGCCGGCCTGTTCCCGCCGAGTGAAGGCACGGTGCGCTGGAACGATGAGGACCTGACACCGGTGGACCCTGAGTTGTGGCGTGGCCAGGTGGCCGTGGTGTTCCAAGACTTCGCGCGTTATCTGTTGAGCATGGCCGAGAACATCGGGTTCGGCCGCGTGCAACAGACACCCGACGACGCATCACTGCGCGCCGCGGCAACAGCGGCCGGGGCGTTGGATCTGGTGGACTCACTGCCCCAACAGTGGGAGACGTTGCTGGGTCCGGAGTTCTTCGGCGGGAGCGATCTGTCGGGCGGGCAGTGGCAGCGCATCGCGTTGGCGCGGGCGTTTTATCGAGATGCGCCGGTGGTGATCTTGGACGAACCGTCCAGTGCGCTCGACCCCGAAGCTGAGGCAGCCTTGTTCGATCGGGTGAAAGAGTTGGGCGACGGGCGGGCCGTGGTGGTCATCAGCCATCGCTTCTCGACGGTGACGCGAGCGGACAGGATCTACGTGATGGAGGCCGGACGAGTGATCGAGAGCGGATCGCACGCAGAGCTCGTCGCTCGCGGTGGCGAGTACGCACGCTTGTTCACGTTGCAGGCCAAGCAGTACGGGACTGTGGGGACGTGAGCAAGGAAGTCTTCGACGCCGTCGCGGAGGCGGCGACGCGCGGGACCACGGGCCTCCTTCGCAATCTGCTCGACGTGGCAGACCGTCGTGAGGTGCGTACCGAGATCTTGCGCACGTCCGAGTTCCATTTGGTGAGTGCACTCGTCGGCGCCGCGATCAGCGCCGACCCGATAGACGATGATCACCTCATCGCCTTCTATCGATCGCGACAGGACAAGGCGGTGATGAACCATCTGCGGACGATGGCCGACCTGTCATGGCTCAGGGCGTTACTGGACGACGCGGGCATCGCGTGGGCGGTGGTGAAGGGACCCTTCCTCGTCGAGCACGCGTATCGACGCGTCGACGTTCGGGCCTATGCCGATCTCGATGTCCTGGTCGATCGACACCGGTTCGGTGATGCGCTCGACGTGCTCGAAGCACACGGCGCGCGACTCATCGATCGGAACTGGCCACTGATCGCCTCGACACAACGCGGTGAGCTGAGCGTGGTCCTGCCTCACGGTACGTTGCTCGACCTTCACTGGCATCTCGTCGTCGACCGTTCGGTGCGCAATGGATTCCGCATCGACGTCGACGATGTGCTCGGGCGTCGTCGCGTGGTCGGTCCCGTTGGTGCGGAGTTCTTTGCCCTCGGTGCGGACGACGCCTGGTTCCACACGGCGATGCACGCCGTGTTGACCGGGTGCGACCGATTGTTGTGGGCGATCGATCTCGAGAAACTCCTCCGCGTTGACGGCGTGCCGGGGGCTGACGAATGGCACCGAGCACAGCGCAACGGCTGGGCCGATGCCGCTGCGATCGCCTGTGATTTCCTGGCCGCGGTCTTTCCCGATCAGGACGAGATGGCCTCACAAGCACCGCGCTCGACGTGGCGGCGGGTTCGGCAACAGATCGTGCGACGCAACGGGTTGAATCGATCGCTCGATGGGCGATTCAGCGCGAAGTTGTTCACCACGTCGGTGCGCAGCGGGCCATCATCGTCTGCCAAGGCGTTGGCGTCGATGGCATGGGCACAGGCGATCAAGGGTCCGCTCGTGAACCCCGGTCATCCTTGGCGGCGGCACAAGGCGGGCGTGTCCCCAACACAGCGCTCACCGTCCCCACTCAAGCTCGACGTACCGTCGGCGTCCGATCGATACGCGTTCGTCCGGGCTATCAGCGTGGCGAGCTGATCAACCCGTCCGCTGCCAACGCGTGGAGGAGGTCACGGCCGAGCATCGGGAACGGACCCTCAGCGAACGGGATCGTGGCGACGACGAGCGGCACTCGTTCCGCCAAGGCAGCCGACGCTTCGAGGTAGGTCATCACCATCGTCGGGTCGTTGACACCGTTGATCCGCGCCAATCGGTGATACATCTCCACGCCCCGCGCCGGCACGACGCGTTCGAGGGTTATCGACGTGGCCTCACGGCTGATGCGAGGCACCACAACGACGCCGATGGGAGCGATGAGCCGGTCGGCCAGATCGAAGGAGAGATTGCGACGACCATCGACCGTGACCCGATCGTCGAGTTGTCCGGGCAGCGACGCTCCCAGGTTCCAAGCCGAGCTACGAAGCCGCGCCGACGCGGTTCCGCGGTGGCCGATGATGGGATCACCGATCGTCACGCGGAGCAGATCGTCCCCGAAGAACTGTGCACCGGCACCGGCGAGCGCGCTAGCGGTCGTGGACTTGCCCATGTTGCGGGCGCCCATCACCACGATCAGCTCGTCGTCCCACACGACCGTGCTGGCATGCAGGCCGATGTCGCCGGCGAGCCACATGATGAAGTTCATGAGGTTGCCGGTGATGAGCACCGGGACCATCTCTTCGGGCACGGACGGGTCGGCCCAGCACGTGACCTCGTCCAACGATTTCGCAATGTGAGCCTCGAAGAAACCGAAGTTGCGCAGGACGTACTCGTCGTCGGTCTCGGTAAGGGCGTACGCCCGGTTGGTAGCAGTAGGGCACGTCGGGTGGACGAGCAATCGACCAGCGGGCGTATGGCCGCTCACCGTCTGAATCGGCAGCGTCGTCACACGAACTCTGGAGCGGACGGAGGTGGCGAGCGAGCTGACGGACGGGTCACCGAGCTCGACCACACAGCCATGAACCAAGATCGTGGTCACGGCTGTCCGTCACGTGTCGAGGGACTCGAGCCAATGAGCCCACATTCCGACGCCCAAGCCACCTGCAACAAGTGGGCACTCGGCCAGGGCTGGTCGCCAAGCCAGCTCGCCCGTAAACGCTCGTTGTCGATGTACGGACTCGCCAACGAGTCTCCCGTCCACCGAGCAGCGAACTCGCGACACGCGGATCCGAAGTAGGCATCAGTGAACTCGCCCTTCGATGTTCGGTACAGGACCTCTGCAGGCAGCAGACCCGGCCAGAGGTGGCCGATGAGGGTCGACCTCGATGTGAACCACCGAACGGGGAGCTGCCGGGTCAATGCGGTGACGAACTCGTCCTCCAACAGAGGGTGCACAAGCTCGACACCTCGACTGTCCGCCAGGCGAGACATTTGCGCAATGCCGTCCACCGCGTATCCGCGTCGCTGCCGCCGATCAACTGCGGTGAGGCGCCGAAAGGCTGGGGGCCGGGCGGGAAAAAGCCTCCGCCGCTTGACCTCCGACATCCCCTCAGGCGTGAGCCATGGAAACCACTTCGTCACGGACGGCGGTCTGCCTGAGTCGAACACCCAACGGGAGGCGGCGCGATATCGCGCCAAGACCTGTCTCGGTTGCCTTGAATGCCTCAGCGTGTACGCGGCCAGCGACCGCGGGATGGTGCAGTTCTGCGCGGCAAAGGTTTCGTCGCCGCCCTCGCCGGTCATCACAACAGGCGAGGGGCCCGCCTGCCGCGCGAGGTCGAACGCAGCGAGATGGACGTGTGACGGGGCTGGCTGAAGAACGCCGACCGTTGCGATCGCGGCCGCTGCATCTGGTCCGATCAGTTCAGCGGTACCGCGTTCGAGAACGGCCCAGTTCGTCGCCCGGATGTGAGCGATCGCACATTCCTGATAGTGCACGTCAATCGCACTACCGGGGGCGTCATATCGATACGTGATCGCGGTTGGCTCGGCCAACCCACGCTCGCGTGCCACTTTCGTTGCTAGAGCCAGCAACAAGCTCGAGTCGACGCCTCCGGAGAACAAGACATACACAGGCCTTCGAAGCAGGGCAGCAAGGCGATCCTCCAGTACAACGCGCGGGTCTCCACGTGAGAAGGCTTGACGCGGGCGGAGCGAGCCGTCGGACTTGACGATGTACTCGAGGCTCGGCGCGTACTGAGCTACAGGCAGTCGCAGTGTGCGTCAGTTCCCAGCGATGTTGTCGGTGAACTCAAAACCGAACGGCGGTCCGTCAAAGTTGGCGTCGGGAACACTGTTGATCTCGAAGTTTGCCTGCGTGATCTCGATGACATCACCAAGCGTGACCAGTTCGGGGGCGACATACGGCTTCTTCGACATGCCGTCACCTTACGCACGGGCGAAGTGAGTGTCAGGGACGCCGACACCCCTAGGTGTTCACACCAAGTCGGCAAGTCCTGCAGCTTGCAGTCTCTGCAGGAACGATTCGACATCACTCCGGAGCAGTGCTTGCTCGACCTCGTACTCATCGAGGAGTTTGGACACGACGTCACCGATCGGAAGTGGTCCATCGGCCAAGAGCGCCCACACATCGGCTCCAACGCCGCGCAGCGAGTGATACACCGACGGACCAAGATCCATGAGGATGATGTCGTCGCCGACGCGGCGCCACACGACACCTTCGGTTCGAACCGACCACTTTTCGCTGCCTGCTTCGCCCATCGCCGTCGAACCTACCAACCACACCAGCGAGATGTCCTCACAGTGACCTATACGCGAACTCAAGAAGTTCACCGTGGGCGGCGAGCGAGAACTTCGCACGTTGCCGGGCCTGGAGAGCTGCTCCGATCTGGCCGAGCGACCCCAGGTCCTCGTGCATCGAATCAAGCGCGGCGGTGAGCGCATCGGCATCGCCGGGCGTGAAGTACACGCCGTCATCACCGAGCAACTCGCGATGCGCTCCCCCGTCGGCGGCGATGACGGGAAGCCCCGCGGCCATCGCTTCGAGGACGCTCAACCCGAAGTGCTCGCCGGGCGGTGTGGCGAGCTGAATCGATGCTCGCGCCCGGAGGGAATCGACATCGGTGACGCGACCGAGGAACTCGATCGATGACCCGACGCCGAGCGAAGCGGCCTCGCGCTCGAGGATGTCACGCTCAGATCCATCGCCGGCGATCTCGAGCTTCCATCCTTCACCAGCGAACCGACTCCTCGACCATGCTCTCACCGCCGTGATCGTGTCCTTCTCGGCCTCCAGTCGCTGGATGGCAACCACCGTCTTGGCCTGGAGTGCCACGGCGCCGCTGTCGGGCAGACCAAAATGAATCACGGTCGAGGGCTCAGCGATGCGATCAGCGACGTAACGGGAGATGGCGACCTCGGTGTGCGCCACACGATTCATCCCCATCCTCACCACGCGCCCGATCGGGGACGAACCACGCTGCTGCGCGAAGTGGCGCGTCACCACGAACGCAGCACGCCGATGTGTGCCGCTGAGGAGCACGGCGGCCTCCGCCGCAGTCATGTGAGCGTGGACAACGTCGAGCCCATCGAGCTCACGAAGTGCCTTCACAGCGCCACGGAGACCGCTGATCGGCACGAGCGAGATCGCGGCGTCAGCCAGGTGGTGCGCCATCGCCGCCGGCTCACCTCCGAGCACCGTGACGTGATGACCTCGATCGGCCATCGCACGCGCCGAGATGGTCACGGCCCGCTCAGCTCCGGCAAACGAACTGGTGCAAATGACGTGGGCGATGCGCAAGCGATCCCGGGCCACCTCGCGAGCGTGCCAGAGATGACCCCGCGTCGCCCCTGTCGACAGATCTCCATCGGTCCTATGCTCAACACTTCGATCGGTGAAGGAGTCCCGGGTGAGCCTCCATCCACAACGGCACCATGTCTTGGCGGCACTCGCCATCGCCGTCACCGAGGTCGCCATTGCCGTTGCGGTCAGCGGTCCAGACTGGGCTCCCGTCCTCATCGTCGGCGCCACTTCCGCGTTGATCGCCACCGCCATCGCACCGTGGGTCATACCGGTGCTCGTGCTCCCCAGCGTTTGGCTACTCATGAGAGCCGGACCATCCTCGATCAACATGTCGGTTTCCGACGTGTCACTGGTAGCCGGGACCGCGCTCGGGCTTCGATTCGTCCCGTGGGAATCCGCGAGAGTGCGCAGCGCGCTCATGGCCGTCGCCACCTATCTCGGCATCCTGCTCATCGCCGTGGCCGCACAGCCGACGGAGCGAGCCGGGATCGAACTCCTTCACCGCGGCATGTTGCTCGGGGGCTCGATCGCAGTGGGAGCCGCCATAGCCCAGGTCGGGAAGACGAGGCTCGTCCTACGTCTCTTGCTCGCGGTGTCGACGGCGCACGCCATCCGCGCCGTCCTCGACACAGTGACGAGTGGCTTCGATCCGGCATACCCGTTCGGCATTCACAAGAATGCCGCCGGCGGGCTCCTGGCGATGACCCTTGTCATCGTTCTGCTTGCACCGAGGCTGCTCGGACTGCCGAGTCCGGTGCGGCTCGCCGTCATGGTCACTCTGCTCGCCGGTCTGGCCGCGACGCAGAGCAGGGGTGCCGCCATCGCCCTGATCGCCACGATGGCCATCGCGTCCGTTCAACGAAATCGGACCGCAGGTCTCCGCTTCGCTGCGCTCGTCAGCGCACTCGCGGCGATCACGCTCGTTGCGGTCACCTTCGATGATGTCGGCATCAACGACACCACGAATCGGTTCAACAGCTACAACTCGCGGCGCCTCACCAATGACTACGCGCTCGACCAATGGCGAGACAGTCCCTTGACCGGGGTAGGTGTGAGGTTCTTTCGAGATCCTGCGTTCTTCGCTGAGGCCACGGCCGCCGGCGAGTCGACCTTTGGTGAGCCCCACAACATCGTCGTGGTCAACCTGGCCGAGAGCGGGATCGTCGGCACGGCCGGTCTCGTCGTGCTTCTCGCGTGGCTCTGGATGCTCCTCCGTAGCCAGCGGACCGAGTTCGCGTCCTTGGCGTCGATGCTGCTGCTCACGCGTTTGGTGAACACGCAGTTCGACATCTGGTGGGTGGCAGGAACGCTGACGTTGCCGTTCGTGGTCATCGGCATGGCGCTGGCCGAAAGGGCGCCAACACCGACGGCTGTCACCACATCGGCCTCGAGACGGGCGCCTGTATCTACGTGAGGGTCCTACGCGTGTACCACTCGGGCGTCGTATCCGCGTGGCGAGCCCGAGACCGCCACATGCGGGCGATCGATATCGACGTGACACTGGCATGCGCACGGCGATGGAACGAGGGGGGAACCGTCGTCACCGCAGACCTCGGCGACGACACCTTCGTCCGTCCGGTTCGGACAGTGGGGCGTCATCCGTATCGGTTCGTGTACGACCCGATTGCTCTACTGAAGTTGTTGTGGCACAACGATGTCGACATCATCGATGTGCACGAGGAGCCAGCGAGTCTGGCCCACGCAGAGGTTCGCCTCCTGGCGCTGCTGTGCGGTCACCGGAGAACGCCGATGATGTTCTACGGCGCACAGAACATCGCCAAGCGCTATCCGTGGCCGTTCCGATTGTTCGAACAGCGCGCGTTCCGGCGCTGTGCGGGCACCTATGTGTGCAACGAGGAGGCGGGGAAGATCTTTCGGGACAAGGGATTCAGCGGTGCTGTTCGCCTCATCGGTTTGGGAGTCGACGTCACACGCTTCACCCCCCGCTCCACGTCGGACACGGTCGGCCCGCTGTCCGTCGGCTACGTCGGCCGCCTCGAAGAGCACAAAGGCGTTCGTGTCGCGATCGATGCCGTGACCGGCACGACGCACCACCTCCACGTCTATGGCACCGGCCCGCATGCGGAAACGTTGAGGACGCACGCGTCGCAGAACCATGCCCCGGTGACATTTCATGGCGCCTTGCCACACGATGATCTTCCTGCGGTGTATCGAACGTTCGACGTGCTCGTCGTGCCCTCGCAGATACGAGCGAACTGGATGGAGCAGTTCGGTCGCGTTGTCGTCGAGGCGATGGCCTCGGGCGTACCGGTGATCGCGTCGAACGCGGGAGCCCTCCCTGAGGTTCTCGGCGACGCTGGTGTGGTGGTCGCTCCCGACGATGCCGATGCATGGCGTCAGGCCATCGATGATCTTGCCGGCCGACCCGATCGACGGGCCGAGCTCTCGGCCAATGGCGTTCGCCGCGCCGCGCACTACAGCTGGGCCTCGATCGCCCAAGAGCACGTCGACCTCTACCGGGCGGTCGCGAATGGCGCGCCCGCATGACTCGGCTCGATGTCGTCGTCGTGACGTACCAATCCGCGGATCATCTGGCCGACTGCCTGTCATCGCTGCCCGACTGGTGCGATGTCGTTGTTGTCGACAACGCGTCGAGCGACGGTTCTGCCGGTATTGGCGCCTCTGCTGGGGCGGCGGTCATCCGCAACACGACGAACCGAGGATTTGCTGCGGCGGTCAATCAGGGTGTGGCCGTGGGCACGAACGACCTCGTCCTACTCCTCAACCCAGACGCGATCGTGTCCGCCGCGGCACTCGAATGCATGATGGCTGCGCTCGACGCGGACCCGTCATGCGCTGTCGCGGGGCCCCGATTGCGTCGACCCAACGGCGAGCCACAGCGCCCAGCGTGGCCATTTCCTACCGCTCGGGCGAGTTGGTACGAAGCGCTCGGACTGCTGAGGTGGTTCGACCGGCGGCCGACCGGCTTCGTGATCGGTGCGTGCCTGCTCACGCGGCGAACCGTGTGGGACAAGCTCGGTGAATTCGACGAGCGGTTCTGGCTGTACGGCGAGGAGAGCGACTACTGCAAACGCGCGTCCGACGCAGGGTTCACGGTGCGGTTGGTCGATCACGCAGAGGTGCGCCATATCGGTGGGGCAAGCGGACCGGCCCTCGGGGAGGTCACGCTCGAACACTTCCTTCGCGGCACCGATCACTTCATCGCCAAGCACGAGGGACCGACCGCGCTGCGGTCGCATCGCCGTGCGCTGCTCGTCGGGTCACTCCTGCGCTATCCGATACTGCGCCTCCGTTCACCAGGAGACGCGCGTACGACGTATCGCCGGCGGGTGATCGGCCGCCAACGCCGCGTACTGCGCTCGCATCCCGAGGTCATACACATCGATGGCTCGCCGATCGTGGTGTGCTCGTTGGAGCCGTGGGACGAGGTGTGGCGACGCAACCAGTTCCTGGTGCAAGAACTGTTGCGACGCGATCCGAACCGGCAGATCCTCTGGGTCGAGCCAGCGTTCGATGTTGTGCACTGGCTCCGTGGGCGAGGAGGACATCGGCGTCGGCGGGGCTTGCGCCAAGTTGCGGGGTTCCCGCAGGTGCTTCAACTCCAGCCGCGCAAAGTGCTGCCCCGCAAGCTCGGCCGATATGCCGACCAATCATTGGCTCGCCAGGTGAGACGCGCCGCGAGAAGGCTGGGAATGGTCCGACCGACGTTGTGGGTCAACGACCCGACGTACGCATCGTTGGTCGAAGCGACCAGGTGGCCCGCGCTCTATGACATGACCGATGACTGGGCCTTGGCAACATCGGGCGCGGAACGACAGCGAATCCTCGCCAACGAAGACGTGCTCTTCGATCGTTGCGCGCGTGTCGTCGTGTGCTCGCCGGGGCTGGAGCAATCACGGGCCCATCGGCGCAACGTCACGCTCATCCCGAACGCGGTGGACGCGGCGTTCTTCGAGCGGGAGCAGCCACGTCCCGCCGACCTGCCAGACGCCCCAACCGCCGTCTACGTCGGCACGTTGCATCAACAGCGGATCGACACCGCGCTGGTGGAGCGCCTCGCCCGAGAGCAACCGCAGTTGCAGTTGGTGCTCGTCGGCCCCAACGTGCTGCCGCAAGCAGTCAGTGACGCGCTCGGAACTCACCCGAACATCCATCTGCTCGGGTCCCGTCCGTACGAGCAGGTGCCCGCGTATCTGCAACACGCCAACGTGCTCATCGTCCCGCATGCGGTGAACGAGTTCACCGAATCGCTCGATCCGATCAAGGCGTATGAGTTGCTGTGCGTCGATCGACCCGTGGTGGCCACGCCAGTGGCCGGATTCCGGGAGTTGCACGACACGTTCACCATCGCCGATGCGTCAATGTTCATTGACGCAGTCTCCGCGGCCCTGCAGACCGAGCCGGGTCTTGCGAAGCGGAACGCCCCGTCGTGGTCGGAACGCGCGGAGGCGTTCGACACGCAGCTAGCCCTCTGCCGTGCCGAGCGTCCGTTGACAGTGGTGTACCTCGGGCATACAGCACGCCTGTCGGGGGGCGAACTGGCGTTGGCACGCCTGCTTCCCGCGCTCGGCGATGTCGAGCGCCACGTGATCCTCGCCGAGGATGGACCGCTCGTCGATCGGCTCCGCAAAACGGGGGCCATCGTCGAGGTCCTCCCCATGTCGGAACGAGCCCGCGGGGTGAAGAAGGACAACGTCGCGCCAGCGGGGCTTCCGCTGGCTGCCGTGATCGACACGTATCGATACTGCCGGTTGTTGCAGATGCGACTGGAGGAGATGCGGCCCGACCTCATCCACACCAACACCTTGAAAGCAGCGCTGTACGGAGCGGTTGCCGGACGCATGGCCCGCGTGCCCGTCATCTGGCATGTCAGAGATCGCATCGCTGACGACTACCTACCCAAGCCCGCCGTCGCCATGGTGCGCCTCGCGGCCAAAGTGCTGCCAAACGCGCTCATCAGCAACTCGGCATCGACGATGACCACGCTTGGACGCGTGCGACGAATCCGCTCGGTGGTTCCCAGCCCAGTGGTGTTCGACAGCGTGACCGAAGCCGGGCCACGCCGCGATCAGACGCGAGAGGTACGCCGAGTTGGACTTGTGGGCCGGATCTCGCCGTGGAAGGGACAAGATGTGTTCTTGCGTGCCTTCGCTCTGGCGTTCCCGGATCCGCCAGTGACGGCGGTGATCGTTGGTTCTGCGATGTTCGGCGAGGAGGACTACGAGGCGGAGTTGGTGCG